>NZ_JAMXAY010000028.1 GCF_025460835.1 Parapedobacter soli | reverse complement strand
ACTGACTGTTAGTGTGTTGTACAGAATTTAAGGGATGACTAAATAGACAAAAAATTATTATTCAAAACTAATTTGAACCACTTAATCCACCTTCCTCAAAACCCGAAAAAAACCATCAACTATTAGTATATTCCCTTGATTATTGCCTTGTTTGGATTTTATATTTTACTTAGAAATAAAAGCGGGTTCCACCCATAAAGGAAAGCTTGGTTTGATAAGTATAATCCATTCTTGAACGGGAAATATTGTAGGTTTGGGCCAATACGTTTTTCCGGTTCGTCAAATTATTGATCTCTACAAACCATTCGTTACTGAATTTTCGGAAGTTTTGTTTCATGGTTATGTTCAAATCTGCCCGGAAGTAGTCTTTTAGCCGATCCTGATAGGCTCGGGAGTAATCGAATTGGATTTCATGTCCCGTTTGGAAGACAGATGCAGGAACAAATCGCTTCCCTCCGCGAAAATTCACCTTGGCGTTCAAGGCCAATAGTGCACCTTTACCCATATTCCACTCATATCCAGCCAGTGCAGTGGCAGAAAAATTCCCTGAAAAGCGGGTTTGTCTCCATTTCCCATCATATGCCTGGTATTGGGAATCATAGATGGAACCGGTCAGCAGAAAATAATAGCTTTGATCGAAGAATTTCTCTAAGGTCAGGTCCAAGCCCATATTGTGGCCTTTACCTCGATTGACAAAATCAAAGCTCCAATCGTTGAAAAAGCCATCTCCCAGATTTAAAATGGATTCGCTGGGCTCGTCTGCCGTCACTGGAACATGGAAAAGGTATTGGTAGTAAAGCTCAGGTTTTAGCCGGATTCCACGTCCCAGCAATAAATCCATTCCCAAAACCTGCTGCCAACTACGGGTCATTTTCATTTTGGTATTTACTAATTGCCCCTCATCATTTTCATAGAGATATGCCAATCGCTGTTGGGTCTGGCTGTGCAGGCCTGTGGCTAGGTTTAGGGAGAGTCGATTGTTGACGGTCCATTTCATACCAATCCTTGGGTCAATAACCCAGTCCTTACTGAGCGTGTATGCCTGTGTGTATAGGCCCGGAGTTATGTGCCATTGATCCGAAAAACGATGTAACCATTGGATAAAGCCCTTACCCAATCCTGAATTCAGCTCGGAGTCGTGGGTCACTCTTGGGTAACCGTCGCCATAAAAAGTGGATCGGACCGAAGATAAGTAGTAGTCCGCACCTATACCTGCGCTGATCATGTTTCGAGCATCTACTCGATGAAACAGATTAGCCATATAAGACAGCCTACCTTCGGAAGAGCGATCTTCGAAATAATCCGATTGCTCGGGTTGTGGAAAAGTCTCACCCAAGAGCTTGGTTTGTGTTTGGAAATATTGGTAGGAAACGCGGTTTTCCAAGCGGGTGGCCGTGCTGAATCTGTGGGTGTAGTTCAGCCCTGAAAAAAGTTGCCTGCTTCCACTTCGGGTGTCAAACTCGATGTCACCCAACTGAGCATCCTCGTCAAATTCAGTTTGAAAGTGGATGTCACTATCCCCCATGAGGGTAAGAAAACTGAGGGAGCCAGACGGCAGGGGAATATGGATTTTGGCGTTCAAATCTTGGTATTTGGGTACAGCAGTCCCTGTCCCCACGTCGGGGCTGAGTTTATCCACCAGGTCCAATGCAGAATATCGTGCATTGATCATATAGCTGGCACCACTGCTTCGAGCGAGCGGCCCTTCTGCCCCCAGCTCGAACCCATTAAATCCCACGCCGGCCAGAAACTCGTGCTTGTTGGTGTTGCCGTTTCGGAGCCGGAGATCAAATACCCCTGCTAGTGCATTGCCGAATTCTGCCGGAAAGGCACCCGTATAAAAGTCGGAATTGGCAAGTTGATTATTGTTTAGCAAGCTGATTGCGCTACCGGTGCCACCCAATACACCGAAATGATTAGGATTGGGAATCTCGAATCCATCCAATCGCCAGAGCAGTCCGGTGGGTGCGTTCCCTCGAATGACTATATCGTTTCTGGTATCCTCTGTGGAGCCTACCCCTGCGAGATTGGATGCCATGCGTGCAGGGTCTCCCCAAGATCCGGCATAGCGGTTGGCGTCTTCACTGCTAAAGATACGAGCGCTGACCACGGCCATCTGATTGAGGGGTTGGTGCCGGGGGCGCGCCGCGCTGATAACAGCTTCCTCCAATTGCACCGTGCTCAAGTTTAGCTTCGCATCGATCACGTTTTCTTTTCCTGAGCGGATGAGAACCTGACTGATCGCTAACGGGCCGTATCCAAGATACTGGAAGTAAAGGGATATGCGGCCGATTGGAATCGCAGAGAAGCTATATTGCCCATTTTGGTCGGCAACTGTGGTCTGTGGAGTTTTACTTTCAGGCCAATACAAGGTCACGGTGGAACCTGGCAAAGGTTCACCAGTGTATTGGTCCGTGACTGTTCCTCGTACAGTACCTTCCTGTGCGTATAAGGATTGACCCAAAACCAGAAAGAAAAGTAATGATGATAAAACCAGGGGCATAATCGACTAATATAGCCATCCTAATATTAAACAACAATGGCTAAATAGTTAAGGTTTTGTTGAACCTTGACTGTTACCAGACTCGTAGTCCGTTTTCAACGTGCTGAGGAAAATAACAAAATTCGCTAATGTGGCATCCTCTCCCTAAAATACCCATATACCCATGTCCTCAAAATAGCACTCAACAGCGTAACCACAATGACCGTTGCGCCAGTACCGATCTGCGCAAACAGAGACCTTGGACACGCTCCGGTCATCGCCCACTGGTACTCGTATTCCCAAGTGTTGGGGATGAGCTCGCAGTGGAAGTTCAGGGTCGCCGTTCCGCTCGCCATCTTCCAGCATCCCATACAGGGGCACATGGGGGATACGCATGGCCTGGGATTGCCCCACCAGGATGAACCCCGAGCTCGCTAACAGGTGTGCGTCGCCATTGGCTGTCATGTTTACATAAAAGGCCATCTGCTTCATGGCGCGCAACAATTCGCGGCGGGCATTGTTCTTCGCAGTAATCTCCACCACGCTACCCCGGATGCTACCGTTTTCGCACCCATACCATCCACTTTTGCAAGCGCACAAATCTCTTTTTCACCGTTGCAATTTCATTTTGCACGGTTGCAATTTGCTTTTGCACGCGTGCAGACATTTTTAAAAAACACAAAAATCGGGGCTTTTGATATAACCAAGACACATTCTCAAAAAAAAGTGCGCCAAAAAGATTTTCGGGACATCCCGAAAAATGGCCCGCTTTTACTTGTTTTTCTCCTTTGGGGGGCTTTGAGAAGCCCTTTCGTTACCACGTGGTATACGGCCCCACGTAGCCAATAATTCCTTATCTTTGGCACTACCATGAACGATTCGATCATAAACAGTTTACCCAAATCCAGCGCCGAAAAGCGCTTCATCCACTATGTGCAGATTGACACCCAATCCGATCCGGCATCCTCAAGCTGCCCCTCCACCGAGAAACAGAAAAATCTGGGTAGGATACTTGTCGACGAACTGCTGGCCATCGGCATCACCGATGCACATCTTGATGAGCACGGATATGTGTATGCCACCATTCCAGCTAACACTGAAAAACCTACACCGGTAATCTGCTTTTGTTCACACATGGATACATCGCCCGATTGCTCAGGGACGGGAGTGGAACCGATCGTACACCGCAAGTACAGCGGTGGAGATATCGTGTTGCCCGATGACCCAACCGTAATCATCAAGCCCGCCGACCATCCGGACCTGGCAAACCAACTGGGAAATGACATCATCACGGCCAGCGGCACCACCCTGCTGGGTGCTGACGACAAGGCCGGCGTGGCCGAAATCATGGCCGCCGCCGAAATACTGATGTCCCATCCGGAAATCAAACATGGCACCGTCAAAATCTTGTTTACACCCGACGAAGAGATTGGCCGCGGGGTGGATAAGGTCGACTTAGCCAAACTGGGTGCTGATTTTGCCTATACCGTCGATGGCGAAACCGCAGGATCTATTGAGGATGAAACTTTTTCGGCCGACGGGGTAACCGTAACCATCGACGGCATCAGCGTGCACCCAGGCTTTGCAAAAGGCAAGCTGGTAAATGCCTTGAAAATTGCTGCCGACGTCGTCCACTCCCTACCCAAAGATCGGCTATCGCCGGAGTCAACCGGCAACCGCGAAGGGTTTGTGCATCCGGTATCCACCAAAGGGGGAGTGGAGCAGGCTACCATCGAGTTTATCGTCCGTGATTTCGATGACGATAACCTCCGCCGACACGAACAGGAACTGGAAGGGATTGTCAAATCGGTGGTGTCCCGACACCCCGGCAGCAGCTACCGGTTCGAAGTGGTGGAACAGTACCGCAACATGAAACAGGTGCTCGACCGCCACCCGCAGATTATGGAGATTGGCCTGGAGGCTATCCGCCGGGCGGGCATGGAGCCCATCCGCCGGAGCATCAGGGGCGGCACAGACGGATCCCGTCTTTCTTTCATGGGCCTACCTTGTCCTAACATCTTCGCCGGAGGCCACGCATTCCACGGCAAAGAGGAATGGGTATCGGTACAGGATATGGAAAAAGCCGTGCGTACTATTCTGCATATCGTTGAAGTAGTTGTTAGTCGTTAGTTGCGTTTATATGTCGTTAATGCATTTCGAAACCATCACAAAGGTCATCCACCACCGCCGGGCGGTGTTTCCACCGAGTTATATCCAGCGGGCCATCCCCAAGGCGTTGATAACAGAGCTGCTTGACTGCGCCAACGCGGCGCCTACCCACAAACTCACCCAGCCCTGGCGGTTTGTCGTATTCCGCGAAAGGGGACTGTCAAAGCTAGCCGATCAGCTATCGTCGCTCTACAAAACCCATACACCACCGGAGCAATTCCTTCAGAAAAAGTTTGAAAGCACACGCGAAAAAATACAGCGTTCGGGAGCGGTCGTGGCCATTATAGTGTCGTACAGTGGGGTCGTACCCCAGTGGGAAGAAATTGCCGCCACTGCTTGTGCCGTACAGAACCTGTGGTTAGCGGCCTCCGCTGCGGGCATAGGCGGATATTGGAGCAGTCCGGGAACCATCAAATATATGGGGGATTTCCTGCGGCTGGCAGAGCACGAGGCGTGCCTCGGCTTCTTTTATATGGGTTACCACGAGGAGCCGTTGCGCCCCGCAAAGCGGGATCCGCTGGCGGAGAAAGTTAGATGGGAGGAATAGCGCAGGTATAACAGCCGGCATTCAACTACTCAAAAGGTAATCGCCACTTTCCCCTTTGTACCCGCCCATTTGGGCCCGTCTACCAACAGCTGTTGCAGCTCGGAGAGCAAGGCCGCATCGATATGGCCGTCTGCTTGTATATTGGCAGGAACACCCCGCGCATCGACATCGAAAGACAGTATAGCTTCGCCTTTCGGTGAAGTGCCGATCAGCTTATCCCCTAAATATGTATTGAACGCTTCCCATCCACCTTCCGGATAAGCATCCAACCCGGCGCCACTAGCGGCAACTGCCCGAACACCAGCAGAGCCCTCCGGAACGGGAAGCTCCACCTGCACCTCCTTTTCTGAGGTCCGTTGCATCGGTTGGTTGCGCATCCACAGCAAAACCAGCACCAAGACCATCAGCACACACGCCGTGGCCGCCACCCCCAAGCGCTGCCATCCGAAGAAAAAAGCATTGCGCTCTTTCGCTTGGCCTTCAATACGGTCGGCCAGCCGCCGTTGCAGCAGGCTCAATTGGCGATGGTTGACATCTCGCTGCAACCGGTAACCATCGATAGCATCTTGCAACAACGGGTCATCAAGCGCCTCCCGCTCGAGCTCATACATCTCGTCACGGCTGAGTTCGCCATTGAGGTACCGTTGTATGCGAATAATGTAGTAGCTGTTATTCATGCTTATTTTTTTCCATACAGATTTTCAGATTGCGTTTACCATTCTGGATATGGCTTTTCACCTTATTGAGGTCGTAGCCGGTGATATCCGCAACCTCCTTATAGCATTTCTGCTCTAAGTAAAACAATCGGACACACGTCTGCTGCTCCGTATTCAACGTTTCCAAACAAGACTCCATCAACACCAGCTGCTCTTCCGGGATTCCTTCCCCACTATGGTGTTGATGCATAAAAACATCACTTTCCATAAGATGTTCGTCGATATCGACCGTCTGGATACGGTTGCTTCTGCGTAGGTCCATGAGGCAATGGTTACGTGCCAAGGTGTATAGCCAGCTTTTGAAGTTGGTCACCTCATGGGTGCGCAGCTTCGTGATGAGCGACTCGAAGATCTGCATCACAGCATCCTCGCTCTTTGCTTCGTCTTTGTAATATTTATAACATAACCCGTAGACCAGGGGCATATAGGGTTCATACAGCCTGCCAAGCACGCGTAGGTCACCGGTTTCCCGGTAGCCAACCAATAGTTTCTGTTCTTCTGGTGGTACCCCCATCGATAATACGTTACCCAAACGTACGAAATATAGCGGACTTTCCAGGTGCCTAACCGGAGACACAAAAAACCGGGATAAGTTTCCCTACCCCGGTTCCGTTTCATGTGTTTGTGGATTTCTCGTTAGAAACACCAGCCATTTGCTTCAATTAATGCTTGTGCCACCCGCTGGCGGGCCGCCTTGATGTTATAGGGCTCAGCTTTGGTAAACCGCCGGATGCCTACCAACATCATTTTCAATTCGTCGCCTTCGGCAAAGGAATGAAGCGCTTCCTTACCGGCGAGATATACCCGGTCAATTGTTGTATGCAAATAAATACGTGCCATATCCAGCTGCCGCTGCACGGCTTCTTCCCCCCGCTGCTCCACCAATTTCTCGACCCTGAGCAAGGTGGATTCGGCAAGGTACACGTAGCCGATTATGTCGGCAATGTTCATTAATATCTCCTGCTCCTTTTGCAGGGTTGCCATCAGTTTTTGTACGGCAGCACCCGCTACGAGCAACCCCGCCTTTTTAAGGTTGGCAAGCAGTTTCTTTTCGTATGCAAACGGCGTGCCGTCTGCTTCCCCGAAATCGGGGACAGCCATCAGCTCACCGGCCACTGCCTGCGCGGGCCCCATGAGGTCCAGCTCGCCTTTGAGTGCACGTTTCAAAAGCATATCCACAATGAGCAGGCGATTGACTTCGTTGGTGCCCTCGAAAATGCGATTGATACGCGAATCGCGGTACGCGCGTTCCATCGGTGCATCGGCCGAGTAGCCCATACCACCATAAATCTGCACCCCTTCATCCACCACATAGTCGAGCATCTCCGAACCCCAAACCTTCAATATGGCACATTCGATGGCGAACTGCTCGGTCGACTTCAGTTTGGCTTTGGCAGTATCCATGCCGCTAGCTACCAATGCGTCGTATGCATCATCGATGTTTTGGCCTGCACGGTATCCGGCACTTTCCACCGCGTAATTACGTACGGCCATCTCCGCGAGCTTATAGCGGATGGCACCGAATTTGGAAATCGGCAAACCGAACTGCACACGCTCATTGGCATAGTTTACCGCCTGTCCTATTACACGCCGGGAAGAGCCTATGGTGGCAGCACCCAGCTTGATGCGCCCTACATTGAGAATGTTGACGGCAATTTTAAATCCGTTTCCCCGTTCGGAAAGCAGGTTTTCCACAGGCACGGGGCAATCGTTGAAAAACACCTGCCGGGTAGACGACCCTTTGATGCCGAGTTTGTGTTCTTCGGGGTTCATGGTGATACCGCCGAACGCACGCTCCACAATAAATGCGGAGAGGTTCTTATCGTCATCGATTTTTGCAAATACAATGAACACATCGGCAAAACCGCCGTTGGTAATCCACATCTTTTGCCCGTTAAGAAGGTAATGGGTTCCCTCCGCATTGAGCTTGGCGCTTGTCCTCCCGGAGTTGGCATCAGACCCCGAATTGGGCTCTGTAAGGCAATACGCTGCTTTCCACTCGCCCGTAGCCAGCTTAGGCACGTACTTTTCTTTCTGGGCAGCGTTGCCATAGTAGAGGATGGGCAGCGTGCCGATTCCGGTGTGTGCCGAAAGTGCCACGGCGAAAGAGTGTCCAGCACCGATGATGTCGGCCACCAGCATGGAGGTGTTGAAGTTCTTCCCGAATCCGCCATAAGCCTCCGGCACGGAGACCCCCAGTAGACCCAGCTCACCCGCCTTGTCGAGCAGGCTCTCCATCAAACCCTCCTCCTGCGCATCGATGCGGTCCAGGTTGGGGAAGACCTCCGCTTCTAGAAAATCCTCACACGTCTGCCGGATCATGACTTGTTCTTCGTCAAATTCCTCGGGAATAAACACCTCTTTATAGGACGTTTCGCGGATAACGAATTCGCCTCCCTTTATAGATTTGAGATTTGAGATGTCAGATTTTAGACCTGTCTCGTCACTAAATTCCTTTTCCATGTTCATTCGATTTGAATGTTATACTTTTAATTTTTTCTGAAATCCATAAATCATCTTTTGAATTTCATCCAACTGTTCTTCGATATATTTCGTGCTATTATCATCCAATAGGCCTAAATTACGGGCTATAATAATCTGAGTTTGTAATTCATAAGAAGATCCGTTTGCGATTCCGAGAAACTGAACGAACTCCTTATCGGAATTGCGCCCTGCACCTTCGGCAATATTAGAAGCGATAGAGACCACGGCGCGCTTAATCTGATTGGTCAGTCCAAACCTCTCATCTGACGGAAAATCAGCAACCGTTTTGTAAATATATGTTGCTAACTCAACAGCCTTACGCCACACATGGATTTCCTTTAAATGGTGCATATACTACTTTAGTTTAATTCTCAAATCTCAAATCTCATATCTCAAATCTCATATCTCATATCTCACATCACCTCAAACACCCCCGCGGCTCCCTGCCCTGTACCTACACACATCGTTACCATACCGTACCGCTTGTTCCTGCGCTTCAACTCATGGAACAGTTGCACGGATAACTTGGCGCCTGAGCAACCCAGTGGATGCCCTAACGCGATTGCTCCCCCATTTACGTTTAAAATGTCTTGGTTGATACCGAGCTCACGGACTACCGCCAGCGATTGGGCAGCGAATGCCTCATTCAGCTCGATGAGTTCCATATCTTCGAGTTTCATCCCTGCCATTTTAAGTGCTTTTGGAATAGCTTCAATAGGGCCGATGCCCATGATACGGGGTGGTACGCCCGCTACGCCGTAACTTACCAGCCGCGCGATGGGTTTTGCCCCCAGCTCTTTCATCTTCTTTTCGGATACCACAAGTACGAAGGCGGCGCCATCTGATGTCTGCGATGAGTTCCCAGCGGTAACGGTTCCACCCGCCGCAAATACCGGCTTCAACTTGGCCAATGCTTCCAGGCTCGTGTCTGCCCGCGGCCCCTCATCGGTATCCACCACATACTCGCGGGTCTTAATCCGCCTGCCATCTTCAAGGTAGTTTTCTTTCACCGTAATTGGCACTACTCCATCTTTAAGATGGCCATTTGCAATGGCGGCAACGGCCTTATGGTGCGACTTCAACGCAAATTCATCCTGGTCCTCGCGGCTCACCTTATACTCTTTGGCCACTGCTTCGGCCGTAAGCCCCATGCCCCAATACCAATCGGGGTGCCGTTTGGCAACATCGGGATTGGGCACCAACTTCCACCCGCCGAATGGCATGCCCGACATCACCTCGACGCCACCGGCTATGATGGCATCAGCCATACCCGCCCTGATTTTAGCAACCGCCGTGGCGATGGTCTCCAACCCCGATGCGCAGTAGCGGTTCACTGTCACGCCGGGCACTTTCTCCGTATCCAGCCCCATCAGTGAAATCATGCGACCGATGTTGAGGCCTTGCTCCGCCTCCGGCGTAGCGTTGCCCACGATTACGTCGTCGATTTGCTCTTTATCCAAGTTAGGCACCGACGCAACCAAATGTTTGATGACATCCGCCGCGAGATCGTCTGCCCGCGTGAAACGGAACACGCCTCTTGGTGCCTTTCCAACCGCTGTTCTGTATCCTGCTATGATGTAAGCTTCCATATTTTTTGTTTTAGAGATCA
Source organism: Parapedobacter soli (assembly GCF_025460835.1). Taxonomy (GTDB): domain Bacteria; phylum Bacteroidota; class Bacteroidia; order Sphingobacteriales; family Sphingobacteriaceae; genus Parapedobacter; species Parapedobacter soli. The sequence continues at coordinate 59,817 of NZ_JAMXAY010000028.1, read as the reverse complement.
GACGTTAGACATCAGACAATAGACCTCCCTGTTCAGCGCCGGTAAGTCATCTATTTTTTTAATTTTTCCTGAAACCCGTGAATCATTTTCTGCACTTCCTCGACTTTGTTCATTAACTCATCTGTGCTCTCGGGGCGTAACAAGCCAAGCCTGTCGGCAATAAACAATTGAGTTAAAAGCTCATACGCTGATCCTTTAGCTACTCCCAAGAAATGAACAAACTCCTTATCCGAGTTTCTACCAGAACCCTCTGCTATATTAGAAGCAATGGATACTGCTGCCCGTTTAATTTGGCTCGTAAGCCCGAAGCGTTCATCTTGCGGGAATACTGAAACAGCTTGATAAACCTCCGCCGCTAAATCAACCGACCTCTTCCAAACAATTAGCTCCTTGAAATTATGAACCGCCATACGTCTATCGTCTGTTGTCTGTTGTCTATTGTCTATTGTCTATTGTCTATTGTCTATTGTCTCCAATCAATTCCTCAACGCTTTACCCTTGGTTAACATGTGCTGGATCCGTTCCAGCGTTTTACGCTCGCCACATAATGACAGGAATGCCTCGCGCTCTAAGTCCAGTAGATATTGCTCCGACACTTCGGTGGGCGATGACAGGTCGCCACCGCACATCACCCAGCCTAATTTTTCAGAAATCTTCTGGTCGTGCTCGGAGATGTAGTTGCCGGCGCGCATTGAGTTGGCTCCGGCATAAACGATACCCAGCCCCTGCTTACCCAGCACTTTGATGTCGGTACGCTGTACCGGTTGGGTGTAGCCCGTCTCTGCGAGCTCAGTGGCTTTCGCCTTGGCATCGGCCAACAACCGACTGCGGTTCATGCTGATGGCATACTTGCCGGCTTCCAAGTAGCCGAGTTCGAAGGCCTCTACCGCCGATGTAGACACTTTAGCTTGCCCAATGGTAAGGAACCGATCGCGCAGCGTTTGTTGCACAATCTGTCCCTCCTTGAATTCGTCGGACGCTCGTAGGGCGAACTCCTTGGAGCCACCTCCGCCCGGAATCACCCCCACCCCGAATTCCACAAGCCCCATGTACGTTTCGGCATGGAGCTGCACGAAGTCGGCATGCATGGAAAACTCGCAACCACCGCCCAGGGCAAGATTGAAAGGCGCTGCAACAACGGGGACAGCAGAATAACGTAGTCGCATGGCCGTGTCCTGAAAGGTTTTTACGGCCCTATTCAGTTCATCGTAGTCCTGCTCCACGGCCATCATGAAGATCATCCCGATATTGGCCCCGGCAGAGAAGTTGGCCCCGTCGTTACCCACCACCAGCCCACGAAAGTCTTTCTCAGCTAAGTCGATTGCCTTATGCAACCCCTGGATCACATCGCCCCCAATCGTATTCATCTTGGTATGGAACTCCGCGTTGAGGATGCCATCACCGAGATCGGTGATGGTCAATCCGCTGTTCTTCCAGACTGTTTTTTGTCCGCGGATATTATCCAGGATAATAAAAGCTTGGGTACCGGGTATGGGTTTATACGACTTGCTGCCGATATCGTAATAATGCCGCACGCCATTTTCCACCTTGTAGAAGGAGTCGTGGCCTGCCGCAAGCATGTCCTGTACCCATCCGGCTACCTCGCCGCTGTGGCCAGGCACGCGCTTTTCTTCTGACTCTATCTTTGCTAGGGTTTCTTTCACGCCCAGCGCGTCCCACACTTCAAACGGTCCAAGCTCCCAGCCGAACCCGGCGCGCATGGCATCGTCGATGCGGAAAAACTCATCAGTAATCTCGGGTACTCGTCGGGAGACGTATTCAAATAGTGGGTAGTGCATGGCCCGGAAGAATGCACCGGCTTTGTCGGTGCCTTGCTCATAGACCTTCATGCGCTTGCGGATATCGTCTTCACCTTTTGTAGCATCCAACGTTGCCGTCTTCACCTTCTCCTGCTGGCGATACTCCAGCGTTTTCAAGTCGAGCGACAGGATAACGCTATTCCCTTTATCATCTTTTATTTTCTTGTAGAATCCTAGTCCGCTCTTCTCGCCCAGCCATTTTTTATCGACCATCTGCCGGATGTAGTCAGGCAACTGGAAAACGCCTTTGGCTTCATCAGCGGGTGCGTTTTCAGCCAGCCCGTTGGCTACATTCACTAACGTATCGAGCCCCACCACATCGGCGGTGCGGAAGGTGGCGCTTTTGGGGTGGCCCATGGCCGGACCGGTAAACTTATCTACCTCCTCGACAGTAAGACCCAGCTGCTCTACCAAGTGGGTGATTGCCAACATGGAATACACACCGATACGGTTACCGATAAATGCCGGGGTATCTTTACAGAGCACTGCAGTTTTGCCAAGGAATTTGTCGCCATAATGCATCAGGAAATCGACTACTTCTGGCTTTGTAGCGGGTGTGGGGATGATTTCGAGCAACCGCAGGTAACGGGGCGGATTGAAGAAGTGTGTACCACAGAAATGAGCCTTGAAGTCATCGCTACGCCCCGCTGCCATGAGGTGGATGGGGATACCGGAGGTATTGGAGGTAACCAGCGTACCGGCTTTGCGGTGTTGCTCTACCTTGTCGAACACCTGTTTCTTGATATCCAGCCGCTCCACTACCACCTCGATTACCCAATCGACCGACGCAATAGCGGGGAAGTCATCGTCGAAATTGCCGGTTGTAATCAACTTCGCACTATGTTTGCTGAACACAGGCGAAGGGTTACTTTTGATAGCGGCATCCAACGATTGATTTACGATGCGGTTGCGCACGGCCTTGCTATCGAGGGCCAGGCCTTTGGCCGTTTCCTGCGGTGTCAGCTCGTTAGGTGCGATATCGAGCAGCAATACCTCGACCCCGATGTTGGCGAAGTGGCACGCTATGCGCGATCCCATCACCCCTGAGCCCAGCACGGCCACTTTTGTGATTCGCCTTTTGTCTATTGTCTCATGTCTCATATCTGATGTCTCAAGTCTCAAATCTGATGTCTCACATCTCACATCTCATATCTCAAATCTCATATCTCACATCTCATATCTCATATCTCATATCTCAGATCTCATATCTCATATCTCATATCTCATATCTCATATCTCATATCTCATATCTCATATCTCATATCTCATATCTCATATCTCATATCTCACTCCGGTTTATATTGTACGGCCAACTCGTTAATGCGCTTCAATGTGCGGATGGCCGATATCCGCTCTTCGTCAGACAGGTGCTGATCGAGGTATGCGTTGAATTTACGTACCACATCTTTGGCCTGCTCCCGCTTCTCCTTACCCAGCGCCGTTAGGAAAACCTTCACCGAACGCTTGTCGGCACTATTCGTTTCCCTATAAATCAACTCCAATTTCTCCAAATTGTTGAGTATGCGCGACAAACTTGTGGCTTTCACGCCCAGTAGGCCGGCAATCTGAGAAACGGGCGTGCCTTCCTTATGGATATTGATGAGTACATAGCCCGTGGCTTGGGTAATCCCGAACTGCGATGCGATCTGATTATATTTGTTCGCTGCCGACTGCCACGCTGCCTTTAAGTAATAATCTATTGTATTGTCTTCATTCATACCGGTTTTCCCTGCAATTTATTATGCATGCATAGCAAATTTAGGTGGAATAATTTTGGATTGCAAGTTTTTTGTGCAAATAAAGATTTGTCCCCGAAGGGTGGAACGTGGAAAAGTGCTTTACCATTTGGTGAAAGCAGCCTTATTGGGGTCTTACAACTGAGGGGAAACAACGAAAAAGCTCCGGACTTGCCACACCCAGCGCGAATGCAACCGATCCTTGGGGGCAATGAGGCGCAACGGCCCCACCCGTTTATCCAGTGGCTTACCTTGCTGCCCGATAGCCAGCAAGATAGCACCGTCAGCCGATTTCGGGTCAAGCTCCGCTAGTGAGAACACGGCTCTATAACCATCTTCCGCGGCAACGACAACTGCCTTTTGGACGTGTTTTCCCTTCAACTGGTTTCCGGCAGGTACGCCGGCCAATGCTAACACGTCGATCAGGCGGACAACGTCATACACGACTGTATCGCCATCCATCGATTGCGTGGTATAGCGCTGCGGGGAGCATGTCTTTAGTTCTTCCATCGTTAGCGAAAGTGGCTTTTCTACGTCGCCGCCTATTTCCAATACGGCTTGGGCGCAACTCTCATTGCCAATAAAAAGGACCAACACAAAGATTGTCCATAATGATGCTGTTTTTCTCATAAAATACAATCTGGGGTGTTATAATTCCGGAAATCCAGTGTGTTTTCCGGTAGGGGTAGGTATACTGTATTAAGTGACTCTGTGGCACGCCGCACCGAAAAATCGGTCGAGTTACCACCGTCGTACGCGACACACAGCTTTCGGAGCCCCGAGGCCGTATAGATGGCACATAATGGCTCTGTGAAACCGGTTTGTCCATACAGGTACGCATCGGCGTGGACAATCTGCCGACGGATATTCAATAACCGTTGCAACAGCGACGTATCTAAATCTACCATATCACACGGCACCACAATGATATCTTTTTTGGGGAAGCGCAAATGTGCACTCAATAGACCACACAGCGGACCTCTCACATCCACTTGGTCAGGTATCAACGCTTTCGGAGAGAAAAACCGGCCGTACTCGATAAACTGGGATGAATTGATGGAAATATACGTTTTCAAATTAAGCAGCGTCAATTTGGCCTCCATATATTCGGCCCACGTATAACCTTCCTTCATCAGCATCCCTTTATCGGTTCCCATACGGCTGCTTTTGCCACCGCATAGTACAAGTCCTATCAAATTCTGCACGATAACATCTATTTCATCAACTTTAAAAAATCACGCTTTCATCCACCCGTTCCTCCTTGCAGGAGCAGTGTCCGCCCCATATCCGGCCGCCGCCGGCAAAATACTCGCATTTCCATATCGGCACGTCGTGCTTTATGCGGTCTATGATATACTGGTTGGCTGCGTAGGCTTCCTTGCGGTGGGCCGCACCGGTAATGACCACTACTGCTGTTTCCATCACTGCCACCTTTCCCAGCCGGTGCACAGCGATGGCCACGTGCAGGCCCCACCGCTGCGTAGCTTCTTCTAGCAGGGCCGCTATCATGTTATTGGCCATGGACTCGGCAGCCTCATAATATAGATGCGAAACGGCCTTGCCCTGGTGGTTGTCTCTAACCTCACCACTGAATAAGACCAGCCCTCCTGCTTCAGGATGATGGCTCCGCTGCCACAGCGAGCCCACGTCGATATGTTCCGTACAAAGGTGCTCCATGCCATTACCCTCCACTGCTCGGCGGGATTACCAGTACGGTATCTCCTGCGCGAAGGGCGTGCCCCTCATCAACAAATGTATCGTCGACCGCAAACCGGCACTGCGCCAGCAATACCGAGGCAGACATGTCCCTATCGACCAAATACTTGCGCAATGCCCGCACATCCTTTAGTGTGTCATCGACCTCCATCCACGCTGGAAAATGGTCTTTCAACGCCGCATAAAACTCTAGTTTAATCATCGTTTATCCTCCAATTGTTAACATGCTTAGTTCACTTCCTGAGAATTTCAGTTGTTTTTGTTCCAATGCCGCATATAAACTGGCCTCCAGTCCCCGCTGCGTGGCGATGCCGACAATGGGAATGGGCGTGTTGCTGCTCAAACAGCCATAGATATTCCCTTTGGTGTCCAACCGCAACCGGTTGCAGTCGGCACAAAAGGGTTGGCTTTCATTAGCGATAATACCGAAGCTGTGCCCGCATGCCGTTGCCCAGTATGTCGCGGTGTCGCCGGGCCGCTTTGCAAGCTCCCGGATCCGGTACCGGCCGGCGATGGTGGCCAGCATCGCCGCTTTTGGGAAAAACCTCTCATCCATATTTCCATATAAATGCCCCATACTCATCAGTTCCAGCAATCGGATTGTAAGTCCCTGCCGGAAGGCAAAGTCCAGCAGCGGCAGCACCTCGCCGTCGTTTTCGCCCCGCATCACCACGGTATTGATCTTCACCTCCAATCCCGCATGCTTCGCCGCCAGCAGGCCTTCCACCACGCGTGCTACTCCGGTCCGCTTCGTCACCCGGAAGAAACGTCCTTCATCCAACGCATCCAGCGACACGTTGATCGATTGGAGTCCGGCACGTTTCAGCTCACCGACCCTCCTTGCTAGCAAAAAGCCGTTGGTGGTCATCTTGATATTGCGGATGCCCAACGAGCGGATACCTGCAATCAATGTGGGTAACTCAGGATACAGCAGCGGCTCGCCACCGGTTAGCCTGACCGTGTGCAGGTGGAGTACTTGATGCAGGCGGGCAATCAACCCGATGAGCTCGGAAACTGATAGTATGGTCTCTTCGGCGCCTTTGGCAGCGGGTTTATCTTCGCAAACGCAGTAGGTGCATGCGAAGTTGCACGTATCCAGCAAACTAACCCGCAAAACACGGAACGAACGACCGATATTATCTTTTAACATACCCATCACATAAAAAATAACAGCTTGCAGCAGGCAATCATCAGGACCACGCTCAGCAGCGTGCGGACTGTCGCCATCTGGAAACGTGCACTACCGAAATAAGCGCCGGCGAATCCACCCACGGCAGCGAAACAGAACCAAATGGCGATCTGATTGTCGATATACACCGGCGAGGTGCTACCCAGCAAACCGCTCAGTGAGTTAAGTGCAATGAAAATGGCCGACGATGCGGCGGCTTCTTTGGCATTGGCCCATCCTAGTAAAATGAGCAAAGGGCTCAAAAAAATACCTCCACCAATATTAAGCATGCCCGATAAACCGCCGAGAAGTATCCCCATGAGCAATGCCACCGGCACATTTACGGGTTTGGTCTGCGCATGTTCTCTTGGTGTAATGCCCAGCAGCCTGATGGTGGGTAACACCAGCGCGAGGCCCAGGAGTACGAAGTAGAGCTGTCCGACGATGGCGTATCGTGCCCCCAGAAAAGCGGCTGGTATGGATGTGACCAGGAACGGCCAGCAGGTAGACCACCTGAAGTGGCCAGCACGCCGGAACTGTACGAACCCGGTACCTGCAACCAGCATATTGAGTACGAGGATAAGCGGCTTATACTGGATAACCGGAATGCCGAAAATGGAGAATACGGCTATGTAGCCACTGGCACCTCCATGGCCAACAGATGCATATAGAAAACCTACTGTGAATAATGTCAATGCGATATATAGTTCCATAGCTTAAAATCTTTCTTCGGCGCGCCGCACAAACCACAGGTGTAGTCTGTTGGCAAGTCGGTAAACGCTAAACCGGGTGGTACCGCCGCGAGCGCATCGCCGTAGGCGGCATCGTAAATACTCAGACAGTGTGTGCACTGGAATCGCGGATGTGTGGGTACGCCCTCCGGGGCTTCGGACAAGTGCGCTGCCGGGCGGGTGGACGACAAGCCGCCTTCAATCGTCGAATCGTAATAGTTGTCACAAAGTTGCTTGAGGACATGCGGTAGCGATTGCTGTGGCACCCCCTGCTTGTACGGAATGAGTATGCGGGCGTTTGCGTTGAAGTCTTCGGTGTGCAGTACGTCAAAGCAAGGCTCCTTGCTACCACCGGTCGTATCTTTTAAAATAATAGACCCCCAGATACCGCTGTTTGTTCCGATCTTGATACCGAAACACAGCCGATAGGTCCGGATGTTCAGCCGATCGAAATACCGTACGATCGACCGCTTCAGCTTCAGGGCAGGTTCACACCAATCTTCCAGCTGCCAATTCAGCTCGTTGGATGCGTGGCGTAGGTTAACGCGGTGCTTATCCAGAATATAATCCCACACCATGCGGTCTTCCTGCCGGATATCCTTGATGATCAACGATCGCCATGGCGTGGTATACAGCTGGCCGATCCGCGAGGTCTGGCAAGCGTCGCAAACGTCGAGCAGGAAGGAAACGGTGTATGTCTCGTCGGGCCGGTAAATACCCAGCCAGAATTTATCTTCGTACCGGTTGAACCCTTCGTAATAGGGAAGTCGGAATTCCGACTCGACCAACGGCCGGCCGGGCTCCTGGGAATGGAAAGATACTGCCTCCTTCACCTTCGTCTCGAGACTCGCACCCCTTACCCTGACGCCTGTTTTCGGCAAGCCGTCGCCCTGGAGGATCAGCTTTTCCAGCTGCCGGCAGACCTCTGCGATATCCATGGAGTATACCAGCGACGACCATTCGAACAGTTGGTTGGCTTTTGGCCACCGGACGAAAACGTGCCAGAAGTTACCGATGTCGGACGAAACGAAATTCAGATTGCCTGTATAATACGGCACCAGCGATTGGTTCGCATCGACAATGTTCACCTTTAGCTTAGGCACGAACTCAAACGAGGCCAGAATGTCTTTGTAGATGCCCTCTCTTAGCCAGCGCGATTGGTTGAAAATGCCGTCCGACACATAGGAGCTGACGATATTGGGGTAGTAATCATTGACCACTTCGTGGAGGAGCTCCTGGTTCAGCAGGTCGTAGGTGAGCTCGTCAAGCTGCTCAGCCGTTGCCGCAAAAAGGAGCTGCTGCCGGTTCCCGATTTTTACGGCGTGGATACCTACGGATTCAATGGCCTCCAACAGTGTCCGGAGATCGCCGATAGACACAAAGCCGCCCGGTAGGTTCACCTTGACGCGTTTCCACACGGGTTGTATATGTTTAGCCATGTACCTCCTCCATTTTTTCGGCTTCCGCCAGCACCCCTTCCAAGATTGCCATCACCTGCGGCCGGCATGAGCCGCATCCAGTTCCGGCGCCACTGGTCGCGCATAAGGTATCCAACTCGGTACAGCCCGACTGGATCAGGTTGGTCAGGTTCCCTTCACCCACCTGGCTGCAGCTGCATACCAGTTTTCCTATGACCGGTTCTTTTGTTGAGCCGCCGCGTAACAGTTGCAACCGTTTCTCACTGAGCTCGGTTTTATTCGTAATCAGATCTTTGAACTCGAGGAACTCATTCTTGTCGCCAATTAAAATGGCCCCTACCAGCCGGTCCTGGTGGATAATGCATTTCTTGTAATACCGTTTGGCTTTGTCGATGAAAACGATTTCTTCGTAGCTGTCGTCGGGGCAATCGACGAGGCCGATGCTACACAGGTCGAACCCCTGTATTTTGATGATGTTCATAAACACGCTGCCTTGGTATACACTCCCCACATCGCCATGGTGGTATCGTGCTACGACTGCTCCCTGCTGCTCAGCAGCAGCGGTGATGCCGTACAGCACCCCTTCGAATTCGGCGATCTCGCCGATGGCATAGATGGACGGGTCGCTCGTTTGCATGCGGTTATTCACCACCACCCCACGCTGGCATTGCAGGCCCGCAGCTTTGGCCAGCTCGATATTGGGGGTGGTGCCGATTGCCACAATCACCGCATCGCATTTAATCTGCCGGCCACTCTTCAGTTCGACTTTGCTGACCTTGTTGCGGCCGTAGTAGAGCTGCACCTCATCGTTGTAGTACACGTCGCAGCCGTGTTCCACCATCTCCTCGTGGAGCATCTGGCTGCCCAGTACGTCGAGCTGGCGGTTCAGGAAACGTGAAACCCGCTGTACGACGGTGATCTTCATACCCATTTCGCGCAAGCTTGCTGCCATTTCCAACCCCAGGAGTCCACCGCCGATAATCACGACCGATGCTTCTTTCCGAAGGAACTTCCGGAGGTTGTCGGCATCCGATCGGCGCCGCATGCTGAAAATACCGGGCAGGTTCGGTATGTCTTTGGGCATCGCCGGGCGGCTTCCTGTTCCCAGAATGAGTATGTCATAGGGCGTTTTTATCCCCCGTGAGTCTTCGACGCATTTCGTTGACCGGTCAATACGGGTTACCGCCACCCCGCGGATGTGCTTGATCTGGTATACGCCGTGCTCCTCCTCATCCTGCATTTTCACCAATTCGCCCCATTGCTGGTCGCCACTCACATAATGCGGTAGCATCACCCGGTTGTAAAACGGAAGGTCTTCGTTGCTGAACACGGTGATTTCGTCGGTGTTATTGAGCTCACGGAAAGTTTTCACGAATCCGAATGCGCCCGCTCCGGCGCCCACGATCACGATCCGCTCGAACGGCTTCCGGTAAGGCGTCACCTGTACCGCACAGAACTTAAAGTCCGGCTCTTTCGATATCGGATCCAGCAATGGGTTGGTCAGGTTGTTTGTCCGGTTGAGGTCCGAGCCCCACAGCTTGCCCCAGTGCATGGGCAGAAACACGCAACCGGGCTTTATGGTATCGCTAATAGTGACTTTCACCCGTACATTGCCCCGGCGGGAGGTGATTTCCACCAGCTGACTCTCGGCTATCCCCAGTTGCCGGGCATCGTCTTCGTGCATTTCTAATTGGGGCTCCCTGATATGCTGCTTCAGCTTGCTCACTTTTCCTGTTTTGGTCATGGTATGCCATTGGTCGCGAATACGGCCCGTGGTCAGGATGAACGGGAAATCGGTGTCGGGCTGCTCGCTCGGCATCTCGGCACCTGGGCTGTGGATGATGGCCCGCTGAGTGGGTGTATGAAACCGGTGGTCTGCAAACAAACGCGGCGTACCTCTGTCTTGGTGCTTCCGGTAGGGCCATTGGATGGTCTTATGGCTGTCTATCCGCGCATAATCCAGCCCTTCAACACGGATGGACGTTTTGGCCGTGAGCCGGGTATGCTCCTTGTATATCGCTTCCGGGCCTGTGTAGTCAAACCCACGGTAGCCCATCTTCTGGGCGAAGCGACAGATGATCTCCGCATCGGGAAGCGCTTCTCCGGGAGGGTCGATGATTTTGTGCAGGTGGCTGATCCGCCTTTCGGAATTGGTCATGGTCCCTTCTTTCTCTCCCCAACCTGCCGCGGGCAGGATCACGTCGGCATAATCCAATGTCTGGGGCTTGTTACTTATTTCCTGCACCACAACAAATTTGGCATTCGTCAGCGCTTGCTCCACCTTCCGGGCGTTGGGCAGGCTTGTCAGCGGATTGGTACACAGGATCCAGACGGCTTTCAGTCTCCCATCGGCGAGGGCATCGAACATCTCGGTCGCCGTGAGGCCCGGTTTATCGGCGATAGCCGTGCCGCCCCAGAAACCGGCCACCTCCCGCCGGTGGGCATCGTTCTTGAGGTCGCGGTGTGCCGGAAGCAGGTTGGCCAGCCCTCCCACTTCACGCCCCCCCATGGCATTGGGCTGGCCCGTTAGCGAGAACGGACCTGACCCCGGCTTGCCGATCCGCCCGGTGATAAGGTTGAGGTCTATGAGCGACAAGTTCTTGTCTACTCCTTTCGCACTTTGGTTAAGTCCCATAGTCCACAGGGTCAACAGCGATTTTGACATCCCGATATACGCGGCTGCCCGCCGGATTTCCCCTTCGGGCAGCCGGCAAATCTGCGCAGCCTCCGCCACGGTGCGCTCAAATACGCGCGTTTTATACGCCGCAAATCCTTCCGTATGATTTTCGATGAAGTCGCTGTCGATGTCGCCGTTTTCAATCAGCAATCTGCCAAGGGCATAGTTCAGCACCATGTCGGTGCCGGGCTGCAACTGCAGATGGATGTCGGCGATAGCCGCAGAATCCGTTTTGCGCGGATCGACGACGATAATCCGGGCATGCGGGTTTTCCGCTTTGTGGGCCTCCACCCGCCGCCAGAGGATGGGGTGGCACCAAGCCGGGTTGGCCCCTTCCACCAGCAGGCAATCGGACAGCTCGATATCGTCGTAGCAAATCGGCACCGAATCCTCGCCCAGGCTCATTTTGTAGGCAGCAACAGCACTGCTCATGCATAGGCGCGAATTGGTATCGATGTTGTTGCTCCCGATAAAGCCTTTGATGAGTTTATTGACTACGTAATACTCTTCGGTAAGGCATTGTCCCGATGCGTAAAATGCTACGGAGTCGGGCCCATACGTTGAAATCAATGAGCGGAATACCGCCGCGGTACGGGTAAGGGCATCGTCCCAGCTCACACGCTCCATGGGCATGCTGCGGTGGTAACGCATCTGTGGATACTGCAATCGATCGGACCGGTCATTAACCGTATACTGTAAATTCATGCCCTTGCTACACAACTTACCGCGGTTTACCGGATGGTCCGAGTCGCCGGTCACGGCAACCAGGTTGTGCTTATCCAGCTGGATCTTCACCCCACAGCCGACCCCACAATAGCAACAGGTACTGGTTACTTCCGTTTTCTTCATCGTTAACGCTGATCCATCAATCGTTTATATTATTGCTACTGCCCAAACACGAGTTCGCGGCGTTTCACTGCGGCAGCCGGTGTCGGCTGGAATTTGGTGACCACCACCATCAATCCGATTAAAACTACCCCGATACCGATATACTGGAAGGCATCGACGTACGTCAGCTCTTCCGATTTGAAGAGGAAGCCAACCAGCATGGCGCCGATGTTCCCACCGGCACCCACCACGCCGCTCACCACCCCGATGTTGTCTTTATTGATGAAAGGGACAATCCCATAGGTACAACCATTGGCCATTTTCAGGAACAATGCGAAAATCAGCATGGTAACCAACGCAAGCAACAATGAGTCAGATGCTGCGAATAACATAATCACCACACCTTCCAGCACCAACAGTACCCCCAATAACGTTCCTTTACCCCGCAAGCCGAACTTGTTGCCGACACGATCGCTGATGATTCCACCAAGGGCACGTGCAAAAATATTCATACCACCGAATATGCCGGCCATGGCTCCCGCCACGATGAGGCTGGTGCCAAACCGATCGATAAAGAAGGTAGCTGCCACATTATCTACGGTGATCTCGATGCCAAAACAGGCGGCGTAGGCCAGTGTCAACACCCATACCCGATAATCACGCAGTGCTGCCACCAGCGTCCCCCTCCTCTTTTTTTGCCGTACCGCAGCACCCACCTGCTCCAGGTTTTTGAAATTACCTGCAGGTGTATCCGTGGTATAGCGATAGTATACAAAGGCCATGACCAGCAGGACGACTCCGGGCACTACCATTGCCAGCAGCCAGGAATCGGCATCGCTCACCAGTCCCATCGCTGCAAAGCCAGCCGCAATCAATGGCATTACCAGGTTGGTAACACCACCGCCCAAGTTTCCCCAGCCGCCGGTTACCGCATTCGCGGTGCCGACGATATTAGGCGCAAACATCATGGACGTATGGAATTGGGTGATGACGAAGGACGCACCGACAATCCCGATAGCAAACCGGAACAACAAGAAAGACAGGTAACTATTACTCAACCCGATCAGCATCACCGGGATGGCACCCACCACCAGCAGCATCGTGTAAGTGCGCCGCGGCCCCAACGAGTCGCACAGCTTGCCGATTACTAAGCGGGCGATGATTGTAGCCGAAACAGAAGCGATGATGATGTTGCCCACCTCGCTTTTGGTCAAGCCGAGTTCATCGCGGATCATGGGCATCAAGGGCGCAGCCCCAAACCACCCAAAAAAGCAGAAAAAGAATGTAATCCACGTAATGTGGAAGGTCCTCATCTGGATTCCCTTAAACGAGAAGATGTTGAGTTTGCTGAGTGGTTGCTGGCTTTGAATCATAGTATAAGTAGCTTAAAAACTTGACAGGGAAAGAATTGAAATCACCTCATTGGCTTTGATGTCACGCCTGTTTTGCGGATGCCAGCCGATGCCATCGCACCCCACTGCGGCAGTGATATCGCCCGAGCCATGATGCGGCCGCCACGTGTACCCGTCGGTATGAATTTCACGGAACACAGGAAAAAATTCATCCAAGGATGTTTTCTTGGGTCGGTAGTTCAATAGTTGTGCTTTTTTGAGCCGCGTGTGTGCAAACCCATAGCAGCACCATAGGTATTCCTCCACGAACAGTTTGAAGGTAACCAAGCACGACAACGGGTTCCCCGGCAGGGCGAAGACGATACCACCATTGGGAGTCGTACCCACCAATATCGGTTTACCCGGCTTTATCAGTACCTTATGGAACAAGGTTTCTACGCCGAGGTCTGCCAATACCTGCGGCACATAATCCGCATCCCCGGCGGAAACACCTCCGTTTATGATGGTGATGTGGTGGTCCAACGCCTGCCCGAGGGTCTCTCGTAGTATGGCCGGGTCGTCCGGCGCATGCTGGCAAAGGCCAATGGGCAGCCCCCACCGGCAGCACAATGAGCGCAAGAGGTACTGGTTGCTGTTCCGTATCTGAAACCGGTTCGGCTGCCTACCGATATCCACCACTTCATTGCCGGTAGTGACAATCGCTACGGAGGGGTTGGCATACACGGGTACATTATTTACCCCCAGTGCCGCCAATGTACCAATGGCCGATACGTCACATCGACAGGGTGCGGCAAGTGCCCGGTCGCCTTTGGTGAGGTCTTCCCCCTGCTGGGCAATATGCTGCTTGGGTACTACCTGCTCGCTTTGGACCCGCACCTGCTGGCTGCTTATGTAGGTTATGTCTTCATTGCGGACGACCGCATCTGCAGAAGGTGGGCAAGGTGCGCCGGTCATAATCCGATAGCATGTTCCTTCTTCCAACGCCACTGTGGCCTCCGAGCCGGCAAAAATCGTTTCTGCGATGTGGAATTCCCGGGCACCCTGCTGGTAATCTGCCAGCCGGATGGCTATCCCATCCATCGCCGAGCGGTCGAAAGGCGGGTAATCGCGGTCTGCAAAAACAGGACGGGCCAACACACGGTTGTCTGCCGATGTGAGCGGTACGGTTTCCACTGGGAATGGACTCGCCAAGCCCCGGATTTTTGATACAGCTTCCAGGTATTTCAGCATATCAGTGTCCTCCTCCTACCACCATTTTCCGCACATGAAATAGTGCCGGCAGCACAGCTTCCAGGCATTCCTTCACCCCGTTAGTGCTGCCCGGCAGGGTAACGATGAAGGAAGTGCCTACTGTGCCCGCAACGGCGCGGCTCATCATGGCCAGGGGGGTACGCTGCTGCCCATGGGTCCGCATGGCCTCGGCAATGCCGCTTGCTTGTTTCTCCAGTAACTCGGCAACGGCCTCCACGGTGACGTCTCTAGGACCCAATCCTGTGCCGCCCGTAGTGAAAATAAACTGGACTCCCCTATCTACCCAGTGCCGCACAATACGCTGGATATCGCATTTTTCATCGGCTACGATTTGGTAGTCCAATACCTGCGCGCCGGTGGCCAGAAGCATTTCTTCGATTTTTTTACCGCTGCTATCCAGTCGCCGTCCGGCGAAAGTCGCATCCGAACATACCAGAATGGCGCACGTCGCCAACGGCGCGAGGAAGCGGTCGTTGTCTGACTTACCCCCTGTTTTGTTTATCAACCGGATATGTCCGATCTCCAACTGGTCATCGATCGGTTTCAGCATGTCATAAAGTTCGAGCGCGGCCACCGATACCGCCGTCAGCGCTTCCATCTCTATTCCTGTCCGGCCAATCGATTTGGCGGAAACAGTAAGCTGTATACCCACCCGGTCTGGCTGTCCATCGCCGAAATATGCGGGATGGGAGTCCGGGTATAGGTAGTCGAAATCGACATCCATTGCGTCGATACTGACGGGATGGCAGTGCGGGAGCAGTTGGGGAGTTGCCTTTGCCCCCAGAAATGCGGCTGCACGGGCCACATCGAAGAGGTCGCCCTTGGGAAGTGTACCCTGTTTAACCCTTAAAGCGGTCCTATCGGTGATGTACAAAACCGCACTGGCCAATGCTGTGCGGAGCGTACTGATTTTATGTGTGATATCTCTCATATTATCTGTTCAAGCGGGGTCGTGGCTAGTGGTTTGGAAAAGCGGACAATCCGCTGCTGGAGCGTCAACACATCGAAAAGAAGCAATTTACCTGCAAGTATACCGGGCAATCCCAGCAGTACTTTGACTGCTTCATTTGCCATTAACAGGCCTATCACCATACTGCCTATTATATAGGTGCCTGATTCGGTGCAGGCTGTCCCTACGATGGCTCCCGGGTCGACAGCGGATAAATCGGTCATGGCTCCCGTCGACTCGCCGTAGTTGAAAACGGTGACCTGCCCCTCCGTCCGGAAGATAGCACGATACACTTGAGGGAGCCCCAGCTTCAGGCATGCTTGGGCAATCATAGACCTCGACAGGAAATTGTCGGTCGCATCGATGATCAAATCGTATGCGGCAAACAACGAATCGATCGTTTGGGGACTTAGGTATAGTGGATATCCTTCGAAGGAGGTTTCAACGCATCGGGTTCTCAAATAGTCGATGGCCGCCGTAGTTTTGAATTCACCCACCTGATCGGGCGTGTACAGAAATTGGCGTGCTAGGTTCGTGGCAT
Organism: Parapedobacter soli; assembly: GCF_025460835.1. Lineage (GTDB taxonomy): Bacteria > Bacteroidota > Bacteroidia > Sphingobacteriales > Sphingobacteriaceae > Parapedobacter > Parapedobacter soli. The sequence continues at coordinate 43,630 of NZ_JAMXAY010000028.1, read as the reverse complement.
TTACCCGGTCGCCATCTACGATCCCGATATGTCCGACCCCACTGGAGGCCAGTGCCGAAACGACAGGGCAGCCCAACCCACCGGCTCCTACCACCAATACTCGTTTCTTTTTTAAATTGTCGACCCCCGGCCTGCCGATAAATGGCAGCTGAAGGTGGTCATTGAAAAAACTGCTATCCACCTTTTTGTATCCTAAGTTTTCTATGATCCATACTATATCACGTGGCGCTTTACGGGAAAGGATGTCATCGCTTCACTTAAGGCAACGACTTCGCCGATGACGATGATAGCCGGATTAGCCATATCCGCCTCCCGGCTGCATTTCACCAGGTCGCGCACCGCACAGGTTACCTTTCGGCCATTGGGCTTGGTGGCGTCCTGCACAATCGCAGCGGGTGTATCGCCTTTGCCTTGCATTACGTACGTGCGCGCAATCGTTGATAGCTTCCGCATCCCCATATAAATAACCACCGTTGAATTGCTTTGCACGGCCAGCGATAAATCGGAGGCGATGCTACCGTCGCTTTTCATCCCTGTGAGTATCCAAACCCCTTCGCTGGTACCGCGATGGGTAAGTGGGATGTCCCACATGCCGATACCCTGCATACTCGTAATTCCCGGTACATAAACTACCTGCACCCCTAACCGTTGGGCCACAGCCCACTCTTCGAACCCCCTGCCATATATATAAGGATCACCTCCCTTTAACCGGACGACGTGGGAGTAGCGCTTACAGTAGTATACTATCAACTCATTTATATCGGATTGGGGCACATATTTGCCGAAGGGTTTCTTACCTACATAAATTTTCGTGCAGTTTTCCGGTACAATGGCAAGTAAATCCCGGTTCACTAGGTTATCAAACAACACCACATCCGCTTTAGCTAGGATTTTATACGCTTTTATGGTAATTAATTCAACATCACCCGGACCGGACCCAATAATATATAGCTTATTTTGAATATTTAACATATAAACACTCGTTTTTTAATAAAAATCACAAGCAAAAATATGATTTTTTATCAAAAAAATAATTTTATTTATCTTTTTTTGATAAAAACGATTATTTTCGCATTCATAAACATCAATATTTTTATATATTATTTAGAATATGATTAAAAAATGAGCATAAAAAAAAATAATTATTATTGGAAATGGCATGATTAGCCATAAATTTTGTGAAAAAATAAGAAAAAAAGACAAAATTTCTCATATAATAGTATTTGGAGAAGAACCTATAAGGGCATACGACCGCGTTCACCTCACCAGTTACTTCAGTGACAAGCCATTGGACCGACTTTACCTATCCGAAGAGCAGTGGTATTCTGAAAACAACATCGAATTACACTTAGACGACCCGGCAAAAGCCATCGATCGGGACAATAAATCGATTATTTCATCAAAAGGACTCCGACTCCACTATGATTTCCTGGTGCTGGCTACCGGATCGGCTGCTTTCGTGCCGCCTATACCCGGGGTAGATAAAGAGGGTGTCTTTTTATACCGCACCATACAGGACCTCGATCACATCAAGGAGTATTCGGCACGTGCCAAGAAGGGGGCTGTCATCGGTGGCGGGCTCCTTGGCTTGGAAGCCGCGAAGGCCTTGGTAGATTTAGGTATCAAGGAATCCACCGTCGTCGAGTTCGCACCCCGATTGATGCCCCGGCAAATAGACGATAGCGCCAGCCGCACACTACAAATAAAATTGGACAAACTGGGGCTAACCTGCTTGCTGCAGAAATCGACCACACAGATACTCGGCGATGGGCACATAACCGGACTTTCATTTTCAGACGACACCCAGATCGATGTGGACATCCTCATCATATCTGCCGGCATCAAGCCCCGCGATGAGCTGGCCGTAGCCTGCGGCCTGGCTACGGGGCCGCGCGGCGGAATCATCATCGACGAAACAATGCGCACGTCAGACCCGGCCATATTGGCCATCGGTGAATGTGCACTTTCAAACGGCATGATCTATGGCTTGGTAGCTCCCGGTTATGAGATGGCCGAGGTCGCCGCCTGCACAATTTGCTGTGAGGAAAAATTATTCAACGGCTTTGATATGAGTACCAAGCTGAAGCTGATGGGGGTAGATGTGGCGAGCTTCGGTGACCCATTCATTGCCGAACCTCACGCGAGAACCATCCTATTGGAAGACACAAACAAAGGGGTGTACAAGCGCCTGAACATCAGTACAGCCGGCTACTCGGTGGCATCCTCGTGGGCGAGGCCAGCAGCTACAACATGTTACTGCAGACGGTCAACAACAACATGCCTATCCCCCCCGACCCCGAAATCCTTCTTCTCGGCGAAAAAGCCGACAGCAAACCTCCCGGCTCGGGCCTGGAATCGCTCCCCGATTCGGCACTGATCTGCAGCTGCGAAGGCGTTACGAAAGCACAGATATGCGATGCGGTGACCACCCAAGGGTGTGAAAACTTCGAGGGTGTAAGCAAATGCACCAAAGCGGGCACCGGCTGCGCCGGCTGCGTGCCCATGGTAAAGGACCTCATCGCCCATACCATGAAACAACAGGGCAAGTACATCCGTACGACCGTCTGCGAGCACTTCAACTATAGCCGCCAGGAACTCTACGACCTCGTAAAAATCCACCAGCTTAAAAGCTACGACGAGATCCTAGATAGTATAGGTAAAGGCGACGGTTGCGAAACCTGCAAGCCGTTGGTAGCGTCCATCGTGGCCAGCCTATGGAACGAGATGATCCTCAGCCGGGGCAATGATGTGGTGCAGGACAGCAACGACCGCTTCCTAGCAAACATCCAACGCGGTGGCACCTACTCGGTGGTACCGCGTATTCCCGGCGGCGAAATCCACCCCGACAAACTGATTGTAATCGGAGAGGTTGCCAAAAAATATGGACTGTATACCAAAATCACGGGCGGGCAGCGCATCGATCTATTTGGCGCGCACCTGAATGACCTACCCGCTATCTGGGAAGAATTAATTGCCGCCGGGTTTGAAAGCGGCCATGCTTATGGAAAGGCCCTACGCACGGTGAAAAGCTGCGTGGGAAGTACGTGGTGCCGCTTCGGGCTGTACGACAGTGTTTCCTTCGCCATCCAAATCGAAGAGCGCTACCGTGGCCTGCGGGCGCCCCACAAACTTAAGTCTGCCGTAAGCGGCTGCGTACGTGAGTGCGCCGAAGCACAAAGCAAAGACTTCGGAATCATCGCCACGGAGAAAGGGTGGAACCTATACGTATGCGGCAATGGCGGCAGCAAGCCACAGCACGCGCTATTGCTCGCCAGCGATGTCGATTCCGCCACCTGTATCCGGTACATCGACCGATTCCTGATGTTTTATATAGGGACTGCAGACCCGCTGACACGGACAGCCACGTGGTTGAACAAAATGGACGGGGGCATCGATTACCTCCGGAACGTAGTTATCAACGACAGTTTGGGCATGGCTGAGACCTGGGAAAAAAACATGCAGGAATTGGTCGACGCCTATGAATGCGAGTGGAAAGCGGCCGTGAAAGACCCCGAAATACGCAAGCGTTTTGTACATTTTGTAAACGCTCCGGAGGAAAAAGATGATACCGTCCGTTTCGAGACTCTTCGGGGACAGAAAAAGGCAGCCGATTGGAATGCATTAACAACACATTAAAAAAAAGCAACTTATCAATTCACTATTTATTAATTACACATTTATGGAAACATTAGCCACATCAGCACCCTGGAAATTAGCCTGCCGCGTAGAAGATACGATTGCCAATGGCGGGGTTTGCCTAAAACTGGAAGGCCAACAGATTGCATTGTTCTATTTCAAGCGCCGGAACGAATGGTACGCGACGCAAAACGAATGCCCCCACAAACGGCAAATGATCTTGAGCCGCGGCATGATCGGGTCGCTCGGTGACAGCCCGAAGGTCGCGTGCCCGTTTCACAAAAAAACATTCGCCCTGGATACGGGAGAGTGCTTATCGGGTGATGAATGTGCAATCAAGACCTACCCGGTGAAAATCGAAGATGGCTTGGTTTACATTGCGCTGAATAACTGAGCGGGTGTCGTGCCTTATTGCCAAAAACTTGTACCTTTACTTCAAAAAGGAAAGATGGCTAATATCAATATCCCAAGGCTCGACCTTCATGATTATACCCAAGGCACTGCCCGGCAGCGCCACCAGTTCTCACAAGACATTGGTCACGCATTCAACGAAACGGGCTTTGTAACCATTGCCAATCATGGCATGGATAAGGCGTTGATCGATGAGCTATACCACGTGGTGCAGGCGTTCTTTGCCTTGCCCGATGACATCAAATCTAACTATGAAATCCCGGGGCTAGCGGGCCAAAGGGGGTATACTTCAAAAGGGAGAGAAAAAGCAAAAGATGCCAAGGTGCCCGACCTGAAAGAGTTTTGGCAGCGTGGCCAGGACGAAAACCCGATTGTGGATGAGCTGCCGCGTTTTGATATGGTGACCGGTAACGTGTTCCGCCGCCTGGAATCGGCCGGGCGCGAATTGCTAAAAGCCATTGCCGTATACTTGGGGTTGACAGAGGATTATTTTGAATCGAAAGTCGAGCGAGGCAACTCCATTTTAAGGGCTATCCATTACTTTCCTATTGATGATCCGGACAGCCTGCCTGGTGATGCCGTCCGTGCCGGTGCCCATGAAGACATCAACCTGATTACGTTACTTATCGGTGCAAGCGCCGACGGACTGGAAGTACTCACGCGCGACGGCACCTGGTACCCCGTCAAAGCGCATGGGGAAGACATTGTAGTGAATGTAGGCGATATGCTGCAGCGGCTCACCAACAACAAGCTAAAGTCTACTACTCACCGGGTGGTCAACCCACCCCGCGAGCTGGTGAAGACATCGCGCTTTTCGGTACCGTTTTTCCTCCACCCGAAAGCTGACATGAGCCTCGCGGTACTGGAATCATGCATCAACGCCGAGCATCCCAAGGCATACGCGGACGTGACGGCCGGCGAATACTTGGATGAAAGGCTACGGGAAATCGGGTTAAAGATGTAATGCCGGCTTATAACGCCTTGAGAATAGCTTCCAACTCGGCCTGTACAGATTGCCCCTTGTCGGCATTATACCATTGTTGCAACGCGACCTTCTGCCGCTCGAAGTCGGCATTCTCTTCCTTCAGTTGATCAAATAGCTTTTGGCATTCCACAGGGCGCGGCCCCCACGTGGCCAGGTCAGTGCCCTGGCTGTCCCTGATAATCAACTTCGGAATGGATTTGCTCCCATTGGTCAGGTACGCATTGATCCGGAAAGGTTCGGCATCGCGCAATTCATAGTCGACCGAAATTAACGGATTCAACTGGGCTGCCAATTGGATGAAGGGCACAGAGTGAGCCGCATCGCCGCACCAAGGCTCGGTAATTACAATCCACTGTTGGGGCTGGGCAATACCTTTGACCATTTCCGCGAGTGTATCAGACAGCTCGCCTTTCTTCAGCCAACGGTTCATTCGCGACCAATTGAGCTTGGTATAGTCAAGGTAATCGGGATTATCGTACGGCGGCTGAGGTTCCTCACTATCTAATATACGGCCGAACTCAGTTAAATAAGATTTGAAATCCATAGACACAAGCTACAAACATTTAGTAAATACTTGCAAAGGTAACGAATACAAACCTGCTGTCGGTCTCGTGAGTGTCAGATTCGCTCCCTAATGCTTTTAGGCAGTCCGGCCACGACCAACTCATAGCTGTGATTTATCAGTTCTTCAAGCTGGTGGTCGCTTAGTTCCCCATTGCAAGCCACCTGGTTCCAATGGCGTTTATTCATGTGGTAGGCCCCTTGTATGGTGCGCGGGTGTCGGCCACGTAACTCCAGTGCATATTCCGGATCGCATTTGGCACTGAACGATAGGGGTTGGCTATCCAAGCCTGCAAGGAGAAACATCTTCCCCGCCACCTTGAAAACCAAGGCATCCGGTCCGAACGGGCAGCTTTCTGTAACCGCCGGCTTGGCAAGGCAATAATCACGTAGTTGTTCTATATGCATGTATAATCGTTAGTCACTAGTCGTATGTCTTTAGTCGAAAGTCGTATGCCACTCATCAAACATCGGAATTATAGCGGGAATTACAAAAACCAAAGGAACTGCTCCACTTGTCTGGCATCTCATGTCTAATGTCTAATGTCTAATGTCTCACATCTCGCGTCTAATGCCTCACGCCTAAAATGACACATTGTCATGATACCATCATCAAGAATGACGCTTTTTTCGCTATGCAGAGACAATTGGCATTGAAAGCACGATTGGCACAAGGCTTGTTAATCAGTAAGAGAATTGATTTTATCAACGTAGAAAAAGAAAATAAAGATATGGCAAAAATTATTGGAATCGACTTAGGAACTACCAACTCTTGCGTAGCTGTGATGGAGGGTAATGAGCCGGTAGTCATCACCAACAACGAAGGCAGGCGTACTACCCCTTCGATTGTGGCATTCGTTGAGAATGGTGAGCGCAAGGTAGGTGACCCTGCTAAGCGCCAAGCCATCACCAACCCGAAGAAAACCGTCTCTTCCATCAAGCGGTTTATGGGTACCACTTACGACGAGGCCGCCAAAGAGGCTAAGCGTGTACCCTATAGCATTGTGAAGGGCGACAATAACACGCCCCGCGTGGAAATAGACGACCGTAAATACACGCCACAGGAGATCTCTGCGATGGTTCTGCAGAAAATGAAGAAAACAGCAGAAGACTTCTTGGGCCACGAAGTGTCGGAAGCCGTTATTACGGTGCCCGCCTATTTTAACGACGCACAACGCCAGGCTACCAAAGAAGCGGGCGAGATTGCCGGTTTAGCGGTAAAGCGGATCATCAACGAGCCGACGGCCGCAGCACTTGCCTACGGGTTGGATAAGTCGAACAAGGACATGAAAATTGTGGTGTTCGACTGTGGCGGCGGTACGCATGACGTATCTGTGCTGGAGTTGGGCGACGGTGTGTTCGAAGTAAAATCAACCGACGGCGACACCCACCTTGGGGGGGACGACTTCGACCAAGTAATCATCGATTGGCTGAACGACGAGTTCAAGAATGATAACGGTGGATTTGACCTGAGTAAAGACCCGATGGCGCTGCAACGGCTGAAAGAAGCTGCAGAAAAAGCAAAAGTGGAGCTTTCAAGCTCTTCTTCTACCGAAATCAACTTACCTTACATCACGGCCGATCAAACCGGGCCGAAGCACTTGGTACGCACATTGAGCCGTGCTAAATTTGAGCAACTGGCAGACAGCCTGATCAAGCGGACCATCGATCCGTGTAAATCAGCCCTGAAAAATGCTGGCTTCTCCCCTTCGGATATCGACGAGATTATCCTTGTAGGTGGGTCTACCCGCATACCGGCTATCCAAGAAGCGGTGAAGAGCTTCTTCGGCAAAGAGCCCTCGAAAGGGGTAAACCCCGACGAGGTGGTTGCACTTGGAGCTGCGATCCAGGGCGGCGTGCTTACCGGCGAAGTGAAAGATGTTCTTTTGCTCGACGTGACCCCGCTGTCGTTGGGTATCGAGACGATGGGTGGTGTGATGACCAAGCTCATCGAAGCGAACACCACCATCCCCACGAAGAAATCGGAGGTATTCTCCACGGCATCAGACAACCAGCCTTCGGTGGAAATCCACATCTTGCAGGGTGAGCGGCCCATGGCTGCGCAAAACCGCACCATCGGACGTTTCCACTTGGACGGGCTGCCACCGGCACCGCGCGGCGTACCACAAATTGAAGTAACGTTCGATATCGACGCTAACGGTATCCTGCACGTATCGGCAAAAGATAAAGCTACTGGTAAGGAACAAAAAATCCGTATCGAAGCGTCTTCTGGCCTCACCGAGGATGAAATCCAAAAGATGAAACAAGAAGCGGAAGCCAATGCCGAAGCAGACAAAAAGGCGAAAGAAGAAATCGACAAGCTGAATGCAGCTGACGCGCTTATCTTCTCGACCGAAAAACAGTTGAAAGAATATGGCGACAAAATCGGTGCAGATAAAAAGACACCTATTGAAGATGGCTTGAAGAAGTTGAAAGATGCGCATGCAGCAAAAGACTTCGCCGCTATCGACGCTGCCCAAGCCGAGTTGCAAAACGCATGGAACGCTGCCTCAGAGGACATGTACAAAGCTTCTCAAGGGGGGGCGGCCAACGGACAAGCCGGAGGTGATGCCAGCGGTGCCGGACAAGCGGCAGGCAACGCTGGTGACGACGTGACCGACGTAGAATTCGAAGAAGTCAAAGACGACGACAAGAAGTAAGTTGTAAGTCGCATATCTGCGACATCCTCCAACAAAAAAACCTCGCAAGTACGGTACTTGCGAGGTTTTTTTATTTACTGATATTGTTATTGTTTCTCGCTTAAAACAGCTTGCTGGGATACACACCGCTATTTATTAGTTTGGCAATACTTTCCTGCACGATAGGCTTATCTTCAGGATAAGTAACGCCGAACCATTTTTGCGATGTGGGGAGCACTTTGAAGGTGGCTTTCCCCTGCTTAATTAATTCGTCGGCTACCTTTGGAATCAAAAACTCCGACTTAGGGTTGTTTTCATTGGCCGGTACGAATGCTTTGAACAGCTCTTCGCTCACTTTAAAAATAGCGGGGGTAAAACCCCAGAAATTCATCGACACACGGCTACTCCTGGGTAGTTCTGTTTCCACGCCATCTTCTTCAAAGAAGATGCGCCTCTCACCATCCACTTCCTTGAAATAAACCTTCAGCCGCTCATTGATTTCTGTCATGTTCCCATCATCATCCACCTTGCACACCCCGCGCGACACGGAGCCATAATCAGAAAGCGTTTTGTCTATTTGGTACCCCATCAGCGAGAACTTGCTGTCCGTTACCTCGTGGGTCAAGAACTTCGCCATTTTTTCAAACGCCTCGTAACCGTAGAAGTCATCGGCGTTGATTACGCAGAAAGGCTCGTTGATTTGGTTGCGGGCCGAAAGCACGGCATGAGCTGTACCCCATGGTTTGGAACGTTCAATCTGTCTATCGATACCGAATGGTGTTAGGTCGTAGCTTTGATATACATAGTCTGTTTCGATTTTTCCCGCTAGTTTCGGCTCGAATATGTCTTTGAATTTCTCAGCAAACTCTTCGCGGATGATGAAGCTCACTTTTCCGAATCCGGCGCGGATAGCGTCATAGATGGAATAATCGATGATCGTTTCACCGTTAGGCCCGAAAGGATCTATCTGTTTCATGCTTCCGTAGCGGCTGGCCATACCGGCCGCAAGAATCAACAAGGTGGGTTTACTCATTACTTAATTTATTATGTTGAAAATGTGTCGTTCAAGTCGTCAAACTTAGCTAAATTCCTTTTGATATAAAAATGCTTCCCGTGTGGCGCGCACCGCCTTAGCGCTTCCGCTTGAACATGGCCGTCAATATTCCATTGGCGAGCCGCGCCAATAGCTTGGTACCTTCGCGCGCCAATGTCGTCGTCGCCGCCTTTTGGGCGGCCTCCAACGGGGTCTGGCGGCTACTGCGCCTGGATTTGCTTTTAGTTTTCTCTTTGGCCGCCGCCTCGCGCGCCTGCTCCGCCTCATGTGCCTGCATCTTTTCTTCAAGTATTTCCGCTGCACTTCTACGGTCGACCAATTCGTGGTACTTGGTATAGAAGGGTGAAGTTTTGACCAGTTGGTCGTACGTCTGTGTATCCACCGGGCCCATTACAGCGCGCGGCGGTATCAGGTGGGTGGCCACTACTTCGGTGGGGATACCTTTGTCGTTGAGTACGGTAATCAATGCTTGCCCTGTTCCGAGCGATGTGAGTACCCGGTCTATCTCATAAAACTCAGACCGGGGATAGGTTTTTACTGTTTTGCGGAGCGCCTCTGCGTCATTGGGAGTGAAAGCCCTCAGTGCATGCTGTACGCGGTTACCCAGCTGGCCCAGCACGCTTTCGGGGATATCGGTCGGCGATTGGGTACAAAAGAATACCCCCACCCCCTTAGAGCGGATGAGCCGCACAATCTGCTCCACCTGGGTAAGGAACGCTTTCGGCGCATCTTTGAAAAGCAGGTGTGCTTCTTCGAAAAAGAACACCAGCTTGGGCTTGTCGAGGTCGCCCACCTCCGGCAGGTTCTTAAATAACTGCGACAGCAGGCTCAATAGGAACGTGGATGACAGGATAGGCTGGTCTTGGATGTCCGAGATGTTCAAAAGGCTGATGACGCCTTTGCCATCGACCCGACCGAAAAGGTCGTCTATGTCAAACTCTTTCTCTCCGAATATACCCGATACCCCTTGTTGCTCCAGCGCGACCAGCTTGCGCAATATCGTGCCGGACGTGCTGCTGCTGATGCGGCCGTAGCTGTCTTTGATTTCTTCTGCTCCCGGTCCATCCGTAAGATAGCTCAGGAGTTTCTTCAAATCGGCGAAGTCGACCAGCGGCAATTTGGTATCCTCCGCATATTTGAACACAGCGGCCAGCACGCCCGTTTGGGTATCGTTCAGGTCTAAAATCCGCCCGAGCATCACCGGACCGAAATCCTCAACAGTAAGCCGCATGGGGTTGCCTACTTCTCCGCTCAGCGAAAAAAGCTCCACCGGAAACCCCGAAGGTTCAAAGGGCCACTCCAGCGCGTCACCACGCCCCACCAATGCCGCATTCGATTCACCGGGCTGGTGCAACCCCGAAAGGTCTCCCTTGACATCGAGCAAAAATACGGGTACGCCTGCGTCAGACAGCTGTTCGGCAATCAGCTGCAGCGTCCGGGTCTTCCCGGTGCCCGTAGCACCGGCAATCAGCCCGTGCCGGTTCATCATCTTCAGCGGCAGGTTCACTTTGGCTTGTGCCAATATTTCCCCATCCAATAGTCCAGCACCCAAAAAAATAAAGGCACCCTTGGGGTTGTAGGAGGCTGATACTTTTTCGATGAACTTCGCTTGATTTCCCATATCGTATGTAACAAAATAATGGTGGAAAGCTACATACTTCTTCGAATAATTGCAAACGGCAGGGTCGATATTTAAGGCCGGGTAGTTGGTCCGTTCACTTTCAGCACACCGTTTTCATCGATTTCCATCGCATCGATGAAAACCACACGCTCGTTACCTGTCTTCTTAGTGCGTGCATGGTATACGCATAGCATCCGTCCATCGGGCAGGAATAGCACGCTACTATGGCCGGTACCTGTTACGGTGCCCCCGCTGGGGGTGTTTTTCTCCAGTACCGGGTTATTGGAGGCTTTGGTATACGGCCCTAACGGGTGTTTCGCTGTTGCATAACCAACGGCATAGTTCTCTCCTGCGAAGTGGTTGGCCGAATACATCATGTAATAGGTATCGCCGTGTTTGAACGTGAACGAACCTTCCGTCCACCGGCGGTTCACCTCTTTGCTGGTTACCGAGCGGCTTTCCCACTCAGCTTGGGCATCGTCCATTACCACCGGTGGCCGCAGGCATAGCACCGGTTCACCGATGACACCCGAAAAATCCGGCTTGAGTTCCACTCCGTATACCCAGCTTTCTTCGATTTCATCATACCAGCCTTTTTGCCGTGCCCACGTTGCCACCTCACTCTCCACAGGGTGTTTGTAGCAGCAGCGCGAATAGTATAGAAACATGCGGCCATCGTCTGCGAAATAAACATTGGCATCGATAATCGGGTACCCGGGATCGAATAGCGGGCCACCCGGCAAATCGATGAAAGGCCCCGTGGGCTTATCAGCCACAGCAACACCGATACGGAAGTTCTCCAGCTCTTTACCGGGATTGCTTTTCCATTGCGCACTGTAGAATAGATAAAATTTGCCTTTGTGTGCGTAAACCTCAGGAGCCCAATATGCACCGCCCCAAGCAGCGGTTGAGTCACTCCAGCCATTTTCGTTGCTGGCATAATACACTTGTCCTTCCGGCTCCCAGTTCAGCAGATCGGCAGAAGAATATGCAGCAAAGCCATTGTTGGCTCCGCCCCCCGTGCCGTACATATAATACCGTGCTGTAACGGCATCGTAAATCACATAGGGATCGCCGAATGCCACATCCAATGGATTACTGAAGGACGTTCCCACTTCCCTATCGGCAGCAGATGGATTTGCATCCGCTTTTTTTGCCAGTTCGTTGACATACTGGAGTAGGATGTGAAACGCCGGTGTGGCCATGGCACCGTGGTTGAAGCCATCCAGCTCATACAAGCGGACGTCAGGGTGCCCCACCAGCTTCATCATCCGGTAGAAATATGCATTTTCTTCATAGCGGCCAAGCATCTCCATCTCCCGGTCTCCGGTAATGAGCAACAGCGGTGGGGCGTCTTTCCTGACATGGTACAGCGGTGCGTACTCATCTATAATGGGTTGTGTATCCTTTATCCCACGTTCGGCGCGCACCGTCATATGTGTAATGGCATGGCCACTGAAATCCACGATACCGGCCAGCTTATCGGCATCCTCACCATATTTTTGCAGCCACGATTTATCTAACCCGACCATTGCAATGAGGTATCCGCCAGCAGAATGGCCTGAAATAACGATTTTCGAAGGGTCGCCACCATAATCAGCGATGTGCTTGAACGTCCACGCGATCGCTGCCGCGGCATCATCGATATAAGCCGGTGCCTTCACCTTCGGGCTCAGCCGATAATTGACAGCAACCACTGCCAGCCCCTTCTCTTTCAATTCTTTGGGAATGAATTTCTGTCCTCCCGTGATGCCACCACCATGGAACCAGACGACCGTAGGGAAGCCTTTTTCGTTCTCGGGGTAATAGACATCCAGCACACATCGCTCCTTAGCATACGGATCGTTGATATCATCGCCGCGATACCCTATATTTTCTACAAGTTGATAGGTTACCGAATGTTCGTTTTGTGCGTAAGCAGTAAAGATAAACGCTATCAAACACCAGCCTATCATCAAATGCTTCTTTCTATTCATGGTCATGTCAAGAACTTGTTATTAGTGAAACGTTCCAAATCAGTGGCGCTAAAAGTACATAAAGCCGATGAAAACGGAAAATTACTTCCTTGCAGGGTCTGCCCTCTCGGGTGTCAGCTCCGGCAAATAGGCCCTCCATGTGTGAAGCCTGGCCCTCAATTCATTCACTACCTCAGGATACGATTCTGCAACGTTCGTGGTTTCATATCGATCGCTTTCCATATCATACAGCTCCACGTTATCGCGCTGGTAGTCCATCAGCAATTTCCATTTGCCGGACCGGATGGCTAAGTTGGGGCTCCGGTCGCGCCCCTTCGGGTAATTGAACGCATAGTCGTTCCGGCCGTACTCCCAGTACATCTCTTTTTTCCGTGGTGACGGACTTCCCATCAACACCCAGGCCCGATTTTCGCCGTCACCTTTATAATTTGCAGGCAGCGCGGCTGCAGCGATCGACGACAATGTTGGAAACAGGTCGGTGGAATTCAGCACGGAAACACTATCTGTAACCCCAGCGGGTACGTGTCCCGGCCACCGCACGATAAATGGCATGCGAATACCACCTTCATAAAGGGAGAGCTTCGTGCCCCGTAATCCGCCTGAGCGGCTGCCCCTAAAACTCGGCAGTGGCCCGTTATCACTGGTAAAGATAATCAGCGTATTTTCGGCAATCCCCAGTTCCTCCAGCCCGTCGAACAATCTACCCATCTGCTTATCGAATTCGGCGAGGACAAGTTTAAATGCAGCCTCTTCATTGGGATCCATGGGAAATTTACCGGCTTGGCGCCGGTTTTCCTCGGGCACCCAGGGCGTGTGCATATCATCGGGCCAAAGGTTCACAAAACAGGGAGTTCCTTCATGCCGGCGTAGGAAATCGAGGGTTTTGTCGACGAAATAGGCTGTCCGATCCCACCGCTGAACGCTGTCCACGTCAGACCATATCCAGTTCGTTGCGGTCAACGCCGGGTCGGGCTCGGGACTTTCGTAGGTGCTGGCATGTTCGTCGAAACCGTACAGCTTGAACTTCGGGGCGTTCTTGATGTCGCGCCCGCCCCCCATGTGCCATTTACCGAAATGGCCGGTGGCATATCCGGCTGCTTTCAGCACTTTCGCGATAGAGGGGGCATGTACGTTGAGGTAGTTAGCCTGTTCAGCCCTTCCATTACTCCGGCGGTCATTCAGGTAATTGGTGAAATTCCATTCGGCGGGGAACATGCCCGTAAGTATACTCGTCCGGGAGGGGCTGCAAATCGGGGAAGCACTATAATATTGCGTAAACTTGCTACCTTCTTCCGCAAATCGGTCAAGCCGCGGGGTAGGAACAAAGTCGCCGCCGAATGTTCCGATATCACTGAAGCCCATATCATCCGTGAGGATAACGATGATATTGGGCGGCTCTTGCCCGAAAGCGGCGACGCTGCTTATCGACAGGGCCGCCAGCAATACCATGGGGAGGGTGATTTTCGTTGCTCTCATAACTTAATAGCCGTTTAACTTAATGGGTACTCTCTGGCCGCGGGGCCATTGCTTCTGGGTGCTGCGCCAGGATTGCCCGTAGGGAGTCACGCACGGCCGGCTGCTCATCGGCGATATTCCTGACTTCCATAAACCCGTCTTTATAATCATACATTTCGTATTCAACCGGTGCTGTTGCATCGCCAATCTTGCGCCACTCCACGAGGCGGTAACGGTCCGTCCGAATGGCTCTGCCGAGCCGTCCGCCCCGTGGAAAGCTATGATAAGCGTGATCACGGATACGCCTTTCGGGATCATTCAGTACAGGCACCATGCTGAGGCCATCAAGCGGTTGTTGTGCCTGTGGTGTTGGCAGCCCGGCGAGCTCCACCAATGTCGGGTAGATATCTACTGTTTCCATAAATTGTGCGGTTTTCGATCCGGGCTGTGCAACCCCGGGGGCGGCGATTATCAAGGGGATATGGTTGGCCAACTCATAATTCACGTGTTTGGTCCACATGCCCATCTCACCGAGCATGTAACCGTGATCACCCCATAATACCACAATGGTATTTTCATCGAGGTCGAGTGCCACCAATTCGTTCAATACGGTCCCGATCTGGTTGTCTACATAACTTACCGCGGCATAGTAACCGTGGATCAGCTTCCGGGTCAGGCTATCCGGAAACGGCTCCGCCGTTACCTTTTCCGGAATCGGGACATACTGGTCAATCTCGGTGCCGTATTTCACCGCGTAGAGAGGTGCTCCTTCAGGTCGGGTGGTAAGGGTTGGCAGGGGCAACTTGCTTTCATCGTATAGGTCCCAATACTTCTGAGGCACCGAAAACGGAAGGTGCGGTCGGGCAAATCCCACGGCTAGGAAAAAGGGTCGTTCCGGTTGTGCTTTCAGGTTCCTGAGCCGATTTACAGCCCGGTTCGCCACACGGCCATCGGCATAGGCATCGTCGGCCACATCCGGAGATTCCCACGCAAGCCCACGGGGCAACCCTCGGGCACTTTGATTCGAAAACAGCGCTTCTTCACGCGTAAACCCATCTTTCTTACTGGCTGGATCGACATACTCGATGACCAAGTCCTTATGGTGCGGCACACTCCACGACGCCGTATCACCATATGTGCCGTGGCCGATGTGGAAAACCTTACCCATTGACTCGGTGTGGTAACCGTGCTGCTTGAAGTATTGGGGTAACGTTATGGCATCCGGATACGGATCGCGGAAGGCGCGACCGAAGCCATAAATTCCTGAGGAGGTAGAACGGCTGCCGAATAACAGATTGTACCGCGACGGTCCGCAAACCGCCTGATTGGCGTATGCTCGTTCGAAAAGCAGACCGTTAGCAGCTAGATTGTCCAAGTTGGGCGTAATGGCCACGGGGTCCCCATATGCGCCGATGGCCGGACGGAGGTCATCGACCAGAATCAGCAGAACGTTTGGTTTTGTGGGCTTCTCGACTGCCGAACAGGAGCTACCGACCAAAACTACCAGGCCAGCCATACATATGGAGGATAACCGTTGCCTCATATTGCATTGTTTATCATTAATCATGTTTCTCACAATTGTTATGCATCAGCATATTCATTGAATCATCCGTTCAAAACACGTACGGTGCCACCGGTCCCTTCTGTTCACCTTGGTCTGGCTTAGCATTCAAATCTTCAGGGCCGGTCTCATGGTCGCCTTGCTTTTCTCGGATAGCGGCCATCTCTTCCCTGAACTGCCCCAGCAGGCTAGAATACGTGGAATCAGCGGCCAAGTTCATAAGTTCCCAAGGGTCGGCCTGGATGTCGTATAGTTCCTCCTCGGGGCGGTTATGGTAACGCCAAAGTACCGCAGCGGCATGGGAATCGCGGAACGACTCGGTGCGCCACGACGGCCAATATTCCCGGCCTCCATCGTGGTCGGTCGCCTTGTTCATGTGGGTATTGTACAACGTGTCAGGTGCCAGATTGAGAATATATTTATAACGGTCTGTACGTAGCATTCGCATGGGCGATCGGTTCATTTCCCGGTCACCGGTATGGGAAGCAAAGACGAGTTGCCGATGGGCGGCTTCGGGATTTTTCAATACCTCTAAAAAGCTCTGCCCGTCGATATTAGCGGGGTTGGTCCCGTTGGCAATAGCTACCATGGTTGGCATAATATCTACATGGGATACCAACGCCTTGGTCCGTACCCCGGCGCTAACATGTCCCGGCCAACGCACAATCAGCGGCACCTGTACCCCATAGTCATACAACCCCCATTTCCCGAATGCCCATTGAGGGCCCTGGTCTGCCGTAAACATCACGATAGACCGATTTAACATGCCATGTGCCTCCAGCATAGCCATGAGCTTGCCCACGTTTTTATCCATCTTCGTCACGTCGGTATAATACCTCGCCCTGGCACGCCGCGTATCAGCGGTGTTGATATGGATTGGGGGGATATCAACCTCGTCGGCGTCGTAAGCTGGTGTCTCCGGCCAAACCACATGTGGACTATGGTCTGCGACAATCAACACAAATGGTTTTCCGGCTCGTTGTTTTCGAAGCCACTCGTCGACCGGCCCTAGGTTGAGATCGTAGAATAACCCCGGCCGCTCTTCATGTTCCGGCTCAGGCACATTGGTACCCTCAATCCGTTCAAAAGGGAAAACATCGCGAGGGCCGACATGGAGCTTGCCTGCAATAGCAACGTGATAGCCAAGGGCCGACAACTGCTGCACCATGGATGTTGTCCCGGCCCTCACTCCCGAATGGTTGCCATGTGCTCCGTGCTTCATGGGGTACATCGCTGTAAATAAGGAGCTCCTTGAAGGACCACAAGTCGGCGATGCTGCGAAAGCGCAATCGAACACCATCGATTCGCGGCTCAATTTTTCGAGACTCGGCGTACGGACTACCTCATTTCCATAGGGACCTATATCGCGCACTGCCAGATCATCGCCAATGAAAATGACCATGTTTGGGAGTGGGTGCGTTTCCTGGAGATAAGCGGTGGTCAGCCAACAGCTAAACAAGGCAAAAAGAGAGAATTTCTTTTTCATCTTATTATAAGAATATAATAGCCACCGAATCCGGCAGTGAGACAACATATTGTGTTTATAATCGCCCGAACTACAAAGATAAATGAAAATAGCTTTCAGAAAACCACGATATGTTGTCTCTTTGCGGTCAAATTATATCACAACAACCTATATAAATAGCCAACATAGGATAAGTTTAGAAAAACAGTAAATGCCTTATTCAATTTTCACAAAATGAGAAAAGGGGCATCGAGTAATCACTCCATGCCCCTTCTTACTATCTAATTTCGGCCTTACCTAGGCAGATTAGCCATAAACTGTACATTCAGCGCTCCGACGTTTAGCCCCATCATAAACGACGGCATGGTTTGGGCAAAGACCCAAGCGTTGTTCTGACGGTACACGTATCCGCGGCGGTACGGGTCGTAATACGTACGATACTTAGGGAAATACACGTATTCGCTACGGTGGTGGAACCGCTTGCCATAGTACCAATCGTCGTGATCGCGATAATGGCGTTTGTGTTGCTTTACGTATTTCCGGTATTCACGGTCGCGCTTTTCGTAAAACTTTCGGTATTCACGGTCCCTCTTTTCGGCATACTTCCAATAGGCTTTGTCGTGTTTTTGATGCTTTTTAGCATACTCCTTTTTGTGGTGGCCCCGGTGGTCCTTTCCGCGCCCCTGTGCATCTGCTTCTAACGTCATACCCACCACAAATGCGAGGGCAACGATTCCAATCAATAACTTTTTCATAGCATCAATCTTTTACGTACAACCATCAATCTAATCTATCGGTGAGACAACAGAAGTGATGCCAAGGTTTAGTGTTTGTATGTAACACATCGATGACGCAATATCCTCCCCTTTTTTGGTGAGCCCCCGAAAGCGACAAGCGACAATTGAACATTTTCCCCTAAAACAAATCAATCTGATTGGTTATACATAAAAAACACCATCAGTTAGCTTAGCAATTCCTTCACGGTTTCGCCTTAGGCATCGGTCTCNACAGAAGTGATGCCAAGGTTTAGTGTTTGTATGTAACACATCGATGACGCAATATCCTCCCCTTTTTTGGTGAGCCCCCGAAAGCGACAAGCGACAATTGAACATTTTCCCCTAAAACAAATCAATCTGATTGGTTATACATAAAAAACACCATCAGTTAGCTTAGCAATTCCTTCACGGTTTCGCCTTAGGCATCGGTCTCGTCGGCAGGCATGCCCAGCAGCCGGTACCACTTCCGGAACGCGCCGATGAACACGATGAGCATCAGCACCATCGCCAACACCGCCAGCGAGGCCAGCAGGTATTGGCCGTTGGGCAGGTAAATATCCGCCACCTGCGCATAACCCGCCCAGAAGATGATCACCGCCATGAACACCCCGGGTATAGCCGAACACAGCGCATATTTCCCACGGTTCAGCCGGATCAGCATCGATAGCCGTCAGGATCCACAGCGCACCGGGCAGGTAACCGAACTGCGCCGCAAGCACGGGGCCCACCAGGGGTCCCGCAGCGGCAATCGCCGCAAAGTGGTGGCCGAAAAGCACATTGCGGTCCGTGGCAACGTCGTCGCGCCCGTCGGCCAGCGATACCGCCGGAGTAGCGTTGACCGAATTAAGCCGCACTGGCGGATGAAACTATGGAAAAACATCCGACACCTAACGGATGGACTACGCGAGCTGGGCCTGGATATCGGTGCCACCGAGTCGGCCATTATCCCGGTGAAAATTGGCGACATCGCGAAAACGCTGGAGGCAGGTAAGCTGCTGCTTCGGGCAGGTATCTTCGCCAACCCCATCATGTACCCGGCGGTAGCGAAGAAAGACGCCCGCATCCGGCTAAATGTGATGGCTACCCATACCACCGAGCAGTTGGACAAGGTATTGGAAGCTTTTTCGGATGTAAAACGACGGCTGAATAGCTGATATGAACATGCGCTGGCTAAGTTGATGAATGATTTAAAACAAAGCGGCGGGTATTGTAAATGAGATGATAATTACCGTCTTTTGTATAAGAATGTGTAAGGAGGAATGTCATGAAGTCTAAAAGCGAGGTGTTAGCCGCCATAAAGGGAAATAAAAAAGCACTAGCAAAATTTGGCATCAAAAGCATAGGCTTATTCGGTTCGTACGCGAGGGAGAGCCAAAACGAAGAAAGTGATATCGATATTTTGCTTGACTTTGAAGGTGATAAGGAAACATTCGACAACTATATGGCGACATACGATTTGCTTGAAAGTTTGTTTAACGGCAAACGAGTGGAGGTGGTGACTAAAAACGGCCTTAGCCCTTACATCGGTCCCAAAATCCTAAACGAGGTAATTTATGTCTAAAGATGTACACGAATATCTCAGACATATTTTAGACGAATGTTCCTATCTGACAAACGCAAAAACTGAGTTATCGTACAACACCTTCATTGAGGATGAGACACTGAAACGTGCTGTCGTACGCAGTCTGGAAATTATTGGCGAAGCAACAAAAAAGATTTCGCCTGATTTTAGGGACCGGTATCCATCAATCAATTGGAAAAGTATGGCAGGCATGCGAGATCGGCTTATCCACGATTACATGGGTATAAATTACAAAATTGTTTGGGACGTAATTATCAATAAGATACCTGAGCTTAAACGGCAAATATCACGAATTATAGAGACGCATTAAAGCTATGCCAATCTGAATACCTGATATTCACAACACGTCATTCACCAGATAAGCCACGGCATCATACACCTCTTTCTTTCCTTCTTCCGTAGTCAAATCCAAGCCACAGAATGTACTCAGGTTCTGCGCAGCGTGGAACGGCAGGAAGTAGCAAGCGCCGACCAGAAACACGGCCATCGGCAAGAACGGAATCTCGCGCGAGCCGAGAAGCCGATCGGCGGCGGTGAGCAATTCCGCCGCGGCCCGCTCACGGGCATCCGAAAATTCCCGTTTCAACCGGCTTCGCGGACGAGAGATGCCCCACACCATGAGCTCCTGCATTTCACGGGAGTCGAAGAAGCAATCCAATTGGTGATGAAGTATACGGACCACCAGCGCCTTCAGTCGAGTACAGTCATTCAAATCATCCGTGCGGATCGTACCGATTGTATCGTCCAGGCGCAGCCAGAAGTCGGCTTGTACGAGGTAGGCCGTGAGCAGGCCATCCGTATTGTTAAAGTGTTTTTTTATCCAACGGCCTTTAGGTGGCAAACCGGCTACGCGGATTACATTACGGGATGTTAATGCACGGCTCCCCTCCGTGTTGAGGATGTGGCGTACGGCCGCCAGCATCCTCGAACGAGGATCAATCATTGCAACAGCTTAGTTTGATTTCCCGACAGGAAAAAGTGAATATTTAGTTCATAAACAGTTTTTTCATGGTATGTTCAATTGCTTTCAACAGCTGTTCCTGCGTAGCCGGCGCATTCAAATCCAGTTTGCACATCCGGCCCCGGTTGCGATTGGCGTGCAACGCGGCGTAGTAGGTACCGGCCACGAAGATGGCTGCGATTCCACGAAACGGGATATCCCTTACGGCTAAACATTGATCGGTCAACCGCAATACCTGCTCACCCACCGCCTCGCGGGCTTCGGCAAACTGCCGCTTCAACCGACTCGGTTTGCGGTCGACGCTTTGCGCGATCAGCTCACGCAGCACAGGTTCCTCAAAGTAATCCAACATTTGGTTCTGCAGAACGGCTACGACCACGTCGCAAAGCCGCCCGCCAGCTGCTGGACCCTCCAGTCTGGACGTATTCACATCCGCCAGCGCATTCAACCAGTAATCATTTTCTGTAAAAAACTCGGTAACTGCGCCATCCATCCCCTGAAAATAGCGGTAAATTAACTCCTTGGAGTAGCCGGCTGTACGAGCCACGCGGTTTACGCCTAGCTTTTCATAACCCTCATCCGCCATTACGGTGCCGATGGCATCGATAATCTGTCGTTTGGTCCGCTCTTTGTCTTTCATCAGGAGAAGTTGTTTCTTAGTAGCAATGAAGCCTTGGTAGGTTAAACTGTTCGGCTAAGTAAACGGGCGTGCCGTTAACAAACGTAGCCTTGATGGTGATTTCCTCGTCGAATAAAACGACATCCGCATCCATGCCCTCCGCCAATGTTCCCTTGGTGTCTTGTAATCCCAATATCCGGGAGGGTGTGCTGGTCATCATTTGAACAGCGTCGGCAAGGCATATCCCTGCGAGGTTAACCATGTTGCGGACCAGCAGATCGGCGGTGGCCACACTTCCCGCAAAAGAGCTGCGGTCAGGTAGTTTTGCCACACCGTCTTCAATAAGGACTTCCAAACCCGTATCTTTGTTTCCCAACACGCTTTTACCCGGTGGCATACCCGCACCGCGCATAGCGTCCGTAATCAGGGCCGTTCGATGGGGGCCCTTGATTTTATGTACCAGCTTCAACAAAGGCGCGGGCAGGTGCACACCGTCGGCGATGATCTCGACGTCCATGGCATCCAGGAGGTATGCGGCTTCGATTACTCCAGCGTATCGGAAGCAGTTGCGCCGCGTAACACCGGACATACCGGAATAAAGATGCGTGGACAACGTATAGCCATTTTCGACAGCTTCCACCACGTCTTCATATACCGCATCGGTGTGGGCTACGGCTGCCAACACCCCCTGCGAACGGAGGTAGCGGCCGAACGCCATGGCGCCCGGCAACTCGGGTGCCGCACTCCATCGGCGGATATGCGGTGAGGCGGCAAGGATCTCACGGTATTCGCCCGCATCGGGATTGCGGATGTACTTCGGATCCTGCGCCCCGCGTTGGTTCATCGCGAAATACGGCCCCTCCAGGTGCAGCCCCACGAACTGTGCTCCCCGTGTATGCTGGCCGGCGGCGTTGCCATACACCTCGAGAGTACGGAGCAGATCGCCCTTCCCGGCGGTAAGTGTTGTGGGGCACAAGGCTGTGGTACCAAAGCGGGCATGGGTCTCGGCAATAGCGCGGTATGCCGCAACGGTATTGTCCATGAAGTCGTGCCCGCCGCCGCCATGGACATGGAGGTCGATGAAGCCGGGCGCCAAGTAAAGGCCTTGCGCATCGACAACGGTAGCGTCGGGCACATCCGCATTTTCAGTGCCGACATACTGTATCTTGCCATCCTTAATAACCACACAGCCGTCGCTGATGATACGGTGGGGAGTGATTGCCCGCGCATTGATGATCTTGATAGAGCTTGCTTGTTCCATAATGTTGTGTGTTTGGTTACGACCACCGCCGCAAGCGGTATCCCCTGAACGCGTAAAAAATAAGGTAAAGGTAGCACGGCACAAGCACCCAATAGCCGCCGCGGAGCGAATGGCTGTCTGCGAGGTAACCGTAGAGTAAGGGAAGCAGTGCATTGCCGCATAGCCCCATAATCATAATTGAACTTCCGAGTTTTGTAAACCGCCCCAGCCCATCGAGCGCAAGCGGCCAAATGCCTGCCCAAACCAGGGAATTGGCCAGGCCTAACAGTACAATGAACCAAATGGAGATATCCGCCTCGTGTCCAAGCAGACGTACCGTCCCCGAAAGCCACAGGATACCGAAGGTGAACCCTAGACCTAACAATGTACAGACCCGTAAGGCAGCTGGGTGAGGAATTTCGGTGTGCAGATAATACCAATCAAGTAACCCACGATGGTGGCAGCAAGCGTGTAGGAGGGGAAAGATTTGGCCTGGAATAAATCAATATCCATTGAGCCGGCATAACCGATGATCGTGTCTATGGCGATCACCTGTGTGCCTACGTGCAAAAATATGGCAAAGGCTCCCAGGATAAGGTGCGGGAACTGGAAAATGCTCGTTTTATCCTCGTTGCGCAAGGCAACATCGGCGGGTTCGTGTTCCGTATCGATTTCGGGCAAGGGTGAATAGCGTACAACCAGCCCCAAGACAACCAATACACCGCTTACGCAAATATAGGGGAAAATTACCCGGCGGATCAGCGCATCCAGGGTGCGCGCGCGGGCCTCCTCGTCCATCAGCGGAATCTGAGCGAACAGCTCGCTGTCTGTTGGTTGCAGGATGGCAGCTGCAAAAGCCAAGGGAGCCAATATACCTGCGCCCTTGTTACAAATCCCCATAATGCTGATGCGTTGCGTGGCCCGTTCTTTAGGGCCGAGGACGGTAATGTAGGGGTTTGCAGCCGTCTGGAGGATGGCTAACCCTCCCCCTATCGTGAAAAGCCCCACCAGGAACACCTCATATGCGCGCATCAATGCTGCCGGCACAAAGATAGCGGCACCGAGCGCCATGAGCCAGAAGCCCACCATCATCCCATTTTTAAACCCGACTCGCTTAAGCAGGTAGGCTGAAGGAACGGAAACGACAAAGTATGCGATATAGAATGCGAATGCGACCAGATAAGACTGGAAATGGTTCAACTCGCATGCGATCTTGAAATAAGGAATCAGGATCGCATTGACCCACGATACGAAACCGAAGATAAAAAACAGTATCCCGATAATACCTATCGAGATATAGGTCTGGCGCTTGGTCAGCGAGTCTACCGAGGTTACCCCTGTCATACGCAGCCCTTTGACAAGAACCGGGCTGATTCTTTATCCAAGTAAAAGCCACAGCGACCATGACGTTGGAGGATACTGGCCGGAAATAGGTTACTCACCTGCTGTTCCACGCTGTCCTTGACTGCCTGTGCCTTGCGGGCATCCGGTACGGAGCAGATGATGTGCTTGGATTTCATGATCTGGTTGACGGACATGCTGATGGCTTGTGCCGGCACCTCATCCACCGAAGCGAACCACCCTTCGTTGTATTGCTGGGCACGGCAGGGCGCGTCGAGGTCAACGATAAGGTACGGTTTGTCCGTCCCGAAGTCGGCCGGCGGGTCGTTGAACGCCAGGTGCCCGTTTTCCCCGATCCCCACCAATGCCACGTCGATGGGATGGGCTGCGATCAACCCGCCCAACCGTTCGGCCTCCGCCCCGGGCTCGGTTTCACCGTCGATGAGGTGGGCGGCTTTCAGGGGCGGTACCAGGTCCAGGAACCGTTCTTTCAGGTACCTGCGGAAGCTGGCCCCGTGCGTGATGGGCAGGCCGATATACTCGTCCAGGTGGAACATGGTTACCTTGGACCAATCGATGCCGCCTGCCGCAACCAGCTGCTTGATGGTCTCGAATTGGCTCGTCCCGGTGGCCAGGATGATGTTCGCACCGCCCTTTGCGGCAATCGCGCGCTTTATCCGGGTTGCCGCATCCTTCCCGGCGGCTTCCCCTAACTTCTCTGCATCGGCAAAAATGTGGATTTCCATAACTGTTATTGAAATTTATATGATAAAAGATTATTCCCCGGACCGTCCCTGGGCGGCACCCCTTTTCGCCAAGGGGACCAGGTCGGTCAGCGATGCGATTTTCACCGGGCATCCCTGCGCAATGCTCTTGCGGGCGGCAACCCCGATGAGCATGGACATCACCCCATCGCGCACCCCCGCCGAATGGCCATGGGGATCGGGTGCATCCGTAAACCGGAACAGCCGGTCATGCAGCCTGCGGTCGCCCCCGCCATGCCCGCTCCGCTCACTGGTTACCTGGATAACCCGGTGGTCCTCCCAGTTCTTATGGACGATAACCGGTTCGTGGATGGCATCCGACGCCCCGCCCTGGTTCATTTCCGCTGCGTGGAGGCTTTCCTGGTCCAACTGTCCGTTTCCCATCCACGGGATGTCCAGCCAAGCCTCCAGCCTCCCCCCGTGCCCGTTGAAAGCGACCCGCCAGCCCTCGAAGGGGGAGTAGGTGGTCAGCGAATAGTTCGCCACCGCGCCATCGGCATACCTGATCTGCGCCGACATCTTATCATAGATATCGATCTCCTCGCGGTAAACACAGCTGTCCCGGATGTAGCCGTCGAAGGCTTCGTTCTCGGCGTAGAGCTTCATGCTGTGCCGGTCCTTGGTAATGTCCCAATGGTATGCGCACCTATCCTTATAGGCGCATGACCGGCAGCTCGCCCCGCGGAACGCCCCGTTCTTCCCGTAATGCTCAAGCGCACCGTAGGCAAAGACCTCCTCCGGCTCCGAGTCCAGCCACCAGTTCAGCAGGTCGAAATGGTGCGTCGCCTTATGCACCCAGAGCGATCCGCCGTATTCCATCAGCCCGTTCCACCGCCGGAAATAGGAGGCACCGTGGTGGATGTTCAGGTACCAGTGGAAGTCGACCGAGGTGACTTCCCCGATGGCCCCCCCCTGCAGCAGCTCCTTTATCTTTGTCATGTACGGGCTCCAGCGGTAGTTGAAACCCACGATCAGGTTCTTCCCGTATTTACGTTCCGCATCCAGGATGGCCTGTGCCTTGGATTCATCCGTGGCCAATGGCTTTTCCGTGATGACGTCGCAGCCCGCCGCCAGCCCCTTGATGATGAAACCGTGGTGGGTGGAATCCGGCGTGCTCACGATGACCAGGTCCGGTTCCGCCTGCGCCACCATCCGGTCGAAATCGGTGAAGAGCGGGCAGTCGACCCCCATGTATTCCCTGGCGTATTCCATGCGGCCCGGATTGGCATCGCACAGCCCCACGAATTGCAGGTGGTCCGCGTAATGCTCCATGAGCCGGCGGCCCCAGAATGAGATGCCGCGGACCCCCGTGCCCACCAATGTGACCCGCAGCTTCCGCCCCATCCCGAATGCGGGTTCCGGGAGTGTCACCGCTGCACCGGCAGCTATCAAGCTTACCGCATGCAAAAATTTTTTTCTTGAAACGGATGTTTCCATATTGTGTTTAGTTATCGTTAAGTTATATCGTCCGTTGCGGATGTGATCCATCCTAATTATATTATTTACGTTTTCAAGTCTTTTTAACTGGATAAAACCACATCGGTATTCCCGCCCTTTTCCAGGGTGAGATCAATCGGGGCATTGTTTTCCCAGGCCCCGTTGGTAAAATCGGGAATGTCGATGGAGGCGCTCCGGTTGGCTGCCGACCATTCGCTGAGCGGGCCGATCACGCTCCATGCGGCGGCATCGTATACGTCCATGTCCATGGGCAGCCCATTGCGGAGGCAGTCGATCAGCCGCCAGTCCATCAGGAAATCCTTCCCCCCATGGCCGCCCACCTTTTTTGCCAGCTCGCCGATCCGTTTAACGATGGGCGGGGTGTACCGTTCTTCCAACGTTGCAAACTCATCGTCATTCAGCCAATCTTCGTGGCCGGTGGCGATACGGCCGGGCAATGGGTACTGGCGTGCGGTGCCCGCCGTGCCGCTGAGCAGGTGGATGCGGGAGTACGGCCTGGGCGAGGACACATCGTGCTGCAGCATGATGGTCCGCCCCTTGGCGGTGCGGATGGTGCTCGTGTTCATGTTGCCGCGTACCATCGGGCCGATATGCTCCCGCAGGGAAGGGTTCGTTCCCGCCGATTTTTCAACAAGCTCCGCCAGCATGAAATCATCAGATGCCATCGAGGTCATGTAGGCCAGCCTGTCCCCGCGGTTGATGCCCATCGCCTGGCAGATGGGGCCAAGGCCGTGGGTGGGGTACAGGTTGCCGTTGCGGTGCGTGTTCTCCTCCAGCCGCCAATAGCCGAAACGCTTCTCCGGTTCCACCAGGCTGTCGAGGATATCATGGATGTATGCACCCTCGCCATGGATCAGTTCGCCGAAGAAACCCTGCCGCGCCATGTTGAGGGTGAGTAGTTCGAAAAAGCCATAGCAGCAGTTCTCCAGCATCACGCAGTGTTTCTTCGTTTTTTCAGAGGTCTCCACCAGGCTCCAGCAATCGGCCACCGTCGTGGCTGCCGGGATCTCCACGGCCACATGCTTGCCATGCTCCATGGCGTACCGGGCTATGGGCGCGTGGAGTTTCCAGGGCGTGGCAATGTAAATGAGATCGATGTCATCGCGGTCACATACCGCTTTCCACGATTCGGGGCCGTCGGTATACAGGGTGGCCCCATGGCCGGGGCTTTTGATGCGTCCCTTGGCTGCCGCCGCCTTTTCGGGCCGTACGTCGCAGATGGCCTGGATGGCCACGCCCTGGAGGTAGCCCATGCGCTGTACGGCGGCCGAACCCCTGTTGCCCACACCGATGAACCCGATGCGGACCGTGCCGATGGGCGGTGCCGCATAGCCGCACATGTTGGAGGACTGGCGGTGGCGGGAAGCCGCCTGCCGGCGGATCTCCGCAAGCCGCTCACCGGGCAGGCTGCTACCGTTAGCGCCGACAGCGGTGAACAATGGTGATCCGAGAATACCGGCACCCGCAAGGCCGGACTGTTTGAGGAATGTTCTTCTGTTTGACATGTCTTTTCTGTTTGTGTTATCGTTTCCCGCCCGGGTAACTGGCCGGGCAGGGTGCTATCTGGGTAAGGCCCTTGCGCTCCAGGGCCGCGTAGCAATCGGGGAGATCGAAATGCGCCAGCACACCCGGCAAAAAGGCCGAAAGCGGCCAGTCATAGAAGTCGCGCCGCGCGACATCGCCGTATGCCGTGAGGGCGTTCTTCAAGGTGACCTGGGTTATCTTATCCGACAGCAGTGCCGCAAACGTGGCCGGGATGGCCCCCCATCCCTTACCCACCAGATGGATGCCCGTGTGGCCGGCGGACCCCAGCAGGCGGATGACCTGCAGCAGGTCGTGGGTCCGCTGCCCCGCATACGGGTAATCCAGCATCAGTCCATACGATGCGTAGAAGTAATCGCTCCCGTACGGGGTGTCGAATCCCCGACTGGTGGTGTTCGGCTCCGATTCACCGATACCACGGACGTCACAAGCATAAAATGTAGTGCCCGGGTATCGGGTAAATAGCTCTTTGATCAGCGGCTCGGCCCGAAGCTCGCTGTCTGACGAACGATCCGCCACGTACAGGATGGCCGGACCCTGCTGTGTGGGAAGGCGGGAGTAGTGGACCTCATCCCGAAGTAGATAGAGCAATGCGAAAACCCCCGCCTCGGTCTCCACCGCATAGTGCACCGCATGCTTGCTCGGATAGGAGCGCCCGCCCATGTTGCGCAGGATCCGGTAGTCGGGCACCCCGCCCCCTGCCGGGAGCTTCAGGCAGCCCAGCACCCGCTTTTTAAGCTCCGCCTCCGATGGCACGGTTCTCCGTCCAGCCAGCGAGGCGGCCCGATCACGCGTAAATGCCGCAACGGTTTTCGTACCCAATGCGTTAACCTGCCCTTGGGGGGTACACTGAAGGGTTTTATCATCTTCAAGGGTAAGGGGCGGCTCCAGGTGCCCCGTTGCCGATCCGGTGAACCGGTTGAACCAGCCGTACATCGCCTCCCGGAGTTCCTGCGCGTAACCGTGGTAACCCGATCCGACAAAGCATGCTACGTTTTCTTCCGCACCCAGCAACCGGTAGACATGCTTCACGCGCCCGAAGGCTTCGATGGTGCCGCGCACATCGAAGAAATCCCTCTCCTGCGCCAGCATGATCACCGGCCTCGGGGCCATCGCAACCAGGAAATCGCTGTGGTCCAGCCCCTCGGCGATCGCACCCGGCGGGCACTGCTCCGAATCCGCGGCCTCCTCGTTCTCCAGATTCCGCCGCCAGGTGGTCGTGTAACAGCCCGGCGCGGCCATGGTGATGCGGGTGTCGACGCCGCAGAGCAGGCTGGTTTGTGTGCCGCCGCCCGAGATCCCCGTCACGCCGATGTGCTTCGGGTCGACTTCGGGCCTGCTGAGCAGGTAATCCAGCGCACGGATCCCGTCCCACGCGAACCAGCCGCTCAGCGAGTCTCCGGTCAGCAGGAGCTGGTTGCCCATGAGATTATGTTCCAATACGCCGGTGCCGACGGTCGGCTCCATATCCCCATCTACGTATTGCAGCCGCTCCCCCTGCCCCACCGGATCGATGGTCAGCACGGCATAGCCCTTCCTGGCCAGCCCCTGGCTGAACGACTGGTAGGGCTCCGCCGCCTTCCCGTTGGCACTATGCCCGCACAGGCCCAATACACCGGGCACTGGCCGTTTTTGGCCTTTCGGAAGGTACAGGTTGGCCGTCACCGGGAAGCCCGGCCGGCTTTCGAAGACCACCTTCTCGATGGTGTAGCCATCCCGCTCAACCGTCCCGGTGACCCGGGCGTTCAGTGGTGTCTTATCCGGCCAGGGTCCCAATATCTTATTGATCTTCGCGCGTACCGATTCCACGTACGCCTCCGCATCCGCCCTTGTTTTCAACCCGCCCCGCACCCGGTCGGCTTCCCGCTCTGCTTCCCGCATGCGGCAGGCCATGTACTCCTGCACCATGCGCGGGAAACGGTGGAGCGCCCCCGGCCCCGGCCCATCCGCCGCGCTGGCCGGGCGACCCGTCCGGCCAGCGGCAAACGCAGGCAGCGGCGCGGACGTACCGGCGGCCAGCGCACTAATCCCCCCTACGCCCGTGATTCTCAGGAAATCCCTTCTCGAACTCATTTTTAAACATATTATGATTTGAAATTTTGCTAACTGTTCTCAAGCTGCTTCATCTAAAGGCTCCGACCCGAACCGCCTAAATTCAATCAATTGACAACATTGCCGCTTCCCTCATCCAATATCGCCGAAACCACGTAAGCGTCGTTAGCAATGGTATTGGATGACACGGTATTCGAAGACGTGGTCGGCATCAGCCAAATGCCATATTTGGCTTTGTTGGTATGGCTGCCCTGTTGGATGGAATTATTGGAAATGGTGTTGCCGTTGCTGCTTCCACTTAATTGTAAAACGGAATACGTATCGTTGCTGGCATGGCAGTTCCCGATAAACGAATTGCCCGTGAATTCATTATCGGCCCCATTATGGAGATACACCGGCGTTTTGCCAATGCCTTCAAAATGGCTGTCTTCGAAAACGCTGTGATACACGCTATCCAAACGAACACCATCGCCGGCCTGTGCGCTGAAGTCTACATCCGAAACCAATACGTTCGTCAGGTTTTTCCCATCAAGTCCAGTAGCACCACCCGAAACCGACAGCGACGAAAATGTAAGGCTATCCGAACCGATGAGCGTAAACACGTCAGGCGTGGCATATCCAACATCAATAATCCCGCGGCTGGCAGCGATGCGTTCACTATCGGATATGACGACAACTCCTTCCCTGGCTTCCTTAGCGGTGTTCCGCACGGTGAACGAATCCAGCGCGATGTCGCTGCTGTTCACCACCCAGATACCCCGGAGACCGGAATCGAGAACCCGCGTACTATCCACGTCAATGTTCGCAGATGTTCGGATAAACAACCCGTCCTGAACCGTATTGGTGATCGTAACATTGGAGATGGAGACACGTTGTAAATTTTTCTCTCCTGGCATAGGCGCACCCGAATTCAATTGTATGCCTGCATTATAATTGCTGTCTGCAATGCAGTTTTCAACACGGACATCGGAAACTTCACCGTATGCCGCAAAGATGGTCAGCCCCTTCCCCCTGTTTTTCAGGAAAGAGGTGCCGGTAATCAGCACATTTCTGACAGATTGCGTGCTTAAATACGGTTCTATATCAATCCCCGACTGCGGAGCAGTGCCTATCGTATTGGACAAAACGGAGTTCCGCAAAACAAAACCATCGATATTTTCAACAGAAATACCTTGTCTTCTGTTGGAATCGCAGGTAACATTATCGATCAGCACATCACGGCAACCTACAGTTTCTCCCGACACGTAAATGCCGTCGCCCCAGCAGTATTTGATAAGAACATCTTGAACCGTTACACTATCCGAATTGCGGATATCGATCCCCATACCATATTCGCCGGTCGTACCCGTGTGTTCATTCCGCTCACCCAGGATCGTACCGCCGGTCACTTTAACGCGGCTCACATCCCAAACACGGACGATACTGTAATGGTTCGCGGCATTCGGTATGGCCTTCAGTACCGCCGCCGGATCCAGCCGGAGGGTGATGCCGTCTTTAAGGCCGATACCGCGATCGCCGTTGACACCGGCGGCATCGATTTCGTACATGCCCGCAGGTACAAATACACTAGCAATGCCGTTATCGTACGCGTAGTTAATGGCCAACTGGATCATTTCGTGATCCGTGGTAGCTGCAGACTCGAAGTCCAGCACATTGACCTCGGTGGTGGCGGTGGTGTCGGGATCGACCTCCGTCATACCTCCCTCGACCCACTTCTCACAACCGTGAAGCATAAACGCGGTAATCATTGCAATAATTACCAGCAAACGTTTTATCATAAGCGTTTTCATAACTTATCAAGATTAAGTTTTTAAAATTTGGTGTTTGCAGCCGCTAGATTAGCTGCTGCCCTACGGCTATCGTCAAGTAAACCCGGGCATTTCAGCCCGAGATTCTCACAGGTAGGGTCGAGCGGTGGCGCATCGGTTCTTCCTCAACCATGTTTCCACCGCCCGCCTCGTCAAACGCAGCGTGCGCATTTAACGCACTGCGCTTTCCCGATGGCTTCGCATCAGGCTTATGGCCTATCATGTCGGGGCGACTTTCCGGGGGGTGACCCTGAAGTCGTTGTATACGTTGTACATCGCATACAGCCCCCGCGTACTCCATCGCTTCCAACCGAAACCTCGTTTTCCCTTGGCTTTCATCAGGTGCCTGCGCATCTTCTTGGTGAGCCAGTCCCTTACATATCCGAATGTCCGGCTCGAATGCCCGATACGGAAGTAACGTACCCAGCCCCGAAGTATCGGATTGATCAGGTCCCTCACCCTTGTCAGTGGCTGTGATCCGTGCCTGCGGAACACATCTTTCAGTTTGTCGAGCAGCTTGACCCGTGCCTGCATCTTCGGCCGGTAGTTCACGCCCCACTTCCGTGAGCGTGTCCTTGTCCGCCGGAACTCGAACCCGAGGAAGCCGAAACTGTCCCCTTTGCCCAAGTCCAGCAGCTTGGTCTTCTCCTCGTTGATGTGCACCTGCACCTTGTCCAGCTCCTCGCGCAGTCTCCTGACTACCCCGGCCCATAGCCAGTCCCATTTCCGGTGGCCGTCCACCAGTACCACGCAGTCATCGGCAAACCGGGCATACTCGATGTGGGTGTACCTGCCCTCCCGGGTGACTTCCTTCGCCCGCTCGAGCATCCTGTCCACCTCATTCAGGTAGAGATTGCTCAGGAGCGGCGAAATCACGCCCCCCTGCGGAACCCCCATCTTCCCGCCTGCCTTGAGCAGCTGCTTCAGCAGTCGCAGTACCCTGCTGTCCGATACCCGCTTCGCCACCTTCTCAAGCAGTATATGGTGCCTTACCGTATCAAAGTATGAACGCAGGTCCAAATCGATGACCCGCGTCTTTTCCTTCACCACGGCTTCGGCCACCCGTTCCACTGCCTGATGGGCCGTCCGTCTGGGCCGGTAACCGTAGGATCCGTCCTGGAAGTCCGCCTCGAAAACCGGTTCCAGAACCAGTTTCAGCGCGCCCTGGACAACCCGGTCGCGGATGGTCGGGATGCCGAGCTTGCGGGTCTTGCCCCCTCCCTTCGGTATTTCCTTCACCCTGTTCCGTGACGGCCGGTATGTCCCCTCTTCCAGCGAGGCCTTTACGTCCCGTAGGAAGCCATCGACACCGCTTTCCTCGATGGCCGAGAACGTCATCCCGTCTATGCCGGGTGAACCGTTGTTCCCTTTAGCCATACGGTAGGATTCCATCAGTGTCTCCATCTTGCATACATGTACATAAAGTCCCCAGAAACGGTGTGCCTTCTCGGCTTTCGCCTTGATGTATATCTTCCTTCTCAGTTCCTGCATTGTTATTGACGTTTTTATCATTGTCGTCTTTGCCTCCCGTTTCGTCGGAAAATCACCAGCGGTAAGGGGCCTTCGCTCCATTCCCATTACGGAACTTCCCCGCTAATATGCCCCTATCCGACTCCCTCCCATCTTCGCCCCGTTTCCCCGTCCACGGGTTATAGGGGTTACCCTGCTCCGGCCGTTTCCAAGCCGGGATGGGGAGGGGCTCTCCAGTTGCGTAACGTATCCCTGCCATCATGCTGCTGCTACCACCCCGCCGGTGTGTCTTCCCCGTATCAGCCATTTCGGGGGGACATGCTGCCTTCGCCATACGGTTATTGGCTCGGCCAACCGGTATTTCTCACTTACGAGGCTACCTCTGCATTCACTCGCGTTGCGGCCTGATGACTTGCTGGTCGCCTTGCGATCCACTTGTCGGTGGGCTTCATGTCGTTCATCTCTTCCCGCCATGCCACCTAGCTACGGGGCTTCGGCTATTACCCCGGTGGGACTTCCACCCACTGGATACGTCCACCTTTGCTGGACGCACAACCGGGCGTAAACGTCTCCGTTTACACGGCTCTTATTATCTAACCTTTTGTTAATTAACCGATGGGACTGCATTCAACCTCCAATGTGCCAGCAATCCCGGATTCTTACGGCTGATGCCGTGAAGCCACCTTATCGCCTTCATTTCGCTTGAACGCAGGTGCTTGTACTTGCTCCTTGCCCATTTGGCAAGCTTTACGTTTACGATGTGCATAAAATTCCTGAGCTTCGTTCTGTAAAATCTACCGTAGTAGTTGATCCATCCCTGAACGATGGGGTTGATATGCCCCGCTATGTCCTGTAGCGTGACATCACTGCACCGGAGTATGCCCCAGCCCTTCATCTTCCCGTTCATCGCCGTCATTGCCTTCCGGCTAACCGCAGGCAGGAAGTTCGTGAAGGTCTCCTTGCGGACGCTGTTCTGTGCCTCCCTCGGTTTGAACGTGTAACCCAGAAAGTCGAAACTCACGTTAACGTGGTTCATCCTACGGTTACTGTCCTTGCAGTAAACCACCTTCGTCTTCTGCGGATGCAGCTCAAGGCCGCATTCGCACAGCCGTGCCGTTAGGCTGTCCAGCAGTTCTTTCGCTTCCAGCCCGCTGCGGCAGTGGATGATGGCATCATCCGCGTAGCGTTCGAACGGACTGTGCGGGAAATGGCGGCTAAGCCAGCTGTCCATGCAATAGTGGAGGTAAAGGTTCGCCAGCACGGGCCCGATGACCGAACCCTGCGGAACCCCCTTGTCCCTCGCCTCGATGGTGCCATCAGCCTTTTGGAGCGGCGCTTTCAGCCACCGTTCCATGTACAGTAGCATCCAGCCCTCCGTGCAGTGTTTCCTGACGGCCTTCATCAGCAGCCCGTGGGGGATGTTATCGAAGAAGCCCCTGATGTCAAGGTCGATAACCCAATTCCACTTCCAACAACGTACCCGTGCGCTGGCAAGCGCACCGTGCGCCGACCTGCCCGGTCGGTAGCCGTAGCTGTCCGAATGGAAGATGCCGTCAACAACCCGTTCCAGCCGTTCCTTCACAACCGTCTGACCGATGCGGTCGGATATCGTCGGAATACCCAGCGGGCGATTGCCGCCCCCTTTCTTCGGTATTTCGATAAGCTTCACCGCGGGTGGCAGGTAGCTGCCCGAGCTCATCCGGTTCCACAGCCGGTAGAGGTGGTTCTTCCAGTCCCTGCTGAAGGCCAGCAGGCTGACGCCGTCAACCCCGCCGCTGCCACGGTTCTTCTCAACTTTACGGTAAGCATCGTACAGCTCCTTCCGGTCTATAACAAATGGTTTCGCCCCTTTCATTTCGGTACCTCCTGTTTCTGGATTACTCCATCGGCAGTTTCCCTCCTCGAAAATGGCCAGATAATACGCCCCCTTCGCTCCGTACCCATTACAGGGACTTCATCACTAATACGGGGCGTTCCGCCCCCGTGCCGCGCATCGGTACTTTCCCTCTTGCAGTGTCCGCTGCTTGGGGTTTTCCCTTTACATCGCGACGACAGGTTCTCACGTTCCGTGCATACGCCTCCGATAGGCTCGCGCCGCTTATACGCCGGATGCCGCATGGGCAGTAGACAGGTGCCCCCCATGCTTATCCCGATGATGATACTGGACATCGGTTCTGACATCAAATAATCCTTTCGACGCCTCTTCAGCGGTTCATTCGCATTCGCCTTCCTATCGGGCACCTGACACCTCGGGGTGCCTTTTCCAACAACGCTCACTACCGGGACATTTAATCCAGGCAGCTTGGCGGCGGTTTGATACCGGAACCTGCATTCCGATACCGAAGGGCCTGCCTTCATCATACGCACAGCATCAACTCTCATGTTGTTCGTGACACTCAATAACCGGGGTTTTGTACCAGCAATTGACTTTTCTGAATTTCTGCCAATGGAATCGGCATCAGATAGTTCTTGCGGTCAAATACCCGATCGCGCACCTTAGTCCGCGTATAGAATCCTTCCAGGGTCATGGCAAACATATCCATGCCGTAGATCGGTCCGTCCAATCCGCCTTCCTCGGGTGATTTGTCGGCAATCATCCAACGCTTGAGGTCAAAATATCGCTGACCTTCCGTACACAATTCCACCCGCATTTCTGCCCGGATTGCCTGCCGTTGCGCTTCCCGGTCACCCACGATGTCCGCTTTGATGTCTTTCAGCAGCGGTACGCCGGCACGCTCCCTGATCTTGTCTATGTATTCGATGATACGCAGATCATCTGGATTAACCTCATTCAGTGCTTCGGCATAGAGCAGGTAGAATTCGGCCAGCCGATGAACAATCGGTGGGCGATATTCTTCCCTCGGATAGTTCCCTCCGGGGTACACCCGTTGGCTCATCCGTTTATACATCAGGTGCCCTGTAAGCGGATACCGTGCCGAGTTCATGTCGGAATTCCCACCCCGGTTGAACCATGCCTGCTCGTTTCCGATGTGCCATTTACGGCCGTTGTAAAACACAGCTTGATAAAATCGAGGTTCCCTGTTGATGAACATTCGGTAGGTGCCTGTTTCGGTCTGTCCGGATAGGTCATCGCCCGCTTCGGAGAAGCCTTCTTCCGAATATAGCGGCGACTCATCAATGGAAAGGCCATCAACCATAAAAAATGCGTCGACCAGTGCCTGGGTAACGGCAGTGTTAGCTCCCTGCGTCGATCCGGTCACAACCCTTGGCGGGTTCTTGGTGTCCAGAAAGTATGATGCAGACGGCTGGTTATCTTGGGAGCGTGCAAAAATCGTTTCCTTGTTGTACGACATATGGACACCATAAACACTTCCATAAGGATCCAACTGACCGTCTGAATACACTTTGAAGAGTTCATAATGGTCGGCGTTCGCATAGTCGATGAACTCCTGCAGGGCCGCAAGTGCGCGCTCCCATTTGGCAGCATCATATGCGGGGAACAACAACTTCCCATCGGTATTGGCCAAACCCGTCGCTTCCTCATAGCCTCCGTTGAACAGGGGAGACGCGGCATACACCATCAGCCTTGCCCGGACGGCCAACGCTGTTCCCTTCGTGGGTACTGCCAACAACTCTTCATTCGCCAGGTTGGGATCCCGCAGCTCTCCGGCTACCGCCGTCAGCTCATTGTAAATAAAGTCAACCACCTCATCCACGGAATTCCGGGCAAAATCGAGGTTAGTCTCCGATGGACTGACAGCCACCTCCATGATGGGAATGGGACCGTACGCTTCAAATAGCAGGTAATGGTAATACGCACGGAAAAAACGTGCCTCAGCCTTTAGATCATGGAGTTCGGAAGCACTGAGGTAATCTGCCATGCCCGAGCCAGCGCGTGGAATCTCCCGGGCCCATTCCAGGAATAGGTTCGCCTGCCGGATATACTGGTAATAATCCCACCTCGAGATGATCACATCTGTAGGGTCGAGCGGCCTCGAATAAGGAAAACTGGTAGCGAACTTGCACAGGTCATCGCTCAACAGTGCCCATACGTTGGACTGCCCCCTGTGCGTTGTAAGACTAGACCACCAGGTCATGTTCATCGTGTTGGGGATACCCTCATAGATGTTCCGATGGAAGCGCCGCGCATCCTGGGGATTGGAAAAAATTTTCTCCATATCCAACTCTTCGGCCAGCTCATCCGACACGTCGAGGAAACTTTTATTGCAGGCAGGGAACTGGATCAGTAACAAGATTGCGGTAAAACCGATCAATATTTTTTTCATAATCATTTCAAATTAGAATGTAACGTCCAAACCGATTGTCCAGATGCTGGGCAGCGGGTAAGTTGCCGCTCCGCCATCCGACGCCTCCATCTCCGGGTCTTGCACTTTCACCTGATCCCAAACAGCCACGTTCTGGCCCATTGCATAAATCCGCAGGCTGGTAATCCGCGATGACTGAAGGAAAGACGGCGAAAAGTTGTAGCCTGCCTCCACGTTCTTCAGCCGGAGGAAAGCACCGTTTCGGGCCCACCACGTACTTGTCGGTCTGAGCGTATTTTCTCTATTCAAACTCAAACGGGGATAAAGCACGTCCTGCCGGGGATTGTCCTCGGTCCAGTGGCTTTCTAGAATTTCACGGCGGATACTGGAGGATCCAACCCCTTCGTAGTAAAGACCAAACGAGCGTTGGCCCTGACCGGCTATCAGGCTCACTGCAACGTTTCCGGCCCCCTGAAAAAATGCACTTACATAGGCACCTTTATAGGATAAGTTTGCTCCGAACCCATAGATGATTTCAGGAACAGTAGGCTGGGAGTAACCCGTAATCCGATCGACATTGTTATCAACCACCCCATCGCCGTTCAAATCGATGTACTTGATGTCACCGGGCTTGGGATTGGGCAGGAGGGTGAAGGCCGGGATGCCATCCTTGAGTTCATAAACACGGTTCCCGTTGGCATCCTGCGTGATGTTGAAATCGTCATCGGTAAACAGCCGCTCAACTTGGAGGCCGGCTAATGTATTTAACCTCGTCCCCGTCACGGCCATCCAAGGATAAGGTGTCGGGACCTCATCGTACTCCAATATTTTATTGCGTGCGAACGTGAAATTCCCCCGTAGGGCCACCTCGAGTTCGCCAAATCGATGTCGGGCATTCAGGCTGCCATCGATTCCTTTGTTGCTCACCCTGCCGTAATTCTGCCAGGGTGTTTGATGGAAGCCGGCCACGCCCGATACGGTGCGCCGCTGTAACAGGATATTGGTCCGCAGGTTGTTGAAATAATCGGCCTGCACCTGTACCCTACCATTGAATAAGGCAAAATCAACTCCGTAGTTCCGCTTCATCTCAATTTCCCAGGAGAGACCCGGCGATTCGAAGCGCCCCTCGATGATGGACGTACCCACCGAGTTGAGTGATCCGGTACTTCCGATCCCGATATCATATCCGTCGGACGTACCGAACGTGGGACGGTACAGAAACCGGGCAGACCCCGTGTTATCATTCCCCGTCTGGCCCACCGAGACCCGGAGCTTCAGATCGGACAGCACCTGCTTCAACCCTTCCGGATAGTAGGGCTCGTTTGCCACATTCCACGCCAGCCCCACGGCAGGGAAAAATCCGTACCGGTAGCCGTCGGCAAACTGCTCGCTGCCCGTGACACTGAAATTCCCTTCAACGATGTACCGCTGGTCAAAATTGTACGTCGCCCGGCCGATCCAGGCCTGTTTGCGGAAGGCAAGCGCATCGTCGGTCAGTTGCCGTTCTTTCTGGTAGTACAGGAACATGCCCCCAACGGTGTGCCGATCAAACGACTGGTCGTAATTGACCGCCCCCTCCATATAGATATTTTTGTTGCCCGAACTGCTCGTGGTTGGGTTACCGAATGGTGTGGCATTGACCATCTGGTTGAACAGAAGGTTACCTTCGCTGTCGCGGCCTGTGGCAAAAAACTCGCCGGGTGTCCGCAGCCGGGAGGTATTGTATATCGAATTGGCATCGAAACTGACGGCACCACGTACCTGCAATCCCTGCAGCCAGAAATCCAATTTCTGGTTCAGTTCCACTTTGGATTGTATGCCCGCGCGCCATTCCCGGCGGTACCCGCTTTCCACCAAGTCGTTGTAGGGGTTTTTGGACGTGACCGCACTGCTGTTGTAAGAAAGCGTCCCATCGGAATAAATAACCGGGATGATGTGGGGCGGGCTGCTGTAAATCCCCGTAAATAGGGTTTCGGTCGTCGCAGGCGACCGATTCACCTTGAGGTATTGCCCGCTCAGATCCAGCCGCAGCAGCGTGGTGGGTGTGATGTCAATGTCTACATTGCTGCGCAGGTTATAGCGCTTCACGCCGGCGTTATTATCATAGTCGTTGTGTACGTTATACAGACCGGACTCACCGAAGTAGGCACCCGAAGCAAAAAACCGCATCCGTTCGCCGCCGCCACGGAAATTAAGCGTGTGGCGGGTGTTGTAGGTATGGTCGCGCATCAGTGCCTCCCACCAGTTGACATCCGGATACAGATCGGGATCTTCGCCCGACCGATATTTCTCCAGGGTCTCAGCGGTGAATTCCTCGGCCAGTCCGTCGTTGCGCCGAGCTTCATTGTAGAGCGACAGGTAGTCGTATGATCCGACAAACTGGGGAACACGTGTGGGGGTGAGCCGGCTGGCTTCCGCCCGGTAAGAGATGGTCGTCTTCTGCACACGTCCCCGCTTGGAGGTAATCAGGATGACTCCATTGGCACCTTCCGAGCCGTATACCGATGTGGCTGCAGCGTCCTTCAACAGCGTAAAGGTTTCAATCTCATCGGGTTCGATGTCATTCATCTCGCGGGGAACACCATCCACCAGCACCAGCGGCGTGGTGCCTCCGGCAAACGAGCTCACCCCACGGATCCAGAATTCAGCATTGTCGTAGCCAGGTTCACCCGAGCGTTGTACGGCGATCAGGCCCGGCAGTTGCCCAGCCAGATTATTGGATAGGCTGCGGGTCGGCATGCGTAACTGTTCGCCTTTCACCGACGATACCGACGCCACCACGCTCTCCTTTTTCTGCTGGCCGAAACCGACAACCACTACTTCCTCCAAGCCTGCCTGATCTAAAACCAGCGTTACGTCAATCGAAGTTTGGCTGCCAACAATGATCTCCTGTTCCAGGTAACCCACATAGCGGTAAATCAATGTCGCATTGTCTGGCAAATTCAACAGCGCATATACCCCGTTGGCATCGGTGGTTGTGCCTACCCTTGCGTTCCCCTTCAGCTCTACCGTGACACCCAGCAATGGATTCCCTTCTTCGTCGGTTACCTTGCCGGTAACCCGGCGTTGTTGGGGCATGGGCCTGCGCGTTTCGGAGGGCAAATGGCGTTCCGTAATCGTGATAATCCCCTCGTCCAACGACCAATCCAACCCGCTTTTCGTCAGAATCATATCCATTGCCTTCGCAAATTCCACTTGCCTTAGGTGAATATCCACGCGCATATCTGCAATTTCGTCACCGCGGAACAGAAACGAATACCCTTGCTGTTTCTGAACTTCTTTCATCACCTCCCCAAGGCGCGCGTTTTCAGCATGGAGCGTTATCTTCTGGGCTTTGCTTTCAGCCGTCGCATACAAGGCAAAAGCGAGCGTAAAGAAAATTGCCAGTTTCATAATCAGTAATAATCGGTATTTAAAAGACCAAGGATGGCCTGTTACACCTCGTGTAAATATCATATATTTGTACTGTTTGGATGGTTAACAAATTGGTTTCCGGCTTCGCTAACGAGATGCCGGTAATCGAATCCAAGCAAATAAGCGGGTGGTGTCGTCAGCATCATCCGTTTTTTGCTTTGTTTACAAATGTATCGTTTATGTTTTCATCGTCCTGCTCCTCCTTTAGTGTTTATTGAATTGGTTATCAAAATTTAGGGTTTATCGCTGTTCTCCCAAAACGATCAATTGCTTTTGCTCGCCAGCTTGTGTTACCTTGAATTTCAGTCCACTTTTTTCCAATGACGTCAACACAGCGCTAAGCGGCTTATCCCGCTTGATATAGGCAAACATATTCATCTTTTTCAATTGCCCCTCATAAATCAACTCGAGATCATACCATCTTGCTAATTGGCCCAGCGCAGCACGCGTAGGCAAGCGGTCGAAATAGAAAAAGCCGTCTTTCCAAGCCGTAAAAAGTTCGGTTTTGACCTTCCTGACATCGATAACATCATTAACAAGACTCCCCTGCTCACTAGGCGCAAGCATCACATTTGCACCAGTAGCGTCTGCTAATAAACGAACTTCGCCTTCCACTAACGTCGTTTTAGTTGCGTCTTCGTCTGGATATGCAGACACGTTAAATTCGGTACCCAACACTTCCACTTCCTGCCCCTTACTGCGTACCTTGAATGGGCGCTTCGTATCTTTTGCGACTTCGAAATATCCTTCGCCCTCAAGCTCCACAATACGTTCATTATTATCAAAGTGACTCGGATATTTTAATGTGGATGCCGCATTGAGCCAAACTTTGCTCCCATCGGCCAAGGTTAGTTGATACGTACCGCCATTTGGAGTAGTTAGTACATAGTAGTTAGTAGTTAGCTTGTCTTTCTCCGTGCCGTGGGGGCCACCTTTTTCTTGTTTCTTTGTCCCTTCTCCTTGTTCTAAAACAGCACTTCCATCCAAGTACGTAATTCTGTCACCTATTTTTATCCCGGCTTGCTCCTCACTCAAATCAATCGTTTGTCCGTCGGCTAACGTTAGTGTGGCACGATGGCCGCCCGGTGCGATATCTTCGGTTTTCAGATCAACAATCTTGGGTTCTTGATTTGACCCGCCTTCTAAGAAAAAATAAGTAACGACGCTTGTAGCAATAAGTAGAGCCGCAGCATACGGTAACCATTTACGTAAGCGACGGAATCTTGTCGGTTCAGTCGACCCCTCGGTAACCACCTGCATACCATCAGCAATACGTCTCTCCATACGGGCAATGGATGCTGCCTGATCACCACCATACACTTGGTCAAAGGCGATTAGGGCTGATGTGAGGCCTTTCTCGTCAGACACTTCATCCAGCAATTGCTGAAATGCAGGATGGCTACC
The DNA here is from genome assembly GCF_025460835.1 of Parapedobacter soli. GTDB lineage: Bacteria > Bacteroidota > Bacteroidia > Sphingobacteriales > Sphingobacteriaceae > Parapedobacter > Parapedobacter soli. The sequence continues at coordinate 1,609 of NZ_JAMXAY010000028.1, read as the reverse complement.
CGCCCAAGTGGTGAGCTCAGTCGCTTCATGTTCATCCAACTCCTGGCGGATGTGTTTGTGAAGTAAGTATACGATCCTATTAGTGATTTCCATGATTAAAAGTGGTCACATTCGAGCATAAAAACAACATGTGAATGGAAATCTTACATGAGAAGTGAAATTATTTTATTTCACCTATCTCTCGTCAAGAGATTGTGTCGGCTGTTGTAATATATTAGATTTGATTGCCATAATCACTTCCACCCCCAATACATCCGCTATGGCGTTCACGACTGCTAACGTGGGATTAATTTGACCGCGCTCGATACGGATGGCGGTATTTACGTTAACTCCTGCTAACTCCGCGAGATGCGCCAAGATACACGAAAGTCATTAAAATACACATTAAAATGTTTATTTTAATGCAGTTGGTATCACCACCGGAACAAAACAACTTAATAATGTCCTTTTAACGAATATACGATGAGTTGATTGGCTGCTAGTTTATAGACGTATCGATCAGTGTGATTGATTCTGCGGGACCATTTACCACTTAGATCATGTTTTAAAGGTTCAGGTTTGCCAATTCCCGCGTAAGGCGATTCCATGATGGCTTTGGTTAATTGCGCAATCTTTTTGAGCACAGGTTTGTTTCCTGTCTTATTTCAGTAGGATAAATCTTCAAGTGCTTCCGGAAGGAAAATCACTTCCATAGTTCATCCAGTTCCGCAAGGGTTAACGTACGACCCTCGCCCCTCGCTAAGGCTTCATCCCCCCGTTTAATTTTGGCGACGAAATCCGGATCGTAAGGCGATTCATCCGTTTTCCAAAAATTGATTTCCATTGCCCTCAAAACGGCTTTAATAGCTGCCAATTGCTTTTTGCTTTGCGGTTCAATAATCAACGTTTCCATATATGCAAATATAATCGGTTTACCATTAAGATACAAGTATTTTGACGATGCCGACATTACGCATCAGCTCTTCCAACAAAAACAAGCAAAGCCACAGCTCCTTATTTTTAAAGATATTACGGAGGGCTTCGATTGCACGGGATCGGTTGGCAAAAATGGCGGTGGGTGTCATCCCCAAACGCTCGGCAATTTCGTGGGTATCCAATTCTTCGAAAAAGGTGAGCCTGAACACTTCCCGTTGTTTTTCGGAGAGCTTCATCACCTCATCATGGATCTGTTGCATGAGCTCGGCCCGCACAATCTGTGCATAACTATCGGGATCTACACTTTGTAAGACATCCAACGAGTCGCCTTCAAAGGCCTGCCGTGCGTGAGCGGATTTGAGGTGGTTTAAACAGGCATTTTTTGTAGCGATGTACAAAAATGCTTTTACCTTATTACCGTTCTCAAAGGCATCCCGCCGTTGCCATAGTTTTACAAAACTATCGGCCACCAATTCTTCGGCAGTCTCTTGATCGCGCACCATCGACTTGGCAAAATACAACAGCGAACGGTGATATTGCTTAAACAGCGCATCAAGTTGCTGCGTATCCAAAAATGCCGATGACGAAATAGATTCCATGGTTATTGGGGCTAAAGTTAGAAAATATTTCTGTAATTGATCAACGTTACTTAGGGCCTGCTGAAAAAGTCAGCCAGCCATTTTCCATTTAAAAA
>NZ_JAMXAY010000027.1:16219-71171 GCF_025460835.1 Parapedobacter soli | reverse complement strand
AATACCGTGAAAAGGTGCTAAAACTTTAAAAGCGAAATCCCTGCGAGGGTAATGCTAGTGGGAATAAAAAAAGGGTAAGCTACTTTTATCGCACCGCTACAACCCGATACCCTTGCTGTGTTCCCACCCTGGGGGATTTTCGAGGAGCTGGTCGTAAAAGACTTACCCGCGGCAAAAGTAGCAAAAAATGCAGTAATTGCCAATAAAAATGATTCGGTGGGGGCAAGACGTTGACTTGCAGCAGTATGATTTAAGTAGCCCGGTAGACTTTTCCGGGTAAGGCAGCGACTAGACCATTCATTTCTAATTCAAGTAGGGTTATCGCAAGTTTGCTCTGAGACCATTGTAGCTCCCGGGCCAGCTCATCGATGGCTAATTGCCTTCCGGCCGTGTGGATGATATTATATACCCGTTGTTGTGACTCGCCGAGTGAAATGGGCAGCTGGAGTTGCGTCTGCTGCTTTGGTGTGTCGGCAGGCTCCCAGTTCATCAAGTATTGGAGGTCTTTCGTGTCGGTAATCAAATGTGCACGGTGTGTCTTGATCAGGTAATTGCACCCTGCAGAAAATTCCTGATGTAAATTCCCCGGGAAAGCGCAAACGTCGCGGCTATACGAGTTGGCCAATTCGGCGGTAATTAATGCACCCCCTTTGGCGGCAGCTTCCACGACGACCGTTACATCGGCTAGCCCGGCGATAATCCGGTTGCGCATGGGGAAATTTTGCCGATCGGGCTTGGTACCCGAGGGAAACTCGGTTAGCAATCCGCCATAACCAAGCATTCTTGCTGCCATTTCCCGGTTGGCCGCCGGGTAGATACGATCGAGGCCATGGCCTAACACACCTATCGTTGGTATATCGTGGTCCAATGCGCCTTGGTGCGCACTGCTGTCGATTCCGTAAGCTAGCCCACTGATAATGGTTACGTTATACGATTTGAGTTCCTTGATGAAGTTAGCACAGATGGACTTTCCATAAGCGGTCGCATTACGTGTGCCCACAATACTGACCATGCGTGGTGCATTGAGATCCGCGTTTCCCCTATAATAGAGCAGCAGCGGTGCATCAGTACATTCGGCGAGGCGTTTCGGATAAGAATCGGTTCCCCAAAAGAGAATCTGGATGCCGTGTTTTTCGATAAACTGAAGCTCTTTCTCAGCAGTCTTGAGTGTATCAGCACCCAAAATGCCCATGACAGCCTTGCTTGTTAATCCGGGAATACTTTTGAGATCTTTTTGTGGTGCCGTAAATATAGCTTTCGCATCACCGAAATGGGCGAGAAGGTGGCGGCCGGCTACCGGGCCGACGCCGCTTACCTTGGTCAGTGCAATTTGGTAAAGTAGGCTCATCTTGAATAGGCGAATATAATAAAATTAGCTGGAATGGAGTATGCTGAAATCGTTCTTTTTTTCAGGTTGTTGAAATGGAATATGTCTATTACATTTGTAATATGTCAGAACAGTTGTCTCTCAAGCCTGAAGTCTGGATGCGTGGTCCGGTGCCAGGTGTACCACCATTGTTGCAGCCTGTGGCCCATGCACTATTGCAAGCCGGGGAAGAAATAGTGTCCTATATGGATAGCTTTGATGATGCCTACTTATGGGTGCAGCCCGCTGGCCGGGCTTCCGTTGGGTTCCACTTACAGCATATCCGTGGCGTCATTGACCGGTTGTTTACCTATGCATTGGCGCAGCCATTGTCCGAACAGCAATTTGAGTACCTCCGAGCGGAGAGTCAGGAGACACCCAGTATCCGCTCTTCCGACCTCGTTGATGCGCTCACCAGGCAAGTGCAGGCGGCTATATCGCAATTAAAGAATACGGATGAAACGACATTGACCGATGCTCGCTATTTGGGAAGAAAGCGGATACCTACTACACTGATTGGGCTGTTGTTTCACGCAGCTGAACACACTATGCGACATGTAGGTCAACTTCTGGTAACCATAAAGCTTGTTTCTTTGTGGGTAGACAGCCAACGATAATATTAAACCGGTACATAAACGATGTGCTTGGTGAGGAAGAAATTTTCGATGAAATACCCGGACAACGGGTACACTTCGGTGCGGAGTTTTGCTTCCCTAAGTTCCGCACTTAAATCGCCGCCTTTAAGATATAGGATGCCATTGGAAATGCTGTTTTGATGTTTTTTACGGAATTTGTCTGCCACCCATGGGTAGAAATCGGCCAATCGGGTAACGGCGCGAGACACTACGAAGTCGTATTGCTCATCCAGTTGCTCAGCACGGATGTGATCGGCCTCCACGTTTTCCAGGCCGATGGCTGCCGCGACTTCCCGAACAACCTTGATTTTCTTGCCGATGGAATCCACGAGATGGAATTGGACCTGTGGAAATAAGATGGCCAGCGGTATGCCAGGGAAGCCACCACCCGTACCGACATCCAGTATCCGTGTGCCGGCCACAAAATTGGTGAATTTAGCAATGCCCAATGAATGCAGCACATGGTGAAGGTAGAGCTTGTCGATATCCTTGCGTGACACCACGTTGATTTGTGCATTCCAATGTGGATACAGCTCGCCCAATTGCAGGTACTGCTCCCGTTGCTTTTCCGACAGCTTCGGGAAATAGCGGTAAATGATGTCTACTCCCGGGTTTAACGTATTCCTATTAGCTATTTCCATCGAACATCTTTTTTGTATAGCGCGAAAAACCCATTGATGCAGATATACCCATAGTAAAAAATATCCAAAAATGGCAACCTCCATATCAACCCTTTTACCTGTAATTTTTTCATGGTGGGGATGTAGATGAACAGCTGCACAACAAACCGCAACACGTACATGCCTACGATTACCGGCCAATACCATGGGTATAACACCAATGACACGATAGCCAACACGTAGAAAAGAAATGCGCTGACCAGTTGCGTGGCCAGCATCCGCCGGTGGGACGGTCGGTAAGCCTTCGAGGCGCCTGCATGCCGCGTTTTCTGTTGGATATATGCCGCAAATGTGGTTTTCGGTTCGCTCCATACCTGTGCCTCCGGTTCGATGCAGATGGCGGTGTTATGCGGTGTGGCGTTCTGGTTAACGAATAAGTCGTCATCGCCCGATAGGATATGCATGTGTGCAGCAAAACCCTTCCCCCGGAAGAATAAACTTTTTGTATAACCGAGGTTGCGCCCTACCCCCATATATGCGTTGCCCTTGAGGGCATAAGATAGGTAGCTCATCGCCGTATGGAAGGTCTCAAAACGGATTAAGGCGTTTAGGAATCCCGGCTTTCTCGTGTATGGAGAATACCCCAATATGATTTCCTCGCCGCTGTCGAATGCATCTGCCATGTGTTGGAGCCATTGGTCCGATTGCGGTACGCAATCGGCATCCGTGAAAACCAGGTGTTCGTATTGGGCAGCTTTGATACCCAACGTGACGGCGAACTTCTTGCCGTGTTTGAGACGGACATGCTCCGCGATTTCGACGACCTTCAAATGGCTGTGTTTGGTACACAATTCTTTCAGTAACCACTTGGTTTCGTCTTCAGAGAAATCGTTGACCAGTATGACTTCAAACTGGTGATAGTTCTGGTTGAGGATTTTTGGCAGATTTTGCTGTAGGTTCTCCTCTTCATTTCGGGCACAGATGATGACCGATAACGGTAGCTGCTTGGTGTTTTTTTTTATTGGGGGTTTTTTATAAAAAGCGAGCCGACTGTAAACAAAAAGCAGAAAATACAGCTGGAATACCAAAAGCAGTCCGCATGCACCTAGCAACAGGTAGAACGGTGTTTCGGTAATTTGGTTGAGTACATCCATATATGCTGCCAAAGATAACACGTTAAATTTAAAATCATAGCCGGCCGTCTGTGGCAATGGGTTGTTTTTGCTATTTTTGCGTCCGAATGAAATTTACGCTTCAGGCAACAGATAGCCAATCCAAGGCACGTGCCGGTCTCATCGAAACCGCACACGGCACCATCGAAACCCCCATCTTTATGCCAGTGGGGACGGCTGGTACTGTAAAGGCCGTTCATCAGCATGAGCTGGTAGATGCCGTAAAGGCCCAAATTATACTTGGTAATACCTACCATCTGTACCTGCGCCCGGGACTGGATGTCATACAAGCTGCCGGAGGGCTCCATCGCTTTAATAGCTGGTTGGGGCCGATATTGACCGACAGTGGCGGCTATCAGGTGTATTCGCTCACCGAGGTGCGCAAAATCAAAGAGGAAGGTGTCACTTTCCGCTCGCATATCGACGGCTCCAAACACCTTTTTACGCCCGAGAATGTGATGGATACCCAGCGCATCATCGGGGCCGATATCATTATGGCGTTTGATGAATGCACCCCCTATCCTTGCGATTACCACTACGCGCGGCGTTCCCTAGATATGACCCATCGCTGGCTGCAGCGGTGCTGCGATCGGTTTGACGCCACCGATCCATTATATGGCTATGAGCAGGCCCTTTTTCCCATTGTGCAGGGCTCTGTTTATCGTGACCTGCGGGAAAAATCGGCCGAAACCATCGCTGAATTTGGCCGCGATGGTAATGCCATCGGCGGACTGTCTGTGGGTGAGCCGGCGGAAGAGATGTATGCCATGACGGAAGTAGTCTGTGATATACTCCCTACCGAAAAGCCCCGCTACCTGATGGGGGTCGGCACACCAATCAATATCCTGGAAAACATTGCCCTAGGTATCGATATGTTCGACTGCGTGATGCCTACACGGAATGCACGCAACGGCATGCTGTTTACAAAAAACGGCATCATCAACATCAAGAACAAAAAATGGGAAGCTGATTTCACACCGATTGATGCCGATAGCGACCTGCTGGCAGATCGGGTGTACACCAAGGCATACCTGAGGCATCTTATCCGCTCGCAGGAAATTCTGGGGGCACAGATTGCATCGCTGCATAACCTCCATTTTTATCTGTGGCTGGTCCGCGAGGCGCGTAAGCACATCCAAGCGGGCGACTTCCGCGAATGGAAGAATAAGATGACCACGCAATTGGGGGAAAAGTTATGAATTGGGCGCGCATACCTTATTTAAATACCATAGACAGATACATCATCGGTAAGTACCTGAGCACATTCCTGTTTACCATGGCCATCTTTACCGTAGTGGCTGTGGTGTTCGATGTCTCCGAGCGGTTGGATGACTTCATGAAACACGATGCGCCGCTATCGAAAATCGTATTTGAGTATTACGCTGGATTCGTACCCTTCTACCTCAATATGCTTTCTCCGTTAATTAACTTCATTGCGGTTATCTTTTTTACGGCAAAAATGGCTGACCAAACGGAGATTGTCCCGATTTTAAGTGGTGGGATGAGCTTCAACCGCTTCATTAGGCCATATATGGTGGCGGCAACCATTATTTTTGCGCTCAACTTCATCTTTAGCGTGTACATCATTCCACGGACGAATAAGCTGAAGGTAGGCTTCGAACGGGTATATGTAAAACCCGTGACGAATAACACGAAAAGCTCAACGCACATGCAGATCGACGATGACAGCTATGTATATATCGATAACTTCGACAACAACCGCAAAGTGGGCTATAATTTCGTGCTTGAGAAATTTGATGATGGGGAGATGACCGAGAAACTGATGGCCGACCGGATTCAATGGGATTCGGTGAAAAGCAATTGGCGTATCGAAAATTACACCATACGGATTGTCGACTCCTTGAAGGAGGAAATGATCAAAGGGGCCAGCATGGATACATTACTGGATATGACGCCGCGGGATTTTGAGGTTTATGACAACATCTTCACGGCGATGAATATGAAAGAGTTGAATGCTCGGATTGAGAAGGAACAGATAAGGGGTACTGGAATGATGACGGACCTCCTATTGGAGAAATATAAACGGTTTGTTACGCCATTGGCAGCCTATGTGCTCACCATCATGGGGGTGGCACTGTCTTCAAAGAAAGTGAGAGGCGGTATCGGATTGAGCTTGGGCATCGGTATTGCATTGAGCTTTACTTATATTGTATTCATCCAATTTGCCACCATGTTCTCCCTCAAAGGTGGTCTCCCTCCGCTTATTGCAGTTTTTATCCCGAACGTGATTTTTGGGGTATTGGCGGTGTATTTGTTATATAAGGCACCCAAATAAATGGCTTGTTGGTTGGCCTTTTCCCGTTCCTGAATATTACCTGAATGTCGTGAGCCATTGGGAAATCTCCCGCGAGGCCACGTAAATTGTGGATTGATTATACTGCCTAAAATAGTGGTTTAGTCGGGTGTTTCCAATTACAATCGGGATTCAGAAGCTAATAAAAAACTTTATGATCCGCCAGATCGACCATTTCATCCTTGCTTTCCAATTCCGAATAACCCATGAGGTATTCATCCACCTTTCGAGCACATTCGCGCCCTTCGGATATGGCCCACACCACGAGTGATTGGCCGCGGCGCATGTCTCCGGCAACAAAAACCCGGCTTACGGACGTCTGATAGTCACCTTCGAGGGCTTCTACATTGCCCCGTCCATCGAGTTTTACACCCAATTGGTACAGTAAGCCGTCATGTTGCGGATATAAAAAGCCCATGGCCAGTAGAACGAGTTCGCACGGTAATTCCCGCTCGGATCCTGCAATCTCCTTGAACTTTACTGGGCGCCCAAGAGGGTCCCTTTCCCATTCGAGATCAACGATGGAAACACCCTTGAGGTTGCCTTGGCCGTCACCTATGAATGCTTTCGTTCCAATACCCCATTCACGGTCACATCCTTCTTCGTGCGAAGTGGTCGTCTTCAGTAACATCGGGTAGGTAGGCCACGGCATGGCTGCTGTACGCTCCTTCGGTGGCTGGGGCATCAATTCAAATTGTGTCACTGATTTGGCACCTTGGCGGTTCGATGTGCCCACACAGTCAGAGCCGGTGTCGCCACCGCCGATAACAAGGACATTTTTTTTCGATGCGATGATATCTCTTTCGGTGAAAGGTGAGCTGCCCACTCGCTTGTTCTGTTGCTTTAGGAGTTCCATGGCAAAATGTACTCCATTTAGTTCACGTCCGGGTATATTCAGGTCGCGAGGTATTGTCGACCCGCCGGCAAGTACCACGGCATCATAAGCCTCTAATTCGGTAACCGGTACGTTTTTGCCTACTTCTGCATTGCAGCGGAAAAGGACGCCTTCGGCCTGCAAGACTTTTATCCGTCGGTCAATGACCCACTTTTCGAGCTTGAAATCAGGAATGCCGTACCGGAGTAACCCGCCGGGCTTATCATCCCGTTCATATACGGTTACATCGTGGCCCACTTTAATCAATTGGGCTGCTGCGGCTAGGCCCGCAGGGCCGCTACCCACAATAGCCACCCGCCTCCCCGTCTTCAGATGGGCTGGCCGTGGTTTAACGAAATCCCGTTTGAATGCGATTTCAATGATGTGTTTCTCGATTTCCTCAATCGTTACAGGCGGGCGGTTGATGCCCAATACGCACGCCGATTCACAGGGCGCAGGGCATATCCGGCCTGTAAATTCGGGGAAGTTGTTAGTAGATGTCAATATCCGATATGCATCTTCCCACCTGCCATCATACACAGCGTCGTTAAACTCTGGGATTACGTTACCCAGTGGACAGCCGGAGTGGCAGAACGGTATCCCACAATTCATGCATCGGGCTGCTTGTTTGTTCAGCTCGTTATCGCTATAGGCATGTACAAACTCATTGTAAGTTTTTTTACGGTCGGCTACAGCATCCTTGCCCGGAAGCTTCCGATCATATTCCTTGAATCCCGTTGGTTTTCCCATGTTTTCTTTAGCATTTATGCTTCTACCAATGTTGACCGTACCACATTCTTGTACTCCCTCGGGAATACTTTGATGAAACAGGTCCTTTCTGTTTTCCAATTTTTTAAAATCTGTGTGGCGCGCTTGCTTCCGGTGAGGTGGGCGTGCCGTTTGAGCAATGTTATGATTGCTGTTTCATCTTCTGTTTCCAGTGGGTCTAGGTCTACCATTTCCGTATTACAATTCATCCTGAACGATCCTAAGGCATCGTAAACCCACGCGATACCGCCGCTCATCCCGGCGGCAAAGTTCCGCCCGGTAGCGCCCAATATCAGCGCACGCCCTCCGGTCATATACTCGCAGCCGTGGTCGCCTACACCTTCTACAACCGCAGTGGCACCCGAGTTGCGCACGGCAAACCGTTCGCCGGCTTGGCCACAAACGAAGAGGTGCCCCGATGTGGCGCCGTATAGTGCGACATTTCCGATAATGATGTGCTCATGGGGTACCCGTGGGCTGTCGGACGTTGGGTAAATGGATAGTTGTGCGCCTGAGAGACCTTTGCCTACGTAATCGTTTGCTTCACCCTCCAATTCGAAAGACAATCCCTTTGCCGCGAAGGCTCCGAAGCTCTGTCCGGCCGACCCGATAAATTTGTAGTTGATAGTATTATCGGGGAGTCCCTCACCGCCATAGATTTTAGAAACCTCATTCGAGAGCAGCGTGCCGATTGTGCGGTCAGTATTTTTGACGTTGAATGTACCGAATACGGGTGTTTTACTGTCCAACGCTTTTCGTGCCTGCTTTACCAAACCCCAATCCAGGACCATATCCAAACCGTGATTCTGTTGCTCGGTCTGGTACAACGCATCGCCCCTACGGCTGTGGGCCACATATAAGATACGGGTAAGGTCCACCTTGCGGATTTTCCAGTGCTCGATATCTTCCCTTTTCTTGAGGAACTGTGCCCGGCCTACCATCTCATTGATGGTACGAAAGCCGAGGTCAGCCATTATTTCGCGGAGCTCTTCGGCGAGGAAACGGAATAGGTTGACAATATCTTCCGGTTTCCCGGTGAAAAGTTTCCGTAGTTCAGGATCTTGCGTGGCCACACCCACGGGGCATGTATTCAGGTGGCATTTGCGCATCATGATGCATCCCCCTGCAACCAATGCAGCTGTGGCCACGCCCCACTCTTCGGCACCTAATAATGTGGCGATAGCCAAGTCTCTTCCCGTTTTAAGCTGTCCGTCAGTCTGTAGTACCACCCGGCTGCGGAGACCATTTTTTACCAATGTTTGGTGGCTCTCTGCGAGACCTAGTTCCCAAGGTAGACCGGCGTGCTTGATTGAGCTGATGGGCGAGGCACCGGTGCCGCCATCGTATCCTGCGATAAGGATAACGTCAGCGTGTGCTTTAGCCACACCCGCAGCGATGGTGCCCACTCCAGCTTTCGATACCAGTTTGACATTGATGCGGGCTTCGCGGTTGGCATTTTTCAAGTCGAAGATCAGTTGCGCCAGGTCTTCGATTGAGTAGATGTCGTGGTGAGGTGGTGGGGATATCAGCCCTACGCCAGGGGTGGAGTGTCTCACCTTGGCAATCCACGAATCCACTTTATGGCCAGGCAGCTGCCCACCTTCTCCGGGTTTTGCACCCTGAGCCATCTTAATCTGCAGTTCATCAGCTTGTGTAAGGTAGTATGACGTCACACCGAAACGGCCCGAGGCCACCTGTTTGATGGCAGACCGCATCGAATCACCATTCGGCAGCGGGATATAACGCATTTCGTCTTCGCCACCCTCACCTGTGTTGCTTTTCCCACCGATACGGTTCATAGCGATAGCTAGCGTACTGTGTGCTTCGTGCGAAATTGAGCCGAAGGACATGGCACCCGTTGCGAAGCGTTTCATGATGTTTTCGGCTGGCTCTACTTCGTCTACACTGATGGAAGAACGGTGTCTTGCGAAATCAAGCAGTCCACGCAACGTGTATCGCCTTTCGGTTTGGTTATTGATGTATGCGGCATACTTTTTATAAGTTTCATAGTCGCCGGTACGGCAGGCCTGCTGCAACAGGTGGACGGTTTGAGGGTTGAATAAATGGGCCTCACCCCGTCTCTTCCATTGATAGATGCCCCCTTCGGGCAGGAGGTCTTTCGCATTGCGCGTACTTGTAAAGCCGCGGTGGTGTTTGCTTAATACTTCGCGGGCGATATCGTCCAGATCCAGTCCGCCAATTCGGGATACGGTACCGCAGAAGTAATTGTCGACCACGTCTTTGTTGATGCCAAGCACCTCAAATATCTGCGCTCCATGGTAGGACTGTAGGGTGGAAATACCCATTTTGGAGAAAATTTTGAGTAACCCACCGCATACAGCCTTTACGTAGTTTTTTGCCAGCTGCGGCCAAGTCAGCGTCGTATCCAACAGTTTTTGTTCTTTAAGGGTACGCACCGTTGCCAAGGCCATGTAGGGATTGACGGCGGTAGCGCCGAATGCTAACAGGCAGGCGAAATGGTGTACTTCCCATACATCACCGCCCTCTACCACCAGACCAACTGCACCACGATGGCCGGTTTTGATAAGATGATGGTGCACGGCTGAGACGGCAAGCAGTGACGGTATGGCCGCATGTTGCGAGTCGATGGCACGGTCAGATAATATAATGACCTCAAACCCATCGCGTACCGCATCTTCAGCGTACCGGCACAGGCGGTCCAGTCCATCTTTCAGCGCTCCGGGTTTGCCCGTCGCATTAAAGTAACATTGTAATGTCTTGGCTTGGAATATCCCGGTATCGATGCTGCGTAGTTTCTCAAGCTCCCGGCTGGTTATGATTGGGTGTTCGAGGGCCACGCAATGACAATGCATTTTATCCTCATCGAGGATATTCCCTGCATTGCCGATGAAGGTGGCAAGGCTCATCACCAGTCGCTCCCTGATTGGGTCGATGGGGGGGTTGGTAACCTGTGCAAAAAATTGCTTGAAATAACTTGATAGGTGCTGTGGATGGTTGGACAATACGGCTAATGGCACATCAGTACCCATGGAGCCAATCGGCTCCTTGCCGTCTAACGCCATCGGTGTGATGATATGTTCCACGTCTTCCCGGGAATAGCCGAATATCTGCTGGTATTTGAATACCGATTCTTTGGAAAGATAGGTGAAAGTAACCCGCGGTTCTGCCAGCTCATCCATGCGGATTTTGTACTGGTGCAGCCAATCGCCATAAGGTTGGCGTGTGGCGAGTTCGCTTTTTACCTGGTCGTCAGAGAGGATTTCACCTTTTTCCAGGTCTATCAAGAAAATTTTTCCGGGCTGTTGGCGGCCTTTTTTTATAATGATATGTTCATCTACTGGAAGTGCACCGGCTTCCGAGGCCACAATCACTCGATCGTCTGACGTGATGGCAAATCGTAACGGCCGCAACCCATTGCGGTCTAGCATTGCACCGATGATAGTACCGTCGGTGAAACAGAGTGCCGCGGGTCCGTCCCATGGTTCCATCAGCGTGGCGTGATACTCATAGAATACTTTTTTAAGCGGATCCATTTGTGTATTTCCATCCCACGCTTCAGGCACCATCATCAGCATGGCATGGGCGACACTCCTGCCACTATGCAATAATAGTTCTGCTACGTTGTCCAGGCAGGCCGAATCAGATTGGTGACCGTCTACAACCGGGAGTAGGATTTGCATTTCCTCTTCAGTGAAATAAGGAGACGATAGTGAACGCAACCCGGCATAGAACCAGTTGAGATTTCCGGTTAGCGTATTTATTTCGCCATTATGGGCGAGCATACGGAACGGCTGTGCTAATTGCCAAGAAGGAAATGTATTGGTAGAGAATCGCGAATGAACCAATCCGAATGCGGACGTGACACGCTCATCCGACAAATCTGGGAAATATGTACCAACTTGATAGGTAGTTAGTTGACCTTTATATACAATAACTTTGCAAGAAAGAGAAGCAATGTAAATGTGGTCTGAAGGCCCTTGTGCCTCCTCGGCCTTCTTGGTAATAAGCCGCCGTAGCACAAATAATTTCCGCTCAAATTCCGCCGTGGTGGTGATTCCAGTAGGACGTGCTACAAAGAATTGAACAATTTCGGGCTCCACACTCAACGCTGTGCTTCCAATACCTTCAGGATTCACTGGCACTATTCGGAACCCAAGGAAGTCCATACCCCGTTCTTCGGCTGCCTGCTGGATAATCAGTCGCCCCAATTCGTTTGCCTTTGGATTTTTCGGTAGGAAAGCCATTCCCGTACCGTAATAACCGGGTTCACTGAGTTGTATGCCTAACGATATGCATTCTTCCCATAGAAACTCATGTGGAAGTTGGAGCATGATACCAGCACCGTCTCCGCTTTCTGGATCACAGCCGCAAGCACCGCGGTGCTCCATGTTTTCCAGCATCGTCAATGCATCACGAACCTGTGTATGCGTCTTGTTTCCCTTGATATTGGCGACAAATCCCACTCCGCATGCATCCCGTTCAAAATCAGACTGATAAAGTCCTTCTGCTTGTTTTGATATACTTGTCATCCTGTCTAGTTAGCATATTTGATTTTGTAAAATTAGCAATTAATTGTAGAAATATTTACTTTTTTTTAAATTTTTATGATATTCATTAATGAATAGTTATTAAATGCTGTTTTTTTTGATAAAATGATAATATATATGTGTTATGGTTATTTACTTTGCAATGGATGTTGCGATTCACCGCCTTTCCATTGCTTTCTATGAGTTGGTTTACCATTAATTAAGCAGTACCTTTGCCGCATGGATACCTATCAGATTACGGGCGAGTATATTCAATTAATCCAGCTGCTGAAAGCACTTAATTGGGTGGAAAACGGTGGGGAGGCACAAGCTGCTGTATCGGCGGGACTCGTTCGGTGGAACGGTGAGGTAGATTATCGGAAGCGTTTGAAGGTGAGACCGGGTGATACTGTAGAGTTTAATAGAAAACAGGTGCAAATTACTGAATCGGCATGAAAGCATTAATTTCACTGGCATTGGTCGCCGCGTTATGCGGTTGTCGAGGGGGAGACAAGGACGCAATCAAACCTTACATTTTAGTTATCCCCGTAGAAGCTTATTTATCAAAAGGGACAGAAGAGGTGGCAGAGAAGATTGAGTCTGATACTGTGGAGGTGTCGTCTGCATTAGCTGCCTATTCTAAAGGTGTCCAGAAGTACGCCGCGGTATTGATGCAGGTGGAACAGTTTCCCGACTCGGTAAAGGAAGTAAAGCGACTCCGTATATTGGACGGCCAAGGGGAGGATATTGTACTTACCCTTCCGCAGCACCAACGCGATAGCGTGATTATGCATTTCATCCAATTTGCACGGACTTCGAGTATTCCTTACTATGATAGGGTGAAAGATTTTGAATTGAAATTGATGAAAGCAAGGTAACATAAATAAATGGACAGAAACAGTATAAGGAGTACGGATTATGACGTGGTGTTCGACAATACGTTGGCATCACTGGATACTTTTATAAAAGCGAGCCGTTATTCGAATGTAATGATACTTACCGATCGGAATACCAGCACGTATTGCCTGCCGGTACTCCAAGATGCTGTACCGCAGCTCCAGAAGTACAATATTATTGAGGTAGACCCGGGTGAGGAGAATAAGAATATTGATTTTTGTGTGGGAATCTGGAGGATGATGTTGGATTTCGGTGCCGATAGGCAGAGTCTGATGATTAATCTGGGTGGGGGAGTGGTAACCGATATGGGGGGCTTTGCCGCATCCACTTTCAAACGTGGGATAGATTTCGTACAAGTTCCCACCACCCTGTTGTCGCAGGTGGATGCGTCGGTAGGTGGCAAGACGGGTATCGATATGGACCATGTGAAAAACGTTATAGGTACGTTCGCACAGCCGAAAGCTGTGTTTATTGCCACGAAGTTTCTTGAAACTTTAGATAAGCGCCAATTGGTCTCTGGTTTTGCAGAGCTTATTAAGCACGGGCTGATTGCAGACAATACTTTTTACGAGGCGGTGAAAGAAAAGAATGTGGACGCTGTAGGCTTAGCGGATATCAAACATTCCGTGTCCATAAAAAATAAGGTGGTCATGGGGGACCCTCACGAAAAAGGCCGGCGTAAAGTCCTGAATTTCGGACATACTATCGGCCATGCCATCGAAGGTTATTCGTTGGCCAATGACCGCGACCCTTTGCTGCACGGCGAAGCGATTGCCGTCGGCATGATTTGCGAAGCCTACCTTGCACGGCGTTTAAACGGTTTGGGAGAAGCGGGTTTGGCCGACATCATCGAAACCATGCGTAAGCATTTTCCCGATTATCACTACGAAAAGGAAATCTACAACCAATTGGTCGCCTTGATGAAAAACGATAAGAAGAATAGTGGCAATCGTATCGGTTTTGCCTTGCTCAGTGATATTGGGGCATGTGATATTGATGTTTTTGTCGAGGAGAAGATCATTGAAGAAAGCCTTGACTTTTATAGAGAGCTGGTGGGATAAACCCGAACAGACTAAACATTAATTATACCTAGGCTTGTGCCATGAAAGCCGTTATCAATTCGGCCGTACGTTCGGATGCTCCCGGTTTGCCCATCTTCTCCATAAGCAGGCCATAATTCTCGAAGATGTTTTCCCTATAGTCACTGTTGTTGATTAACAGATCCAATTCATCAGCGATGCTGTCCACATTGCAATCCTTCTGGATGAGTTCCCGCACGGCCAGCATGTCAGTAATCAGGTTGACAAGCGAAATGAACCGTATTTTAATGACCATTCGTGCAATTGCGATAGATAGGGGGTTTGCTTTGTAGACGACAACCTGGGGTGTCCGTAGCAATGCGGCTTCCAATGTCGCTGTGCCGCTCGTCACTACGGCAGCTTCGGCATGCCTAAGTATGTCGTATGTGGCATCGAAGATAACAGGCAACACCAGCCCATCCATATGTTGTTCGTAAAACGCCTTTGTAAAGTTCGGTGCGCCAGCAACCACGCAATGGTGCCCGGGGAACAATCTCGAAACGCCAGCCATGATCGGCAATAAACGCTGGATTTCCATCGCACGGCTACCAGGTAGCATCGCGATGATGGGTTTCCCTTCAAGTTGATGCCGTTCGATGAAGTGAGGGTCTGCGGTGTGGTTTGCGATAGCATCCAAAAGTGGATTGCCCACGTAATCAACCTCCATGCCCCATTTTCTGTAGAAATCGACTTCGAATGGAAGGATACAGAACAATTTGTCGACAATACGCTTGATCTTTAAAACACGCCGTTGGTTCCATGCCCAGACTTTTGGCGAGATATAATAACACACGGGAAGGCCCATCTTCTTACCAAACTCGGCAATTTTAAGATTGAAGCCGGGGAAGTCGATGAGTATGAGGGTGTCCGGCTTATAGGTGACGATGTCTTTTTTTACTGTGCTGAGGTTCTTTATGATTGTCCGGATATTGGCAAGGACTTCCACGAAACCCATAAATGCCATTTTTGAGGTATGGATAATCGCTGTTTCGCCCGAAGCGTGTTGCATGCGATCACCTCCGACAATACGAAATACTGCTGCGGAATCCGTTTTTTTTAACGCAGTGATTAAGTTGGCACCGTGCAGGTCGCCTGACGTTTCTCCGGCTATCACGTAATATCTCATTCCTTACTGTCGCTAAGCTATATAATCCGTATTTCTGAGTCTATATACCCAACTCGATTTGAAATGTTCCTCCCCAATGGTTGCCGGTATGGTCTATACGATAGGTACCGTCGCTAATTTGATAGTGGGCATTGAGCTGCAATTTCAGGCGGTGTGCACGGAAATATTTTGTCAAGCCTAACTCGACCACCTCTGTTTGTGTTTCAAATACACGGATATCGTCATGCGGCTTGATCCATGTATAACGTCCTGCCAGCTCATACCCGGCATCTCTGTTGATAAGGTATGAGAGTTGCTGGTTTACCCCCTGTCCCTTGAATGCGTAGGCCATCTCGCCCTCGCTGTCGATAGTGATGGGGTCGTCGACGCCGCGTTTCATGTACTCAACCTGATAGGCCCATCCACGATATTTGAGAATCGCGTCGTAAAACGATGTATGTAGTGAAAGCGGAATGCCGATGTATTTGCCGGTTTGTCCGTGTAGTCGGGTTGTGCGGTCGTTATAACTGTACCCTCCACCGATAGATAGCTTGGGTAATTCTTCGTACTCCAAGTCACCCTCATAGTAATCACCACCGTTGGAAAACTCGCCTAGAGGTAGAAACTCCGCCCGTCCAGTATAAGCGAGGCCATCGTCAGTCAGGTTGGCCGCCCGGCCTTCACCGGTGCTGATAGCACCTTTGAAATGAAAAGGGATTGACCCGATTTTTGGAGAATAATAGGCTTTAATACCAAAATCGCGGTCTACGTTGAAAGTCGAATTGACCAAAGATCGTTCGGCAAATTGCAATTCGCCCGAAGAATTGACGCGCTGGCGATTACCCGGTAGTTTATTTAGCCCAAATGCCACATAAAAATTATCTGTAAAATTGTAAAAAACAACGGCATCACGTACGAGGTTGGGGATGTCTGTGTCGTCAACATCCTGGTCACCACGCGTAAACCCCAATTGGATGCTGTATGAAAACTTGGGGTTGTAAATGTACCCATCCATTCGCAGCCGGAGCCGCCGTATCCGTGCTTCGAAGCTTTCCGCAGCCAAATCATCACCACCCACAGAGGTATACTTCAACCGGCTCTGCATCCGGAAACGAAAATTGATATAGAATGTAGAGTCGTCGCCAGCATACTGAATACCTTTAAAATTTTCAATAGTTGGCCGCTCATCGTGCTCCCGCTGGGCCAGGGCTGTCAACGCGGTAAGTAGGATGCTAAAAACGGTGAGACCTGAAAAAAGTATTTTTGTCATTTTTATAAGGGTTCCTGTTGGCTGAGACAGTGCCAGCTGCCAAGCCCCCAGATGATGTCAGTACTGTCTATTCCTACGACTTTCCGGTCTGGAAAGCACATCGCAAGAATATCCAATGCCCGCTGGTCGTTTTTGTCGTCGCGGTACGTCGGTACCACTACAGCAGCATTCGCAATGTAAAAATTTGCGTAGGATGCCGGTAACCGCTCCCCTTCGTATATCACCGGGGCTGGCATTGGCAATTCAACGATATCGAGTTGCTTGCCGTCTACCAAGTGCATGTTTCGCAGTAGCCGAAGGTTGTTTTGCAAGATAGCGTAATTTTCATCACCTCGGTTATCCTCGATGACTGTCACCACCCTATCGGTACTAACAAAACGCGCGATGTCATCGATATGCCCATCCGTGTCGTCGCCAACGATCCCGTCACTAAGCCAAAGCACTTGCGACACGCCATAATATTCTTGGAGATACCCTTCAATTTGGCTTTGGGTAAGGTGTGGGTTACGATTTTTATTTAGAAGACATGCGCTAGTGGTTAATACTGCACCCTGCCCGTTGAAATCGACCGCACCGCCCTCCATTACGATACCGGGGTAGAAGACCGGCAGGTCCAGCGCGTTCCCTACCAATGTAGGGACGATATCGTCTTTGTCGTAGGGTGGGTATTTATCACCCCAGGCGTTGTAACCCCAGTCCACAATTGCCTTTTTGATTTCAGCATCGGGATTTATTACGAATGCAGGGCCATGGTCGCGGCACCAAGCGTCATTCGTGGGATGATAAAAAAAACGGATGTTGTCGAAGTTTACACCAGCTTTTGCCAGATGGTCAGAAGCAAGGGTTTCCATAGCACTATCTGCTACGTTGATGCATACCTGTTCGCCTACAGACACTTCTTTTATAAACTGGCAGTATGGTGCGTATATCGTTTCTAGTTTGCCGGGCCAGCTGGCCTCTTTATGAGGCCAGCTCAGCCAGGTAGCCCGATGTGGATGCCACTCCGCTGGAAAATGGTAACCTAATTTATTGGGTGTAGAAGTCATGCTGCACAAAGGAACGACACGTTTTTGGAAAAAAATTGGAACACCAGCGTAGCTTATTCATCAATGAACCGCTTGGTGATCGGTTGGTAACTGTCTATCCGGCGATCACGTAAAAAGGGCCAATGCCTACGGAAAAAGTCGGACTGCGAAAGGTCAACCTCTGTAACCTCGGTCTCTTCGGCATCGTGTGATGCAAGATACAAGAGCTTTCCCTGTGCGTTGGTAACAAAGCTACCACCCCAGAACTTCATCGCTCCGTTTTGCTCGAAACCTACCCGGTTGACGCTCACGACGGGAAGGCCGTTGGCCACCGAATGGCTGCGTTGGATGGTCTGCCAAGCGTTGTATTGGTCGTTGTTGGTTTCATCGTCTTGCTCAGAAGCCCAACCGATGGCGGTGGGATAAAATAAAATCTCAGCGCCCATCAATGCTGTTATCCGGGCTGCTTCGGGATACCATTGGTCCCAACAGATAAGTACACCGATAGTGGCATATCTAGTATTGAAAACCTTGTATCCGAGATCGCCCGGCGTAAAATAGAATTTCTCGTAAAAACCGGGGTCGTCCGGAATGTGCATTTTCCGATATTTACCAATGTATTGGCCATCTGCATCGATAACGGCAGTGGTGTTATGATAAAGCCCTTCGGCTCGCTTTTCAAACAGAGATGCAATGATTACTACTTCCAACTCAGCAGCCACCGCCTTCAAGGCTTCTGTTGAGGGACCCGGTATAGCCTCTGCGAGTTCAAAATTGTCATAATCTTCCACATCACAGAAATACAATGATGTAAACAATTCTTGGAGGCAGATAATCTGGGCACCCTTTGCCGCAGCCACGCGTATTTGTTCGATAGCCTTAGCGAGATTCTCGGTCTTATTGGCCACGCAACTCATCTGTACAGTCCCGATTTTCACGTTGGTCATAATGTATTCCTTCTTTATCGGCGCAAAGGTACGACTAATTACAACAGTAAAAAAGGAGGACTGATAGCCTAGTAAACCAGTTGGTATGCAGCAACCTCGTTTTTGAGAAAAGTCGGTACAATAACCAATTTCTGGTTGGGTACAAAACCGATATCAGCCGTATTGGACTCGTCAGCCTTCGTATCGAGCAACACGGTTGTTTCGCTGCCGCGGATGAAAAAGATTTCACCATGCCACCTGCTGGCTACAAAAGTGCTGTCATTGAGGATTACCAAACCATCACCGCCTGTCACCTCCGTGTTGATTACTTCCGCGCTATATTCGCCGTCGTTGCTGAACTTCTTTAGCCCTTCACCATCCAGTGCATACAGATGTCCATTATGGCACTCCAATCCGTTCACGCCGGCATTCTCCGATATGATACGGTAGCTCCCGTCTGAGGCCATGGCGTAAATGGTACCCGCGCGAGTGTCAGAAAAATACACTTGTTGCCCATCTGTCGCAACATCATTCAAAAACACGGCCCCCTCTACAGGAATCGTTTTTTCGATAGAAGCAGATGCGATCTCAATAACTTTGACCTCATCAATGTCAGTTACGTACAGTTTGCCATCGAGAATCGCCATCCCTTTCGGCGCGTGAAGATTACCCTCCACCCACCGCAGTTCACGGATGGTGCCGTCCGTATTGATTACAGAGATAAACCCGTCGTTGTCTTTTTCTCCCGCCTTGGTATTCCCATTCGATACGTATATAATATCGGCAGAAGGGTCATATAGGGTCGATTCTGAACCGGTAAATATTGTGTCGCTTTTCCATACCTGAGTCAGTTCTGGAGACTTGGTAGTTATGGTGTCTCCCTTTTGGTTGCCTCCACAGCTCGACAGAGATAGTATGGCAACTGCAGCAATTAGAAATGAATTGTTTATCATATTTAATGGATTTATATATTAGCGGTTTTCATCAAATGTTAAATCATTACAACTCTTTTCTCAATCGCGCCACGGGAATTCCCATGGCTTCCCGGTATTTAGCCACCGTACGGCGGGCGATCGTATATCCCTTTTCCTTCAAAATTTCGGTGAGCTTTTCATCGGCCAGTGGCTTCCGTTTGTTTTCTTTTGAGATACACTCCTCCAGTATCTTTTTTACTTCCTTGTTAGATACTTCCTCACCGCTATCGGTTTGTATGGCCTCTGAAAAAAATGATTTCAATAGGAACGTGCCAAACTCCGTTTGAACATATTTCGAATTGGCTACCCTAGAAACCGTGGAGATGTCCATATCTATCCGGTCAGCTATATCCTTCAAGATCATTGGCTTGAGCTTGCGCTCATCGCCGGTGAGAAAATATTCATATTGGTAGTTCATGATAGCATTCATCGTTTTGAGCAACGTCTGTTGGCGCTGTTTAATCGCATCGATGAACCATTTGGCCGAGTCTAGTTTTTGTTTGACAAACTGGACGGCCTCCTTCATTTTCTTATCTTTTTGTGCTGCTTTATCATAATGGTCGAACATTTCCTGATACGAGCGGCTTACGCGCAGTTCAGGTGCATTCCGAGCGTTTAGTGTAAGATGCAGCACACCATCATTGTTGGTGATATGGAAATCGGGGATAATATGCAACTGTTTGCCGGCCACGGCACCGGAATCGCCTGGCTTCGGGTTGAGCTTAAGGATCTCGTTGACGATCTCTTTGAGTTCCTCTGAATCGACACTGAGAGCACGTTCTAGCTTATCGTAGTGCTTCTTAGTAAACTCGTCGAGATGGTTTTCAACGATATTTATAGCCTTTTGTATGGCTGGGTTTTCTTGGTCCTTCTTTCTAAGTTGGATGAGCAAGCATTCCTGTAAGTCGCGGGCACCTATACCCGGTGGGTCAAATTCTTGAATGATTCTAAGTACTTCCGCTACTTCGTCTTCTTCGGCGATGATGTTCTGGGCAAAAGCCAAGTCATCAATCAATGAGGATATTGGTCGCCGAAGGTATCCGTCGTCATCCAAGCTGCCGATAATCTGCTGTCCGATAAGGAAGTCCTTATCAGACAAGGCCAATAGGTCGAGTTGTTGTTGTAGGTTCTCAAAAAAGGAATTTTGCACAGCTATCGGGATCTCCTTACGGTCATCGTCATCATCGCCGCCACCTTGTCCCGATCCATAATCACCGATATCATCATTCTGTAGGTAATCTTCCACATTGAATTCATCAAGTTCGCCAGGTTGGTCGTCCTCATTGAAAGTGTCGTCTGGGTCTTTGTCGGGGTATTCCTCTACGGGCTCATTCATGTTGGCTAAGCTGATGTCTTCCAACGCGGGGTTTTCTTCGAGCTCCTCCTTGATACGCGTATCCAACGAAACAGTTGGAACCTGCAGCAATTTGATGAACTGGATTTGCTGCGGTGAAAGTTTCTGCAGTAGCTTCTGTTGTAAAGTCTGTTTGAGCATAATTAAAATACTTCACAAACATACAGAAAATACAGGAAACCTAAATAGATTACCATTCAAAATGAAACAACAAGGCCCGTGGTTATCCAACCACGGGCCTTGTTAGTGTTAGTAGGCCGATTGTTGCCCTAAAGTTGTTTAGCCAATTTTTCTGCCAATGCGGATTTGGGTACTGCACCTATTTGTTTGTCTACTATCTGGCCGTCTTTGAAGAACAGTAGTGCCGGGATGTTACGGATACCATACTTGACCGAAATATCGGGATTGTAATCAACATTTACTTTGCCTACAACAGCTTTGCCATCGTATTCGCTCGCTAATTCCTCCACAATGGGCCCCACCATACGGCAAGGGCCGCACCACTCCGCCCAAAAGTCTACCAATACCGGCTTTTCTGATTGGAGAACAACCTCGTCAAAGTTACTGTCAGTGATTTCTAATGTCATGATGTTGAGTCGTTATAGTTTCGCTTCTGTTATTTGCCTCTTTATTTTGCTTATAGCCACAGCCTATAAGCACATATTCTACAAAGGTAACCATCAAAATGGTTACCAAAAGACAAATCCTGACAATCTGACATTAATTTAACTTGTAATGGACACCGTTTATCTTGGTAAGTGTTTCAATAAAGTCATTGCTTGGGCTGATTCTCAATTCTTTAGAGGGCATTTCGATACTGATTTCCGACTCCATATCGCGGATGGCAAACCGTAGTCGGCAGGTTTTATTTTCGTGCTGCTCGATATTAGTATTGACAAGTTTTTGTATACGGTCAACGAAACCTTCATTCAACTCATGAAGGGGCACCTGTATGGTCAGGCTTTTCGTGAGTTTATCACGTAAGTCTGAGAGCAGTTGTATGCTTTTTACCTCAAATCCCCAATTGCCCGTTTTGCGGTACAGTTCAGTGATTACTCCGCGAAGCTGCACGAAATACCCCTCATTGAGGTAGCCTTTCATTTTCACGTATTCATCACCGAAAAAGGCCAATTCATAAGAATCTGAATAATCTTCTATCGTTACCAAGCCATAAGGCTTTCCGTTTTTGGTAATCCGGTGGCTGGCCATTGTAAACATACCGCCAATCGTCAGTTCACGATTTTTTATTTTGTTGAACTCTTCTCGTATCTCCTCTGCCACTTCAGCTTGCTTAACCTCATCGATTAAGGTGAGTAGCTTAACAGGGTGCTGGCAGAAATGGGTGATTTCAAAGCGATAGTTATCCAGCGGGTGGCTGGTGAGGTAAATACCGATGACCTCCTTTTCATACTTAAGCTTCTCAATCAAACCCCATTCCGCACAATGGGGAAGGGTAGGTTCGGGTATTTCCACAGCGCTGCCACTTCCAAATAGGCTTACCTGGGCAGAGTTTTCACTTTCACGGTATTTGGTGCCGTATTTTAACGATTTTTCCAAGACGGTAACGCCATCACCATCTGTATGGAAGTATTGTGCGCGGTGGGTATCCCCAAAACAATCGAACCCGCCAGCATAGACCAAGCTTTCAAGCGCCTTTTTGTTGGCAGCGCGTAAGTCAATCCGCCGGGCTAAATCAAAGATAGAAACATATGGCTTGTTTTTGCGGTTTTCCACAATGGTATCCACGGCACCGGCACCCACGCCTTTGACAGCGCCCATACCGAAGCGGATGGCTCCTTGGTTGTTTACGGTGAATTTGTAGTAGGATTCGTTGACGTCTGGCCCCAATACCTGTAGACCCATCCGTTTGCACTCTTCCATGAAGAACGTCACCTGTTTGATATCGTTCATGTTGTTAGAAAGTACGGCTGCCATGTATTCTGCTGGATAGTGGGCTTTTAGGTATGCTGTTTGATAAGCCACCCACGCATAACAGGTGGAGTGCGATTTATTGAAAGCATAGCTAGCGAATGCTTCCCAGTCTTTCCATATTTTCTCGAGCACTTTTTCGGGGTGTCCGTTTGCTGCAGCCTGCTCGATGAATTTCGGCTTCATTTTATCCAGTACATCCCGTTGCTTTTTGCCCATCGCTTTACGTAGTACGTCGGCTTCACCTTTCGTGAAGCCCGCTAATTTTTGCGAAAGCAACATCACCTGCTCTTGGTATACCGTTATGCCGTAGGTCTCTTTCAGGTATTCCTCACAAGCATCTAGATCGTAAGTAATTGGCTCCTGGCCGTGTTTGCGGCGGATGAAACTCGGTATATACTCCATAGGGCCCGGGCGGTATAGTGCGTTCATCGCAATAAGGTCTCCGAATACCGTCGGTTTCAGTTCCTTCATGTGTTTCTGCATACCTGGCGACTCATACTGGAAAATCCCGACTGTCTCGCCGCGCTGGAAAAGCTCATAAGTTTGCAGGTCGTCTATCGGGAACTCGTCAGGGTTAAGCTGTATACCGTGGCGGTGTTTGACTATTTTTACGGTATCTTTGATAAGGGTGAGGGTTTTGAGCCCCAAGAAGTCCATTTTGAGTAAACCTGCACTTTCCACCACCGCATTGTCAAACTGAGTTACATACAGATCGGAATCTTTCGCCGTGGCCACCGGGACAAAGTTCGTGATATCGTCAGGCGTGATGATGACCCCACATGCATGGATACCTGTATTCCGGAGTGAGCCCTCCAGTACCTTTGCTTGGCGAATTGTTTCGGCCTCAAGTCCCTTTCCCTCTGCCATGGATACTAGTTGCTGCACGTTTTCCATTTCATCTCCGCGGAGCGCACTTCTAAGTGCTTTGGCATCCATGTTGAAGATTTTGTTGAGTTTTAGGTTAGGGATGAGCTTTGCAATTTTGTCGGCTTCAAACAGGGGGAGATCCAACACCCGAGCGGTGTCGCGGATAGACGATTTCGCAGCCATGGTGCCGTAGGTGATGATCTGGGCCACTTGATTTGCACCATATTTATTGATCACGTATTCCATCACACGCCCGCGTCCCTCGTCGTCGAAATCGATGTCGATATCGGGCATCGAGATACGATCAGGGTTAAGGAACCGTTCGAAAAGCAAATCATAGGCAATCGGGTCGATATTGGTGATGCCGAGGCAATATGCTACGGCCGAGCCGGCGGCAGAGCCGCGGCCCGGTCCTACCGACACACCCATATCACGGGCCGCAGCGATAAAATCCTGTACAATTAAAAAGTATCCGGGGTATCCGGTGCGCTCGATCGTTGCCAGTTCAAAATCCAAACGTTCACGGATTTCGGGTGTGATGGTAGGGTAGCGTTTTTCAGCACCCACATACGTAAGGTGGCGCAAATAGTTGTTCTCACCTCGCTTACCGCCATCCTGCAGGTCTTCGGCTACCTGAAACTCATCCGGTATTTCAAATTTGGGAAGCAATACATCCCGGTAAAGGGAGTAAGGCTCTATTTTGTCGGTTATTTCCTGAATGTTGATGATTGCTTCGGGGAGATCCTCAAATGTTTTTTTCATTTCCTCGCCCGACTTAAAATAATACTCGTTGTTGGGTAGCCCGAAACGGAAGCCCCGGCCCCGGCCTTTCGGAGTGGCAAGTTTCTCACCGTCTTTTACACAAAGCAATATATCATGCGCATGGGCGTCAGCCTTATCAATATAATATGTGTTATTGGTTGCAACAAATTTTACGTCATGTTTCCTAGCCAGCGCCACAAGGCTCTCGTTTACGCGGTCCTCATCTTCTTGGCCGTGCCGCATCACCTCGATGTAGAAATCGGCGCCAAAAGTATCTTTCCACCAAACCAAGGCTTCTTCAGCTTGGTTCTCACCCATGTTGAGCAGTTTACTGGGAACTTCGCCATATAGATTGCCCGATAGTACAATGATTCCCTCTTTATACTGCTCAATAACAGTCTTGTCGATTCGGGGTACGTAATAAAACCCCTTTGTGTAAGCAATGGAAGCCATTTTGGCAAGGTTGTGATAACCTCTTTTGTTTTTTGCTAGGAAAACGAGCTGGTAGCCATTGTCCTTCCTAGATTTGTCGGTATGGTCCTCACATACGTAAAATTCACATCCCACAATTGGCTTGATTATAGTTTCTGTGGGTGTTTCACCCGCTTCAGTCGCCGCTTTATTTTTGGCCTCAGCCCCTTTATTGTGGTTCAGTATGGCACTGACGAATTGGAAAGCACCCATCATGTTGCCGTGGTCAGTAATTGCTACGGCCGGCATCCTATGGCCGGCAGCGGCTTTCACCAAGCTGTTCACGGAAATGGTGGACTGCAAAACAGAAAACTGGGTATGGTTGTGCAAGTGCACAAAGTCTACCGCCGCCATATCCCGCCTGTTAGCTTCCAAATCTTGCGTGGGAATGGCTGTCCGCTGTGAGCCTTGCTGCCGCTTGCGGATTTCCTCTGATGCTGCTTTGAGGTTAACGTGGCTGAGGCCGATCGGTTCGATAGGCTTCGGGTTCCGCTCGCGGAATTCGACAAAATAGCCGGAGTCTACCTGCAGATCCCCAGCCGTGAAAACCTCCCGCTTTACCAATTCGAGGAAACAGCGCGTGGTAGCCTCTACGTCGGCTGTCGCGTTATGGGCTTCAGCAAAAGGCGTCCCAAAAAGATATTGGTGTAGCTCAGTGAGGTTTGGCAGTTTGAATTTTCCTCCCCGTCCGCCAGGTATTCTGAGCAGTTCGGCTGTGATTTCTGTACAGGTATCGAGCACCGGCAAATGAGACAGTGGCGAATCGATGCCGAACCGGTGGAACTCACATCCCATAATGTTGATGTCAAACCCAATGTTTTGGCCCACAACGAATTTGGCTTTGGCTAGCACCTCATTGAATTTTTGCAACACATCGGCTAAGGATTCTCCCTGCTCGTCCGCAAGTTCGGTGCAAATGCCATGTATTCGTTCCGCATCAAATGGGATATTAAACCCGTCCGGTTTAACCAAGTAGCTTTGGTGCTCAACAAGTTTGCCCATCGCATCGTGCAGCTGCCAAGCAATTTGAATACAACGTGGCCAGTTATCTGTATCGGTAACCGGTGCGTCCCAACGCTTGGGGAGACCGGTAGTTTCGGTATCAAAAATTAAATACATCGCTTTCCTCAAAAAAACCTGATTGGATAGAAAATACCCAAACAAACTTATGGTTTTTTGACGGAAAAGCCTAACCTTAGCCAATTGGGGCTGGCATCAGGATTCCAAATGGCTGTGGCTGATACAGGTTAGGTTTTCCACATTAACCCTCGCCGCGGATGGCTACCTCGGAAAAGCCGGATTTGCTTTCACTTCTTCTATCTGGAGGGTATGCCGAGCGGTATGTCCAGCAATGAATAACATCGAGTGGTATGCATCGACAGGCCCAAACGGTGAGTCTGAAATATGGTTCCGCAGATCGTCGACCGAGACACTTTCGAGGTATGATAGAATCTCGGCCCGTTGTGTCCGGAAATCAACCATCGCTGTCTCCGCATCGGTATAAGCTCCTTCACCAGTCAGTTCAGCCGGCGCTTCAGCCTTATGGCTCCGGTCGATGATGCCATCGATAAGTTGTTGGTCCGTTACCTTTACTTCGTCTCTCCGTTCCGGGTTCGCGGAATTCGCTAGCGCTTCTTTGGCCATGTCAAAGAGCGCTTTTTCCGTCTTGATAATATGCTCCACGCATTGACTGATAGACCACTTGTCGGCCGAGGGCTTATATTGCAGCTGCGCACTACTTAAGCCATCCAACTGTTGCTTCAACTGATTTTCAGTCCTACCGTAGTAATCCAACAGGAATGCCTTGTCGTTTTGTACGGAAGACACCACTTCCATAGAAGTTGGTGCCGGGTCGGGTATCACCTCCTTTTCCGTAAATGAAATTGCCATGAAAGCGGCACCCAGAAACAATAGCTTTTTCATATTCTTACTTTTTTGTTTGAACCAAAAGTAGCGAAGTCGAATGTAATCTTTAGGTGGTTGTTGTGACATTGTTAGGGGATGTTTATGACAAAAACAAAACCGGTTTACAATGGATGGAAGCGTTTCAGATAAAAGCATTATTTTCGAGGCTTGTAATTGAAAAGGAAATGAAAATCACCCATACCGAGATTTACCGGTTCAGCATTCCGATGGAACCGTTCGTAATTGCTACCGGCACGATGGACTATGCGCAGAATACGTTTATCCGCGTCTATACGGATAGCGGAATATACGGCGTAGGCGAATGCTCGGCTTTCCCGATGATCGTAGGCGAGACGCAAGATACCTGCCTCGCACTGGCAAAGGATTTCGCCCGGCTGTGGAAAGGGAAAGACCCACTGGCTATTGCAGAGCGACTCGCTGAACTCGATGCGTACGTGGCCCGAAACAGCACCATCAAAAGTGCGTTTGATTTGGCCCTGCATGACCTGGCTGCCAAGCACGCGGATATGCCGCTCTATCGCTTCCTGGGTGGTGAGGCCCGGAATGTTGTAACCGATATCACCGTGGGCATCGCCAGTCCGGAAATCATGGCAACCAAGGCGTTGGCTTTCAAAAACCAAGGGGCAGACGTGCTTAAGATAAAACTCGGCAAGAAGCCAGCGGAAGATATCGAGCGTATCGCGGCAATCCGGCAAGCAGTAGGAGAGACCTTATCCATCCGGATAGATGCTAACCAAGGATGGAGCTACCACGAGGCGGTCGCTGCATTACGTGGACTGCAACCATTCAATATTCAGTTTTGTGAGCAGCCCATGCGCAGCTACAACGACCACCTGTTGCCACGATTGCGCAAGGAAACTACCATCCCCCTTATGGCCGACGAAAGCTGTTACGACCATCGTGACGCGGAGCGGCTGGCTATACAGGGCGCGTGTGACTACATCAACATCAAATTCTCCAAATCCGGCGGCATTGCAGAAGCCATGCGCATTCAGCAGGCCGCAGCAGACCACCAGATTCCCTGTATGATCGGCGGCATGTTGGAAAGCCGCTTGGCGCTGTCCGCTAAGGTACATTTTGCCTTCGCCGCCCCCAATGTGCGGTTCTTCGATATGGACACATGCATGCTCGGTCACCTGGAAGATCCGGTTATCGACGGGGTTCGTTTTGACGGTTATCGCCTTTCGTTACCCGAGCTGCCGGGCATCGGTGCGGATGTGGATGACGCGTTTTTAACAACATGCGAACGGTGGGAGGTGTGAGCCATGTTAAACGTTGATCTTTTCGATAAGGACGAAAATAACGAATGGCTGATCCGGCAATTTGAAGCCTATCGGTTTATCGGGACTTCGGTGACAGACAAATTCATTCCCCGACCCTATATTTCCATTATTTTCCATTTCGGGGACTGCCCGCAGATCGACGGCGAAATGACGATACAGTTAGCGCCGTTTTTCCTGGCACCTATCATTCCGAAAACCATTGCATTGAAATTTCATGGACATATGGACACCTTTGCCGTCCATTGTAAACCCACGGTATTTAGTCAGGTGTTCGGCCTCGACCTGTCGCCGGTTCCGGGACGGAGTATCGACCTCCCACAGCAGCACTTTTCACCATTGTGGAAATCGCTGGCGGTATGCCATACCATAGCAGAGCGGATTTCCCGCTTTTCCGATTTCATTAATTCGTTCCAACGAACGCCTTATACACCCGACGCCGTGGATATCCTTTACGATAAAATAATCGAAAAAGGAATCACCGCACTGCTGAGAGATATCCTTAAGGATTGCCCGGCCAGCAAGAGTACCCTCCTTAGGAAATTTGTCAAACGTACCGGTGTAAGCCCAAAAACATTGATGCGCATCGTCCGGTTGGATTATCTGTGGTCCAAGATAAGAGACGAAAAGGCAATAGACTATCGAGACCTGGTTTTTGACGGCAATTATTTCGACCAATCCCACTTCATCAACGACTTCCGCGCCGTCATCGGCGAAACGCCGGGCTACTTTTTTAACCGCAATCTGAACATCGTCAAAATTTTTTCGGGAGTGCCTGCCGGGTCACGTTAAATTGAGACTTTTTTCCAATCATTGAGCTTTTTTGCGGCCTACCTTTGCCAAAGGTGTAAGACGCTAAAATCAAAGCCATGAAAATCAAAGAAATAAAAAGAATAGCGGCAGTCTTGTGCGTTGGGATACTGGGTGTCCAAACGGCAGAGGCGCAACTCTTCGACAAGCTCAAGAATCGTGTAAAAGAAACCGTTGAAAATCGAGCCGTTGACAAGGCCGGCGACGTTACGAACAAAGGCCTCGACAAGGTTGAAGAGGGGATAACGGGAGCAAACGAAAACAAATCAACCGATAATCCAACCGATGGACCCCCCGCTTCTCCGGTTGGTAATCAAAACGTAGACGGCGGGACACTCATTTCCTATGCCAATTACGATTTTGTCGCCGGCGACAAGCTTATCTATCACTACGACATGGCTGGCGAAGCCGATGCAGAGATACCCGGCCGGATGGTGCTCAATGCAGGAAGTGCAGAAATACAAACCTATAACGGTGAAAAAGTCCTGGTTGCTCCGGCGTTGGGCGAACCTTATATGATGCCCTATATGGAAGACAATGCCTACCTGCCCGACCAGTTCACGATGGAGTTTGATGTGCTGTCAAACGGCATGAGCAATACGGACGGTTCCGAAATCACCCTTTATTTCCGCGAAAAGGACCGGGCAGGTAGCGGAGATGCAACGGCACCGCTCCGCGTTACCTTGAGCGTTATTTCAGGGGATGAAAATCAACCGCATTATGGATTTGAAGGCTTCAAGAACGACAAGTGGTTCGGTACGCCCGCTCAGGGATTCCCGTCGGCCGCTTCAAATCCCAAGCAAAACAATTGGCGTCATGTAGCCATTTACATCAACAAGAATATCGGTAAACTCTACATGGACCAGCATCGGCTGGCGGTGCTCAATCAGGTAGACGCAGGCAAGATCGACATGGTCGAAATAGAAGTTAGAGGCAGTGGAAATTCGGTGTTGTTCAAGAATTTCCGCATTGCAGCAGGCGGCGCAGATGCTTACAATAAGGTTGTTACGGAAGGGCGGTTCATCGCCTACGGTATTCAGTTCGACGTCAACAAAGCTACATTGAAACCCGAATCAATGGGCACAATTAACGAGTTCGTACAGTTGATGACGAAGCATCCCGAGCTTAAATTCGAAATCGGGGGGCATACCGATAGCGACGGGACAGCCCAGCTCAACCATGCGCTCTCACAGCAGCGTGCCGAGGCCGTGAAAGCTCAAATGGTCAAGATGGGAATCGACGCAGGCCGATTGACAACTAAAGGGTACGGTGCAGACAGCCCTGTGGCACCGAATGACCATGCTGAAAACAAGGCGCGAAACCGAAGGGTGGAATTCGTAAAAACGACGTGAGCCGAAAACGGATGGCTATGCATGTTGCTCATATCATATGGCTCATAGGGATGTTCCTGTTGCTTTGGCAGGGGACGGATGCACAGGATGCCTGGGAAAAGATACCTTTGCGCGGAAAGATCGTTTATCATTCGGTGACGACAACCAAGCAGTTTGATCCGGAAGGGGAAATCATTGGCCGGACGGAAGCCGAGCTCGAAGGTGAAACGGACCAGATCCTAACCTTTTTCCCGGGTCGTTTTCAACTCATGGCAAAAAGCCACGAAAAACTGACCGAGTTCAACGAAGCGAACACGCAGCACATCTTTTACGGTGAGGTTACGGACCCCGAAACATCGGAGAGGATTTCTTTTCCGGTCAAATTCTCGACTGATTTTAAAGCGTGGGGGAAATGTGATCAGACCGGTGGACTTATCCTTATGCAGACTTCCAAAGGAAGCGGGACCAGTGGGATCACCGCTACCCAGTCGTTCCTGAGTATGATCGAGATCCGTTCGCCAGATGACGTGGATAACGACAAAACGATCGCTAAGGGTGTAAGTGACTTTGCGCGGCAGGTCATGGAGATGAAAAAAGCGCAGGATATCAAAGACGGGAAAACCATCAATGAAGCCGATTATTTTGTGCCTGAGGCTTTACGCAATGAGGAGACCTATGGGCTGTTTCTTTTTACCAATTGGTGGTCTGCCGACTTCCAGAATTTGCCGGTAGAAATAACACAGCGATCCTACGATTGCACCGCAGAGACTTGGGAGACGTACCCGGGGAGCACAGTTGACCTGCGCGTCAGCAGCGGAAATAAGCTTATGGACGATTATCAAGGAGAAGACAGTGCTGAACGTTACCGTTATGTCAGTATCCCGAATGACCAAATGGAAGCCTTTATAAAAGACCCTACGGTACCTACCACATTTACCGGAGGGAGCTATACGTTCAAAAAAGATCAGTATGGCGAAGAGGAGACCAGAACCATCATCAAACTGACCGTGAGCCGGCGCTAATCCGTTGCTTTCAAAATGCGTTTACAGAAGGCCATAAGGAAGTATCGTGTAGCACCGGTACCTTGGCAGAAGAGAAAGGCGTTTTAGTTCCACATATCATGGCGAATGCCTACCTTTGCAGCCAACAAGAAGCACAATAAATCGCGACATGAGCAAAGTAAAAGGACCGATTTCCCAATTTATCGAAAAAAATTACCTGCATTTCAATGCAGCTGCGCTGGTCGATGCAGCTAAAGGTTACGAAGCCCATCTGGATGCTGGTGGCAAAATGATGATTACCCTTGCGGGAGCGATGAGTACCGCCGAATTGGGCATTTCCCTCGCCGAGATGATCCGGCAAGATAAGGTGTCTATCATAAGTTGCACGGGTGCCAACCTCGAAGAGGATATCATGAATCTCGTTGCCCACTCGCACTATAAGCGCGTGCCGAATTACCGCGACCTGAGCCCACAGGATGAGTGGGAACTGTTGGAAAACCATTATAACCGGGTTACGGATACGTGTATCCCGGAAGAGGAAGCCTTCCGCCGCCTGCAGCAGCATATCCACAAAATATGGAAGGATGCAGAATCGGCAGGCGAACGCTATTTCCCGCATGAGTATATGTACAAGATGCTCAACAGTGGCATACTGGAGCAATACTACGAGATCGATCCAAAAAATTCCTGGATGCTGGCTGCGGCCGAGAAGAACCTACCCATCGTCGTGCCAGGTTGGGAAGATAGCACCATGGGTAATATATTTGCCTCTTATGTGATCAAAGGGGAATTGAAGGCATCGACCATGAAAAGCGGCATCGAATACATGACTTACCTTTCCGATTGGTATATCAAAAACTCCGATGGCAAGGGGGTCGGATTCTTCCAGATTGCCGGCGGTATTGCGGGCGACTTTCCGATTTGTGTAGTCCCCATGCTCTATCAGGATTTGGAAATGGAAAACATTCCGTTTTGGAGCTACTTTTGCCAGATTTCGGACTCCACGACATCCTATGGCTCATATTCTGGTGCAGTACCCAATGAAAAGATCACCTGGGGTAAGCTGGATATCGATACACCGAAATTCATCATCGAGTCTGACGCGACCATCGTGGCGCCGCTCGTGTTCGCCTGGGTGCTTGGGCAGTAGTTTGGTCGGGGATGTCGCGTTCTGCTATAAATACGACCGATCCCACCGCGCTTCGTTACTTGATGACGGAGACGATTTTCGACGTGGGAGATGTGGCCGTAACGGCAGGCGTGGAGGCACCGCCGGAAGCTCCGGAAACCGAAGCCGTTCGTAAGCCAGATTCGGTACCGCAATTTTCCTTTTATGGTCAGAATAAGCGGGAATATTTATTCTTGACCGACGAACAACAGCACGAATGGATGTCAGAGCCCGCCATGGATGCGTTTGTCAAAACATTGGCGGCGCTGAAGCTTACCGTGGATGATGTGGCAGTGCTGAATTTGGCTAAATTGAAGGAGCCGCCATTGATTGATCACCTTACGTCGGTTTTCAAACCCAAAGTGGTCGTCAATCTCGGTACGTCGCTTGCCTGGCCGGAACAGGGCGGCGTAAAGGTATTCCATACCAGCACTTTCGACGCCATGCTTGCCGATGCAGAGAAGAAACGTGTCTTTTGGACCACGATAAAGATGTTATTGATATGATTCAACTGGTATTTGCTACTAACAATACCCATAAGCTGGATGAAGTACGGGAGGTGGTAGGCAATAAATTCCATATCCAGACACTGGCAGACATCGGCTGTACAGACGATATACCCGAAACCGGCGATACGTTCGAAGCAAACGCGTCGCAAAAAAGCACCTACTTGTATAGCCGGTACGGATGTGACTGCTTTGCAGATGACTCTGGCTTGGAGGTGGCGGCGCTAGCTAATGAGCCGGGTGTGTATTCCGCCCGTTATTCGGGCACGCGGGATATGGAAAAAAATATTGATTTGCTGCTACACCGTCTTGGCGACCGGCCCGACCGTGCTGCACGTTTCCGTACCGTCATATCGCTCCGTATAGGTGATGACGAACATTTCTTCGAAGGGGTTATAGAAGGGCAGATCGGTTACGAGCGTCAAGGTAACGGCGGGTTCGGTTACGATCCCCTGTTCACGCCAAACGGCTATGTGAAGACATTCGCGCAGATGACACCAAGCGAGAAAAACGCAATCAGCCACCGTGCCATCGCTGTGGCTAAACTCGCCGACTTCCTGAAAACCAAATTCTGACAATCTAGCCATGGCCGGCTTATCCAATAAGCTGGTTTTTAATAAGCACAATCGCTTTAGCTTTTTTAGGGATTGTTGCCGATAAAATTTTATATTTGACGGCTGATGTAGGTGACTGGGCACGCCAGTAACCAACATAAACAACTATAGATAGACTGAATTGCAATGATTTCTTATCAAATCAAAACAAACCCTACGGTGTACGATGCGATTGTGGTGGGTTCAGGTGCGGGCGGCGGCATGGCCGGTTATGTATTGGCCAATGCGGGCCTGAATGTATTGATGTTAGAGGCAGGCCCCTTTTTCGATCCGGCGAAAGACGCGTTGCAAATGCGTTGGCCATGGGAGTCGCCCCGGCGCGGTGCCAGTACCATCCGTCCCTTTGGTGATTTCGATGCTGCTTACGGCGGCTGGGAACTGGAAGGGGAACCCTACACTCATGCTGCGGGCACGTCGTTCGATTGGTTCAGGGCAAGGATGCTCGGTGGCCGAACCAATCATTGGGGGCGGATTTCCCTGCGCATGGGCCCCGATGATTTTAAGCCTACCGATGGGGTTACCGATGAATGGCCTATCACTTATGACGAAGTAAAACCGTATTACGATCGCATCGACCGGATGATTGGGATATACGGCACGGTAGAAGGCATAAGGAACGAGCCGGATGGTATCTTCCTGAAGCCGCCCAAGCCCCGGCTCAATGAGCTGTACATCAGGCGTGGTGCCGAGCGGGCGGGAGTGCCGGTCATTGCAGGCCGTGGCTCGGTGCTTACCGAGGCGCTACCTGGCGTGGAGGGCCGCGGCACTTGTTTCTATTGCGGCCAGTGCGGCCGGTCGTGCCGCGTATATGGTGATTTCTCTTCTTCATCGTGCCTGGTAATGCCAGCGATGAAAACGGGTAACCTCACGGTTATCGACAACGCAATGGTACGCGAGGTGCTCACAAACGATGAGGGACAGGCCACCGGGGTATCCTACGTGGATACCCGCGACCTGCAGGAACACGAAGTGCGGGGTAAATTGGTCATCCTCGGGGCGAGCGCCTGTGAGAGTGCGCGGTTGATGCTGAACTCCAAGTCTGCTGCACACCCGGGAGGCCTCGGTAATAGCAGCGGGCTGGTGGGGCGGTACCTGCATGACTCCACGGGCGCCAGTGCGGGAGGTTTCCTACCGCAATTGCTGGATAGGAAACGTTACAACGAAGACGGAGTGGGAAGTGTGCATATCTATTCACCTTGGTGGGCCGACAATCAAAAGCTCGATTTCCCCCGGGGGTACCATATTGAGTACGGCGGGGGGATGCGTATGCCGTCTTATGGATTCACAGACTGGGTGGCCAATGTCAATCACCTAGTGCCCGCCAAAGACGGAGGGCAGCGCGAGCAAGGTGGGTACGGTGCCGCCCTGAAGGACGATTATCGACGCTTCTACGGCGCGAGCGTAGGCATGGCTGGCCGGGGTACCGCATTAGCCCGGTACGATAACTATTGCGAAATCGATCCCACACGTGTCGATAAATATGGTATTCCCGTACTCCGCTTCCACTACAAATGGGCCAATGAGGAAGTCGCACAGGCTAAACATATGCAGGAGACGTTCCGCGAGATACTCCACGAAATGGGTGCTATCGTAGCGTCGCCGATGCCGGGGCCAGAAACATCATACGGTTTGGAGGCACCCGGGAAAATCATCCATGAGGGCGGTACTACCCGGATGGGCGACAATCCGAAAAAGTCGGTGCTGAACAAGTGGGGGCAAGCCCATGACTGCAAGAACGTCTTCGTGGTCGACGCCGGACCCTTCGTGCAACAAGGCGACAAAAACCTCACCTGGACGATCCTCGCACTTTCAATGCGGACGGCCGACTATATTTTAGAACAACGCAACAAATTGAATATCGGATAATAACAGACGACAGATATGAACAGAAGAGACTCCATAAAAGCACTCGGCCTCGCCGCAGCGGGTGGGGCGTTGTTGTTGGATTCCTGTAGCCCTAAGGAGGCCAAGCAGGGAGCAACGGCAGTGGGTGATAAATTGCCCGGTGTAACGGATAGCGAGCACGAACGTAATACCAAACTGGCTGAAGAACGGTTCTTCACGACCCACGAGTTGGCAACAATCGGGGTACTGGCCGATATCATCATACCGGCCGATGAGACCTCAGGCAGTGCTACCGACGCGGGTGTGCCTGAATTTATCGAATTCATGGCGAAGGATATCCCGACTTACCAAACACCCATGCGTGGTGGCCTCAAATGGTTGGATGTGCAATGTCAACGGAGGTATGGCCAAGTATTTATGCAATGTGACAACACCCAACAATTGCAGATGGTGGATGAAATAGCTTATCCGGCAAAAGCAAAACCGGAAATGGCGCAAGGAGTAGCATTTTTTAACTTGTTACGTAACCTTACAGCTTCGGGTTTCTTTACCAGCGAAATGGGTGTGAAAGATATCGGTTACGTGGGCAACAAGCCCGGAGTTTGGGACGGTGTGCCAGCAGATGTCCTTGATGCCCATGGTTTCAAAAGTGCGTGGGGTTAATATTTGCGTTTGCATATCAACACAACATTACTTAAGTTTGATTGTGTTTATTATTAATTGGTATAAAAGCTGATGAACTCGATACTTGTCCCCACTGATTTTTCGGAAAATGCATTTGTGGCTGCCGCTTATGCATGTGCATTGGCTGATGCCTCCAAACAAAAGGTACGGTTGCTGCATGTTTATATCGCGCTTTACTCGGGGTTTGGAGAAGAGGGCAACAGTGTGAAGCAGATTAAATTAGCTGAGACCGAATCAACGGCTGCGATGAAAAACTTGTTGGAAGGCCTCACCAGCCAGTTTCCCAGCGTCGACATCGAGGGCGAATGTGTCAAAGGGTTCATGATCGATGTGGTGACAGATAAGCTCAAAAGAAACGAACATTCGTTGGTCGTTATGGGTACTAAAGGTGTCACCAATATCGCGGAAAGTATTTTTGGTAGTACAACCTATGAAGTTATAAAGAAATCCCCGGTGCCGGTACTGGTTGTTCCACTGGATACACCTGATTTTTCATTTGAACGGATAGGCTTCTTCACGGCTTATGATGACCATGAACTGGACGCTTTGTTTGCTTTCCAGCAGGCGATTAACCTTACCCCTCATTTGTCTATGCTCCACTTTTACACCGAGAAGGACCGTAAGCCAGAAAAAGAACTTGCCCATTGGCAACGTAAGGTCGAGGCGGCTTTCCCCGACTGGGCGGTTTCATGTAAAGCAACCCTAGTAGAGAAAGTTGATATCAATGCCGTAACCCGGGAAGCCAAGGGCGATAAGCTCGACTTGCTGGTATTTGCTCGGCCTCATAAATCATTCTTTGAGAAAATTTTCAGGCCTAGCCTCACGAAAGCGATTGCCAATTATCCCATGGTGCCGTCGTTGTTTATAAGGACGTAAGCTACCGTGGTCGGTGATAACCGAACTGGGCAGGTAGCAATGTGTAGCTAGTTGCCGGGCACGAAATGATAATAAAGACTCTCATAATATTCGAGTGGATGTTCGGGCTGTGGTAGTCCGGTAGGGATTGGCATCTTCGAGAATTGCTGGAAATACAATACACACGCATCCCGCCAAAGCTCGGCCTCTTCGTATTGTACGGCGAGTAAATCCGCTACCTCTCGAAAGATTATTTCATCTACCTTGCCGCGTTGCGCTTCCCATACCGCCTGCATGGCGGATACTTCCTCCACACCGCTGTAATAATGGCGGCAGAGTGACTCCCATAAGCTTTCACCCGATTTCATCTGGAAGTCCCATGGCAGGTGGTGGAACCACAGCAGGTACTCGTCGGGACAGATCTGCGGGTCGTTGAATTGTGCCTGCACTTCCGGAGCATACTGGCTCAGTGCATCGCTCCCTGATGCCGTACGGTCGAACCCGATGCCATTTGTATCGGCTTGGTGATAGTATACCGATGTCCAATCGGCTCGTGGCTTGTCCCTTATCCAGGGGCCCGGACCATAGTGGTGGCTCCATCCCATCAGATGGTGAAGGCCTAAAGGGGTCATGTAGTTGACCACCGTCTCTCGCGAGCGCATCATCAACGGCAGTAGTGCATCGAGAAAAGACGCGTCATTCCCAAACGTGCGGCGCAGCCAGTCCTCGGCAATAACGCCGGCATCCGCATCCGGATCCCATGCCAGTCGCCCATAAGCATACCAGTTGGCTTGCCCGAAGGGATGCCCGGTCCAGTTGGTCGCGGTTCCGGTATTGGCCACGCCTGCCATCGCCGTAATCGGTTGATGGTTCAACTCCCCATCGATAACCCGCGCCACGGTCGAATTCGGCCCATCCGCGTAGGTGTCCGCCTGCAACGTTTCGCTGAAGAGCGTGCCCAGGTATACCAGATTCGTGGCAAAACCCAAGTATTCCTGTGTGATTTGGAACTCCATCATGAGCTGGGATTGCGGCATTGCACCAAATAGTGGGTGGAAAGGTTCACGGGGTTGGAAGTCGATAGCGCCGTTTTTTACTTGGATAATCACATTATCCCGGAACGTTCCATCGAGCAGTACGAACTCGTTGTAGGCTTGCTTTGCCCGGTCTTCGGGCTCCGTGTCTTCATAGACAAACGCACGCCACATCACCACACCGCCGAATGGTGCCAGCGCATCTGCCAGCATGTTTGCCCCGTCGGCATGGCTTCGGCCATAGTTTTGCGGTCCGGGCTGCCCCTCGGAGTTGGCTTTGACAAGGAAGCCGCCGAAATCGGGGATGTAGCGGTAGATTTCCGCCGCTTTGTCGGCCCACCATTGCGTCACTTCGCTATTCAGCGGGTCTGCATCCGCTAGCCCGCCGAGTTCTATGGGTGCCGAGAAGCGCGCCGAAAGGTAAACCTTTATCCCGTAGGGACGGAAGATGTCGGCCAGCGCCGCTGCCTTTTCGAGGTAAGGCGCCGTGAGCATCAGTGCATTGGCATTGACATTGTTAAGTACCGTGCCATTGATGCCGACGGAAGCGTTTGCGCGTGCATAATCGGTATACCGTGGATCGCGATACCCGGGTAGCCGGTGCCAATCCCAAAGTGAGAAGCCGGCATATCCCCGCTCCACCGTGCGGTCCAGGTTATCCCAATGGTTGAGCAGCCGGAGCTTGATTTTAGGAGACGAAACAGTATCGATCCGGGCGAGGTCCTCGCTGCGCTGCAAGGCACCGATGAACGCGAATACCCCGTAGAGTACGCCCTTGTCCGTGTTGCCGAGTATAAGGGTCATCGGCCGGCCATTTGCCGCCGAATGGTGGTGGATAACGTATGCCTCCTCATTGTCCGGTAGACGCGTCTTTGCCTGCTCTACGGCATCGTTGGCCGGAAGCGTCCCAGGTGTCCCCACCATTAACCCGGTTTTCGGGGTTGCGGCCGATTGCCGCATGGGCTTTTGACCCAGCAGGCCCTCCAACGCACGCGAAAGTTCGTCGAAAGCAACGTGATCGGTTTCGCTATCCATCGGAAAGACCACTGCCTGCAACCGTTCACGATAATGATCCGCCGCGCTAGGGCCGAGCGGCTGGTAATCCAGCCACAATCGGTAGCCCGATTGCGCAATACCATTGTGCGAAGCGAAAACAACGAATACCAAGCTGACTAACAGTACGTATCTGCGGAAAATTGGACGGTCCATACAAACAAACCTAATGTATTTCTTACCATCTTGCAACCGGTTGCATGAAAATCTTCACAGGAAATCCGGTATTTAAACATTTGTATACGTTTTTGAATGATTTGTATCGCATGTGGCGTATTGAACCGCCCTACCTTTGATTATCGGTTTGCAAAAATTGTAAACGACCAATTATAGATGATGTATTTACGGAACATATTAGCTTATTTATTAGCGATCATTTTTTCTGGTGTGGCAGCTGCTCATGCTTATCAGCCACAGCAAATGGTAAGCACTGTGGAAGTCGGTAATGCATTCCCGATGGTAGGTAAAAATGCCGTTGCGACCGTTTTGGTAGATCAGGATGATTTCAAAGGGGTGCACCGCGCTATCGATAATTTCCTGTTGGATATTGAACGGGTTTCTTCAAACGTACTGTCCAAAAGCGATTCGGGCGCATACCCTATCATGATTGGGACTATCGGCAAATCGGCTGTCATCGATAAACTGGTCGAAACCGGAAAAATCAATGTTTCCGGCGTGGCAGGAAAGTGGGAAAGTACGTTGATCCAAGTGGTTGACACACCGGCAACGGGCATCGCCAAAGCACTTGTGGTTGCAGGCAGCGATAAGCGGGGAACAATATATGGCATCTATGAATTGTCGAAGCAAATAGGGGTTTCTCCCTGGCATTACTGGGCCGACGTTCCACCGCAAAGACACAATGAATTATATGTTATAAACGGCCGGTTCGAGTTGGCAAGCCCGAAAGTTAAATACCGCGGGATTTTCCTCAATGACGAGGCCCCGGCATTATCCGGTTGGGCCACCAAAACCTTCGGTGGTTTTAACCACCGGTTCTATGAAAAGGTCTTTGATTTAATCCTGCGGCTGAAGGGTAATTTCCTCTGGCCGGCGATGTGGGGACATGCCTTTAACGACGACGATCCGTTGAATCCTATTTTGGCTGATGAATACGGCGTGGTTGTCGGCACGTCGCACCATGAACCCCTTACACGCGCCCATGATGAGTGGCGGCGTTACGGTTCGGGTGAATGGGACTACCGCATGAATCCGGATACCCTCCGCAACTTTTGGAAGACGGGGTTGGAACGGGTGAGCAATAAAGAGATCATGGTTACCCTGGGCATGCGCGGGGATGGCGACGAGCCGATGACCCGCGGCACCGCCATTGCGCTGTTGGAACAAATCGTCCGCGACCAGCGGGAGATCATCTCCAACGTGACCAACCGGCCGGTTGAAAAAACACCGCAGGTTTGGGCACTTTATAAAGAAGTACAGGAATACTACGATCAGGGCATGCGGGTGCCCGATGACGTGACGTTGCTATTGTGCGATGATAACTGGGGCAATCTGCGTAAGTTGCCCAAGCCCGGCGAACGTCTGCGCAAGGGCGGATATGGCATCTACTACCATTTCGATTACGTTGGCGGGCCGCGTAATTACAAGTGGCTAAATACCAATCCCATTCAGAAAATATGGGAACAAATGAGCCTGGCGTATGATTATGGTGCGAGCCAATTGTGGGTCATCAATGTGGGCGACTTGAAACCCATGGAATTCCCGATTTCGTTTTTCCTTGATCTGGCTTGGAATCCCAAAGCGATACCCGTAGAAGGGTTGGCTGACTATACCGTGCGTTGGGCGAACCAGCAGTTCGGCGAATCGCATGCGGTGGAGATTGCGGCCCTAATTGATCGTTATGGACAGCTGTCCGGCAGGGTAAAACCGGAATTGCTCGATGCGGATACCTACAGTTTGGTTAACTATAACGAATGGGAAAGGGTAGTGGAAGAATTCCGACAACTGTTGTCGCGTGCCACGCATATCCGTTCGGTCATCGACGACGAACGATCCGATGCGTATTATCAACTAGTATTCCACCCCATTGAGGCCATGTGCAACTTGCATGAGCTGTATGCAGCCCATGCCAAAAACAAACTGTACGCACAGCAGGGGCGAAAAAGTACGAACTTTTATGTCAAAGAGGTGGAACGGCTGTTTGCCCGAGACCAGGCAATAACGGATTATTACAACCAAGAGCT
This sequence comes from Parapedobacter soli, assembly GCF_025460835.1. Taxonomy (GTDB): domain Bacteria; phylum Bacteroidota; class Bacteroidia; order Sphingobacteriales; family Sphingobacteriaceae; genus Parapedobacter; species Parapedobacter soli. The sequence goes on along the minus strand of NZ_JAMXAY010000027.1, from coordinate 29,944 downwards.
TAGCGGCGGTAAATGGCAGCACATGATGGACCAGACCCATATCGGATACACGTACTGGCAACAGCCGGAAGAAAACCTGATGCCCAAAACACAGACAATCCGGGTACCCGAAACGGGAAAGCTCGGCGTCAGCATCGAAGGCGACACAGCGTCCTGGAGCGGCATAACCGGAATCGATCGCCCGTTTCCGGTATTCAACGGCCTGAGCCGATCGTCGCATCGCATCGAATTGTTCAATATGGGCCAACAGCCGGTTTCCTTCCGTATAGAAGCTCCCGGTTACCTGAATGTTTCGAAGGCGACAGGCCGCATCGACGACGCCTGCGTGATACACGTCGGGGTCGAATGGGCGGATTTGCCGGATACCGCCATGATCGAATCCGTTGTCGGAATCATCAGTGGCACGGACCGGATCGCGTTGCCCATCCGGATCGATAACCGCCCGGCCGTTACCAAAGCAGCGGATGCCTTTGTGGAGCACAACGGTTACGTAGCCATGGAGGCGCCTAATTTTACCCGATCTTTTGCACACCCACCATATCATTGGGTTACAATCGATAATTACGGCAAAACCAAAGGGGGCATGATGGTTTCGCCGACCACGCTGGAAGGGAAAGGAGCTGAAGAAATCGGCGCGGCGAAACTGGAATTTGACATCGTGCTGCTCGATTCGGTGCCCCATCAACTGAAGCTGCTTTTTTCGCCGTCGCTAGATTTCCAGGATTCCGGCGGACAGCGGTTTGCCGTGGCCATAAACGGCGGGACGCCGGAACTGCTGAGCCTCGATAATACGACGGCAGATGGGCCATCATGGGAGCAGGCCGTCGCCGAAAATATCCGGATCGTTGAAACCACGCAAACACTGAGGCAGGGGAGGAATACGCTAACGTATTGGCCGATAAGCCCAGGTCTTGTCTTGCAGAAAGTGGTACTCGATACAGGTGGTTTGAAGCCGAGCTTTTTGGGGCCGGAGGAAACGTTTAGCCCCGTTTTTTAGCGATGGTTTTATTTGTTATTTCGTTTGAAGATATGCATATTTAACTCAAGGGGGCATTTTAAGATTAATTATAAACCGTATGTTGAGGGGACTTATCGTTGTTTGGCTGTTTGGAGCGCTGTTCGTTGCGCCTGTTATCCTATTGGGCCAGCACACGGTGAGGTTCACGTCGTTGGGCGTGAAAGACGGCATGTCATCCAATGCAATCAATACGATCCTGAAAGATAGGAAAGGAATCCTCTGGTTCGGTACCGACGATGGCCTCAATAAATTCGATGGCTTCAATTTTTCCGTATATCGCGCCGCACTGGCAGACTCCACGGCCTTGCAGTCAAATCAGGTGGTTTGCCTCATGGAAGACAGCCGGGGGCGGATCTGGATAGGCACCGGTGGTGGGGGAGTAAGCGTGCTGAATCGAGAAACGGGCCATTTCAAAACCTATCACCCGTCGTTGGGCCGCGGGTTGGCCAACAGTTCCATCAAATCCTTGGGCGAGGACGACCGAGGCAACATTTGGGTGGGCCATTTTAGCGGGGTCAGTATCCTCGATCCCGAAACGGACAACGTCGTTGAGATGCCCGTCCGCCGATCCAACGAACCGGACAGTAGGGTGGTTCTATGCCTTTACTCCGACGAGAAGGGCGCCATGTGGTTAGGTACGGACGCCGGTCTTTGTCGTTACAACATTGGAACGCAGTCATTCACTTGGTTTGATTCGCAGCCAGCTGGGAACGACCTGCTCTCTACAACCATGGTCAAGTCTATGGTCGGCGATGCCGAAGGTGCCATGTGGATCGGTACATCGGTCGGCGTAGTCCGGTTGAAGGGCGATACGATTAGCCGCTTCCATACCGGTAACAGTGGACTTTCAAGCGACTACGTGCACTGCCTGACCCTGGCTGACGGGGGCATCTGGATAGGCACGGAGAATGGCATCAACATCTACGACCTCGCCACCGGCACCTTCAGCACCCTGCCACCCGATCCAAGTAACAAATTCGGACTTGCCAACCGTTCCGTGCGCGCCATATTCACTGACCGTACAGGCGTCTTTTGGATCGGCACTTTCCGCGGTGGTGTCAATGTGTACGATCGCAACCTGACACTATTCGGCTTGATCCGTCACCAGCTAACGCCGTTGCCGTTGGCCACAGGCCCGATTGTGACCAGTTTTGCCGAGGATTCACAGGGTAATATGTACGTCGGCACCGATGGCCACGGACTTCGCTACTTCGATATCGCCGAACAAGCAATCAGGGATCCGGGTTTGCGTGTGCCGCCATCGTTGATTAAACATATTATGACGCTCTTGGTCGACAGTAAGGGCCAGCTTTGGATTGGAACGTTCGGGAATGGATTGATCCAATATGATCCCACTACTGGCCATTATCGACAGTATCGCCGCGGCCGCGGCGCGGGCGACATTAGCCATGACCAAGTGACCTGTTTAAAGGAAGACCGGTTCGGCAAGATTTGGGTCGGGACCAACGGCGGGGGGATCAACATCATTCATAGAAACAGTGGCGTGGTTCAGATCGATAGAGACCACGAATCTCCCATGTACACGCTACCCGTAAACGGCTATATCAGAGACATCGTTGAAGACGCGGATGGGAACATGTGGCTGGCTTCGTATGGAACGGGCATCGCCGTTTATCACGTGAAAGACAATTCCTTTACGTTGCTGAATATGGACAATGCTGAATTGTCCAACAACTTTGTACTTTCTCTTTTTTGCGATAGCAACGCACACATGTGGGCGGGGACTAGCGGGGGACTTTGTTTCTTTGACAAAATCACCGGTAAATTCACAACCTACTCGGAAGAGCAAGGGCTGGTTAATAACCAGGTGTGTAAGATACTGGATGATGGAACTGGCAGGTTGTGGGTTTCGACAAATCGGGGGATCAGTTCGTTTGACAAAGCGTCGAAGCGGTTTAAGAACTACGGACCGGAAAACGGTGTCCAGGATAACAACTTTGTGAACGGCTCTGGCCTTCATCACCGCAGCGGTCAGATGTTCTTCGGTGGCGCGGATGGGTTCAATTTTTTCAGTGTATCCGACTTGCGCAGGAACACCAACCTACCATCAATCCTGTTCACCGAGCTGAAAATCGCTAACCAGACGATAAAGCCAAGTGCCAATGGGCCGCTTAAAGTCGATATCAACGTGGCAGATTCCGTCTTCCTCGACTATGGCCATGATTTTTCCATCAGTTTTGCTGCACTCGACTACACCATGCCCGGCGCCAATCAATTCCGTTGTTTCCTGGAAGGATATGATAGGTCGTGGAACGATATCGGCCACCAGCATACCCTGTATTACACGAATCTCTCGCCGGGGAAATATGTGCTAAAAGTAATGGGCAGCAACAACGATCTCGTATGGAATGACCAAGCTGCAGAATTGACCATCTTTATCGCCCCGCCTTTTTATTTAACGCCACTGGCGTATGTGATCTACGTATGTATGCTCTTGGGCGGATTGTATGTGTTGCGTCTTATCGGCGTCCGGCGCATCAGGGCAAGATACCGCCTGGAAGAAGACCGGCTGCGCAATGAGCATCTCATCGCCCAGATCGAAAAAGAGAAGGAAATGGAAAGCATGAAGGTCAGGTTCTTGCAGAACCTCAGCCATGAGTTGAAAACCCCGCTATCGCTTATCACGCTTCCAGTAGAGAAATTGATGGCTAGGAACCGCGATACCGGACAGGTCGAACTATTGGATGTCATCAAGCGGAACACCGCCCGGCTACGCAACCTGGTCAACCAGCTGCTCGACTTCAAGCGCATCGAAGCCCGTGAGTTAAAGGTCAACCTCATTGCCAAAGACATCGTCGCTTTTACAGCCGATATCTCTACATCCTTCTTTGCGCTCTCCGATAAGGAACAGGTGCATTTCTCGTATCATAGCAATGCTAGCCGCTTCGAAACTGAATTTGATGCCGATAAGATGGAGAGCATCATTTTTAATTTGCTATCCAATGCATTCAAATTCACGAAGAAAAACGGCTTCGTGACCCTGCAGCTGGATGTTGAAGAAGTGGAAACCCCCCAGGAATGGATACAGCTAACCCTGACCGTGAAAGACTCTGGGATTGGTATAGCTGAAGACGACCGTCGACGGATATTGACGCGTTTTGGTCAGCTTGAGCCGCCGAGCGACATCGTCAATAACGGCAACGGCATCGGACTCTCTATTGTCAACGAATACGTCAAATTATTGGGCGGCACGCTCACCGTGTCCGGTTCTCCTGGGCACGGAACCACATTTTGTGTAACACTTAAGCAAAAAGTGTTGGATATCCATTATCACGACGCTGTGGACCATGCAGGCCGCAACCTCCAGTTCGAAGTGCACGGCAACGGCTCGGACACCGAGGGCCGGACCAAAGCCAGGATATTGGTTGTCGAAGACCATTTCGACTTCCGGAAAATACTTGTGGACGATTTGTCGGAATACGAAGTTTATGAGGCTACAGACGGAAAGGACGGATGGAAAAAGACGCTGGCGCTGCACCCCGACCTGATTGTTTCCGACATATCCATGCCGATACTCGACGGACTTGCCCTCACACGGAAAATCCGCGATGATAAGCGGACAAAGCATATCCCCATTGTTTTGCTTACGGCACTCGAAAGCGAAGACGACCATATTCAAGGGTTACTCTCCGGTGCAAACGACTTCATCTCCAAACCGTATAAAACCGAATTGCTCAAAAGTAAAATAGAAAGCTTGTTGCAGCTTAGGAACTTGTCCAAGGAAGTCTATTCCAAACAAATAGAACTGACATCGACACCCGAAACGATTACTTCGGAAGAGGCCAAACTTCTTCGGAAAATCAACGATTACATCACAGAAAACATAAGCAACGAGAACTTGTCCGTAAGCGACATGAGTGTTACCCTCGGCTTAAGCCGGGCGACCTTATATCACCGGGTGCTGGAATTGACAGGGCTTTCTCCTGTTGAATATATACGGGACGTAAAGCTGGAGAAATCGTTGGCGCTTCTAGAAAAAAGTGGCCTGTCTGTATCGCAAGTGGCGTATCGCATCGGTTTCAGTACCCCCAATTACTTTTCCAAGGTGTTTAGAGATAAGTACGGGAGGTCGCCAAGCGACGTTAGGAAATCGGTGGATCCGGTGAAAAAATAAATACGGCCATTGCGTGGCTCATTGCCGATGGCCAGAATAAGGAAACGGTCGTTAACCGGGTAGATGCCAACGTTGGATGATCTTAAATAGAACAGTGTAATTAACTAAATTATTAACAAATAAATCCTAGTAATATGATAAGCGTATACAAAACAAGTATCGCAGCGGCAGGGGGGAAGCCCCTCGGCACATGTTTGCTACTGCTGCTGATTTTCCAGTCGCTGTTTGCATTAGCACAAACAAATGTGCGGATTTCGGGCACGGTTACCGGCGATACTGGCGACCCGCTAAGCGGTGTCTCGGTCAGGTCTGCCGATGGTCCGGCAAGCACGGCAACCGATGATAGTGGCCAATTTACGTTGCAGGTGCCTGCCAATAGCGTGCTGGTGATCTCTTACATCGGCTACACTACACAGGAAATCACGGTAGGTGCAGTCGATCAGCAAGTGACAGTTACCCTTCAAACCGAAGCCAGCGCCTTGGATGAAGTGGTCGTTGTGGGCTACGGTACCCAGCGCAGAGAAGCCGTAACAGGCTCGGTGGCATCCATCAGCGGCGACGTCATGCGCGAGGTGCAATCAACAAATTTCTCGCATGCCCTGCAAGGACGCCTGCCGGGCGTGGAGCTCACGCAGACGTCTTCTCAACCCGGCGGTACGATGCAAATACGTATCCGCGGTTCGCGCTCGCTGACAGCGAGCAACGACCCGCTGATCGTGCTTGATGGGATTCCGTTCGTCGGAACGATCAACGACATTAACCCGAACGATATCAAGAGCCTTGATATCCTCAAAGATGCGTCGGCAACAGCGATTTACGGGTCGCGCGGCGCCAATGGCGTAATATTGATTTCTACCAATCGCGGTTTGAGTGGCCAGAAAGCACGGGTTTCCTATAATAGCTTTACCGGCATGAAGGAAGTTTTCGGTAAGTTTCCCATGATGAGCGGAGCCGATATGGTGAAATTGCGCCAACTCAACGTGCCATATACGACCTACGGACAAGATGAAGCGGAAGACGTGGATACCGATTGGCAAGACTTGCTATATCGGACGGCTACCATGACCAGCCATGATGTCGGCATCTCCAGTGGCACCGAGCGCGGCAGTTACAATTTCGGTGGCGGTTACCTGCTCGACCAGGCGGTAATCCCTACCCAGCAGTTCAGCCGTTACTCCCTGCGCGGCAGTGTGGACCAAGGAGTGGGTGAGTATTTTCGGTTCGGCATTACAACCAACAACAATTATAACCTAACCGAGGGGACTCAGGTGAATGTGGGGAATCTGTTGCGGATGACCCCCGTGGCCAATCCGTTTAATGAGGACGGCTCGTGGAAGCGGACCGTAAGGACAGCGATCGATGAGCCGTGGGTTTATTCAAGAGAAATCGTGGAGGACCTGCGAGACCAATGGTTAAGCCAAACCCGCGGATTTGCCAGCTTCAATGCACTGTATGGCGAAGTGGAAGTGCCTTGGGTAGAAGGGCTGAAATATCGGATAAACGTGGGGCTGGACTACCGGCAGAGCAACGGTGGTGCGTATACAGGCGAGGGCATAAACAGCACGAACCCGACAACCATATCGAGTGCTTCGGTTAGCAATTCGCAAACCACACATTGGCTCGTCGAAAATCTCCTCACCTACGACCGTACGTTCAACGGCGTGCATAACCTGAACGTCGTGGCCCTGTATTCATCCGAGCAAAACCGTTTCAACCGATCGCGTATGGCGGCTACGGGAATCCCAGCCGACCACTTCCAATTCTATAACTTAGGGCAGGCCACCGGTGAGATAACGATTCCACCCGGCGACCAGTGGTACGAAGTATGGGGGCTGATGTCTTATATGGGGCGGGTGATGTATTCCTTCGACGACCGGTATATGATTACCGCAACCCTGCGTTCAGACGGTTCGTCTAGGCTGGCAACGGGTCACAAGTGGCACACCTATCCGGCTGTGTCGGTAGGATGGAACATGGCCGAAGAGTCGTTCATGCAGTCCGTCAGCCAGATCAATATGTTGAAACTGCGCGTAGGCTGGGGGCAGACGTCCAACCAAGCCGTGAACCCATATGCCACGTTGGGACGCTTGGATACCAGGCCGTATAACTTCGGTAGTGAATATGCCGTGGGATACCTCGTTAACCAACTCCCCAGCGCACACCTCGGATGGGAATTCTCGAATACGACGAATATCGGGGTCGATTTTTCCTTGCTGAATAACCGTCTTTCGGGAACCTTTGAATATTATGCGACGAAAACCAAGGATCTACTCCTGAATAAAGGCCTCCCACCGACCTCCGGTGTGAATTCAATTACAGAGAATGTCGGCCGCACCGAAAACAAAGGGATTGAACTTGCGCTCACCGGGACGATTCTCGACAACCACAACGGCTGGACCTGGGAGGCCGGGATCAATCTATATGCCAACCGCAATAAATTGGTTTCGCTGGCATCGGGAATGGATCGCAACACCAATAATTGGTGGTTTGTTGGCCATCCCATAGATGTCATCTTCGATTTTGAACGCGTGGGCTTGTGGCAGGAGGGAGACCCCTACCGGGATATCCTGGAACCGGGAGCCAATACCCTGGGCATGATTAAAGTGAAATATACCGGCGAGACCGACGCCAGTGGTGCACCAGTCCGCGCAATCAACGACGATGATAGGCAGGTCATTAGCTTAGAACCTAATTTCCAAGGCGGGTTCCACACCCGGCTCGCCTATAAAGGATTTGACCTGAGCGCCGTCGGAATCTTCAAGAATGGCGGTATCCTCAATAGCACCATTTACGGCTCTGGAGGATACCTTAATCTGCTGAACGGCCGTAACGGCAATATCGATGTGGATTACTGGACGCCAGACAATACGGATGCTAAATATCCGAATCCCGAGAGCTTCCGAAGTGGCGATAACCTGAAGTACATGAGCACCATGGGATACTTTGATGCCTCATACTTGAAGATACGCACCATTACGCTAGGGTATAATTTCGACCACTTGCTCGGCTCGGCGGTGAATCTCCGGATGTACGTTACCGCACAAAATCCGTTCGTGCTGTTTTCACCCTATCACACCGAATCGGGAATGGATCCTGAAACGAACTCCTTCGGCAACGAAAATGCCGCGGTCAACATGTCCGACAACCTACGGCGCATTACTACATTGGGTACGAACACGCCCACTACGCGCAATTACTTGATCGGAGTTAATCTTACATTTTAAAAGAAAAGACGATGAAACGGACTCATATTAATAGTTATCTCGCGGTTGCACTTACGGCCTTCCTTATGGTGTCGTGCTCCAAGATATTGGAAGAGCAGCCGCGCCATATTTACGAACCAGGATTTTTCCGGACTGAAAAAGGGGTGTATGGCGGATTGACCTCCATGTATGCGCATCTCCGCTGGATTTATGGGCAACCTTACTACTATAACACTTTGGAAACCGGCACGGATGAATACACGTATGGACAAAGTGCCGACGGAAACTTCCTCGTGATGGATATCAGCGGGCAAGGTGAAATTACGCCAGCGGACAGTCGGTCGGACGCCATCTGGGGCGTTGCGTTCAATAACATCAACACCGCTAGCGGTATTATAGAAAATGCAGAGGAAGTGGGCACTTTCCCCGCATCACTCATTGCTGAAGCCCGGTTCTTCCGTGCCTTCGACTACTTTCTGCTGGTACGGACATTCGGCGGGGTGCCGTTGGATCTGGGCTCAGGCGAACTTCGTTTCAATAGCAGTGCATCTACGACCTCGGTGCGGAATACCGTACCGGAAGTGTATACCAAGGCCATATTCCCGGATTTGCGGATAGCAGTCGAGGAGCTGCCTATCGAAGGACGGGTAACCGGCGGTGCTACGCGTACGCTCGCCCGCTTGTATTTGGCAAAGGCTTATCTTACCTATGCATGGTGGCTGGAAAACCCGAATAACATCCCGACTTATCCGGAGGTCTCCCACGTGGATCCCGATGGACATGACGCGCAATGGTATTTCCAACAGGCCTATGACATTGCCACTCAAGCTATTGACGATCCCGGACCCTTCGGGCTGGAGGAAACGTTCTATGACCTGCACCTGGGCGGGAACGACCGCAACAAGGAAATGTTGCTCTATGCTGACCATACCCAGGATAGTGAGTTCTATAACGGTACGTGTATCAATTGCTTCGCCGGTACGGACCCGGGTGGGAATGCGGCGGCATGGATGGTTACTTGGAATTATACCGAAATCAGAAGCGCAGCGAACCCCGATGGATCCGAGGGGGTGAGCTCGGTGCAACGCGAAGCCGCCCAAGCGCTGGGCCGGCCGTGGACACGCATGGCACCCACCATCGGCGCGATTACGAATACCTTCGCGGACAAGACACTTGATGCGCGGTATGACGGAACGTTCGCGACCGTATATCGCGGAAATTGGCCCAAAGGCGGTATCCCCAATGAGGTGCTCTACAACGCAAACGAACTGCCTATAAGCCCAGACGATGCGGTTCTGACGTTCTTAGACGACGAGTCACTGGCAGACGATATCAGCTACCCCTCGGGCGCGAATTTCTCGAACAAAGCATACCCTGGCGTCGGTGCTGGCGTGCTGCCCGGCCGGCCGGATTTCGTGATCTCACCCCGCGGTATCAGCCGGCGGGTCTATCCCGGCCTTTGGAAAATAGGCACCTACCGTACGGATAACGGCGCAGGGCTCGGCCAACCGAACGCGAACCTCACACGCCCCTTCAAGATCGCAAAATTCTCTGAACTCTATTTCGTCGCTGCGGAAGCGGCCGTGAAGGGTGCATCCACGCTAGCCGGAAAGAGCGCGCGTGAGCTCATCAACGTGATACGCGCACGCGCAGGAAAGTGGCGGTGGCACAACAACGGAAACGTGGAAAAGATCGCCGACAACAGCGCGGCATTGATTGCGGCAACACCATCCACCATCAATATCGATTATATCCTTGCGGAACGTTCCCGCGAATACTTTGGCGAAGGGTATCGCTGGTTTGACCTGGTGCGTACGCAAAAATGGAACGAGCTCGCGGGTTCCTATGAGATTTGCGGCTCAAATTTCGGCGACCATACCCCGCAGACCATCACACGTAGTATCCAGCCGTATCACTACCTGCGACCCATTCCAAGGGGACAGATCGATGCCATGGAAATGAGTGAGGCCGAAAAAGTGGCATACCAAAACCCCGGTTATTGAGTGTCCTGAATAAATGAAGAGTTCTATGAATTTTACATTTAATGCTGAACATAAGATGAGGGTTGGCCCCTCGGATAGGGTGTACAGGCACCGTTTCCAAACCGCCCCTATGCTGCTGCGGTTAAATGCCGTGGTAGTGAGCGATAGCGGGAAAAGGCATCAAAGAAGGTGTCAGGTGAGTGTTAAGAAGGTGAACGCAAGTGAACCGCTGAGGAGGCGTCGAAAGGATGAGACGATGTCAGAACCAATGTCCAGTGGCACCACTGGGATAAGCATGGAGGGTACCTGTGTGCTGTCCATGCGGCATCCGGCGTATAGGCGGCACGAGCTTAACACAGGCTTATGTTCGGAACAGGAGAACCTGTCGTGGCGATGGCAAGGGAAAACCCCAAGCGGCGGACACCGCAAGGGGGAAAGTACCGATGCGTCGCACGGGGGCGGAACGCTTCGTAGTAGTGAAGAAGTACCTGTAATGGGTATGGAGCGAAGGGGGCGTATTATCGTGCCTACGAGTCCCAGCGAGAAACCGCGCAAGCGGGAGGTATCAAGGGAGTTAGGCAAAACATACGGGTCAAGGAAAGGCCTGGATGTAATGGATAATAAGAGCCATATGATGCGAGAGTATCAAGTACGGTTCTATGAGAGACTCGGGGTGAAATTCCCCGGGTCTACTCGACAGCCATTCAGGTTGTCACGAGCACCGCTCGGGACAACCTTTATTTTTTTGCCGATTAAACGCATATGTCATACCATACGGCGGGCTCCGGCGATAGCCGCACTGGCCCTGCTATCACTCAGCTGCGTGCACGATATGCAGCAACTCCAACAGACCGCTTCCCTGAAAGAAGTCTTTCACGACGATTTCCTGATCGGTACCGCATTGAGTACCCGCCAGATTAATCAGACGGATAGGCCGGCGGACTCGTTGACTCACCGCCAGTTCAACGCCATCACCGCTGAGAACATCATGAAGGCTGAAAACATACACCCCCAATGGGGGGAATTTGATTTCGACGCCGCCGATAAGTTTATAGCATACGGGAAGCAGCACGGTATGCACACCGTAGGCCATACGTTGATCTGGCATAGTCAGCTGCCGCCGTTCGTCCAAACCCTCACCGACGCGGATTCCCTCCGTCAATTCATGGACCTGCACATCCATACCATCGCACAACGGTATGCGTCGTCGATAGACAGTTGGGACGTCGTGAACGAGGCGCTCAATGAAGATGGCTCATGGCGCCAATCGGTGTTTTATGACCTATTGGGTGAAGATTACGTCGTCGGAGCTTTTCGCATGGCAGCCGAAGCCGCAACCGACGCCAAGCTGTACTACAACGACTACAACATCGAACAGCCGAAGAAGCGAGCTGGAGCCATCCGGTTGATTAAGAAGCTGCAAGACGCCCGCGTGCGGATAGATGGGGTGGGCATACAGGGCCATTGGCAGGTGGGTAAATTACCACTGGATGCCATTGAACAGAGCATTCTCGAATACGCTGCATTGGGCCTCGATGTGGCTATCACCGAGCTCGACCTCGACGTGTTACCGCGAGATTTCGAGGGGGCCGATGTCGGTACGCATATAGCGGCAGGCAATCCGGAGCTGAACCCGTACGTTGGCGGTTTGCCGGACAGCGTGCAGCAGCAACAGGCAACCGATTATGAAAACTTATTCCGGCTTTTTCTGAAACACAGGGACAAAATCAGCCGGGTGACCTTCTGGGGAGTTAATGACGGACAGTCGTGGCTGAATTATTGGCCTATAGCGGGGCGGACAAACTACCCCTTGGTATTTGACCGCGATAATCGGCCCAAGGAAGCATTCTTTAAGATCATAAACACCAAGAAAACGCCGTAATCCATCATGCCGAGTACAAAACGCACACGCATGCCAGATGAAAAACTTTCGGTAATCGAAAAGGTCGGCTTCAGTCTCGGCGATCTGGCAGCCAACCTGGTATTCCAAACGTTGATTACCTACCTGGCTTATTTCTATACCGATATCTACGGACTCCAGGCACACCATGCGTCGGCCATCCTGCTGGCGGTGGGACTGGTAGCCGGCTTCGGCTTCAACCCGATGATCGGCGCCCTGGCAGACCGCACCATCTCCCGCTGGGGTAAATTCCGCCCTTGGGTAATGTGGACGGCCGTCCCGCTCGGCGTGGCAGCGCTGCTGGCCTTCAGCACCCCGGATTTTTCCTATAAAGGAAAGGTAATCTACGCTGTGGTTACCTACACCTTGCTGCTGTTGCTGTACGCCGCAAACAACCTGCCGTATTCGGCATTGAGTGGCGTACTCACCGGTAGTATGAGCGAACGGAACAGCTTGTCGGCCTATCGGTTTGTAGCGGTGATGTTCGCTCAGTTTTTCGTGCAGGTATTTATGTTGCCTATCATCGTTACGGCCGGCGGCGGCGACAAAGCTGCAGGCATCGAGCTGGTAATGACCTGGCTGGCCGTCATCGGCACGGTGATGTTGCTGGTTACGTTCTTTACTACCAAAGAACGGGTCATCCCGAAACCGGAGCAGCAATCCAGCCTTAAAGAAGACTTAGTCGACCTGTCGAAAAACAAACCTTGGGTTATTATGCTGGTGCTGACTACCCTCGTGTTTATTACCCTCGCCATGAAAGGCGGTGCGTACGTGTATTATTTTGAAAATTATGTGGCAGGCGATCGGCTTACCAGCTTCATAAACCCCATACTCCATAGCTTTTCCGAGGTTGGAATCAACTTCTTCGGTGAGGACCCGGTCTCCGCTGGGTTCGGCCTGTTCAATGCCGGCGGAATCATTTTTATGATCATCGGTATCGGTTTGTCAAAGCCGCTGGCCGACCGGTATGGCAAACGCGACGTGTTCGGTATGGCACTTTTCGTTTCCACCTTGTTTATCTTGGCGTTTTACCTGCTTTCTCCGCAAGCCGTTGCGTTGATGTTCGGTTTGCAGATTCTTCATGGCTTTTTCTATGGCATTACTATTCCACTGTTGTGGGCGATGATAGCGGATGTGGCGGATTACAGTGAGTGGAAAAATAACCGGCGTGCTACGGGCATCATATTTTCGGCCATGATGGTGGGGCTGAAAGTAGGGCTGACCGTAGGCGGAGCACTGCTGACGTGGATACTCGGAATCTTTGAATATGTGCCCGGCGATAATGCCGTGCAACCAGCGTCGGCTGTCCACGCTACGAAGCTGCTGGTAAGCGCCTTCCCAGCCATCCCGTTCCTGCTCGGTGCCGCACTGCTGTTTTTCTACAAAATCGATAAGCGCATGGAAACACGGATAGAAACGGAGCTGAAGCAACGGCGGTTGTCGGATGATGGATGTGAGATATGAGATATGAGATATGAGATATGAGA
>NZ_JAMXAY010000027.1:0-16110 GCF_025460835.1 Parapedobacter soli | reverse complement strand
TGAGATATGAGATATGAGATATGAGATATGAGATGTGAGATATGAGATATGAGATGTGAGATATGAGATATGAGATGTGAGATATGAGATGTGAGATATGAGATATGAGATATGAGACGTGAGATATGAGACGTGAGATATGAGACAGGAAGCTAACTACTAACTACTAACTACTAAAAAAATGCCTGAAGATTCCATTGACCATATTGACTTTGACAACCTGCGTGAACGGGCGATTTCGCAGCCATTGGTAACGCACCTGTTCACCGCAGATCCATCGGCCCACGTATTTGATGGGAAGATTTACATTTATCCGTCGCACGATGTCGATGCGGGTATCCCTTTTGACGACCTTGGGAGCCACTTCGCGATGGAAGACTACCACGTTTTCTCCATGGATAACGCCCATGCAGCCGTTGTAGACCACGGCATTGCCCTACATGTGCGAGATGTACCCTGGGCAAGCAAACAGTTGTGGGCACCGGATGCAACGGAGAAAGATGGTACATATTACCTTTTCTTCCCGGCCAAAGACCACGAGGGTATCTTCCGTATCGGCGTGGCCACCAGTCCATCGCCCACAGGCCCTTTCACCGCGCAGCCGGAACCCATCCGGCACAGCTTTTCCATCGATCCGGCGGTTTTCAATGATGAAGGCAGCTATTACCTCTACTTCGGCGGGATATGGGGTGGGCAGTTGCAGCGCTGGCGCACAGGAGCATTCCAAGCGGAAGGGGAGGGGCCGCTGGTTCACCTGCCAAAAGATAACGAACCCGCCTTGTGTGCCAAAATGGCCCGGCTCGATGATAGCCTGCTGGAATTTGTCGAAACGCCGGTAGATGTACTTATCCTAGACGAAGCGGGGAAGCCCATCTTGCAGGGTGATAACGAACGCCGCTTCTTTGAAGCGCCATGGGTGCATAAGCATAAGGGTACTTACTATTTCTCGTATTCCACGGGCGACACCCATTACATCTGCTATGCGACCGGCGATAATCCGTATGGACCATTTACCTACCAGGGCCGGATATTGAACCCGGTGGTGGGTTGGACCTCACACCATTCCATCGTTGCCTTCCAGGATAAATGGTATTTGTTCTATCACGATTCCAGCCTTTCCGAAGGGGTAACGCACCTAAGGTCCATGAAGATGACCGAGCTCATCCATGATGAATTGGGTCGTATCCAAACCATCGATCCATATAGCTAACGTTTGGGTCGGTGAGCCGTTTTCTTTAGCTTTGGATCGTCCGACGAAATAACCCAGATGAATTTTGACCCATAACGATTTGGAAATATGGCTGCACGCATGTTTATCTTTCTCGCTCTCCATGCCTTGGTATTACCGGCGCTTGCCGACATCCGGCTCCCACGCCTTGTCAGCAACGGGATGGTGTTGCAACGGGGTGAAGAACTGACGATCTGGGGATGGGCAGACCCTGGCGAGCGGGTGACCGTAACACTCGCCGGCGAAACTGGAAAGGCCGTGACCGCTCCGGATGGGAAGTGGGGCACGGTACTCCCCGCGATAGGCGCTGGGGGGCCGTATACGCTGACCGTTAAAGGGAAGAATACCGTGGTCATCGACGATGTGCTAATAGGTGATGTGTGGCTTTGCAGCGGACAGAGCAACATGGTGCACATGCTGGATATCCACGATGTTACCTATGAAAAAGAGATCGCCGAAGCCGATTTCCCGCAGATCAGGCAATTCCTGGTGCCGACAGCCACTGATCTGGTGTGGCCCCAAGCAGACGTCCGTGGCGGAAGGTGGGAGGAGGCCGTGCGTGAAAAGGTGCGCGATTTTTCCGTAGTAGCTTATTTCTTTGCCCTGCAAATTCACAAAACCCAGGGTGTCCCCATCGGCATTATCAATGCGAGTGTAGGCGGTACGCCCATCGAAGCATGGACCAGCGAGGCTGGGCTGCGCCGGTTCCCCGATGTGATCAATACGGTTCGGCAAAATAAAGATACCGCATACGTACACGCAACGAACAGATCCGCGGCATTGGCCAACAAGCCCGCGCCGTTTGATGATCGGGGCATCACAAGCGAGCCGGAATGGTTCGACACGAACTACATGCCCAGCCGCGGCTGGCGCACCATCAACGTGCCCGGCTATTGGGAAGACCAAGGTGTCCGAGACCTAAACGGTATCGTGTGGTACCGCAAGGAGGTGAAAATCCCCGCCGCGATGGTAGGCAAACCCGCCCGTATATTCCTCGGGCGCATCGTGGACGCCGATGAACTGTATATCAATGGCAAAAAGATTGGCAACACCACGTACATGTATCCACAGCGCCGGTATCACATCGCAGCCGATGTGTTGAAGGCAGGGACGAATGTGTTTGTGGTCAAGGTTACCAACCACCAAGGGAAAGGCGGTTTTGTGCCAGATAAGCCGTACTGTATTTTTGCCGGGGCTGATACCGTGGATCTCAAGGGCACTTGGCACTACAGGGTGGGAGCGGTGTTTGCATCCACAGCCCATCAAGACAAGATACCGACGATAACTATTCAGAACCAGCCCACGGCGCTGTTCAATGCCATGGTTGCCCCAATCGTCGATTACGCAATAAAAGGGGTGTTGTGGTATCAGGGAGAGAGTAACGTAGCACGGCCGGACCTGTATGCCAGTCGCATGCGGGCGCTGATAGCCGACTGGCGTAAGCAGTGGGGTAAGGAGCAGCTGCCGTTCCTGTATGTACAGCTCCCGGGTTTTATGGAATACGATTACCTCCCCTCCGAAAGCAGTTGGGCCGAATTGCGGGAGGCGCAGCGCGAGACCTTGTCCGTACCCCACACGGGGATGGCCGTGGCCATTGATCTGGGCGAATGGAACGATATCCACCCGGAACGGAAAAAGGAAATAGGCGACCGACTGGCACGGCTTGCCCGGGGAATGGTGTACAAGCAGGACATCGTTGCACACGGCCCCATGTATCGCGCCTACCGCAAGGAAGGGAATAGGATTATCCTGTCGTTCGATGGTGTGGGGAGTGGGTTGGAAACAGTTGACGGCGGACCGCTGGCGGAATTTGCCGTGGCCGGGCCTGATGGTGAATTCAGGTGGGCTAGGGCCGAAATCGTAAATGGAGAGGTTGCCGTCTGGAACGACGATGTACCCTAACCGGTACATCTCCGTTACGCATGGGCCGATAACCCCGTAAACCCGAACCTGTGCAATGAAGAAGGGCTTCCCGCCTCACCGTTTGAGGTAAAACTGTCAACTGCCGTCATAACCCATTTGCACGGGCAGTGATTTCGGCAATATCGAGGACCTCCATCTCTTGTTCTTTTTCTTTTGCTTTCACGCCGTCGCGCAGCATGGTCATGCAGAAAGGGCAGGCGGCGGCGATGATTTCTGCCCGTGCCTCGATAGCCTCTTCGACGCGCTCCACGTTGATATCCTTGGTACCTTTTTCGGGTTCCTTAAACATTTGTGCACCCCCTGCGCCGCAACAGAGGCCATTACTCCGGCAGTGCTTCATTTCAACGAGTTGAGCATCTAAACTTTCGAGGGCCTTGCGGGGGGCTTCGTATACGCCATTGCCACGGCCGAGGTAGCAAGGGTCGTGGTAGGTAATGCGCCGACCCTTGAATGATTCGCCGCCTGCGGCTTTCAGCTTCCCTTCATCAATCAGTTGCTGTATCAGTTGGGTGTGGTGGATAACCTCATAGTGTCCACCTAAGTCGGGGTATTCATTTTTTATTGTGTTGAAGCAGTGTGGGCAGGCGGTGACGATTTTTTTCACCTCATAGCCATCCAATACCTGGATGTTTGCCATGGCCTGCATCTGGAAGAGGAACTCATTCCCGGCCCGCTTGGCTGGGTCGCCCGTGCAGCTTTCCTCTGTGCCGAGTATCGCGTATTTGATACCCACATGGTGCAGTATCTTACAGATATCGCGTGTAATGTGTTGCGCACGCTCATCGTAACTACCGGCGCATCCTACCCAGAACAGGATGTCGGCTGTTTCGCCATTAGCCATCAATTCGGCCATCGTTGGTATTTTCAATGTAGTCATTAGTCGTTAGTCATAATTAACCATTAACCATTAACCATTAACCATTAACAATTAACCATTAACCATTAACCATTATTCTTCCAGTCCGCCCGGTCGGCTTGTGCATATTTCCACGGGGCTCCATTATTTTCCACATTACCAAACATCGTGTTGAGACTGGCTGGTGCTTTAGATTCCTCCATTACCGTATAGCGCCGTAGCTCAACGATGATCTCCAGTGGGTTGATGTTTACGGGGCAGGCTTCCACACAGGCATTACATGTGGTACAGGCCCATATTTCCTCGCGGGTAATGTAATCATCTATCAAGGATTTTCCGTCTTCTTGGAAACCTTTGTTCTTTCGGATATTGTCTCCGACCACTACCATCCGGTCGCGCGTATCCATCATGATTTTGCGGGGTGAGAGCAGCTTGCCCGTCATGTTTGCCGGGCACACAGACGTACATCGCCCGCATTCGGTGCAGGTATAGGCGTCGAGCAGGTTTTTCCAGGTCAGGTCCTGCACATCCTTAGCACCAAACCGTGCCGGTGCTTCCGTATCCGCTGGTGTGTAAGTAGGGTCAAGCATTGCCCGCACCTCGGTGGTTACACTGCCCATATTGGTGAAGTGGCCCTTTGGATATAGATTCGAGAAGTACGTGTTCGGGAAAGCCAATATGATATGCAAGTGCTTGGAGTAGGGGAGATAGTTGAGGAAAACAAGTACACCCACGATGTGGAACCACCAGCAACCCCGTTCTATTGTAATGAGCGACGATACGTTCTCGGGCAGCAGCGGAATCAGCCATGTACTCACCGGAAAAGCCCCCGCTTGTGTATAGTTGGCCGCTCCCAGAAACTGCAGTCGATGATCTGCCGCATTCATGGTAAGGAATGCAGCCATCAGTAGTATTTCGGCAATCAGGATGAGGTTTGCATCGGTACGCGGCCATGGTGTCATCTCGGTGCCGAAAAATCGCTTTACGCGGGCGATATTGCGCCGGGCGAGGAAAACCACGCACCCCACCAGTACGGCAAGGGCGAGCCATTCGAAAGCGGCAATCAGGAATGTGTAAAATGCACCCATACCAGCGAAGACCCGGTGGGTGCCGAATAGGCCATCTATGACGATTTCGAGCATCTCGATGTTGATGATGCAGAAACCCAGGTACACACATAGGTGAAGCAATGCGGCAAAGGGACGTTTAAACATTTTCTTTTGGCCAAATGCTACCAGCAGCATGGTTTTAAGCCTTAGAGCTGGTTGGTCGCGCCGCTGTTCAGGCCGCCCTATGCGGATGTTCTGGATAATCTTGCGGGCATTGTAGGCAGCCAATGCAATAGCCGCAAGCAGTACAAACCCGAAAATAACTTGGCTTACCATTAGAAACATGTTTATACATACAGTGACACTGCATTACGAAGGTAAGCAATTCGTAATACTATGCAAGCATAATAAATTATTTAGAGGGATTTTAAGATAGAAGGTTGTGGGTTGTCAAGGAAAAAAAAGCGGAACGTGTGCGACCACACGTTCCGCTTTTTTTTACGGTTATCACCAGTCCCGTGGTTACGGGGTGGAGGTTATACCTAATTTTGTCTTCACATCGGCTGTTAGGTCATCGCCGCCAGCGAAATAAGAGATACCGGGATTGGCAATGTCGAAAACATACGCGTATCCTTTTTCCTTAGCTACGCTCTGTATTGCTGTATTTGCTTTTTGGATAATAGGAGCAAAAAGCTCTTCGTTCTTCCGTTGCAGTTCTTCCTGTGCTACTTGTTGCACTTCATTGATACGGCGTTCTATTTCGCCCAGCTCTACGGTGATTGCTTGTAGTTGGGAGTCGATGGAGTCTTTATTAGCTTCGCTGCGATTGCGCTGCAGGTCTTGTGCCGCAGTTATTTTCTTTTGGTATTCTGCACCCATTTGTTGCAGTTCGCCTTCCTTGGATTTCTGGAGGGTTTCAAACTCCGTTTGGGCTGATTTGAATTCCGGCATATCTTGGATGATTTCATTCGAATTGATATGGCCGATTTTCTGCTGCGCACTTACGAGCCCGGTTGATAAAAACAGCACCGCAACCACCACTGCACCTTTAAACAAATTTTTCATGCTATCCATTTTGATTTTTACTAGTTGTTTCTGGGTTTGATTGTCCCGCTTGTTTGATTATAAGTTTATTGTTTTATCGTTAAAAAAATTTCGCAATGATACGAAATGGATTACTTATCCGCAAGTGAAGGGTCTGGTTTATACCCGAGCCGTGTAATGACGTCGTTGCTTTTATCTAATCTGGGGTTTGCGTAGAGGAAAGTAACCTCACTACCCTTGTCGAGCACAATGTCCAGCCCTTGGTCGGTGGCTATTGTCTGTATGGCTTGGGCCACACGATCTTGTATGGGCTGTACAAGCTTCACCCGCTCTTGGAAGAGGTCACCTTCGAACCCGAATTTCTGCCGTTGGAATTCCCGCGCCTCACGTTCTTTCATTACAATTTCATCTTCCCGCTTGCGGCGCATATCCTCACTGAGTAATACCTGGTCTTCTTGGTATTTTTTGTATAAGTTCTCGATATCAGCGAAGCGGTTGTCTACCTCTTCTTGCCATTGTACCGAAAGGGCATCCAATTGTTTCTGCGCAGCGAGGTATTCGGGGACATGTTTCAATATGTACTCGGTATCCACATAAGCAAACCGCTGGGCCATCGCTGCCGAAGAAGCCACTATCGACAGTACCAATATACCTACTAATTTTTTCATACTCATCATTCTATATGTTGCTAATGGAATACAACAGCTGCAAAAGTAATTCCATTTTTTTAATATCACACATATTTTAATTGAATCCACCCATTTGCTGCATGATGCTGAACGTAAAGTTCTGCCGCCATGTGCTTGACGGGACACCCGGTATCGGGTCGAAGGCATGGCCGTAGTCGATACCCAGTAAGCCGAAAATGGGAAGGAATATACGCGCACCTACCCCTACCGAGCGGCGTACTTTAAACGGATTGAAGTCGCGGAAGTTGTCCCAGGTATTACCCCCTTCGGCAAAAGCCAATACAAAGACCGTGGCTTGGTCGTTCAGCATCACCGGATGGCGCAGCTCCAGTTGGTATTTGTTGTAGATAGGACTGCCTGAGTTGCGCGCAATGGTGACATCAGATCCGTCAGGCACCACCATGCCATTAGCATAGCCGCGCATAGCAATGATTTCAGAACCCTGCAGGAAGTCGAAGCCCATCATACCGTCGCCACCCAACTTGAACCGTTCGAAAGCGGATTGGCCTGTAGCGCCGGTATAAGTACCCAAGAAACCGAATTGTGCTTGCGCTTTCAGTACCAATTTGCCCGTTATTCGGGTATACCATTGCGAATCGAATTTCCACTTATGGTATTCCGTCCATTTATAGCGTTCTTCATCGGGTGCTGTAGGGTAATTGATATTGTTGAACGTAGAATAAGGGGGGGTCACCTGTATGGTCAACCTCAGGTGCGAACCTGAAGTAGGATAAATCGGCTGGTCTACCGAATTGCGGCTAATCTCCTGGGTCAGGTTGATGTTGTACGATTTGCCATTTTCAAATAAGAATCCCGGATAATTCTGCAGCTTGTATTGCTGGAAGCCCAGTGAGTAATTCAGCTGGAAATAGTTGTCGGGCCATTGCAGACGCTTACCAAGGCTTACGGTTACCCCATTCATCCATATTCGGTTCAGTTCACTATCACTCACAATTTGCCGTCCCGTATACCAATCGAACCCACCGTACGAGGATGACGATGTGAAGGCGCTTACACCGAAATAGATGGGCTTCTTACCGCCCAGCCAGGGTTCCGAAAAGGAGAAACTGTATGACTGGTAGCGCTTGCCACTGGTCTGGCCGCGGATACTCAGCTTCTGCCCATCACCCCTCGGCAGTGGTTTCCAGGCACTTTTGTCGAAAAAGTTGCGTGTGGAGAAGTTGTTGAACGAGAGCCCCAAAGTACCAATTACCTGGCCGGCACCAAAACCGCCCGAGAGCTCCACCTGGTCGGCAGGTTTCTCCACCACATTGTATTCGATATCTACCGTTCCTTCGGAGTGGTTGAGGTTGGTGGGTACCGGGTTTGTCTTCTGCTCGTCGAAATTTCCCAACTGGGCAATCTGCCGTGTACTTCGCATCAACAGTTCTTTCGAGAATTTCTGCCCCGGCTTAGTGTGGATTTCGCGCAGCAGCACCCGGTCGTTGGTCACGTCGTTGCCTTTTAGGATGATATTATTGATGGTAAACTGGGCCCCTTCGTAAATGCGTAGATCCAGGTCTATCGTGTCGTTGTAAATCCGGGTTTGAACCGGGTCTACGGTAAACGTCAGGTAGCCGTCGTTGAGGTAAAGGGAAGAAATATCATCGCTGTTGCGTGTGGGGCCCATCAGTTTGGTGTTGAGCTTCTCCTCGCTGAATACCTCACCTTTTTCGATACCCAGGATTACATTCAATATCGAATCCGAATATTTAGCATTGCCTTGCCAAGCAATGTTGCCGAAATAATATTTCGGCCCCTCGTAAAGGTCGATATCGACAATCACGTTCCGGTCATTATGTTTATAGAAGGTATCCCGGAGGATCTCCGCATCGCGGTAGCCGTGCTCATGCATTTTAGCAATCAGGTTATCTTTGGCCTCTTTGTACTTTTCAGCCTTAAATTTACCCGGGCCGGTAATGCGCCACCACGTGCGTTGCCTTACGCCCTTGAAGAATTTGCGGAGCTGCCGCTGTGAGAAATCCTCATTGCCCGTAAAGTTGATGCGGTGTGCACGCACTTTGGGATTGCGTTCTACATTCACCACCAGTATCTGGTTATTTACTTGCGATGAATCCTTTACCGGCGCCATCGTGATTTCGGGATATAAGTAACCCTTTTCGCTCAGGTACCGTGTAATGGTGTTCCTGGTCGTATTCATCAGGTTCTGATTGACGATTTTACCGGTATTTTCGTTGAGCTGTTTCCGTACTTCCTCCGTTTGGGTCTTGCTAAGCCCCTCAATATCAATCCGTGTAAGTCGTGGGCGTTCCACTACGTGGATATTGAAAAAAATGGAATCCCCCTTTACGGCATCCGCGTAGAGCTCCACGTCGTCAAACAGGCCCTGATCCATCAGGTTTTTCACCACGTTTGATGTCGCATCACTGGGCACTTCGATACGTGAGCCAACCACCAATTTGGAAATAGTGATAAGGACGTCGTTGTCCAGGTATTCCGTACCGCTTATCGTCACCCCGCCTATAATGTAGTTTTGTGGATTGAGGTAGCTGAATTCGTCGGAGTTAGCTAAAGGTATCCCGCGTTGTTGGGCTATAGCGCTACCTGCCGCCAATAGGGTTGTAAGTATAAAAAGGGGTATTCGCTTCATCTATCTAATTTATCGCTGCTAAAGTACAGTAAACAGTTGTTAATTTTTGTTAAAAGGTGTTTTTTTGAGATTTCAGACATGAGACACCGGCCATTCGTTATTTCTTTACCAATTGCTCACTTGTCAGTCCGAAGCGCCGTTCCCGGTTTTGATAAGTGGCCAGGGCCTCAAACAGGTCATTCCGTCTGAACTCGGGCCACATTTTATCGGTGAAATATAATTCAGCATACGCCAGTTGCCAAAGCAGGTAATTACTGATACGTTGTTCGCCGCTGGTACGTATCATAAGTTCTGGGTCAGGTATATCGCACGTGGTTAAATGCCGCGCCACCTGGTTTTCGTCGATGTCGTCCGGATTGATCTCACCCGATAGCACCTTTTTGGCCAGCTGCCGCACCGCCTCGGTTATTTCCCACCGCGCGCTATAGCTCAACGCGAGTGTGAGCGTACAATTTGTATTGTTGGCTGTTTTCTGCATCGCCTCATTAAGGCGGGCAAAGCACTTTGTCGGTAGTTGGTTCAGATTGCCGATGGCATTGAGTTTCACGCCATTATCCATCAACGTCTTTGTTTCCTTGTTAATGGTGTTGACGAGCAGCTCCATTAACGCAGATACTTCTAGCTTCGGTCGGTTCCAGTTTTCTGTAGAAAAGGCGTAGAGTGTAAGGTATTTTATGCCGATCTCAACGGCACCCTCTACAGTATCTCGTACGGCTGCCACGCCGTTTCTATGGCCAAATACACGTAATTGCCCCCGTTCCTTTGCCCATCGGCCGTTGCCATCCATAATGATCGCAACATGTTCCGGTAGCTTCGTTTTATCGATCGTGTCCTTGATGTCCATTCTAAATTTGGCGCAAAGTTAAGATTTTTCTGAGGACTTACTGCCATTCGGGGCATCCACCTTTAAAGATGGTGTAGGATAGGGTAATGCCTACGGTCATAAACGAATCGTAGGGTCGGCCATCGCCGCGTTTACTCACATCATCCAGGTAATCGGTAAGCACAAGCCGATACCCCAATTCAACCCCAACGGACCAAGGGCCACGTAGGTTGTATTTAAAACCGGCACCGAAAGGAATTGTAATAGCCTTGTTGTCATACACTACACCTTCGGTTCTATAGTCGCGTAAGTTGATTTCTGGTGTCGCCGGATCTAAAAGGTCATACCATTTGGGCTCAAACACAATCCCACCAACCCCAGCAAAAATATACGGCGTGTACACAATTCGCCCCCGTTGGGGCAACCATTTGAAAAAATTGAAATCCACCAGCAGCGCAGCTTCCATGATCGGACCGAAGAAACCCAGGTTGCGGTCGCGGCGCTGCTGTACCCGCGAGTGCCCATCATACGCGTACGTGTTTGCATACGCGAAGTTCCCGCGGATGCCCCACGTATGGTTCAAATTATACTTCACAAGCGCTCCCACAGACCAATCGTTGAACGCGAATGGGTTTTCCGGATTGATATCGCCCATATATCCAGAAGCACCACCCTGCAACCCCAGTTCCCATTCCTGCCCATTGGCAACGGAGAGCAAAAAAAAGAAACAAACCGAGGTGATTGCTTTAAGCATTTTTGTTGTAAGTCGTAGTCTTTGGTCGTTAGCCTTTAATCTTATGTCTCACGTCTATTGTCTAATATCTTACGTCTATTGTCTCAAACCTAATAATTCCTCGCATCCAATCCCCACAGCAATTTGTTGCGAAGTGTAGCGAAGTAACTGTAATTAGTCAATCGAATCAAGTTCGCTTGGTAATGGGCCTTCCGCACAGTAAGCCGGATATCCGACGAAACGGCCGTGGTCTTCGAATCGCACGACAGCAGGAACTTGCCACTCCGGCTTTCGATGTCGAGCACCAGCTCCACCTCGTCCGAGATCACCATCGGCCTCACGTTGAGGTTATGCGGAGATATGGGTGTAATTACAAAGTTTCCGCTTCCCGGCATTAGGATAGGGCCACCGCAACTCAGTGAGTACGCTGTAGACCCTGTAGGGGTGGCCACGATAATGCCGTCGGCCCAATAGGCATTCAGCAGCTCACCGTTTACATGTGCGTTTATCGTAATCATCGCCGAGCTGTCGGATTTGAAGAGCGTCACATCGTTGAGGGCAAAATGGTTTCCGTCGAATAATTCGGCCTGCGTTGACTCGACCGATACCAGCGTGCGTTTCTGGATATCGTAATCACCCCGAAAGATGGCTTCCATAGACACCTCGATATCATCTTTGCTGATATCTGCTAAAAAGCCAAGCCGCCCGAAGTTGATGCCTGCCACCGGGATACCTGAATCGGCTACAATAGACACCGCTGCCAGCATCGTGCCATCGCCCCCGAGGCTGAGCATGAAGCCTACATCGGCTGGCAGCCCTTCTTTAGCTACAAAGGTGTTTAGATTAGGTGGATATACCACCCGTTGTTCGTTGAGGAAATCGCGGAACCCGCCATAAATCCACAGCTCTGCACCTTTTGCAGCCAGCGAATCGAATAAATGCTGTACATAGGGAATAACCGACGGGTGGAATTCCCTCCCGTAAACCGCTATCTTCATACTACATATTAATATAGTTCATCAGTTGCTCATAGCGGTCGCGTGAGTTGTCGCGGCTATTTTCGTCGTTGTATGTTGATTTGATTGTGTAATCGTGCCGTAAGAATGCAGCAACGATGGATGAAATGTCTGTGGTATTGACCTTGATGGTCACCTCCAAGCGGGAGGAGTCGGCAAACATACGCACATACGAACTGAGTATCTGCGTGTTTTCTGCTTCAACAATATGGGCTATGTGCGATAAAGCATTGTCGCGGTTGCCCATCTCCAGGATGATAATCCCCCCCGGGTGGTTCACAGACATGGTTTGCCCCAATGCATCCACCAGGTCTAGCGGGGTCAGTGCCCCCAGATACGTGTGCTCTTCATCCAGCACCGGCAACAGATCGATACCATGTACCTGAAAGAAGAGCACCGCATCGTAGATATGCTGGGTGTCGAATAGATGCACATGCTGGTAGGTAACCTCCAGTTTTTCTATCGGTGTGTCCACATGTTCTCTCCCAGCCAGCGATTCATAGGAAACTAGCCCCAGAAAAAGTTCGTTTTTTACTACGGGTAAGTGTGCTAACCGCCAATCGGCCATCTTGTCCAAAATCTGGCGTTTGCTTTCCAATGGCGTTACCGCGTAGTTGTGGTCGGTTATGACTTGGCCTATATTCATGATTGTTGTTCCACCTCCTTATCTTAATTAAACGATTGAAAACTCCAATCGTTTAAAATAATTCCATCCACTTGCCAAAAATAGTGGCTTTTACCGATTTCAACGACTAATTTAATTTTTTTTATTGAATTGTGCCGCATCCCGAATAAACACGCAACAATATCGGAACTTTTGCTACTTTTGGCTGCTATAATAAGGCGCCTGCAAAAGCCTGGTGCCCGTTTTTGAAGAGAGGATTGTTTTGGGAAACAACGACAAATATATTGTCATCCGTGATGTCATCCGGAAGAAAAACCCGCGATTATTGCGCTGGATGCCCCGATTCATATTGCGCTACATCGAGCGGGTGGTGCACGAAGACGACATCAACCGTGTAATGGACAACATAGGCCATTTACACGGGCTGGAGTTTGTGGATGCGCTGATCGGTGAGCTCGGGGTTATCGTTGAACTGACCGGTGAGGAACACATCCCGCGGACCGGTGGTGTTATTTTCGCATCCAACCATCCGTTAGGAGGCTTGGATGGTGTGGCTTTCATGCATTCACTGGGCAAATACCGGCAGGATATCAAGTTTCTTGTGAATGATATCCTGTTGAATATAAAGAATTTGCAGCCGTTGTTTGTAGGTGTTAATAAGCACGGTGTGCAAGGGCGGCAAGGTATGCGGCAGATCGAAGAGGCCTATGCGCAAGACCAAGCACTGTTGGTTTTCCCGGCCGGGCTGGTATCGCGCAAGCGCAACGGTAAAATCGAAGACCTCGAATGGAAGAAAAGCTTTATCGTTAAAGCCAAGAAATACCACCGTGATATCATACCCGTATATATTGATGGGAAAAATTCCAGCTTTTTTTATAATTTCGCTCGCTTACGGGAAACAATTGGTATCAAAACCAACGTAGAGATGTTTTACCTTGCCGACGAGATGTTCAAACAGAAAAACAAAAAAGTGACCATCCGCATAGGAAAACCAATATCTTATACTTATTTTGACAGCTCTAAAAGTGAAAAGGAGTGGGCTGCTGAGGTTAAACGTGTGGTATACAAATTAGCTCCTGAAAACTAACTATATGCAAGAGATCATAGCACCTGTTGACCGGGATTTAATCAAAAAGGAGCTTACGCAAGAGGCATTTATCCGCTATACCAATAATGGCGATAATGAGATTTATTTAGTGAATTACCGCTATGCGCCGCATACGTTAAACGAAATCGGGAGGTTGAGGGAGCTTACCTTCCGTGCCGCTGGCGGCGGTACGGGCATGGCGCTGGATCTCGACGAAAACGATACCGAGGCAGACGCATACGACCAGCTGATTGCATGGAACCCCGAAGATGAAGAGATCATCGCCGGCTATCGGTTGATCAAATGTAAAGACGTGGGGGTAAACAGCCATGGTGATATCAATCTGTCTACAGCCCATTATTTCCATTTCTCACCCAAGTTCATCGAAGAATACCTACCTTACACTATCGAATTGGGCCGCTCTTTTGTGCAGCCCAAATATCAACCGGGTAAGGACAACCGGAAGGGGCTGTTTTCGTTGGATAACCTGTGGGATGGGCTAGGGGCAATAGTGAAGCTCAACCCCGACGTGAAATACCTGTTTGGGAAGGTTACCATGTACCCGCATTATAACCGGGAAGCCCGCGACCTTCTTATTTACTTTATGCATCATTATTTTCCCGATCGTGAGCAGCTGGTATGGCCCATCAAGCCCTTGGGTTATTTCAATGACGTTGCTACATTCAGCCATGTGTTCGACGGTCTGGACTATAAAGAAGGATATAAGCTGTTGAACAGCCGCGTACGGGCGCTGGGCGAAAATATTCCGCCGCTTATCAATACGTATATGAACCTCTCGTCAACGATGATGACATTCGGTACCGCCATTAATGACGAGTTTGGCACCGTTGAGGAAACAGGCATCTTGATTACGATCGATGATATTTTCGAAAGTAAAAAAGAACGCCATATTTCCACTTATGAGCGGGACAAAGGTTTTGGTAGCCGCCATCTAACTTCCGGCTAGCAGGGCCTTGGCAATTGCCGATATGGTCTTGCCGTCGGCTCTTCCGGCAAGCCGTTGGTTGGCCAGTCCCATCACCTTACCCATCTCTTTGGGACCGGATGCGCCGGTTTCGGCTATTACCTGTTTCACTATTTCTTCTACCTCCGCTTGGCTGAGCTGCTTGGGCAGGAACTCTTCGATTACGGCCAACTCCTCCATTTCTATGGTGTACAGGTCGTTCCGGTTTTGCTGCTGATAGATTTCGGCTGACTCCCGGCGCTGTTTTGCCAGTTTCTGCAATACGGTGATTTCGGCAGCTTCCGTAAGGGCCTCAGCGGGGCCTTTTTCGGTTTTTGCCAGTAGGATGGCTGCCTTGATGGCGCGCAGACCGCGCAGGCGGCTATTGTCTTTGGCCAGCATGGCCGATTTGATTGCTTGGTCTATCTTGTCTTGTAAAGCCATTTGCATTGATTTTTTCGAGCCTCAAAGATAATAAAAGTTGCCTCTTTGGGCCTTTTTTTTATTTCGGGCAATTATAGTTGCATATCAAAACAACTTTATCTAAGTTTGGCAGCAAATTGTTATTTAACATGGCAACGACAACAGAAAAGAGGCCTGCACGGCAAACAATAAACAACGCAAACGAAACCCGCCACTATGTAACGCTAGCTATAGCCGTTGTAATTGGCATGACGGGTGTGTTCTTGCGCTACCTCCAAGACTCTACTTTGCTTTCGGCTATTTCATGGGTTTTGCTCGCCATCGGATGGCTTATCGTATTCCGTGTGGTGTTCCGGATTATGAAATAAAATATCACAGCCCTTTCTCCGTTTACAACCCCTCGCAGTTTATCTAACTGTTGATGTAACTTTCCAATTGGGAAATGGTTTGCTGTTGGTCTTCCATGATCGACTTGACCAAATCACCGATGGAGATGATGCCGACCACGGTACCTTCGCTTATTACGGGTAAGTGCCTGAAGTGATTGTTGGTCATCAGCTGCATACACTCATCGATCAGTTCGTCCGGCGAGATGGTATGTGGCTCCCGGGTCATCACCTCGTGTATGGCCGTGTCTTTCGATGATTTTCCCTGCAGAATAATTTTCCGGGCGTAATCCCGTTCCGTAAAAATCCCTGCCAGTTTCCCGTCATCGATAACGAGCAAGGCACTGATGTTTTTTTCCATCATGATTTTCAACGCCTCCAATACGGAGACGTGCTGGCCAACTGAATGAACGGCAGCTGGTTTCTTGTGGAGAATGTGCTTAACGGTCTTCATGATTATTGCTTTTTATAGTGAGTAGCTATGTCAATCAGCTAAATCGCTGCATGAATTACGTATACGGCAACTAACGGTTACAATCGGTGCTTTCGCAAGTACACGATAAAGATAACACTAATCTACAAGAAAACCTAATTATCCGCCCAATCCCCAGGGATTTCGCTTTTAAAGTTTTAGCACCTTTTCACGGTATTTG
>NZ_JAMXAY010000026.1 GCF_025460835.1 Parapedobacter soli | reverse complement strand
GACTTCAAAAAAGAAATATTGGGCTTTTTAAGGGTTGACTAATTAGCTGTTCACCTGTTTCCAACAGTTTTGGCGGCTCTAATATCAGTTTTGTATCGGAAAGATTTTCGAAGTACCAATCTGGATTGGTTCTCGTGCTTTCGTCAACATCTACATATGGATCCGTAATATCAATTCCTTGTTGGCCATCCATGATTAGCTGTGCGAACTCCTCAAGGAGATAATCCCCATCGTGACTATTAGCCGCTAAGAAATTTGCTATATTACTTCTGTCCCATAATACTATCTTGAGTTTATCACGTAATTCATCTTTTAGCTTTTTATCGACCAATGCTGATACTATTAATAACTGATTGGCGGAATCGACATCATACTTTGCCAACCTTCGGCTACTAGCCAATATTAATTCTCGTGACACCTTGTCTACTACGGTAGAATTTCACTTCTACGATTATGGAAAAATCATTTCTTGTTATTCTAAAATCAGGAATATATTTGGCCCTATCATGATCTGTGTATTCGACTTGATAACCAAGTACTTTTAAAAATTTGGAGACAAAAGCTTCAAATTTTAATCCCAACGAACTAGTGTTATCCATATAATCTTTTTAATAAATCGACATAGCCAAAGCATCTTTAAATTGTCTATCGAACTCCCTAAAGGACTATCCCATTCTAACCCAAAAAATTACTTAGCTTAAGCCCTACCCCATTAGGGTTTCGCTATCGTTCCGTATCTGTTTTCGCTTCGGAAAAAGGCAAAGCATTTAGTGTTTGAGAAAGTTCAATAATGGCCGGATTACGAGCATGAATCTGTCCGGGCTCCAACTTGAAATACAAGTCAAGTGCCAGTACCAGCTCATCTCGATGCCATTTAGGATTTCTCATTAAGTTTGTAGTCTAGGTTACTATAGACCTTCGATTATTATTATAATTATTGAAATGATTTTCATTCATTTGTCTGATACCAATTATCTGCTCTCGTCTCACCCCCAGGTTTTTCTACTATTTTAACTTTATTGCAGCGTGGCGGTCGTCTCAACAAATCAGTTATACGCCTAGACTCATTATTGATTTCCTTTCTTACGGCAATAGGTAGAAATTCTAATAGCTTCTTAGCTGTAATAGGTTTATTTAAGTTTCCTTCCTCAATAATGGCTATCACGTCAGCTACGATAGCTTCCATCTTTTAATTGTTTTCGCTTTGTTGCAACCAGTCTTCACCAACTTTCTCTAATGCCTTTTTAACCATATCAGTAGGAATTTCTTTTATAAGCCTATAAATGTTCTCAGGTTTAGTCTTGCTAGGGCGAGTAGTTCCCGTGTCAAGAACACATTCAGCAATGATGCTTTTCTCCCATTCAATAGACTTACCCTTGAATGCTTCTTTCAAATCATCATTCAAATAACTCTTTATTTCGGAGTTCGTAAAGTCGCTATTGAGTTTAAAATGCTTATCAAATATCAATATACAGTAGTGGATCAAATCCTTCTTCTCGATAACCTTATCTGTCTTTCCTAATCTTTCAGACGCGATTTTTCTAATATCTTCCGGTAAATCCTTA
The DNA here is from genome assembly GCF_025460835.1 of Parapedobacter soli. GTDB lineage: Bacteria > Bacteroidota > Bacteroidia > Sphingobacteriales > Sphingobacteriaceae > Parapedobacter > Parapedobacter soli. The sequence continues at coordinate 71,272 of NZ_JAMXAY010000026.1, read as the reverse complement.
AATGCAGGCAATCTCATTTTCTGCTTAAAGACTTTGGACGGGTCGAGCATATAAATTTTGGCTATCGCAATCAAGTCCTTGACGGTTAATTCTATACTTCCATCAATTGCACCTTGATATGTTCCCTTTTTCAACTTAGCCCGCGAGTCAACCTCTGCGGGTTTTAAACCATAGTTAATCCTTAACTTTTCAAGATTTTGTAGAACAACATTATATACTGACATTTAGAAAATCGAATTTAAATTTTGAAATCGATTATTAATTATTACCTTTGTTGTAATTAGTAAAGCGACAACTAGGGGAGAGGCTAGGCCTCTGCCCACACGATGTCACTCTCGGCAGAAAACCGCTACACTTTTGCACTCGGGAGCTTGACTACGGTTCGCCATTAACTGCTGGAAATACTATCTTTGACGATATATTGCCAGTAGGGTGAACCGTTGGTAAGTCTTCTTGGGTGCAAGATCCGGGTCTCGAGTTAGGCCCTATGACCGGTTACTGTAGCGGTTTCCATTGCCAAGGAGCACAACGGTTCGCCCTACTGGGTTTATAGCCAGTTAGAGGCCTATTTAGCTTCTAGAGTGTTCGTCGTTTCCATAAATAGCAATTATGAAAACGAGACAACTAACCCAAAACAGCAACTGCTTCTGCAACCTCAGAAGTGAACGATTGTACACTGCCTCACGGCTGCGTAATACCTCATTTAAGTCCATCACAAAAAACATAGCCTGTCCGCCAGACTAAATATAATCGAAAGAAATACCGGGTTTAAAAAGGCCTGAGTGAAAACTCTCGTCGACCAATGGCATAAAAAAAGCCGTTGGCTATTGCCCGGTAGCACCGACCCTGCGCCATGAGAAAACTGCATAGTTTGCCTAGGTGAGGAGCGGTTGTTTACCTTCGGTTATTATAATTCGCACACTAAAGGTAGAGGCTTAACCCCACATTCGCAAATTTTTGCCCGGATTTTCCCTTGGTGCTGGAGTCGGCTTGTAAAAATAATTTTATAAACCGCTTATAACCAATGGTAAATGAAACAAAATTTACGCATAGGGGAGGGGTATGCCCCAACCCGAAGTAACCTTAACCAACGATATATACGATGCATCAGCCTGATGGCTGTATTAACGACCATGTGTTTGTATGCCGTGAAGCAGGCCTCCGCCCAAGAAGCGGAGCCTGCGGCTACGGCAGTGGCGGATACCATCACTGCCGTTCGCGATACGCTCGCCATTGAAGAAGTGCAGGTGAGCACCGGATACCAACGCATCCCAAAGGAGCGAGCAACGGGGAGTTTTGCCCAGCCGTTAGAACACGTATTTAAAAGTCGGATATCAACAGACATACTGAGCCGATTGGATGGAATTACTAGCGGAATGGTTTTCAACGCGAACACGGGGAATACGATAAACGGTTCTTATGATATTAATGTGAGAGGTCGTAGTACCATAAATGCGAATGACCAGCCCTTGATTGTGGTGGATAACTTTCCGTATTACGGTGATTTAATAGACATCAATCCTAACGACGTGGCGCAGATCACAGTACTCAAAGATGCGGCAGCGGCGTCTATTTGGGGTGCGCGTGCCGGAAACGGAGTCATAGTCATCACCACTAAAAGTGCTAAAAACAATCAACAGTTGCGCGTGTCCGCCACCGCAAATACGGCCATAGCAGATAAAGCCGATCAATATTACAATCCTTTCTTTCTTCCTTCAGATGCCTATATTGAAATAGAACGCTTTCTTTTTGAACAGGGCAAGTATGACAATGATTTGAACAATACTATCTCGTTTCCAGTGGTTTCACCAGCAATCGAAATTATGGCCAACGAACACCTCTCATCACAGGATTCGCTATCGCTTGTTAACAAGCTGAAAAAAATCGATGTGCGAGAACAAAACCACCGATTCTTCTTTACCAATCCCACCCTCCAACAGTATGCCCTTAATATCAGCGGTGGTACCGATGCTGCCACATTCTATCTCTCTGGAGGATATGACCAAAGTAAACTCGATCTCAAATTCAATAACAACCAACGCATTTCCTTAAATGCCGTTACTACCTACAATCCTTTAAAAAGCCTTACACTTTCGGCCGGGATACATTTTACGCAAAGGAAAGACAATCGGGATGGTACGTTTGATGCGATAAGTCAACGCACCGAATCTTATTATCCGTATATTGAATATTTAAATCCAGATGGGGGCGCGTCTCCGATTACTTACTATTACCGGCAATCTTATATAAACCAAGCGGCCAATTCAGGTTTCTTAGATTGGCGTTTTACACCCCTGGATGAACTGGGCATGACAACCGATCAAGCAAATACGTTGAATGTAAGAGTTCTAACCGGTCTCAATTATCAAATCTGGGAAGGATTAACCGCAGGCATCAAATTTCAATACCAACGCTTAAGTAATGAAAACAAACGGTTGCACCCGCAAAACACGTTCGCTGCACGCGATTTGGTCAATCGGTTTTCAGCTGTTGATGAGGCTGGGCAAGTTATCAGCTACCATGTACCGGTCGGCGGGTATCTGGAGCGGACGTTTGCACTGCAAACCGCTTACAATTTTCGGGCGCAGTTAAATTATGCGAGGGTATTTGGAAAACATCGCGTGGACGCACTGGCAGGCTATGAAATAAACGAGTCTACCGGTAGTTCTGATTATTATATGCTATTTGGTTACGACGATGCGTTGGCTACGCACACACCTGTAAACAGTTCCGGCTACTTCCAGACAAATCCATCCGGCATGGCCTCGTTGCCGAGCAATGCTGCCCTTTCTGCCTCAGTAGACCGCTTCCGATCCACCTACTTTCTCGGCTCTTACACATTTGCCGATAAATACATATTCACGACAAGTGCCCGTATCGACGGCTCCAACTACTTCGGCGTGGCGACCAATCAAAAATCTGTGCCACTCTGGTCCGTCGGGACAAAATGGAACATCGATCAGGAAACTTTTTATGATATAACGTGGTTGCCAAAGCTGAGCTTGACAGCCACATACGGTCATAGTGGAAACCTAGACAGAATGACAACAGGGATTAGCACTTTTCTTTATATAAACGGTGCGAGGCTGACCAATTTGCGATACGCCGTGCTGAGAAGTGTTGGTAACCCCGACTTGAGGTGGGAAAAAATAGGCCAAGCTAAATTTGGATTCGAGTTTGCGCTTACAGACCACCGGATATCAGGAAGTGTCGAGTATTTTACCAAGCGCGGCACCGACTTGATTGGTACGACTACGCTGGCACCCAGTTCCGGTGTAATCAATTACCGGGGCAACTACTCGGAAATGAAAGGACATGGGATGGATATCCAATTGCAGTCGATCAATATACGGGGCCGTTTCGGATGGAGAACCAATTTACTGCTCAATACCGCATTTGACCGTGTGACCCGTTACGATATATCTCTCAACAATACGCAGATGCTAGCAGCGGACGGGCTGAACGGTAAAGGAGTGGTTCCCGTAGTTGGGAAGCCGGTTTACAGTGTTTATAGCTTGGCTTCTGCCGGGCTAGATCCAGAAAACGGCAATCCAAGAGGATATATAGATGGCCAGGTTAGCCAGGATTATCCGGCGCTACTTTCGATAAATCCTGAGAAGCTTCGATATCACGGCTCTGGAAGACCTACGGTATTTGGTGGTCTCATAAATACCTTTGATTATGGAAGACTTTCATTGACGGTGAGCCTGAACTTTAAGGGCGGGTATTATTTCCGGCGCAGTTCTGTAAACTATGCTACGTTGTTTGGTAACAGCATCCTGCCACACAAAGACTTTTTGTATCGTTGGCAGACGCCCGGTGATGAAGCTAAAACCAATGTGCCTTCAGTGGTGTATCCAGTAGACAAAGGTCGCGAAGATTTTTACCGGTATTCATCGGTATTGATTGAAAAGGGAGACCATGTCCGCTTGCAGGATATTTTACTGGGGTATAAAATACCTTTTAGGGAAAGCCGATCAGGCATTCGGGATATTGAAGTCCTTGCCTCAGTAAGTAACGTCGGCATTATTTGGAAAGCAACAAATATAAACCTCGATCCCGATATGATTCCATCATCGCCTAATACGTCGTATCCTAGGCAGGTCTCGCTTTCGGTAGGATTAAAAGCAAATTTTTAACCCCTCTTCATATTTAGCATATGAAATACAGTAAAATAATCTTAACGATCAGCGCAATGTCGCTGTTAATCGCGTCGTGCAAAAATGAATGGCTTGATGTCAAGCCCTCCAAAATGCTAGTAGATGCGTCAACCTTGGCTGATTTCCAAGGGATATTGGATAACAACAATTTGTTAAACAAAGCTCCGGCCTTGGGCTTCCTCTCTGCCGACAATTTTTACGTTTCGGTGGCAAGCTGGCAAGCTACCACCTCTACGTTGCAACGTAACACCTATGTTTGGGCGGACGATCTGTATGAAGCTGAGACCCAAAATCCTGATTGGACAAATGCTTACGCACGGATTTTGGTTTCCAATGTCGTGCTAGACGGAATAGAAAAATTTGAAAGAACTCACGGTGTATCCGAAGAAAGTAAAGTTTTAAGAGGGGCTGCTTTGTTCTTTCGGTCGTTTGACTTTCTTAACCTTGCCCAGATTTTCTGTATGCCCTATGGAAATCAGGAATACCAAGCATACGGCCTTCCCTTGAAACTCAACTCAAACGTCAACGAAAGACCAGATAGGGCAAAGATAGATGAAACATATTTTCGGGTAGTCAATGACTTGCAAGAGGCCTGCAGTGTGCTCCCTGCCACAATAACGTACAAGACAAGGCCGTCCAAAGCCGCTGCCTATGGGTTGCTGGCCAGGGCTTATCTATTCATGCAGGAGTATGATAAAGCTTTACGTTATGCAGATTCTTGTATTCGGATCGGCCCCGATTTATTGGATTACAATACGTTACTGTCGTCAGCAAATTATCCGCTACCGGCATTAAATGATGAAGTGATCCTCCATGCCGATCTGGCTGTATACAGCTTGAATTATGGCACTGCTTTCAATGTAGACAGTAATCTATATAATTCCTATTTGGACACGGACCTACGCAAAACCCTCTTTTTTCGAGCACAGGCTGACGGTATAAAATACCGGGGTAGTTATAGCGGTAGTGCAATATCTTTTGGGGGGATATCAATCAGTGAAATGTTCCTTATCCACTCGGAGTGTCAAGCCTGATTGGGCAATGTCGATTCAGCTTTACGAAGTTTGGGCGAGTTGGCTAAACATCGCATGGAAACTGGCGTTTTCAACGGTTTCAGCACGATGGGTAACGAAGCCGAAGTCTTGAATTTAGTCTTGGAGGAACGTAGAAAAGAACTTGTGTTTAGGGGATTAAGATGGCCAGACTTAAAGAGGCTTAATGCAGACGGATCAATCAGTCCAATCGGGCTTAAACGAGTGTTGGGAGATGCGGTCTACAACTTGCAACCAAACGATCCGAAATATGCTTTGCCGATACCTCCAAATGAGCTAATCGGCAATGATATACGGCAAAATCCTAGATAATCGAAATATTATACAATGATAACAACGAAAATTATAGCGCTTGCGTTGTTTATGGTGACTTCGGTTCCCCAGCGCGCAAGCATCGCTGATTTCCAACGGCGACATGGCCTGCAAATTGAATTTATCGATTATGAATTGATTAACTCCCATGGCGACTCCGTAAAAATTAGTGATTTCAATGGAAAAGTGGTGTTTTTGGATTTTTGGTTTACCGGGTGCGCGGGATGTAAACTGTTCTATGCAAACGTACTAAAACGCGTAAAGGAAGACTTCGAAGATGAAAAGGATATGGTTTTTCTGTCTATTTCAATCGATAAGGATGAAGATAAGTGGCTGGAAAGTGTGGCCTCGGGAGTATATACAGATGGGACAGCTGTAAACTTGTATACTGGCGGCAAGGGCGCTAAGCATCCCCTCATCGCGTCTCTGCAGATAAAGAGTTATCCCGGTCTTTTTATCCTTGATCGAGAAGGGAAAGTATTCAACGACAACTCTTCCTTGGAACTTAGAAGAACTAGAAATAATAAGTTAGAGCACTATCTTAAATTGGCATTGGCAAAAAGATAAATTACCTCATTATCACAAAAGGCTACTTCCGATAGGTGAAGTAGCCTTTTGTGGTACGAATAAATGCAACCGATACTACTGATTTCCAGTGTAGGTGCCCGGTTCATCGTCTTCGAGCTTTTGTCCATTGGGATGGATACCGTCTGAAAGCGTACCGGTATGTTCCCAAATGGCCGAGCACGCATTCCCTTCGGGCAAACATTGCCCATCTGAATCATATACATAATCCATAGGGTCCGTACTTGGATTACCTGATTCATTGAAAAAAACCGCAGGAGCAATGGTATTTGCGTCTCGGACAATGTCCTTGGCCGTAAACGCACTGAACCCGAGAGTTAAAGCAGCCATTGTCATCCCGAAGATGGCTTTCTTGATTTTGGAACTTAAAGTTGCCATGATATTAAGAATTTTGTGTTTAACATTCACCTTGTAATGATACAGCAGCAACCCCGCGGCCAAGGCAATGAAACCGCAATTGAATAACAGATGCTGCCCCCAGGTGAGCTTTTCAATGGCACCACCGCAATGGCAGGGAAGCTTTGCTGTGAAAAGCAACATGGAGCTGATGTAGATCGTGAAGGCTACCATCAGTCCCAACGCTACCCACAATCCTAGCCGATTGGTATCCGGCCAGATCAGCAACAACGCTACCAACGCCTCGGCTCCTAATACGCTCCACGCTACCGCTACGGAATAAGCACCCACCATGGGTATTTTCGCGATGCCCTTTGTAAAGGCATCGATGCCTACGATCTTGTGATAGACCGTATAAAGAAAAAGGACTACAAAAAGTAAAGATAATCCGTAGGCCAGCGTTTCTTTGGCGGCAGCGCTGAGCCGTAGTCGTGATATTCGCTTATAACTGATGATATGTGCCATTACTTTGCTACTTGTTAGTAAAACCATTGATTTCGCTCACCGATTTCTGTTGCACTTCCTGGCCCAGGGCCGGAAACCATGCCGTTTCAGGTCAAGGATCCATCACGCTACCTCCTTCCTCGTTAGCCTTTGGAATTTCATCTTCCTCCGGCAGATGATTATCTATTGGCAGTTCCACATAGAACCACTCGTATATTTTCTCTTCTGCACATGGTGGGGAGTCTACCGGATTGTCCGTGTAGTAAATGTCTGCCAGCGCCTCATCAAAAAATAGGTTATCGTAAGCATGGAGCCCTACCTGGTAGCCTATGTAGGCACCTATGACCAATGCCACAACAGCCGAAATACGGCTCGCAGATAATATCCATACCCAATATTTTTTCAGCGTGTTCATCATCCAAACTGTTCATTGTACTCCCGGATACGATTTGCGATCGGTTTCACGCCTGTGCGGATATGGTGCTCAACCACCCTTCGGATGGTCGACGGACGCCCAATTGTCTTTCCCTGTTCCTCGGTAATGATATACTGCCAGAAGAGACTGTCCAGCCAGATAATCTGCTCCGGATCGGTAACCACCGAGCAGTTGGCGTAGCCCAGGGTCTTGATGCCGAAGCGCCACTCCACGATGCCGTGCACGGCGCTGAGGTAGGCCACCCGCGGATCGCACGGGTTGCTGTGGTATAGCCGGATGACGAAGGGCGAGGCATACGTATCGGCATAGATGCGGTCGCCGAAGCCGTGCCAATATATGGCCTCTTCGTGGCAGGCCTGCCCGTGGAAGAGCTTGAGCCAGTAGGCCTGTATCATCGCTGGCGTGGTGGCCGGGGTGGGGGTATGTGTCTTTGTTTTCATCATTTTCTCTCCTTTCACCATGCAAGAATACAACGGATATGAAATTTTAGATGGGAAGGCCAAACCGGCCCAGCATGCCTTTAAAGTGAGATTCATGGGGAACGTTTTGGGGAATACGGAGTTTTTTTGCCAAATGGGCTGCTTGGTTAATTAGGCGCTGTGGAGCGCTTGAGGCGGTTTTTGCTACGCTTTCGGTCAAAAAAAAAATGGGGAATCGACCATTCCCCAATATTTTTTCATTTTCGTGCCTTTTTACCCGCTATCCNGAGCGCTTGAGGCGGTTTTTGCTACGCTTTCGGTCAAAAAAAAAATGGGGAATCGACCATTCCCCAATATTTTTTCATTTTCGTGCCTTTTTACCCGCTATCCGTGGGTTTGAACTTGAATTCTTCCTCCAGCATTTTCCGCATCCGCCCCAGTAGGCGGTAGAATCAGCGTGCTGGCGCGTACAGCGCTTCCTTGTCGAACTTGGTGAGGCTGTGCGCCGATAACCGTTTCCCACCTTTGCCTTCATATACCTCGCAGAAAGCGGCGGCAGCGTCCTGTTGCGTGGGGTAGTCGAAGTCGCCCGCAAGGAAGAAGTAGCGGAAGCGCACGGCTAGGTCGCCGATAAGCAATTTTGTGAGTAGCCGCGCCCACGGTTTGTTGGTGCTAAGCAAGTGTTGCCGCTGATCCACCCGCTCCCGGCAATCGCGGAGATAGACTTGCATATGTTCATGCAGCGACCCGTTGTCCGGATCAAAGGCGATGCCCGGCTTGGGGTTGAAGTGTGCGACCGTTTGCTGCCACTGCTGCAGGCAGGTTTCCTCCGCGCCCTGTTTCACCGCTGTGGCAATTTCTGCCTCACGCCGCTCCCGCCAGCGCTCGAAGATGCCCATGTAGTTGAGGTTGCAGTTGACCAGCAGCTCCAGGAGGTGATGCTTCCTGCGGGAGGAGGTGCTTTTGGCATCCAGCTTCATCGCCTGGCCGATCAGCAACGGCACGTAGGTTTTGTGGCGGTAGGTGAGCTCCGGCAGCGCCTTTTCGTCAAAAAGGTTGCGCAGGGCGTGCCGGATTTCCCGGCCGTATACGGCGGGAAGCCCGTGCCGCTCGATCGCCGAGCAGATCACCGGCAGCTGCCGGTCTACCAACGCCTGGAGGCGCTCGCGCTCGTGGCGCGGTAGCGGGCGGTCAGCGTCGATTAATGCCGCGCGGCCGTCCAGCAGCTCGCCGAGCAGCCGATCGAGGGCCTGCCGTATTGGGGCTGGCCATGCCTGCCGGTCGATGAGGCGGTCTACCTTATGGTGGTATTGGTTAAACTGGAGCGCCAGCATGTCGGGCGTTGCGCAGCGCGCCAGGCTTTGGTGGAAGGCTGCTGACACCTCCTCCGTAAGCCGGACGATCTCTTGTATCCGGTCCCCGTCTTGCCGGTCTGCGGAGCCTAGCCGCGACCATTCGGATAATTTCTTTTCGAGTGTACGTACGTGTTCAACCATGGTTCTTTGGCTTGGTTTTTACGTTTATGTCTTTTGTTGTATTCGTATCACAAAGGTCGGTTAGACCGAAGAGGTACATCTGCGCCTGGAGGCGCAAGTTTGCGATTGCCCCGACTACTCAATGACCTTTTTTGTTAATTTAGCCAGAGAATTCGTAATGACGAAAAACGATGTCGATAACACAAAAATCAGAATTATTGGGCATGCAAAAAGCCAGTAACGCTGTTGCATGCATCATTTGTGCTTGGCGAGGATGTTCATCACCATCAAAAATTGGTGGACGCTTCAAAGGAAATCTTGCGGAAAGCCCTAAATCATATTAAAGGCGGCGTCAAAATCTCAGACGTAGGATACCTAATGGAAACCGAAGCAAAAAAAAGAGGGTTTAAGGTCATTAAAAATTTGGGTGGACACGGAATCGGCAGAAGTTTACATGAACAGCCTGATGAATTGATGAATTATAAAAATAGATTTGACCAGCGGCGATTTAAAAAAAAACGCTGTCGTAGCTATTGAAACGTTTATATCGACCTCGTCGACTTATACAGAAGAACTTAGTGATGGCTGGACGCTGGTTGGTAACAAGGGAGGGTATATGGCACAGCATGAGCATACCATTGTAGTGACCGATGGAAATCCAATAATCCTTACGGAGATGAACGGAATATTTAATTGACAATAGGACCAAAGTTCCTTTTTCGGATCGGGATGTGCAGTTGGTCAAGGATCACTTTTCGGCCGATAAATTCGAAAACATCTTTTATAAAAACGCGTTGGCGTGGTATAGCAAAGGTGAAGGTTAAGTCGCCTGTTTGGCGATAAGGCTTTTTCTGCCTACTTTTGTAGTTAAAGGAGGACAATAGTATGCAAGCTCAGAAGTTAAGTCCGTTGCAATTGGAATTATTGAAAGTCTATTCTTTTCAGCCGAAAGAAGAAGACTTGATGGCAATAAAAAGGCTTATGGCGCAATATTTCGCAGATAAACTTCGTGCTAATATTGGCCAAGCTATGCAGGATAAAAATCTTTCGGAAGCGGATTTAGACAAATGGATCGATGAGTAACAAACTTCGGTTAGTTATCGATACCAATGTCCTCATTGTATCCTTCGCACCTAATACTAAATACAGCTGGATTTTTGACGCGTTGTTTGCGGATAAGTTTGAACTTGCCATATCAAACGAAGTACTGCTTGAATATCAGGAACAATTATCACTTAGATACGGATTAGGCAAAACGGACGCGTCGCTCGACTTTCTGTTATTATTGCCAAATGTCATTTTAAGTGAACCCTATTATCTTTGGAATCTAGTTGAAAGCGACGGAGACGACAATAAATTTGTCGATTGCTATATTTCGTCACAAGCTGATTATTTAATTAGCAATGATAAGCATATTCATAGCATCAAAACGAACGAATTTCCCCAAATCGCCGTGTTGAAATACGATGAATTTGCATTACGGTTTAAATCTACTTTAATTTAGCTTGTGTCTAATCCATGGCATTTATCAACATGGAAACCCATATCCCCTGCGCAGCGTTGCAGCCGTATATCAAGGTGTTTCACATCATTGAGAGCCAGGGGCTGCCGCTCGAAAACCGGGTGCTGCCCGATACGGCATTGGCACTGGCCTTCCGCTTTGGCGGGCAGGTGGCCAGCGGGCATGGCCATCAACATGCCATCATTCCCGAGGCATCGCTTGCCGGCCTGCGCCAATCCGCCCGCTTCATCAACTATAAGCCCCAATCGGGTACCATTGTAGCGTTGCTGAAGGAAGGGATGGCTCCTGCCTTTTTCCGCGAGCCGCTCTACGAGATGAAAGGCCTTACCTTGGGCCTCGACAGCTTCTTCGCATCCTCCGAAATTGAACGGGTACGGGAGCAGCTCTTCGACGCGCGCAATCATCGCATGCGGCTGGCCACCCTGGAGCGTTTCCTGCTGGCTAAACTACGACCGCACGAACCCGACCCCGTAGCGGTAAGCGCCGTAGCGGCGATTGGCCAGGCAAAAGGCCGGCTATCCATGGCGGCGCTGGCAGACGCCATGTGCCTGAGCCAGGACGCGTTCGAAAAGCGGTTCCGCCGGGCCGTAGGCATATCGCCCAAGCCTTTTGCCGATACCGTGCGCCTGAAGGCACTTATCGATGCATACCAACCTCACGGGTCCATGCAGCACCTCGCCTTGCAGGGCGATTACTTCGACCAGGCACATTTCAACCGGGCCTTCAAACGCTTCACCGGGCTACCTCCGGGCCAATTCTTCAGCCAACCGCATTTCTGGTAATCAATGATTTTTTACAAGGATGGCGATGGCTCACGGTCGACCTTTGTAAAAAAAACAGTATGATGATGAAAAAAATTGTATTGGTGGTGCGTGTACCATCGGCCTACGATATCGAGCTGGCAAAGAAGGTTGGGCCCGAGTGGGACAAGACCATCGAATACTGGAAAGGCCAGGGGGCGTATGTGGAGAGTTTTCCGTTCCCGCAACCGGGACACGTAATCTCGGGCAGCGACAGGCAGGTTCAGAAGGGGATGATAAGCTGGGGCGGGCAGAAGGTGGTGAGCATCGTGGTGCTGCAAGCAGAAAGCGTGGAGCAGGCAACGGAGCTGGCCAAACGGTGCCCTGTTCTGGACCACGGCGGTACCGTGGAAGTGCGCGAACGGCCGTAATGGTGGGGTCGGGCAGATGATAGAGGTACACCTGCGCCTGGAGGCTCAAGTTTGCGGTTGCTCCGGTGAACCGTTGCGGGTTTATGGGTACATTTCCGCTGGTAGCGAACAACGGTTACCTGCCTCCCCAGTTTACGACAGAAGACTACCGCCGTGAAACAAGCCACTGTGATAGGATAGGGGGTGGCATACGGAGCTCTAATCATTGTTAAGACTTGCTTACCTCGTAAGTACTGTAATTCTTTCTTCAATGTACTCAATCTCATTATCCGTATCTTATCCGTATTTTATCTAAAAAATCACGCTAACTGAAATTCCTATGTCCACCGTTAATTCCGTTCCATGTATGTATGAGGCTTCCTGCGAAGCAAGAAACAATACGGCATTCTCATCATAGACACTTAAAGCCCACGCATAGCCCGTGTAATCGTCCGCCGCGATATATTCAGGTAATCTGCCTGCTCCTGCTGGGAGGTGATGAGCCAGAAGGGTTTCATGTAGCTATCCGCCACGAATTCCTGGTAGCGCTTCTGTTCGTCCTTGATCAGCATCAGCCGGTTCTTGGCGCGGTATTGTTTCAGCTTCTTCTGCTCCATCACGTCCACCAAGGTGTCTGCCTCTACACAAGTTTCTTTATACGCTTTGAACGCATCGGCAGGGATGCGGATGAGCCTGCTAGGCCGTAGCGCGGCCACTTCACAGTAGATCTGGTGGTGGGCATACAGGTTGCCCTTGGTCAGTACACTGTGCAGGGGTGGCAGCAATCGGTCGATGCGGCGGGTGCCTTGCTCGTCCCACCATACGGTGGCCAATAGCCCTTCACCGATGAAGTATACGTAGTCGCCATGGTCGCCCGGCTCGAACACCCGCGTGCCGCGCTTGGCGGTAACTGAATGGGAAAAGGTGTGCAGCCATTCGTGATGGGAATCGTTCAGGGAGCAGTATTACGCCCAGTAATCGAGTAGTACATCCGTCACCATGCCAAGATTACTCCTTTCTGTTTTGAGTGTTTAACCGATCAACTCCCTGCGTCACAAACAGTACGATCTTTTTCTTGGGGTTATCGGCCAATGGAATGGTCATGGCTTCGCTCGCAATGGAAAAAACGCAACCCAAGTCGGCAGACGCGGCCCGGATTATTCGCCTTCTCTATACAACGGACATCACCCCACCACTGAAAGCGGACTTGAAGAAATCGCCCAGACTACAGTTGGCGGAAAATAACGAATACCAGACACCGTTTAATCCATGACTATTTCGGGGTAGACTATGAAATAGTATGGAACATTATCGTTGAAAAGCTTCCAGAACTCAAAGACGATATCATACAGCTCCTTAAGGAGTCAAGAAGTTAGCGAATAACCGACTAAAGCTTGGACACCTTAATTATGTGTCTATTTTAAGGTGGTATGGTCAGATTAATTACAATTTGAGATGAAAAGTGAAGCTAGCATTAAAATGCATCGATTTTTAAGGTGTGATCGGCATCTCCGATCTGCTTCGGACGCCTTCTTTCCGTAGGCGCGATAACTAATTTACCCGATATCGGTGGGTTTGAACTTGAATTCTTCCTCCAGCATTTTCCGCATCCGCCCCAGTAGGCGGTAGAATCGGCGTGCTGGCGCGTACAGCGCCTTCTTGTCAAACTTGGTGAGGCCGTGGGCCGTTTAAGGAGTATACGTTATGTTATTTCATAAGTGCAACCTATGTAATTTCTATAAATAAGCTATGTAATTTATAAAATTATAGCTACTTTCGTAGAATGAAGTCGTTTATAAACAGGCGGATAGCAGAGCATATCGGCGCGCAACGTAGCAAATTCCCAGTACTTGCAGTTACCGGCCCAAGGCAATCCGGAAAAACAACCCTGCTGAAATCACTATTTCCCGATTATAGGTATGTCTCCCTGGAAAATCCGGATATCAGAGCGTTTGCCGAGGATGATCCTGTAGCTTTTATCGCCGAATATGCGGACAACGTTATTTTAGATGAGGTGCAGCGCGCACCTCAATTGTTTTCTTACATACAAACTGCCGTAGACGAAAGCGGACAGATGGGGCAGTTTATCCTCTCCGGCTCACAAAATTTCCACCTGCTGAAAAGCATTACACAGACACTGGCTGGCCGCGTTGCGCTATTCAAACTGTTGCCATTGGATTTACAGGAGTTAAGTGCTTCCGGGATGCTGCCACAGGAATATACCGATGCAGCGGTACGGGGGTTTTACCCAGCCCTCTTCCATCGCGATATCGATTCAACAATTTTCTACACCAACTACGTACAAACATACGTCGAAAAGGATGTGACCGAATTGATTAATATCAAAGACGTACGGGCGTTCCGCACGTTCCTCGGTTTGTGTGCCAACCGGGCCGGGCAGTTGCTCAATGTGAATGCATTGGCCAACGAATGCGACATCGCATATGCTACGGCAAAAGCCTGGATGGCTATACTGGAGAGCAGTTACATCACATTCCTGCTATATCCGTATCACGAAAACTTTGGAAAACGGCTGGTAAAAACACCGAAACTCTATTTTTATGATACCGGGTTGCTTTGCCACCTATTGGGCATCTCAGATGGTAGCCAGCTTAAATTGAATAGGCTAAAGGGCAATGTGTTCGAAAATATGGTGGTGGCTGAGTTCCACAAGGCAAATCAACATCTCTATTTGCATCGGCAATACTACTTCTGGCAAGATAGCAACGCCAATGAGATCGATATCCTGCAGAAAACGGCCGATAGCTTTCGAGCCTATGAAGTGAAAGCTACGCAGACCATTAATCGCGACCTCTTCAAGGGGCTAGACCGCTTTGCCCACGTGGCTGCTCCAACAAACGTAATAAAGACGCTGATATATGGGGGCAACGAAGATCAGCAACGAACGAATTATACCGTGCAAAGTTGGCGACATATCGGCATGGAGTCAAACGGTTAAGGCTTCTCGTGACCGGTTTGGAGACTATTACTGATTTTCTTATCCGCTATCGGTGGGTCTGAACTTGAGCTCGTCCTCCAGCATGTTCCGTATCCGGCCCAGTTGGTGGTGAAATTTGCGTGTCGGCCCATAAAGTTGCTCGATTGGGTTGTTAGTACTTTTTATTCGGAGTCTGCTGCGAATTTTTCATAAAGCGCACCGGTGGCAAACTCCGCGTTGTTCTCGCGGGTACGCTGGTAGTTGGGTTCCGTGGCGATGCGCCTGGGGTTTACCCCCTTCGCCTGCCGTGCTTGGTACCCGTTTTTGGTTTCGTAAAAGGTCAGATCCCCGATCTTCCCTTTCAATTTAATGATACTTTCCTGTTGTGCCATGATAACTTCATTTAAACAACAGTACAAAGGTCGGAAGCCCGGCAATGGCCCCTGTCGCGGATGTCGCCGGATGACGCATCTGTCGCCGGGTGGCGCAAATTTCGCAAAATGGCGCTTTTGTCGTCCCCGTTTTTCCGCTCCGGGTTATGGCCTAGTGCACCTTCCCTTATCCGTCACCCGCGCGTCATCCGTGCCCTACCCCGGCGATATACCACCATATCCCGGTAAAAAGGCCAAAAGGCGGCATCTTACTTCGCATCTACCTCTATGAAATCCAATAGGAAGGTATGCCCACGGTCTCCGGTGCTCGCTACGCTGAGGTAATTGACCCCGGGTCGAAGCATAATCTCGTGGGTTGCGTGCTGCCACGTGCCGGGCAGCAGCGATGCTGGCAGCGCCAATCGATGGGATTTTCCGTCGTTGACGGTAACCATGCAGGCAGCCGCCTCAGCGGTGCTGGTACCATAACGCAGGCCAAGGGTATGGGTACCACCGTCGGCCACCTCGATGGCAAACAGTGTTTGGGCGTCGTCAGCAGCAAGTATATCCACATACGCTATACCGCTATGGCCGAAATGGGTGCTACCTTTGCGTGCACCGCCAATATGGGAGGCTACCTCGGCCTCGTAGCGCTGCCCGACAGCCGTAATGCGGAGGATCTGGCAGGAATGCGGCGCCAGTGTATTCGCAAATCCACCTGCGGCGCTATCCAGATCGGTATGCGCCCAAAGGTCGCGGATGCGGGTCACTTCCCCGGCTGCCAGCCCCAGATCACGGGCGAAATCCACCTTGCGCAACTGAGGGGTGTCCTCGCGGTTGAACAAGCCCACGATCCAATCCCCGTTGGGCAGCTGCCCTATCCACGTGGAGCTTGCAGCGACGTCTTTCGGGTCGTTGCTCAGCGGTTTGCAGACCAACCCCTGCTCGTTGAGCACCAGCAGTTCTTCGTTTTGGTACACCCACTCGTGCCCGTCGATGGTATCGTATTGGTCGGCAATGGCCAGTGCGGAACCGCCTATTACCATAAGCGAAATCATAAATTTACGCTCCTCATCGGTCGCCATCGTGTTCATGCGCATGAAATCGCCATCCAGGATCAGCTGCCCGCGGCCACCGATATCCGAAAAACCGATGAACCCGTCGAACGCATTGCCGTATTGCGGCCAGATGGGCCGCTGTTCTCCACGCCGCCGGCCGCTCACGAAATCCCAACCACCATCGAAGCAATCGTCATCGATGCGGATCATATCACCGTATGCCAGCTCGGTCTCCCCGTGGTGGTAACAGTTGGGCATGACCAAGCTGAGAAACAGCTGGTCACCTGCGGCCTCCTTGATCCAGGCGAGGGCCTGCCGGTATTTGGTGGTACCGTAGTTGCGCTCGTAGTTTTCCAGGAAATCGATGCGGAGGTATGTGGCACCGATGTCGATGAAATGCTGCACGTACCCCTGTATCCACTCCTTGGCCCCGGGCTTGTCCGTATCTACCCAATACAGGGGTTCGTTGAATGAAATGCTGCCGGCAATGTCCTGTGCTTTGTAGGAGGTGCCCTGGACAGTCACATTTTGATCATAGGCCGCCTTGGTCATCCACATGGGGTTGTAGTAAACGCCCAGTTTCATGCCCTTTTGCTGCACGTACCGCGACCAGTGCGAAAAGGTATGTTCCCAATCGTCGTTGTATTTGGTGATGTAACCATTGGCATCGATCGTCTGTGCGGCTTCTATCCATCCGTCGTTGCAGATCATATCAAACCCATATGCCTTGAACGTCTGGGCCATCCAGTCGATGTTTTTCTGCCAGCGGTCTTCGGTGATTGGGCTGTTGGTGATCCAGCACTGCTCATAGGCAATCCAGTATTTGGGCCCCGCACCCTTGCGGGTGTGCGGGCTGTCGTGGGCGATGGCCCCCTGATGGACCATGAAAAGTACGGCTAAAAAGGAAAAGCGGAAGAAATAATGGAAATGACGCATAGTAGGGAATGTGTAACTTATGAAAATTAGTTATAACCTGGGTTCTGTTTGAGATTGGGGTTGGCCGCAATCTGATCTTGCGGTATGGGATAAAGCTGTTTGTAGGGCTCGCTGACGTAAGGCCTCAAAACGGTGGCATCATTGTACCGCCCGAAACGGATGAGGTCCGACCGGCGCCACCCCTCAAGGAAAAGCTCGCGGCCGCGCTCGTTGAGCACGCGCTCCGCGTTGAGCGATGCAAAGGGTTCGACGCCCGCACGCTCCCGGATTTGGTTCACCAGCGCAAGGGCCTCCGCATCCGCCGCATTGAGGCGCCACAGGATCTCGGCTTTCATGAGCAGGATGTCTGAATAGCGGAACACGGCGAAATCGCTGCTGGGGAATCCATTGCCCCCCATTTCGATTTCCCATTTCTTGATGCGTACGCCGGATTGGCGTGCGGTGTTGTACAGCGAGTTGAATGTGGGAGTGAAATGGATCTGCGCGCCATCGGGATCTACGGCCGGGTCACGCTCGTAGCCGGGGTCGAGCAAGGGAGCACCGGTAGCCGTGTACTGCGGCCCCCACAGGAAGTTGTGCTCCTTGCGCACATCGGCGTCTTCGTACAAAAAGAAGAAATCGGTCTGCACGGATAGCCCGTTCCACGGCCCATTGGTTATATTGAACGTCTGCTGGCTGGAATAATGGAGGGATACGATCGGGAGGATCCATTCCCATTGGGTATAGATGGCATCAAACGGGATTGCGAAGATGGCCTCCGGCGAATTCTCATTCTTCGAAATGAAATTCTCGCCATAGGTGTTGGACATGTTGAACTGCCCCGACCCGATGATTTCATTGCACGCGGCCAATGCTTTCTGCCACTGCGCAGTGCCGGTGTAGACCTCGGCATTGAGGTAGAGCTTGGCCAGGATGGCTTGCGCCGTCCAATAGTCGGCCCGGGCATAGGTGGTGCTGCTCTTTTCCTTGCTCAGGTTGGCGAGGTTGCCCACGATTTCACTTTCGATGAAATCGAAAACCTCGCTACGGGTACTTGTAGCAGGAAGATAGTCCTGAGCCACGTCAAAGCGGTCTACGATGGGCACATTGCCCCAGAAATCGATGAGCCAGAGGTACCAGAGCGCCCGGACAACCTTGACCTCGGAGATGTAGCTCGCATAGGCCGTGGCATCGAGTTGTTCCAGCTGGTAGATGAGCCGGTTGCAGGCGTTCACCTGCGCAAAAAACTGCTCCCAGGATCCCCGGAAGAAGCGGTTGTTGACCGTCCACTTATGGTCCGTCATCTGCTGGTCCTGCCCATCGCCGGCCCAATCGCCCCCGGTACGGCCGGGTACCACGGCTTCGTCGCCCGTGCAGTAGACCGTCCACATGTTGTCAAACTTCTGGAAGGTGCGCAGGCCACTGTAAGCAGCGCCCAGCGCAGATAGGACTTCCTCTTCGTTCTTAAGGAAATTTTCGTTGTTCAGTTGGCTGTAGAGCTGTTCATCAAGGTCGGTGCAAGACACCACCGGACAAAGGAAGGCACCCAGCAGCAGTGCCCGCAGGGCAGCCTTGGTGTGGATGATATGGTGTAGATAGTTGGTACATTTCATGATCGTGGATTTAAAAGGTGAAGTTTGCGCCAAGGGTGAATGTACGGGTGGTAACCCAGCTGTTCAGCGGCTCCACACCCGGGGCCAGCACATTGTTGTCGTAGCTGTAGCGTGGCTCGGGATCGACGCCCGAATAGCCGGTGATGTAGAACAGGTTCTGCCCCGTAAGTTGGATACGCGCAGAAGAGATCAGTGACCGCGCCGGCAGTTGGATGGTGTAGCCCAGCGACAGGTGGTCCAACTTGATGAACGACCCGTTTTCCACGTAGTGGCTGTTGTAGGCTACCGGGCCGGTATACGCCGGATCGAAGTGCTTCGTCTTGATCAGGTTGTAGGTAGTGATGCGCGATACCTGCTCAAACATGGTGCGGTGCAGGTTGACCAGGTCGTGGCCATACACACCCCTGAAAAAGATGTTCAAATCGAGGTGCTTGTATCGGAAGTTGTTGCCGAAGCCGAACTCGCCCTTGGGCAGACCCCGGCCGATGATCCCGAAATCCTGCTCGTTGATATCGCCGCTGTTATCGAGGTCCCGGATGATGTAACTGCCGTCGTCGGCTACGCCTTCGTATATCCAGCCGATCATCTGCCCGATGGGGCGGCCCTCCTGTACGCGTACCACATTGCCGGTGAGGGGTGCGGGCAGTCCACCGACGTCACGCGTACCGTAGCGGATATCACCCAGTGAGAGGGATATGACACGGGCACTGTTGGTCGCATAGGTGATGCGGCTCTGCCAGCTGAAATCAGGCCGGCGGATGATATCGCCCACAACCGATACTTCCAAACCCCGGTTGCGGAGCTCGCCCGCGTTGAGTACCGTGGTGGGATACAGGTTGGGGGGTACAGGCACATTCAGCCGGATCAGGGCATCGGTTGTACGCCGATTGTATACATCCAGGGTGGCGATGAGGCGTGAATCGAACAGGCCGACATCCACTCCAAGGTTAATCTCTTCTTTCTTCTCCCACTTGAGGTTGGGATTGGGGTTACTCTGAGGCGAATATACCGGAGTGAAGCGGTCGTTGAAGAGGAAGTAGGTGAGCGTAGAACCCGGCCCGTAAATCTGCTGCGACAGGTAGCTTTGCTCAGGGAGAGCACCCGTTACACCGTAGCTGCCCCGTACTTTCAACTGGTTCACACGTGGAATGGAAACGAGCCGACTCACATCTATGCCGCCGCTCAGCCCCACAAAGTTGCCCCATTGGTTGCCCGCGCCAAACCGCGACGACCCCTCCCTGCGCAGGGTGGCCGAGAGGAAGTAGGTGTCGGCATAGTTCAGGTTGGCCCGCGCGAAGAATGCAATCAGCTTGCTGCTCTCCTTGAAGCTTTCGCCCTTGGCAAGGCCATCGGCAAAATCCCGTGCGGCGGCGATGTTGTGATACGAAAACTCGTCCGTCAGGAAATTACCCGCCTCAGTAAAAGCATGCTGCGAAGAGAACTGCTGGTACGAGTAGCCGCCGAGCAGGTTGAAATCCAACCGGTCGAAACGGCGGATGTAATTGCCCGTCAGCTCAAACAGGTCGCTTTGGTTTTGATAGGCACTCTGCGAAGCAAGCCCCGTCCGGTCCAGGCCGCTGCCATACAGGCTGTAGCGGCTGATGTAGCTGCCCCCGTCGATCTTTTCGTCCGTGCGGGCAACGCGGGCACTGGCCGTAAGCCCGTCAACGATCTTCAGGTCGCCCTGCAGGTTGTAGAGGGCCCGCGTGCTGCGCTGGTCGCGCGTGTTTTGATCGATGATAGCGACAGGGTTGAAAAGCTCGTGGGCACGGTTCTGGAAATATCCCCCGTAGGCGGCATACTCGGGGTCGGTGCTCGTCACCGGTGCCGTGGGTGGCATGATAATCGCCGAACGGAAGACATCGTCAAACCCCAGTTGGGCGTCACGCGAATTGAGCGAGAGGTTGAGGTTGAGGGTCAGTCGGTCGTCCCACGCCCGTTGGGTGAGGTTCAGCCGGCCGTTCAATTGCTCATTACCCGTACGGTTGACAATGCCGTTGATATTCCGGTAATTGAGCGACCCCATGTAGGTAAACTGCGGGGTGCCGCCCGAAAGCGACACGTTGTGTACATGGGAGTATGCGGTGCGGGTAATGGCGTCCATCCAGTCGGTATCGCCCCCATAGTCTGTGCCGCCATTGGCCAGGTATTCGCTGCGGCTCATGATGGGCAGCGACCGGTCCATCTGCTCGGCAGCACCATAGGTGTTGTACGTGATGCTGGCGTGCTCGCGGCTGCCGGTCTTGGTGGTGATGATGATTACACCGCTGGAGCCGCGGGTGCCATAGATGGCGGCGGCACCGCCGTCTTTCAATACGTCCATGGTGGCGATGTCATTGGGATCTACGCTGTTGAGGTCTGCACCGACCACGCCATCGATGATTACCAGCGGCTGCGTGTTGGCACCCAGGGTAGACAGGCCCCGGAGCCGGATGTTGAACTCGCCGTTGGGGTTGCCCTGCGGCGCCACAATACTGAGCCCCGCCACCTTGCCCTGCAGCAGCTGTGCCGGGTTGTTGATGTTGCCCAGATTGAACTCCTCGGCCTTGACATTGGTAATAGCACTGGTGATCTTGCTCTTCTCCATGCTGCCATACCCCACCACGACAATCTCGTCCAACAGCGTCTCCTGCTGGCTGAGCGTGATGTGCAAAGTGCCGCTGGACGGCACGGTCGCCTCGTACGGGGCGTACCCCACAGCAGAAACAAGCAGCACCGCTCCGGGGGCGGCATCGCGGAGGACGAAATTCCCGGCGTCGTCACTGAGGGTCCGCATGGTGCTTCCCTGCACGGATATCGTAGCCCCGCCGATGGGTTCGTTGGCCGCATCGGTTACCCGGCCGCTGACAGCTGTCTGCGCAACGACGGGTACGGCATGGAACCAAACGGCCACGAAAAATAGAATGGAAAAATAAATGTTTTTGTTCATCGTAAAATAGTTTTATGAATCGCTTTTGGTTAGCTCAGATGGCTTCGCATCGCTGCTGACAAAGGTATATAAACGTTCACCCCGCTTTGGGGGCGGTGAGGTCAAAAGTAAATCGATTAAGATTGTATCAACTTTAAATAGTTGATTATTAGGTGTGTGTAAAGTTACGTGCGGTGTAAAAAGTAAACCATCGATGAGATTTCAGGCATTAAACGAGCTGATTTTCATGACAGCGGCCTCGAATTGCTCGCGTGGCACGGTGGCCTTGTTCCGAAACTTCGACCGGTAGTTGTAAATGGTAGTGATGGAGTACCGCAGAAACTCCGCAATACGCTGGCTATCCGTGATGCCTAACCGGATTAAGGCAAACGTCCGCAATTCGGCGTTGAGGATTTCGCCCTGCTTGGGCATCACGTGGTCTTCCCGGTGCAAAAGCGCGTTGAACTGTTCGATGAAACGCGGAAATATCTTCAGGAACGCGTGGTCGAAGTTTTGGTAAAACTCGGCAAGCTCTTCCTCGATAAATGTGTTGGACTTCAATTTTTCGGTGAGGGCGGCCAGGTTGCCCTCCTTGGCCGTTTTATACAGCCTGCGGTGGTGGGTTTCCATTTTTTCAATGTATGTGGAACACAGGTTAAGGAACCGGCCCAGGTATTCTTCCTTGATGTGGTTGGCTTCGGCAAGTGATCGGTTATTGTCCTTGAGTTGATCATTGGCCAACAGGGTTTGCTTCCGGGCCTCTGCAAGTTTCCGGAATTGGATAATGATATAGACCACCGTGAGTGCCAACAGGACCGAGAGCACGCTGATTACCGCCAGCAGGGTCTGTAGCTCGCGCTGCCGTTGCTGCCGCTCCAATTGATAGGCATTTTCAATGATGGGATACAGCTTGGAAATCTGGATGCTGCGCAGCCGGGCATTATAGAAGTTGGCATCGTTCAGACTCTTCTTGATGTAAGCATTGGCACGAGACAAATCCCCTTCACCAAACAGCACGTTTGCTAAACTCCGTAACGAGGTGTTTTCCATGATGGACGCATTGATGTCGGATATGGCCGAAACAGCAAGATACTCCTTGTGCCGGTCGATGTCATCCAGGTACCAAAACAAAATGCCGATCATGGAAGTGAGGATGGAATAGTCCCGTGTATTGGGCTCGGTAACGGGCAGCCGCTGGAACAGGAGCGAGTTGGCCCGTTCATAATCCCCGTTCTCGATGGCGCGCCAGGCATGTTCAAACGCGTAGGACCGGTGCTCGGGCTGCAATATGGCCAGGAGCGAGTCCTGATAGGCCCTGCCCAAGCTTTTGTATTGCTGCCGATAACCGTACTCGGCGTATTCTCCCCACTCATTGTAGGCATGATAAAAATTGGTGTAGTAGTCGGTTAGTTGGTCACCCGAGAGCTGGCCTTTGCCAACGGATCGAAGGATGTCGACAGCTTCCGGATACATCCCCGAAGTGGTCAGTATGCTGGAGGTTTGCAGTTTGCTTTCGTTTGCCCAGTGCTGACTGCCGTGCCGGCCGGCCAGTTCAGAAATCAGTTGGGCATAGTGGTATGCCGAGTCGCAGATGTATACTTCATACTCGTCGAAAATCTGGTCATAGATATTAAACTTGGCTTCAACACTGGTACTTGAATGCAGCAATTGCTTCAGCCGGTTGATTCGTTTTTCTTTAGTCGACATCAACTGTTTTTCAGCGTGGATAGTCCGATCGAGCTCCTTCAATAAGGAGTCAAGCTTGGACGGCGTACCGAATGTCGTGGAAACGACCAGCAAACCGCAAATCGAGGAAAGCGTTTTAGAAATCATACTAGGCTCCTTTGAGCTGCTAAAGATAAGAAAAGACTGGCAAGCCGTCGAACCATTAATCCCCAGCTATTTTCATCGTTGTTCGATTTACGCTAAAAGTAGATGCTTGACCCCGCAGTCGCGAGTTTTTTGCTGAGATTCTCACTTGGTGTTGGTGTCGGTTGGCGCGAAATTTACGATTGAGGGCTACTTATCCAAAATATTCGTACCTTTAACCGTGGAAAACCAAGATATAACAGCCTATTAGCTGTCTTAAAGACCATGGGTTTGTATGCCCACGCGCAGTCCACGGAGGGGTCCGGGGACTGCTGCGTCGGGCAGTGCCGCCATACAAATCATTCCCATCGAATTGACATCGTGCCTCTTAAACCCAAAGAAAGACTACTTTACCACGACATCGTGATGCAGCCGGTTATACCCCGTGTCTTCTTCCCACACCTCTTCGTTGGCCAGTCTGATGGCGTATTCGGGCTTGTCTGCCAGGCTTTCGTACGCATCGGGCAGGTGCAGCAGTAATTCATAGGTGCCCGCGGGGATGTCATCCGGAATCAACACCTGCGCGGTGAACTGTACCGCGCCCGTATGCCAGGTACGCACATCCTGTTGCACGGGAACCGAAATCGCCGATCCGTCGGCCCGGTTGCGCAATATCAACCGCAGGGGCCGGGCATTGAACGGCGCGGCATACCCGTTGTTCACGAGTTGTAGGCTGATCCGGCTTTCCGCACCGCGGAACGCCCGGTCGGGTAAGGTAGCTTCTTTCAGCACCAACCGGTAGCCGAGGTTTCGTTTGATGGCGTCCATACATCCGCCGTCCTGCCAGTCGTTGTTTACCGCGTTGTTGTAATGGGCGTTGAGGTAACTGTAATGCATGTCTGCAAATTCCTGTTGGGCGATGCCAGCCGATTCGCAGTCGTTCTGCGGGCCATAGTCGTCACTGCAGGTTTCGCCACCGACCACAACATATCGGCCCTCTTCTTTCATGTAGTTGCGCAACGTGGTCACCACCGCTGCATCCGAACTGCGTGGACGGCTACTATTGCCATAGTCTTCATACGTGTCGATGTCATTCGGCCCCGAAAGGAAGCAATCGTTGTGCAAGCCGATACGCGCCTTATCGGTAGCGGTAAAAGCTTCGGCGGCCGACAGGGGTTCCGAACCGACAGGCGCATCGATGCCGTACACATAGCGTTGCTTGATCTGCGGATAACGTACCTGCACCATGCGGTCGTCCGGAACGGCCTCCAGAAGTGCCCGCAGCACATCCAGACGGTCCTGCCAATTGGTATCCGTAAGGCGGTAGTCCTGCCCGCCGTTGCCCGAAGGATCACCGAAATAATCGGAATAATACTGTTCACCCCACGTGCCGATGAAACCCATCTGCACGCTTGCGATCACATCGGCATGCTGCTCGAAAAAGGGTTTGAGTTGCTCGATTTGGCCCAGGACGACGGCCTTGGGAGCATCGCCATACGGGGGGCAGATGAAACCTTCGGGGCAATCACCTGCCATGGATGTAACGGTATATACAAACCGGGGGATGATCTTGACGCCCGCGCTCCGCACCGCGTCCATATCGGTACCCAATGCTGAGAGGACGACATCCGAAATGGGCCCATCGCGGAAATTATCCAGGATGTAATAACGGAATACCAGTGTGCTGGCTACTTCGTAATTGGCAGAAGGGAGCTGCTGCGGGCTGCGGTACCCGCGCAGCTCCGTGGCATCCAGCGGGGTGAACTGGCTGGTGCGCGTTTCGGAATACCGGTAAAAACCGCGTTCGGGGTTGGTGAAATCTGCGTCGCTTTCAGTATAGGTAACACGGACACCACGTACCAACGGCAATTCGCCGGATGACCGCGTGCAGGCGTAAAGCAGGAAGGTGCCGACCAGCAGCGCAATGCCGGCAATGATGGGTAGGATGAGTGATTTGCTCATGGGGTTAAAGTTTAAAAAAGATCCGTCGTTGGTACAGCCAGTAGCAGAGCAGCCATTCTAAAAACAGGGCAACCAACGCTACCGCAATCGAAATGAGTCCGGACGGTGCGGCAAGCAGCTCCAGCCCGCCACCGACGAAAATGCCGACGGTGCCGTTGAACCATTGCTTGCCAACGGTTTCGAAAAACAGGTAAATAAAAATCGGGTTCATACCGATAACTACGAACACCCATGCATACCGGTTGTACCCGCGTACGTCTACCAGCCACCGCAAAAAGGCCATAAGCAGCAGGATGTAGCCGCCCGAAACGAGCACGAACGATGAGGTGCTGATGCGCTTGATGATTGGGGTAACGGCCGACCAGTCGAGCAGGTAACCCACCAGTAGGCCGGCTAGCCCTGCCCAAACCAGTTTCCGGATTTGGGCGGCCGCTGGCTGGCTGCTCGCGATGAGCTTGCCGGCCAGCACGCCCCAAATGGTATGGGCCGCCGTAGGGATGAAGTTGATGGCGGCCCATCCGCCACTGTTGTGCTTGCCCATGATGAGGTGGTCGAAATAAGCACCGAAGTTCTCGCCCTTAACGAAGGGCTGCTCAAAGCCGGGTGCGGTAATAAAGCGGTACAGGCACTCGGTAAGTACGAGCAGCCCCACGCTGAACAGCAATTGTCCCATTGTGGGCCACCGGATAATCAGGTAGGCGATCAGCGTGGTGGCGGCAAGCTGGGTCAATACGTTCCACAGCTCCCAGACAAGCTGCCCGGAGTAGACGCAATGGAGCGCCACACCGCAGGCAAATAGCTTGAGCGACCGCCACGCAACGGCGCGTAAATGGGTTGACCAGCTGATGCCCTGCTGGGATTTGCGGCTCCACGATAAGTAGAGCGACGTGCCGGCAATCAGCATGAAGCCGGGTTGCACCAGATCCCACGCGAGTAGCCCATGCCACTCGTGGTGGAAAAACTGGCCCACCAGGGCATGCGCGGGCCCGCTGGTGAACACGTGGGCCAATGCCTCGTATACACCGCAGGCTTCCGCCGCGAGCAGCAGCATGATCAGTCCCCGCATCACATCCAGCGATACGACCCGGGAGGCGTGTGGTTTTGCGGTTGTTGGTTCCATGGGTGTGTTTCTGTTGTTATTCGTCCATAGTTAGCTCGTAACCTGCTTGCCCTTCGCCGGGTGCCCGCCCGAGCGTGGCAGACCAGTCGCTCTTGGTGACGGTAATACCCAGCCGTAGGCCCGCGCCGGTAAGGAATTTGAGCTTGCCACGCTCGAGGCGCATTTCGAAACGGGTGTTGGTGCCTGATGTTTCTACCGCACCCAGCAGGTAATAATCAGCGATGGTCTGCTGGGAAAAACTGAATGCCGACTGTTCGCCGACGTGGTAAAATACATCGAGGCCACCTGCCAGCAGCGGCCCTTCCAGCAGCACATCATAGCCGCCTTCGGGGAAGGAACCCGTAAGCAGGCCCGTAGCGCCGCTGTTGTCGGTATCGAGGTAAAAATCGAAAATATCTCCCGAGGCAGGCCGGGTGTCCAGGTCGATGTACAGGTAAACATAGTTGCCGTCGTAATCCAGCTTGACCTCGTTGACGATACCGCCCGTTGTACCGGGGTCGATCACATGCTGCGTAACGGCATCCCAGTCGGTAAGCACGCCGTCATCCATCCGTACCGGCGATGTTTTGGCAATGTTGATCACCGTGGAGCCTTCGTAGGTTTTCCCGCCCGGAAGTGACGCGTATAGCGTGGCCACGTATTTGCCTTTGCCCGGATACTGGTGGGTAGGGTTCGCTTCGGCCGATTCGTTGCCATCGCCGAACTCCCAACGGTAGTTTTCGGCACCCACGGTCTTATTGGTGAAAGTGACCTCGTTCCCGTCAACCTCCAGCTCAAACAATATATCTATTTCCGGCATCGGCACGGTCTGGAGCTTGGTGCAGCCGCCCGCCATCAGCCCGATGGCAAGCACTGCTATGATGTGATTGATTTTTTTCATCGGAATTGCGATTAAGGATTTTGGGTAATGGAAGGGTTGCTCAATACTTCGTCGATAGGGATATGGTAGATGCTCCGCGGATGCTGCCAGTCCAGGCGGATATTGCCGTAACCGGTGGGTTTCCGCGATAGGTCGATATCAGACTCGCTCAACCCCACCAGGTGGTACCCCCAGTAATCGCGCACCAGGTCCTGCTTGTTGCGGTAAAGGTCAAACACGCGGTGCCCTTCGAATGCCAGCTCGATGCGCCGCTCCTGCCACACGGCTTCCAGCGCACTCATGCCGCCGGGCGTCTGCCCGTTATACAGGTGGTCAGCTAGGCCGCGGTTGGTGCGGATCGCGTCAAGGTCATCAAGCGCCTCGGTAGCGCGATTGCTCTTGGCATAGGCTTCAGCCCGGTTGAGGTAGAGCTCCGCAAGGCGGAACATGATGGGCGAACTCAGGTTGGGATTGCCATCCTGGTAAGAGAATTTACGGATGTAATAAATGGGGATGCCGTTCAGGAGACGGACCGCACCGGACTCATCTGTAGAGGGCTCGATATACGACCACCGTATGTCTTCGGGCGTACCTTCCATGAGTGCACGTAGCGATGCGGAGGCAAACTCCTCGCCCCATCCCGAGTTGCCATCGGAGTAGACCATCGAAGCGATAGACCCACGGCCGTAGTCGTCCACGCTGGTGAAAGCCACACAGAAAATGGTCTCGCTGGCGGAAACCGCATTGGGAAACAGGGTGGGGTATTGATCAGATGTCGCCAGCGTAAACCGGCCGGAATTGATGACTTCGTTGGCGTAATGGATGGTTTGCTCATGGTCTTCCATATACAGGTATATCCGCGAAAGCAACGCCCATGCAGCTTCTTTCGAAGCATATTGAGTGCCACGTGGGCTGTTCATCAGCGAAGCGCCCCGCTCGGCATCGGCGATGACCGACTGGTATACCTCATCCACCGTGGCGCGTTCCTTGGCGGCAGGGTCATCGAGCGATAGCCGAAGGATAACACCCGGAGCCCCCGGATCGTGGGTATAGGGTTTTGCAAACAGCCGCACCAGGTTGAAATGGGCGAGGGCGCGTAGAAAGTAACACTCGCCGAGTAATTGCTCGGTTTCGGCATTGGTTTCACCCTGCTGCTCAACGGCGTCGATGACGGTGTTGACCGTATTGATGATTTTGTATGAAATATACCAGAAGAACCGGGTGTTGGCCTGGGTAGGGGTGTGGTCTTGGGTGAAACTGTACCACAGCGGATCGGTGGTCACCTGGCCGCACACGATGTCGTCACTGGCAAAGTCGGATAGCTGGAAATACTGGCGCAGGTACATGTTGTTGGCACTGACCACCCCGTTGAATTCAACATGGTCCTTGAAGAGGGAGTATGCCCCGTTCAGGGCATTCCGGAGGCCATCGCTGGTGGTAACGAGGGTGCCGGTGGTCAGGGAGTCTGAGGGCTCCACCACGAGGTCGCAGCTGCTGCCGAGCAGGCAGCAGAGTAAGCCGAAGATATAATTACGGATTTTCATGTTCGTTATCGTTAAAACCTACAATTGATGCTGATCAGAAACTGCCGGTTGTTCGGGTACTTGAAGTCGGCAACGCCGGGCATGGTCCAGCTTTCTGAAACAATGGATGTCTGGGGGTCCTGACCCAGGAAATTGGTAAACGTATATACGTTATCTGCGGTCAACGACACAGTTAACCCGGCAAGGCCGAGTTTTCCGGCCGTGGTGCCGGGCAGGTCGTATGAAAGCGCAATGTTTCGGATACGGAAATAGCTCGCATCCATCAGGAACCGGGATGAAGGTTCCGCTGAATTGGCTGCATTCTGCGGGCTGGGCTCGGTGGCGATGTCTCCCGGCTTCGACCAGATTACCGTGCCCTCGGGCCGCTTGATCTGGTTATAGTAGGGCTCGTGCCCGTCGTTGAAGACATACCGCAGGTCGTTGCTGAACACTTGGTTGCCATAGCTGAACGCGGTATTTACCTGCAGACTGACATTGCGGTAACGCAGGAGGTTGTTGAACCCGCCCTGGTAGCGCGGCAATGCCGATCCGGCCTCTTGGTGCGTAGCTTCGGCGTAATTGGAGGTCAGCTCACGGCCCACGGCCGCACCATCGGTATCATACACCAGCTTTTCCCACAAGGGCGCCCCCGTCTGCGGATCCACACCGGCCCACTTGGGCATGTAAAATTCATACAACTGGCCACCGTTGCGGTAAATCTGCGAAACGCTGCGCGACGTGGTGCGGATGATTTCACTGGGTAATCCCGACAAGGTGTTGTCGTTGAAGCTGACAACCAGCCCCGTGTTCCAATCCCAATCGCTGGATTGCACGGGAGTGGCGTCGATGCCGATTTCCAACCCTTTGTTGATTACATTACCCGCATTCTCCCAGCGGACCTCAAAGCCGATGGACGGCGGCTGGGATACCTGCAGCAGCAGGTCTTTGGTGACGTTACGGTAGGCATCGACCGTTAAGTTGACCCGCTTGAAGAGCGAGAGGTCCAGCCCCACATTGTACTGGTGCTTGCCTTCCCAGGTGAGGCCGGGATTGGCCAGCTGGTAAGGAATGGCGGCTACAGCCGAATTATATTGGCTGGACAGCGCAAATAGCCCCAGAAACCGGGTGCTGCCGATATCCTGCGTACCGGTGACCCCGTAACTGGCACGCAGCTTCAGCGCGCTGACCACCGGGTGGTTTTCCAGAAATGGCTCGTTGCTCACAAACCAGGCGCCGGAAACGGCCGGGAAACCGGCGTATTGGTTGCCTTCGGGGAAGGCCGATGAGCCGTCTACCCGGTAAGATGCCGTAAGGAAGTACCGGCCGTCGTAGTTGTAATTGACCTGTGAAATGAGCGACTGGAGCGCGGAGCGGTCAAAATAACCGTTCAACATCTGGCTGTTGGAGACCACGTTGAGCACACGGAGGCCTTCGGGAAGCCCGCGGCCGGAACCACCGGAATATTCACTGCGCCCGCCTTCCAACGCAACGCCTGCCAAGCCATTGAGGTGATGGCGGCCGAAAGCGGTATCGAACCGGAGCAAGTTGTTGGTGATGCCCCCGTAGAACAGCGAGTTGGTCTCATCCAGGAAGCCGCTGCCGTGGTACTGACCCGCAACAAGGGGTGAAAAATAGTTGGTGCCCTTGTTGTATCCGGCCGATAACCGGTTGGACGATGAAAACGTAAGCCACGGCATGATTTTATATTCCAGCACAAAATCGTAATTGGCATCAAACCCCTTATACGGATGGTCGGAGTTTTCAATGGTATGCACGGGATTGATTTTGTCCCGCGACCACCAGCGGAACGGGACATTGCCGTCTACATAGCGCGCCGCGCCATCCTCGTCATAGGGATCGTCCCACGGGAGGTTGAGGAAGGTGTAGTACATATCCATATAGTCGTAGCTCCTGCCCATGCTGGCGCTCAGGTTGAGGTTATTGCGAACCTTCAGCCGCTCCGAAAACCGGTATTCGGTATTTGCCCGCAGGTTGAGCCGCTTGTAATCCGTGTTTAAAAAGCTACCGGTTTCGTCGTAGTAGGAAACTGCTGCATAGTAGCTGTTCTTCTCCGTTTTTCCGCGTACCGATACATACGCATTGGTGGTCGGCGCCGGACGGAAAGATTCTTTCAACCAATTGAAATTCTGGTCACGGAGTCCGAGCGGCCGTTCGTTGTAGAATTTCAGGAGGTCGATTTTGAACGAGTTGTTTTCGCCGCCGACGATGTAGTCGCGGTAAAATTGTTTCTGGTGTTCGTAGAGTTCGGCGCCACCCATCATTTCCATGGTGCCAAAATCGGCGGTTTTGACCCCGGTGGTCAACCGGGCTTCAAAAATGTTTTTGTCTTGGGTGGCCGTCTTGGTGGTCACGATCAGTACACCGGCATTGGCCTGCGAGCCGTACATGGCGGTGGCACCTGCGTCTTTCAGCACGGTGACGCTCTCCACGTCGTTGGGGTCGTAGTTACCGCCGATGATGCCGTCTACCACCACGAGCGGTTGCTGGGAGGCATTGATGGAGGAAACGCCCCGCAGCCGGATTTCGGGTGCCGCCCCCGGCTGGCCCGAACTGTTGATGACCTGCAGGCCGGGGATTTTGCCCTGGAGCATGGTGCCCACATTGTTGGCCGTAACGTCTTGCAGCTGGTCGGCCTTTATCACACTCACCGCACTGGTGAGCTCCTCGGCCTTCACTTGGCTGTAGCCAACGCTGACCACCACTTCTTCCAAGAGCTCCTCCGCGCTTTGCAGCACGATGTGCAACGGGGATTCGCCGGCGGCGACTTCTTGAGGGGTATACCCGATGGATTGGATAACCAGCGTGGCTCCTTGCCCACGCAGGGTGAGAGCGAATTCGCCTCGCTCATTGGTGGAGGTCCCGTTGGTGGTGCCTTTCTCCAGCACGCTTACCCCCTGCATCGGTTCGCCCCGCTCATCCGTAACGGTGCCGGTAACGGTAAGCTGGGCCGAAGAGCTTTCGTCGCGCGGCACAATGATGATGGTCTTCTCCCGAACGACATAACGGAAGGGCTGGTCCGAAAAGACGGCCTTAAGCGCTTCTTCCACCGGCTGGTCCCGGAGGTTCAGCGTAATGGGGGTCGCCTGGCTCAGGTACTGTGCGTCATAGATGAACGTGAACCCGGTTTTGCTCCGGATTTCCTGCAGGACCTCCTCCAGGGAAGCATTCTTCACCCGCAGGCTGACTTCCTGCGACAGGGCTTCGGCAGACGCATACAGACTGAACCAAAGCACAAAGAAAAGGGTCAATTTCATGGCAAGGAAAATGCTACAAGCATGTTTGCTAAATTTCATACATTTGTGAATTAGGTGGTTTATTTGTTAATGATTGCTATTCAGATGACAGGGATTGCCTAATGCATACCGGGGGTGTTCGCGCACTTCCGGTTTTTATGGCCCCTGCCTTGGTTGTATTATCGTTCCAAAGACACCCTCCCTTCTTTTAAGTCAAACTCGATGCCGCTGGTGAGCCCGATCATCTCGAGCAATGTTGCCAGCGAAACATCACGGGGAAGCACGGCGTACAGCCGTTTGTCTGGTAAGGAGCCGGCATCAATGCTCACGTCGTACCATCGGGCGACATCCTGCATCACGGTAGCCAACGGCGTGTTGCGGAAGGTGAAGTACCCGTCTTTCCAAGCGGCGTATTCGGATGTGACGACCTCTTCAATACGGACCGTCTGGGCTTGCCGGTCTACCACCGCTTGTTGATTGGGCTTAAGGATGTGGCTTGCCCCCTGGTTGTTCAGGTCGACTTGTACGCTTCCTCGTAACAAGGTGGTCTGCACCATCGGCTCATCCGGATGTGCGCGCACATTGAATTCGGTGCCCAATACGGTGATCTGCTGGCCGTCGGTGCGGACGATAAACCGCTGGTCGTTGTGTGCCACGGAAAAAAAACCTTCGCCCTCGAGGAACACCTCCCGGCTACCGGCGGCAAAAACCGCTGGAAACCGGAGGCGCGAGCCGGCATTGAGCCAAACCTTGCTGCCATCGGGCAGCACTACCTGATACTGGCCACCCCGGGGGGTACTGATTTCGTGAAGGGCATGCTCACTCCCGCGGTCGGCGCCGGTAGCTGCATACGGTGTTGTTTGGTAAACCAGCTGCCCGTCTTCGGTTTTGGCTATCCGCACCCCCGCCTCCTGTACCAATTCACCGATCCCCACGTCGTCCAACGCGATGCGCGAGCCATCCGGCAGGGTCAGCGTGGCGTGGTTGCCACCGGCAGGTACGTCATTTGCCGCAAGTGGCAAGGAAGACTCCGTTAACGCCGTGGATGGGCGATCCAGCAAGAAGTAGGCGATACCCAGTCCGATCAACAGCACGGCGGCTGCAGCATAATAGGGTCGAATGCGGCGGGCACGCGGTTTCTTCTCCACGATATCGCCCAGATCGATCCCCATTTCATCCATGAGGGAGGCCTCGAGCGCCCCTTCGCGGATCAGCTGGAAAAACACCTCGATTTCTTCATCCGTCGCGGTTTTGTTTTTATACCGCTGGATAAGCAATTTATAAAATTCAGTTTTGTCCATCTTGGGTTGTCATATTCCTTCCTTTGATAGAAGGACAACTCAAGTGGGATTTAGGGTAGCAGAAATTTCATTATTCCGATCAACAGCGCGATCGTCACCCCCAACTGCTTCTCAGCGAAGGATTTCAATACCTTCAGGGTGCTTACCATGTGGTTTTTGATGGCATTGCGGGAGATGCCGAGTACGCGGGCCGCCTCGTCGTAGCTTTTACCCTGCTCGCGGCATAGTGCGAAGATTTCGCGCGACCGTCGGGGCAGCCGGGAGAGAACTTGGTCAAGCAGTAGCCGGTATTCGCGGTCTATTACCGTCTGCTCGGTGACCTCCTGCTGCACGGGATAGTGCCGGAGCAGTTCGCCCATGGCACGTTGGGAGATTGCAATGTGCTTGAGGGAGTTGAGGGCGAGGTTGCGGGCAATGACGTATAGGTAGGGCCGGAACTCACGTATTCCCGCAAGCTGCCGCCGGTTGTCCCATAGCTTGATGAACAGCTCCTGGCAGAGATCGTCAGCCAGTGAATCAGAATGGACATATCGCCCGAAAAAGTCGCGCATTCCGGGCTGGTATGTTTGATAGAGTGCGTTGAACGCATCCTCGTCGCCCCTACTGATCCGGTGTAGCAAATCCGTTTGTTCCATGGGCCTTTCACTTTTGTTAATCGCTCTAACCCTTTAGCGCCGACCCCAATGAGCCGCTGCCAAACACTGAACACACAACCTCAATCTCGATTTCGTTTTTACAATTGGCGTATGTAACGTAATGCAACGTTAAGAAAAGAAATTCGATTTGACAAGGGGCATTTGCACGCAATCGGTTGCTTAATTTTATTTCGCTTCAACGCTTTATACTATAAACGAAAGCCCCGAAACGGGGAGAATCGGGGCTTTCTAAACTAACCAATTATAAACCTAATTATGAATCTATATAACGCATGCCGCCCCTGTTTTGTTGTGTGAAGTTTGTTAATAATTGTTAAATAGTTAAGGTGATGATTAACGCAACGGCACCAATTTGACAATCTGGAGCCCACAAGCCAACACTTCCGTACTGAACTTGCCTCCCCTTGCTTTGGCGGGTTGGATGGATGGTGTGATTTCCGTACGGTTCCGTTCGTCGTTCCGCGCATTGATATCCGGGTGTTCGAGTACCCAGACAGTCTCGCTCCGGTATCCGGCTGGGATGTCGATACGTACCTGGTGCGTGGCATCGGGCGACCGATTGACCAGAGATACATAGATGCTCCCGTCTTCGTGGCGTACCGCCGCGGCATCGATAAAAGGGATTGACTCCGCAACGATATCAGCCTCCCGGCTGTCGCCATCAATCGTAGGTTTGATGGCATCCGTGGCGATGGATGGTCCTGCCACGGCAACAGTGAGTTTACTGCCGACCATCTGCTCGCGGTATTGCTTAAATACGTAGTAAATGGGTGTGTGGTAAGCATCGTCATCGCCAACGGTACGGATCAGCCCATGGGCATTGACCGGAAAAATGTAGTTGGCCATGCCCACATGGGGGCTTTGCCGGATGAACGCATTGAGCATACCGCCCACCACGGCTACGTCGAATTGCCGACGGTCATCATGGCGGGTGAACGTGAATTTATCGCCATGGTTGACAGAATGCCGGTTATTCCATTCATCCACGCTGAGGCGGATCGGTTGGTCTGCCCGTCCCAACTGCTTGTTTATCGTCTCAAGCTGCGCACCGAGCATAGTTAAATGTGCTTCCATCTTGGCGGGCGCAAACAACGTGCTTATCGGGTTTTGGATTTCACCGTCTTTCACGCGCGATGTGACATAATAGTGCTGGGTAAGGAAGTCCAGGAACTCGCCGCAGGAATCCAACACGGTCTGGTTCCACTTGAGTGAGCGGCCGATGCCGAGGAGGTGCAGGTCTGGATGTCGCTGTTTTATCGCGCTCGCCCATTTACGCAGCTTGGTTGCGTAGGCTGTCTCGGTCTCGGCCGTGTGTTTGCCCCAAGGCCCGTAATTTTCGTTACCAATGCACCAATATTTGACACGGTAGGGTGCAGCATGTCCGTGATGCGCCCGGAGCTTGCCGAAATTTGATGACGGGTCGCCATTGACGTATTCAATCCACTCCAACGCTTCCCAGAGGGCGCCGGCAAACTCGGGATCATTGCCCATATTGAAATTGATATAGGGCTCCGTACCGATTTCCCGGCACCATTGCAGGAATTCGTCGGTACCGAATTGGTAGTTTTCAACGCCACCCCAATGGTGGTTTTCGACCGTTGGCCGGAGGGGCTTTGGGCCGATTCCATGCCGCCAGCGGTATTCGTGTATAACCGTACCCCCCGGCCACCGCATCACCGGTATCTGGAGGTCGCGAAGGCTGGGGGTGAGGTGATGGCGGACATTGCCCTGCAGGTCGGCGATGCCGCCATAAATCATGCTATCGTTTACATTCTCCAGCATCTGCCCGTATATCATCGGGTTAATCTGTACCGGTGTGGCCGCCAAATCGATTTCAACGGTGGTGAGTTGTGCCTGGATCGGATGGATACTCCCCATTAGTGCGATGAAGGCGAGGAAAGCGATTTTGCAAAAAAAAGGTTTCATTTCGTGATAAATTTAAGATTAATCGATAGTGCCGATACATTGACCTAACCGGTCGGTGTCAATTTGACTAGTTTCAACCCACAGGCTGGGATTTCAATATCCACTTTGCCTCGCTTGGTACTAATGGGCTTGACCGAAGGTACGATTTCCTTTCGGTTCTCGGAACTGTTCCGGGCGTTGATATCACCATCACCAAGCATCCATACCGACTCACTCCGATAACCGTCGGGTACGGCAAGGCTCACCCGATGTGTTTTATCCGGACAACGGTTAATCAATGAGACATAGATGTTGCCATCAGCGTTGTGCACCGCCGCCGCATCGATAAATGGAACATGCGTTTCCAACATCGCAATGCTGTCGTATCGGGTATCACCATCTATCGTGAGGTTAAGCGCTTCGATATCGACGGTCGGCCCTTGGACCGTAGCTTCTAATTTAGTCCCGACCATTTGTTGGCGGTACTGCTTGAAGACATGATAAATGGGGGTTTGGTAGGCGTCGCTGTTACCAACGGTACGGATCAATCCATGGGCGTTGACAGGGAAGATGTAATTGGCCATGCCCACGTGGGGGCTTTGCCGGATGAATGCATTGAGCATGCCGCTCACCACCACAACGTCGAATTGCCGCCGTGGTGACTGCCGGCTGAATCGGTACCCATTACCACTTTCAACGGAATGCCTGTTGTTCCATTCGTCCACGCTAAGGCGTATAGGACGATCTGAACGGCCGAACTTGCTGTTTACGGTTGCCAATTGCATCCCTAGCCGGGCCAAATGGGCCTCCATTTTAAGGGGGGCAAACAACGTGTTCAGCGGGTCTTGGATTTCCCCATCTTTCACCAGGCTATTAACATAATAATGTTGGGTGAGGAAGTCGATCAGATGCCCGTTTTCGCTGAGAATTGTTTGGTTCCAACTCTCGGTATGACCAATGCCCAACAACTCTACATCCGGATGATGGCGACGGATGGCACTGGCCCATACATTCAACCGTTTTGCGTACTGCTCGTCCGACTCCTGAACGCGGGCTGAGCGGCTGGTGAGATAGTTTTCGTTGCCGATACACCAAAATCTGACACCATAGGGTTCAGGATGGCCGTTTGCCGCCCTGAGCTTGCCATATCCGTTACTCGCATCCTCATTCACATAAGCCATCCAGTTTAGTGCCTCTTCCAGCGTCCCTTCGTAATCGGGATGGAGGCTCATATTCAGATTGATGTAAGGCATAGTACCCACCTCCTTGCACCATTGCAAGAACTCATCGGTGCCGAATTGATAGTTTTCTACACCCCCCCAGGCTAGGGTCGGTACGGTGGGCCGCTTGTCTCTGGGGCCAACCCCGTTCTGCCAATGGTACTCGTAAACTACGGTGCCGCCCGGCCAGCGCATTACGGGGATTTGCAAATCCTGTAGATGGGGGATAAGGTGCTGTCGCACATTCCCGCGGAGATCCGCTACGCCGCCATAGATCATGCTATCATTGACATTTTCCAGCATCTGCCCATAGATCATTGGGTCAACTTGTATCAGCTTATCGGGTATGGCAATTGTTACATAGGTCACCTGTGTC
Source organism: Parapedobacter soli (assembly GCF_025460835.1). Taxonomy (GTDB): domain Bacteria; phylum Bacteroidota; class Bacteroidia; order Sphingobacteriales; family Sphingobacteriaceae; genus Parapedobacter; species Parapedobacter soli. Next base: position 33,533 of record NZ_JAMXAY010000026.1, on the reverse strand, counting down.
TGCTGCCCGCAAAGGGGGTGCAGGGTTAACCCGCCCACCAGGGTTAGAAATATCGACTTGATAACAATATCTCTCATCATTTATGGTGTTGTTTATTTGTTTCTAGCCGTTAATAACCCGGATTGGGAACGAGATTGTCATTTGTCTGGATTTCAATATCAGGGATTGGCCATAAATAATTGGCCCCGGGGTCGAAGATGCGGGTTTGGATGACGCGCATCTGATCGGCATTCGACACATTGCTGTAATCCGGTGTTCCATTCTCATCGATAGCTGGGGCAGCGGCTAAAAAGCCTCGCGGTATACGACCGTAACATGGCCCGCTCAGTACGTCTTCGGCAATGCGCCACCGGATGATATCGAAGTAGCGTAAGCCCTCACCGGCGAGTTCAATCTTGCGTTCCGTGCGGACGACCGTGCGGAATGCATCGGAACTCAATCCAGCGGCAACTTCGGGCATGCCAACACGTCGCCTTAACTTATTAATTGCTTCATAAGCCGTTGCATCCAATTGGTTGGCTTCGAGTTTGGCTTCCGCGTAATTGAGCAGCACCTCGGCATACCGCAGGATGATGGGGTTGATATCCGAACGGGTGGCATGCTCCTCGGTCGGATCGGCGTATTTCCGCCAGCAATACCCGGCGAAGCTGGCAAAGGTATGGGTCGCGTCGAGATTCGGTACGCGTACCGCCGGGCTCACGTTGTAGTTCCAGCACATCAAGCTGTCTTTGTGGGTTTCGAACTGGTAGCCGTAGTATACGCTCCCCGGTAGCGCGATGGACATGGCTAGCCGGGGGTCGCGGTTTTCAAAAGGTTTCGCCGGATTGTATAATGGCGATTCATCGATGGGGAGTCCGTCAATACTCAGGTACGAATCGATCAGTGCTTGTACAGGCATTCGGTTGCTGTAGCCCCCCGACATCCGCGAGCGGAATGATACGGGTGTTTCGTGGATTACGTCGTTATAGTTGAATTGGATCGCCCAGATGATTTCCTTGGACGTTTTACCGGCGCGGTGGGTGATGCCTTCGTAGTCGGGGTTAAGCTCGAACTGTGTTCCTTCTAGTGCCATTACCGCTTCTGCGGCTGCGATGGCTTCGGACCAGCGCTCGTTATAGAGCGCTACACGTGACGCCAACGCATTGGCTGCACCGCCCGAAATGGCCATGGTGTTCGGCGCATTCGTAGCCGGCAAGAGACCTGCTGCCTCGGTCAGCTCCGATAAAATGAAGTCAACAACCAAGCTCTTCGCGTCGCGCGATACGTAGGCGTCAGAGAGCTCTAATGTGGTGGTCACCAAAGGCACGTCGCCATAGAACTGCGAAAGCAGCGAATAGGCGTAAGCACGTAGAAACTTAGCCTCACCCTTAGACTGGTTGATGACTACCTCGGAAGTACCGGTCACACGGTCGATGTTGTCAAGCACGAAGTTGCATCGTGCGATAACGGTGTACATATTATTCCAGATGGTATTGACATTTCCTGCGGTGGGTGTGCCCCAATACGAGTGTGGTGTGGCGTCGCGATTGGCTGCGATGTCTGAATACATGTCGAACCAGATTGCGAAGGGGTTTTCACCAAATCGAAACGATAAGGGGGAGAAACAGCCCGCGATTGCGGCACGGAGCTCTGCCTCGGTCTTTAGAAATGTGCCCGTTGAGGGAGCATCGAGGGGGAACTTATCCAGCTGCTTGCTACATCCTAGCAGTAATACACATATTGCGATGAAGATTATCTTTTTCATGATCTATCGTTTTAAAATTTGAGGTTCAGTCCGACATTGAATGTTTTTACCTGCGGGTAATAAGCCCCGTTGCTGGCCGCGGAGATTTCAGGATCCCACCCCTCCCAGAAATTGTCGAACGTAAACAAATTTTCGCCCGAAATGTATAGGCGGGCTTTCTGTATGCGCATGCTGTTGGCTACCGCTGTGGGGAGCGTATAGCCCAGTTGGATGTTTTTTACACGTAAGTACGCGGCACTACGCATCCAATAGTCCGACTGCTGTGTGTTGTGGCTTTCGCCGAATGCGAGCCGGGGGAATACCGCATTGGGATTGTCGGGGGTCCAACGGTCCTTCTGGTATTCGTATGCGGTGCCGCCAAGCAAGAAAGGAGTGATGGCGTTACTGGTGAGGTAACCATCCACCTTACCCACGCCTTGTAGCAGGGTTGAAAAATCAAAATTCCGGTAGCCCAGGTACAGGTTGAAGCTGTAGGTGTAGCGTGGAATGGTACTTCCCAACACTTCGCGGTCGCCGGCGTTGACGACATTATCGTCGTTGGTGTTCAGATACCGGATGTCACCGGGTGCTACGACGCCAAATTGCGTAGGGGTATGGAGGTAATTGCCCTCACTATCAAAATCGGCCGGCGAAAGCAAACCTGCCGACCGCAAAAGGAACAACGAGTTTATTGGGTAACCCTCGCGATTTACGATGGTGCCGGTTTGCTGGATGCCCTTGAGGTCGACCACCTTATTGCGTACGTCCGACAGCACCACCGTAGCCGCATATTTGAATGGCTTGCTGTAATCGGAATAGTCGAGCTGCAGATCCCAGCCTTTGTTTTCAACCACACCGGCATTCTGGTAAGGTGCCGTGACACCCATTGTTCTCGGGATGCTGAGTTGCAGCAGGATCCCCCGTGTTTCTTTTTGGTAATAGTCGAAGGAAACGGATAGTTTACGCAGCAGCCGTACGTCTAATCCGATGTTCGTCATCTCGGTGGTTTCCCACGTGATATCGGTGTTGGCCAAGTCGAGTATGGCGGCCCCATTGACCACCTGGTCGTTGGAAACATAACGTGGGCTGAGTGAGACGGTGGGTGCAAAGGGGTAATCGCTGCCGATTTGCTGGTTGCCCAAAAGACCCCATGAAGCGCGGATTTTCAAATCGTCGAGGTAACTGCGTGTGCCTGCCATAAACGGTTCTTCAGAGAGGCGCCATCCGGCCGAGAACGACGGGAATGTACCCCACTTGTTGCCTTCTGCGAAACGCGATGACCCGTCGTGCCGGATATTGGCCTCGAACAGGTATTTACCGGCGAACGCATAATTGGCGCGGCCGAAATAGGATATCAGTGACCATGCGCCTGCATAACCTCCATTGCGCATGTTGTCCGATGACCCGGCTGAAAGCACCGTATAATCGGGAAACAGGAAATTGTCGCGGAATGCACTGAAGCCGCTGTAGGCTGCATTCAGGTACTGGTATCCGCCCATGGCGCTGACTGAATGGTTGCCGTAGTCTTCGGCGAACGTGAGTGTGACGTCCACCTGGTCTTCACGCTCGGTAGCCATATCCTCATTCAGCTCATTGATAGAAGGTACGGAAAACCGGGGGTTGCCCGCAGGGTCGTACGTTTTGACTACGTTGTTGAACGAACGGGTAACCGGCTGCGAATAGGTAGGCGCATATGTCACTCGAGCCGTAAGGAACTCGAATGGCTTATAATCCAGCGAGAAGTTTCCGGCAAGGGGGAAACTGGTTTGCCGCCACCAACCTCCTTCCTCCACAATCGCTGCAGGGTTGGCGCCATTCTGACCTTCGCCCCATAATCCGTTTGTGTACTTGATGGCTTGTGTAGCCGGCAGCTTATTGATTAAGCCAAAGATCATACCTGTGGAGGTCGACGGTGAAAAGGCTGCCGGCCCGGAGAATGGTCCGGCATTGGTGACGGATTTGCGGTCCTGATTGCGGATGTATAAATCGAACGATCCACTCAACTTTTCGGATAGCTTTACATTGGTATTGAGCCGGAAATAGTAACGCTGGAAATTGACGTTATCGATGAGCCCCGCTTGGTTGAGGTAGCCGAAAGATCCAAAAAATTTGACGCGCTCCGTGCCGCCTGTCACGCTCAGCACGTGGTTCTGTTGCAGACCACTGCCGGTAAGCAGGGCGTCCTGCCAGTCCGAATCGGGATAGGTGTCCGGGTCGGTGTCTTTATTGGCGATGTAATTTTGGATGTAATCGGCGGGGAAAAGCGGTGAGCGGCCGACGTTGGTGTGTGCTTCGTTGATCAGGTTCATGTGGTCGAGACCGTTGACCGGTTTAATCATATTGGTGGGCGACTGCTTACCCAGGTAGGCGTCATACGAAAAGGAAAACTGCCCTTCGCGCCCGCGCTTGGTGGTAATAAGGATAACCCCATTGGCTGCCCGCGAGCCATAGATGGCTGAAGATGCTGCGTCCTTGAGTACCGATATTGACTCGATGGATGATACATCCACATGGTCCAGCGACATCACCACGCCATCCACCAACACCAGTGGGTTGGAATTATTAAGCGTACCGACCCCCCGCACGCGGATGGAGCCGCCGTCAACGCCGGGCTGACCGGTGCTCTGTGTCACGGTTACGCCGGGAACAATGCCCTGTAAGGCCATGGAGCTCTGGCCCACCTGCCGCTTAGCGATTTCTTCGCCCGACACGGAGGCAACGGATCCGGTAAGATTCACCTTTTTGGTGGTGCCGAAGCCAACCACGACCACCTCGTCAAGGTTGGCCACCACGGCGGTCATGACCACGTTTAGCGGACGGCCCGTCACACTGGCCTCCTCATTGCCGTACCCGATCAATGAGAAAACGAGTGTTGCGTCTGCCGGCGAGCGGAGGGAAAATGTGCCGTCGGGGTTGGTCACGGCGAGGGCTTGGCCAGCACCTTTCTGACTCACGGTAACGCCTGCAAGTGCATTGCCTTCGAGATCGCGGACCGTTCCGGACACATCAACCTGTTGCTGTGCACGCGATATGCCTGCAACAGCGAGTAACAGGAGCACCCAGCGGCCCCTGATACTTAGATACTGGATTAGTTTTAATGTGTTCATTAGCTTTATTGTTTGGTTAAATAATTTGTACTTTCTATGTTGGTTATGGTCTATGGGTCTATCGTGATGATCTCACCCAATTTTCCGGTGAACAACTGCACGCATCCCAGCGTAAATAAGTAGGCGACACCAATGGCAACGAAGATGGGCACATAGGAAAGGTGCTGGACCGTCCATCCTACCGAAAGCTGTGAAAGTATACCCGCGATGCCACCCAAGGTGCCGCCGATACCGGTGAGGGTGCCCTGTACGTGGCGGGGGAATACTTCGGCTGGAATGGTGATGTTGCCCCAAAGCCCGTGACCGAGCATGACACCCGCGATGGCAATCAATGCTACCCCCATGCCTGGTGCGTAGAACAAGGCAACGCAGCACACCGGTACAAGCAAAGACGCAAAAAGCATGACCGATTTGCGTGAGCGGTTGAGCGACCAGCCCCATTTGGTGATGAACCATTTGGGGATGATGCCGCCCAACAACGTGCCTACAGCGAGGATTACGAACGGAATCCAGGCGAAGTACCCCATCTGGTCGAGGGTAAGGCCCTGCTGCTCCTGCAGGTATTTGGGTATCCAGAAAATGAGGAAATAGGTCACCGGGTCGATGAAGATACGTGCGCAAAGGCACCCCCAGGCTTGCCGCATACGCAGCAGGCGCCAGATACTTGTTTTCTCAGTGGTAGCGGCCTGCGGCGGTTGCCCGTCCAAGATCAACTCCCGCTCGGCCTCCGAAATACGTGGGTGGTCTTGTGGAAGGTAGAATTGCCGCCGCCAGAAGAACATCCAGATCAAACCCAGAAGCCCGGTAGCCACGAAAGCGGCCTGCCAGTTGAACTGGATGGCAATTACCGATACCAGGGGGATGGCGATGGCTGCGCCTGCCGACGACCCTGCGTTGAGCATGCCGATAGCAAGGGCGCGTTCGCGAAGGGGGAACCACTCGGAAGCCGCTTTGACACCAGCCGGGAAATTGGCCGACTCGGCAATGCCCAATAGGAACCGGAATGCCGAGAATTGCATCGCCGTCTTCGCAAACGCGTGAAGGATGTTGGCAATGGACCAGCCGCCCACGGCCCATAGGAAACTTTTGCGGGTACCCAGGCGGTCTACCAATGCGCCGCTGATGGCATACATCACGGTGTAACTCAACAGAAACGATGAGGTAATAAAGGAATAATCCACATCGGTCAACCCCAATTCGGCTTGGATCGTGGGCGCCAATACCGAAAGTACCTGCCGATCCAGGTAATTGAGCGTGGACGCGAAAAACAACAGGGCTGCCACACCCCACCGGATGTTGCCTGATTGCTTAACCATGCGTTTGGTCTTTGAATGGATTGTAGTGGGATGCCGCCGCGCCCGAGCCTTCGCCTTTATTGAGTGCGAGCGTAGGGTCTGCTGGCTGGTCGTCGGCCATGCCCAACAGATACTGCCCCTGCGCGATTAATTTTGCCCGTACATCGCCCACATTTACACTGCGTACGTCGCCGCCTTTAGGGATGAGATTGGCAATGGCAATACCGGCCCCTTGGCCGATCGCCATGCAAGTGGCCATCACCCGCGATGATCCGAAAGCGGCATGCGTAGCCGAAATGCTCCTTCCGGCCACCAGCACATTGTCGAGGCCCTGGGGGAGCAATGTGCGATAAGGCACCTCATAAACGGCTTTGCCCGACCCCGTGAAAACCTGTTGTTCGCCCTCGGGCGGGTGGATGTCGATGGCGAATGTCCCACAGGCGATACCATCGTCAAAAGCGCGGTTGGCCAGCACATCTTGCTCGGTGAGCTGGTAGTCGCCACGGATATGGCGTGTTTCGCGTACCCCGACCTGGGCCCCGGTGTCCAGGATATATGATCGTTCGAACCCACCCACATACTTCTGTAAGAATTTGTGGATTTCCCACGCTTGTACGCGTGTTTCTACTTCGGCCCGTGTCAGGTCGGCTGCATTGGTGCCGTCTATGCCCTGCAACCGCGTGGCGTTCACGGCAATCTGGCCTTCCTGCGGCAACTCGTAAAATAGGATCCGGGGGGCAGCATCTTTCGGAAACTCCCCCTTTTCCATGCCCATCTTCACCAATTGGTTCAAACCAAGGAAAGCGATGGCCTTACTGGAATCGATTTCCTCGTCGGTAGGGGAGTCTTTCAGTAGGTCCCGGTTGTTTTTCATCCAATGGCGTAGGTTTCCCATGTCTATCCCGCCGATCCGGAAAAATAAGGTTACCGGTTGCATGGCACCATCTTCTTCCCGCCCTTTTACGAAAGGAGCGCCTGCCATGGCTGCAATGTCGGCATCGGCAGAGCAATCGATGACGTACTTGGGAACAATGGCCTGCCTCCCGGATTTGTTCTCAATGATAACCGACGATACGCGGCTGCCTTCGCGGGTAACCCCCACAGCCCACGAATGGAGTAATAGCTCCACGCCGGCTTCGGTCACCATCCGGAAAAGCAAATACTTCATCCCTTCAGGATCGAACGGCGTCATCGACGCGTTATCGAACGTGAGGTCTGTAACGTGGCCCTGCGACGACTTAAGCTGCACGAGGCGGTCAACGAGTTCGCCGGCGATCCCGCGGATTACCTGTTTGCCTTTCACGTCATGGAACGTGAACATCGGGTTGACCATGGCGATGGTAAGGTTCCCTCCCAAAAAGCCGTAGCGTTCTAAAAGCATGACCTTGGCGCCATTGCGGGCCGCGGATATAGCCGCGCCAATTCCGGCAGGACCTGCCCCTACCACCAATACATCGGGTGAGGCATAAATAGGAAGTTTCTTCGGTGCTTCTTCAATAAACTGCATATATAAATCTTAAAGTAAATGGTGTCGAGTATGATGTCCGGCTTGACGTGTGCCTTCACTGGCTGGGACGGTCTTCGACGGATTAAAGACCTGTGTAATTAGTTGTTTAAATATCATCATTTATGATAAATTAGTTTCATAATCAAAAGCGAATCTATATCATTTTTTATTGATAAACAAGTGATTATGTTGTTAAAATTTTCATTTATATATTGGGAACATTCCCACAACCGTTCCCAATGATGTTTTTATTTAAAAATATTTTTTCACATCTTTGCGGGATAGACCCTGTTATGCAGAAACGCCAAATTACCATCATTGATATTGCCAAGAAATTAGGCATATCGAAATCTACGGTTTCGCGGGCCCTGACCAATAACCCGAATGTCAGCCCGGAAACCAGGAAAGCTGTTCTTGAAGTGGCTAAAGAGTTGGACTACCAGCCGAACATGCTAGCCCTCGGCCTCATCAAGAACGAAACCCGTATGTTGGGGGTCATCATCCCTGACATCCAGAAACCATTTTTTGCTGCCATAGTGAGTGGTATACAGCACGCGGTGGCACGGATGGGGTACCGTACCATTATTGCGCAGTCGGACGAATCACCACAAATCGAAAAGGAAAATATCCAAGCGCTCATGCTGAGCCGTGTGGACGGATTCTTGATATGCCACACGCGTGATACGCGGAATTTCGACCAGATCAAGATGCTTTACCAAAAAGGGTTCCCGTTGGTGTCGTTCGCCCGGATATGCCAGGAACTACCCATTCCGAAAGTGGTTGAAGATGATTTCAATGGCTTGTATACAACAACCCAACACCTTATCGACTGCGGCAGGCGGCGTATCGCTTTGCTGGCCGGCCCGAAGCATCTGCTGGCCAGTAAGCTGCGCCAGCAGGGTTACATGGCTGCGTTACGCCAGCACGGGATAACCTATAGGTCCGAATATGTGGCACACACCCGGTTTCTCCACGAACATGTGAAAGCCGCAATCGACCAATGGCTGGCATTGCCCGAACCACCCGATGCGATATGTACAATCTATGATGCCGGTGCCATACAGCTTATGGAGATCCTTAAAGAAAAGGGAATACAGGTGCCAGCAGACATCGCGGTAACTGGTTTTGGCAACGACCCGGCGGCATGCCTTGTGGTGCCCGGACTTACTACATACGAACAAAAACCTTATGATATCGGCTTGGTTGCCGGAAAAAACATGCTCGATTTACTAAAAAAGCGATTTACAACCATCCCGTCCGAAATGACAATATCCACCGGTAGTCTGGTCGTCCGAGGATCCTCAGGGTAAATGGAAGGGTAGCGGGTATCAATAATGGATGATCACATTGACCACTCCGGTGTTAAAAAACGAGGGCTCAAATGATTCGATGAGACCATTTTGCTGGTACACCCGCAATTCATGGTATACCCGCTCACGCAGCGTGCCCATACCGTGGCCATGGATGAAGCGGATTTCCCGCTGGCCCTGTTCAATGGCCTTATCGAGAGCGGTCCGCATACGATCAATGCTCAACCGCACCATGTGTTCGTTGCTGAGCCCCGATGCGTCACGTACGAACGCCTCGAGATGTAAGTCCACTTCCTGTACTGGTGCCATGATGCCGTGATACTGTTTTGCTATTCGATATACTTGATCGCTTGGGCTTTCTGGTATTGCTCGGTTTCTTTGGTGCCTCCATAGTCAAACCCGAGGATAATAACGCCATCGGCCCCAACTTCACGGCATTTGGCAATAATCTGCTGTTTCGCACGTTCCTCACCGTTGATACCCTTAACTTCTTCCGAAAGGTGTCCGATGACACGGTACTCTTGTTTGATATCCCGCTCTGCATAGTACACGTCTACTTGCTCCGTCGGCTGATAGCGGTCGCCGACGTACGAAACCGTCTTGCAGGCGTGGAAGGTGAACGTAGCAGCGATGAGTAAGGTGCGGACAAGCTTGGGCAACGACGGATTAATATACATGGTACATCAGCTTTGACATACAATGATACGAAAAAATATGGAGCAGGAGAGTGCAGTACAGTTGTTTGGAAAAATATCCAGACATTTGTGGCTTCATAATTTAGGTTTATAATTGATTAGTAAAGGTTTCCATTCTCCCCGTTTGGAAACCTTTCTTTTTTTATCTTCTTTTGGTTTTGGCCGTATCGCCAATCAGTCCTGCTTGAAATGCTTATCAGCAAAATCCAGAAACGCCAGCCAGTCGTATTGGGTCACATCGTGTTTTCCTGCCCGGATGTGGTAGCCGACATCGTGCATGATGGGCTGGTGGATGGCGGGGGGTGTGGCCGACGGCAGGCCCTGTAGTCCGTAAAGTTCATATACGGGGCCGGCGTGGTATGCCCCTAGGTATTCACCTTTCGGGTCGGCCCAACGGTCTTCTTCGGCGCTGGCTACATAAACTGCCCGGGGGGCCATCAGCGCTATCAGCGCATGTTGGTCGAATGGCAGCTCGTCTGCTCGCCCATGATAGGCATCATACGCCGGACAGAACCAAGCCGGCTTGATGGAACTCACGATAGCCAATGTTTCGCCATAGTCACGGCGCGACAGCGCGGCTCCGCCCTCGCCCGAATTGTTGGATATGACAACCTTGAACCGCGTATCCTGCGCACCTGCCCAAAGGGCTGCCTTGCCCTGGCGCGAATGGCCCATGATGGCGACTTGGGCTGTATCCACCCGGGGCTCGGTGGCCAGGTAATCCACTATCCGGCTCGACCCCCACGCCCACGCACCGATGGCCTGCCATTCGTCGGGGGCCTCACTATCGGGGCTGTAGCCCGGGAAAAGCGAAACGATGCTGTGGTCTTTCAATCCGGGTTTATCGGGGAATATATCATGGTAGCACATGGTTGCCACGCCATAACCGCGGTCGATGATATCGTCGTACGACCACCGGCTGGATTGGCACCCCCGCTCCCAATCGGGGTGGCCTGCCTCCTTTACCAAGGCAAAGTTCTTGGAATATAAAATGGTCGTGTCCGTTGTGGTGCTGTGGTTGCCCTTGAAATTATAGCCCACAAAAACCGGCACCTGCTCAGCACCGTTGTTGGGCAGGTACATCAATAGCAGTGCCTCCAGCTCTTTTTTGCCGTTACTGAAAATAAACTTAACCTGCTTACTGGTGGCTTTACCCCCCAGCGCAGCGGCGTTTTCGGTCAACAGTTCGTAACGGACCGTAATGCCCGAATCGTCGGGTGTGCGCCCGTACATCTGCGAGCTGAAAAGTTCGAGTAGCTCGGGCCGTCGCTGCTGTTCCCATTGCGCCGAGGTGGTTACCGACTGGCCGCCTTCGGTGGTGAGCAGCGGCGGAAGCGTGTAGGTCCCTACTTTTGATTCGTCATAGTTGACGTCTCGTTGCTGTGCCCGTCCATGGGTACCAGCCATCGACAATATGACCATGGTGGTACAGATGGGTTTGAAATGGATCTTCATATCACAAACGTAATGAAAGTTAGGCTAAGTTTCATCTACCAAGCGAAAATGCTCAATGGTTTTGCCCTTGAGGTGCGCTTTCCAGCGGTCGAGCAAAGGCTTCTCCAGCTCGAATTCGCGGTACTCGTCGGGGCTCATAATCGGGATGCCCCGCACAATGGGGTAGATGCGGTCACACTGCCCACAGCTGAGGTACCCCTCGTCGACGTTGCCGGCAACGGTGGTGTGGATAGGGGTGAGCGTGAGGTCTGCCCGGTCGAACGGGCAGCATAGCTTGTTGATGGTCTCAATGTTCATGGCAATTGGGTTTTCGTGATTTGGATGTGTTTTTTGTATTCGCGGATGGCTTCGGCAGGCGAGTCGCTGCCCATGATGCCCGAGATGAGGGCAATGCCCGCATAATGGAGTTCATGGAGTTCCCGGACATTCCCGGGCAAAATGCCGCCAGCCAAAAACACGGGGCCGCCATAGATGGCCCTTGCTTGGCGCACCGACCCGGGAGTGACCAGTTCGCAGCTGCTTACCGTCTTGGATGGGAACATCGAGCAGAATGAAATATAATCTGCTCCGTGGTCGCGCGCCCAGCATACCGGCTCCATATCGTTGGTACAGGTGATGCCGCAGCGGAAGGGCCGGTCTATGGCTGCCTGGACGGCCTTGTAGCCGTGGGGGATGGTATCAAAATGCACGCCGTCCAGTGGTGTATCTACCAAGTAACTCCACCTGTTGTTGATCAGCACGGGTACGTTTCTGGCATGGCAGCGGCGGCATATCTCGCCGATGAGCGCGGGGATATCTTCCCCCTTGCGGAAATGGTCCCAGATCTGCAGGGCGGCGATACTTTCGCCTAGTACCGCATCCAGTTTATCGTACAGTTGGGGCTTGGGCATCGAAGGGTCGATGACCAGGTAAATGCCGGTGCCGATAGGGCGTGGTGTTTCCATTATTTCCATCCGTTTTGATAAGCGTTGTGAAATGCGGCCCAATAGGGGTCTACCTCGTGGTAGGGCATGTCCGCTGCCCTGCCGTCTTCTACCAGCTTGATGCCGCTTGCCGCGTCCGTCAGCTGGCCCACCTCCGCGCAGGGGATGCCGGCAGCTCCCAAGCGTCCCACCACGGCGGCTGCGGCGTCGGGCCGGCAAGCCATCACCATGGAACCTGCCCCCACGCAGTAGCGCGTGTCGAGCCCGAAAATACCGCATACCTGTTGCTGCACCGGGTGTACAGGTAGCTTATCACTATCGATAACGGCGCCCTGGCCCGAGGCGACCGCCAACTCATAGATAGCGCCGAGCACACCACCTTCCGTAACGTCGTGCAGGGCGCTCACTTGTCCCGCGTCTGCCGCGCCTCCTACGGCCACCAATGCATCTTGGAGCGCAGAAGTATCGTAGAAAGTATCGCAAGCCAACTGATGTATCTCCGTACCGGCTTTATTCTTTACCGTCTCGGGGAAACTCATGGCCAGGATGGCTGCCGACGATAGTGCGCACTGTTTGGTAACCAGGATTACGTCGCCGGCGCGGGCCGCCGAGGCCGTAAGCAGGGTGTTCTGCGCGGCCACGGTAACCAGCGTGCCGCCACCGGAGATGGTGGAATGTTGGTGCGCGATGAATCCGGTGTGGCCCCCGGTGATAGCTACGCCGATGTCCGAACAGAACCGGTGGATGTATGCCCAGTATTGCTTGAAATCCGCACTGCTTAAGGTGTCGGGCAGGTTCAATACAAATTGGCCGTACATGGGACCGTGGCCGGTGGTGGCAATGTCGTTGGCCATGAGGTGTACCGACAGCCACGCGGACGCTTCCAGCCCTAGTGAAGGAATGAGCGACAGCGGGTCGCTCGCCAAGGCCATGGCCATGCCGCCGGGGAGGTCCACCACCGATACATCCACGCCGAAACGTGGGCCGGTGCGTACCTCAGCGCGCGGGTGGCCGCACTGCATGGCAATGGTGCCGTTAAACAGGGGTATGCCGATTTTGCCAAGTTGCTTTTCCATTGATCTGTTAATCTACGTCGTTGAACCGTACATACAGCCCGAAGAAGTCACCATAGGGGAGACCCCACTGCTGCACAGGAAACCACCGTGGTAGGCCCGTGCACGTCCACTCGATGGTGTATTCGCGCCCTTGGAGAGCTTTATGGATGATAGCACTCAGTCGTTGTGGGGTATAAAACGTGGCCGTAAGGTAAAATGGGTTTTTGCCAAATAGCTCCTGCACCCTGCGCCGCAGCACCTTGGGCGAATTACGGTTCATCATGCCCATGGCGATGCCGTAACGGCCCACACGGGCGGCCTCGCGGATCACGCGCACGGGATCGTGGTAATATTCAAATGTGGTGATGAAGGCCAGCGAATCGAACGTATGGTCTTTGAACGGCATGTGGTGCGAGTCGGCCATCACTAGGTCCCCTTCAAAGAGATGCATCGCTTGCGATAGCATCAGCGGCGATATGTCGCCGCCGGTAGCTTCGATGCCAATCTCTTTCCACCACCGCGTGAAGCGCGTGGTGCCGCAGCCGAATTCAAGCAGCGTTTTCACGCGGCTGTCTTTCGACACCAGCTGCTCCATCACCTTTTTCTGCCAGATTTCGGCGCGCTTGTAGCGTCCTTCGTACCATTGCTCATAGGTATCGGTATGTTCCCTGTTGAAGAACCATTCCGGGCGGCCCTGCCAGTTCTGCTGCTGTCGGGGGATGAGTTCGAGCGTTGTTTTTTCCTGTTCCATCATATTGTCTTTGTTTAGACAGCCCCCTCAGCGGAAGAGCCAACGGCGCGCGGAACAAGATCGGTATGGGTCTTGTATGGTCTGCATCCCTACGTTGGCATAATCCAAATCAGGTAATTAGGGTTTAATCTCAGCCCCTATCGGGGCACCCCTTGCTGTGTACCGCCGCAAACATAGCCATTGTTGGGTTGATATGCAACTTTATCGATTGCTGCTGGGCGGCGGGAGTGTGTAAATAGGCCAGATTAGCTATATTAGAAGCCCCAATATATTTGATATGGTTGCTTTAGCCCGCTTGTTTTTCTGTTTTCTTTTCGCAGTTGCTGCGCTGCCGTGCTGGGCCCAGGCTCAGCCGACCCCTACTGATATCAATTTCACCCGGCAGGGTGTGCGGAGGTTTGTTTTTGATGATCGGCATACCATTCCGTTAGCTGCTTTAAAACCTGCAGAAGTAATCGGTATGACGGCCATGTATCCGGTAAGCTATTATTCGGATACCCATGCACGGGTAACGGTTCATAAGGGCCAACTGCTTGTCAGTTCCGACACCACGACCCATACGGCTGTTTGGTTCGGCGGGTTCAATCCGTTCGCCACATATACCTTAGTGGTCGATTCGACCGAGGGAGCGGGAGCGGTGGGATTTGAATTTGCCGATGCTGCCAACACCGAACGGTTTGCCGTGGTGGTCACATACAGTGGGCAACACATTGTTGATGTGGAGTTAGGCATCAAGAAAGCGGGAACAGGGGTTACCAGCGAATCGATCGCAACGAACATTCCCGCAGGGACCAAGTTGCAGGGGAAAATCATTCTCCAACTGTTGGGCAGCGGTTTGACCGTCTATACCCAGCACGATGGCTTGCCCCAGCCAATTGCCCAAGCGGATTTCAGCCAGCAACTCGACCTGCGCGAAAAACGTTATCTGCAACGCTTCCAATCGCGCGTATCGGTACAATTGGAGCGTGGTGTAGTGGGGATAAAAGAAGCTACAGCTGCACTGACCAGCGGTATGGGCCTTGCCGATATCCGGGCCATGACGTATGAAGACGGCAGCCCTCTGCTAGACCAGGGCCGGCTTTGGTATACCATGACCATCCGCGGGCGCGCGCTGCCACACCATGTGCAGGGGGTATTCAGTATGGATCCGACTGCGTTCGACCTCCGCTTTGAAGGGGTTATCGTGTTTGACCGGGCAGACGGCATACTCCGCAACGAGGTGGCCTCCCATATTTTCTACGACCGGCGGGACCAGGTGTGGCGGGGGACCACTACAGGGTTCAGTGCCTACGCCAACCCGCGGGAGCAGAAGCAGTTGCTGGCCGTGGAAAGCACCAAAGACCCCCGCTTCGGTTTTTCCGTTATGCGGGCCGAACCTTTCGGTGTGGTGGGTGACATCGAGGACCCGCATATCCTATATGATGCCGCTGCCGCGAAATGGCGTATCCTCACGTGTGAGAATATAAACGATGGGTATAAAGCCGTATTATTGGAATCGACCTCGTGGAATAGCGGCTACCGGCGCATCGCCGGCCCGGTGGCCCACAACTCAACCGGAACATCCATCCAACGGATCGGCGGCGTGCCATACTGCTTTTCGGGCAGTAGCGAGCGGGAAATTTTCATCTATTCCTATCCCGATTTGACTGTAGTGGGTACCCTGAAAATGGACCTCCCTCCGTGGGACGATGAGTCGGGCACCCGCGTTTGGCCCAATGTGGTGGAACTGCCTGAGGGCTACCCATTCCGGTATGTGGCGCTGATGATGGACCGGTTCAACTACCCCGGGCTGGTAGGTCCGAACTGGACGTATGGGGCATTATACCTATACCATGGGTATGTAGACTAAGCACAGCCCATAACGAGGTCAAATAAAAGCCGCCTCGGCATCCTAGCCGGGCGGCTTGTGCCGTGTGCAGCCATATATAAACAAAAGTACGGTATCCCCGCTGCGCTGTAAATACTGGTTTTCGGTGATTTTTTGCGGCCTGTCCACGCCCGTTTATCTATAAAATGAGCCTTTTCGTCTAATTCGGTTTCCGTTGGTCGATGATTATCGGCGGTTTGTCTATTATCCCACCAGGGTAGTGCAACGTTTTTCACCCTTCGTCGTCTTATCCATAGAAACGAAAAGGAAAAAGTAAAAAATAAAATCGTAAAGTTATGAAATCGTTAGTATTAAGCGCCATGATTTGCGCAGCCGTAGTAGGAACCAGTGTTGCCAGCACAAATGCACCACGTCCTGTCGAAAAAGTGAAAAAAGAACATGTCAGCGAGCAGAAGAGCGTAGCAGCTTTCAAGCAGGCTATCGCATTCCACCAGCATAACGTGGATGTGTTGTTCAATCAGTTCCAAATGGCCAGCGAGCACGTGCGTGGAAGCCGGGGCAACCATGCCGAACTGGAGCGCGACAGGGCTTTCTTCATCAAGGTTTACCAAGACGACATCAACCGGGGGGTGCGGGTGGAATCGGGTAAAAGGGCCATCGCCGAAATTGAAGCCCAATATGCAAAGAAGCATGAGGAGCGCGACGCCTATGAGGCGGCAAAAATTGCCAAGCTGAGGGAGCAGCTCCAGACCGAGTTGAAGCGGGAACAACGGCAGTTTAAGAAAGCGAAGCGCAAATATGCTGGTTTCGTAAACGACGAGACCCGTCCGTTACTGCAACAAGCTGAGCGGTATTTTGCCAATGCGATTGCCCGCGCGAGCCGTGGCGAGGTGGCCCACATGACCATGGCACTTAGGTAGGCAGCAACATACGCAGCAGCGTCTATATATATCCGGACAGCCCCTTCGTCGAAGCGGGCTGTTTTTTTTGTGGGATCCCTACGATATTTTTTCCCAGCCGATACCCGGTTCGGTTTGGGTAAGGTAGTCGCGCAGGCGGCTATGTTCGGCCTTGGCTAGCTGGGGGTCGGCGTCGAAGAGGGCAATCACCAGTTGCCGTATCGCCGCGAGTAGGGCCTGGTCGGTGGTGAGGTCAGCCAGTTTGAGGTCGAGCACGCCGCTTTGCTGGGTGCCTGCCAGGTCGCCCGGGCCGCGCAGCTGGAGGTCTACCTCGGCAATCTCAAACCCGTCGTTGGTACGGACCATGGTCTCCAGCCGCAGCTTACTGTCCTTGCCCAGCTTCCTGCCCGACATGAGGATGCAGTACGACTGCTCTGCTCCGCGCCCGACACGCCCCCGCAGTTGGTGCAGCTGCGACAGGCCGAAGCGCTCGGCATTCTCGATAACCATCACCGAGGCGTTGGGCACGTCGACACCCACCTCGATTACCGTGGTGGCCACCATGATCTGGGTTTCACCTTTCACAAACCGCTGCATCTCAAATTCTTTGTCTTTTACCGGCATTTTGCCGTGTACAATGCTGATGCGGTATCCAGGCAGGGGGAATTCTTCCTGCAACGTTTCCAGGCCTGCTTCGAGGTACAGCA
This sequence comes from Parapedobacter soli, assembly GCF_025460835.1. Taxonomy (GTDB): domain Bacteria; phylum Bacteroidota; class Bacteroidia; order Sphingobacteriales; family Sphingobacteriaceae; genus Parapedobacter; species Parapedobacter soli. The sequence continues at coordinate 16,278 of NZ_JAMXAY010000026.1, read as the reverse complement.
GGTCCATCTTTTCGCTCTCGCTGATGAGGGGGTAAACGATGTACACCTGCCGGCCTTTGGCGATTTCTTCTTTCATGAACCCGAACATGCGGAGGCGGCTGCTCTCGTAGAGGTGCATCGTTTTGATGGGCTTCCGCCCGGCGGGGAGTTCGTCGATCACCGAGATATCCAGGTCGCCATACAGTGTCATGGCGAGTGTGCGCGGGATGGGGGTGGCGGTCATTACCAGCATGTGCGGCGGGATACGGTTCTTGCGCCACAGCTTGGCGCGCTGCTCCACGCCGAAGCGGTGTTGCTCATCGATGACCACAAAGCCGAGGTTGTGGAAACGCACGGTGTCTTCGATGAGCGCGTGGGTACCCACAAGGATATCGAGCGTGCCGTCTTCGAGCTGGGTGTGGATAATGCGGCGGTCTTTCTTGGGTGTGGAGCCGGTAAGGAGTTGCACGGAGGCGATGCCGCCACCCAAGAGCTTGGTGATACTGTGGTAATGCTGCTGCGCGAGGATTTCCGTGGGCGCCATGAGGCACGCCTGGAAGCCATTGTCGATAGCCAGGAGCATGCACATGAGTGCCACCACGGTTTTTCCGCTGCCCACGTCGCCCTGCACCAGCCGGTTGAGCTGTGCCCCCGAGGCGGTATCCCGGCGGATTTCCCTGATTACCCGCTTCTGGGCATTGGTGAGCGCGAAAGGGAGTTGCTTGTGGTAGAACGTGTTGAACCTGTCGCCAACGGTATCAAAGCGGTGACCCTTGAATTTCTGGGTGTTGAGTAGCTTGTTTTTGAGCAGCTTGAGCTGGATGAAGAACAGCTCATCGAATTTGAGGCGGTGTACGGCCTGTGCCAGCTCCTCGTTGCTGCGTGGGAAATGTATGGCGGCCAGGGCCCTGGGCAGCGGCATGAGGCGGTGCTGCTGCACGATATAGTCGGGCAGCGTTTCCGTAAGCTGGGAGCCGATACTCTCTAACAGGGCAACCTGTAACTTTTGGATGCCTTTACTGTCCAGCGCGAATTTCCGTAGTTTTTCGGTGCTGCTGTATACGGGCTGCAGGCTCATATTGCCCTGTTGAGGACTGCCGGACTTGTACACTTCCATTTCGGGGTGTGTCATGGAGAGCTGGCCATTGAATACATTGGGCTTGCCGTATATGGTATAGGCTGCGCCTACCTGCAATGCTTTTTTCAGCCAGCCGATACTTTGGAACCACACTAGCTCCATTGTTCCCGTGTCGTCTCTGAAGAGGCCCACAAGCCGCTTGCCGCGGCGCTCGCCCACCTCGTCGATATGCATCAGCCGCCCGATAACCTGCGCTGCCGCCATATCAGGGTGGAGCTGCTTTATTTTGTGGAATTGCGTGCGGTCGATGTAACGGAAGGGGTAGTGTTTCAGCAGGTCCCCAAACGTATGTATGCCCAATTCATCGTTGAGCACGGCGGCACGGGCAGGACCCACACCTTTGAGGTATTCAATGGGGGTTATGGTGCTGAGTGGTGCCACTGGGAGTTCCTGCAATCATCGGTTTTGTGCGAATTTATGGAAAACTTTCTGAATGCTACCCTTGCCGGTCTGCATTTAGGCTTTCCAGGCGATGACAGAAATCTCGACATTGACATTTTTGGGCAACCCCGCTACTGCTACGGTTTCGCGTGCGGGGGCCTGCCCGGTGAAATATGTGCCATACACCTCGTTGACGGTGGCAAAATCGGCCATGTCGCGCAGGAAGATGGTGGTTTTCACCACATCCGCAAAGGCGTAGCCTGCTTCGGCCAGAATGGCTGCGAGGTTATCCAGTACCTGCCGGGCCTCTCCGGCTACCGAACCGGTAACCAGCTCGCCGGTTTGCGGCGATAGGGCTATCTGCCCCGATACGTATAACGTATTGCCCGCTCTCACGGCCTGGTTGTATGGGCCGATCGGGGCGGGAGCTTTTACTGTATTGATTATTTCCTTGCTTGTAGACATAACATGTGGATTAATATCAGCTGAAACCTACATGAATTACCCTTCATATATGAGCTTAATAATTCATGCAGGCTTCAATGCCATTAAAAGCAAAATATTTAATTGAAAAAAAGCCAATCGACGATCTTGTAGAGGATAGCCAGCAAAAACAGGATGATGGCGGTCGCATTGATAACATGCATCACGCGTAAGTTGAAGCTGGTGGGTCTGTTGGGATCTTTTTTTCTGAAAAAATACATGATATCTCCTACTGTACCCGTTTCAGGGCACGCTCGGCACGTTTGTTGGCTTCGCTTATTTTGTAGTTGAACCAACGGTCCTTAAAGATTTTGCGCATGGTATTGTCGAAATTGCGCGTAATGACCAGGTTGCGGAAGCCACGCCATTTATCGTACACCTTGGAAGGCAGTGCCCGCACGCTGATGGAATACCCTTCGGTGACATATTGGATGTAATGCCACCAGCCCGACGGCATGAACAGCGTCTCTCCCGGATGGATCTCTGCCTCATAGCCGTTGAGGTACTTTAGGGCAGGGAACTTCTCATAGTCGGGATTTTTGATGTTTGCGATACTGTGGAAGTTGTACGGCAATTTATACATCAAATCCGATTGCTCCAGTGGGAATAGCCAGATTTTCTTGACCCCCTTGTACTGGGTGATGAAGACATGTGACATGTCGATGTCGAAGTGGTTGCGGGTACTGGACCCCTCGCCGCCGAAGAAAAGGTAAGGGAGCCACTGCAATACCTTGCCGCCGGTCACATCGTTGTACACCAGGTCGTGGTTGAGTTCGGGTTTGAGCTTCATGAGGTTGAACAGGAAGATCCGCAGATCGGTCGGCTCGCGTTCGATCATGTCCAAATACTCACCGAATCTCATCTTGGCCACGGGTGCGCTGGCTGCGCGGTCATTAGACGCATCTTCGCGCCCATGCAAAGAAATGACGGTATCTCCGGCTATTTCCTTGAAATAGTCATAGCTCCACTTGGTCCAAGCCGGACTGTCTTTGGCAACGAAATCATCCATGATTACGGGTACCCCCTTATTGAGGTAATCCTTGATGAAGTCAGCCGAGCTGATTCCAGAGATTTTGTTAACTTTTTTGAGTTGCACGACTTAAAAGCTAATTTGAAACTGTTAATTATGCTAATGCAAACTTAAGTAATCTTCATGTGAGCCCACACGCCGTAAATCAATTTTACATTTGCATTATAATTAGAGACATAACGATTTACGTGCCAAAAAAACGAAATAGCCAATGGCTTGACGAAAATCACTTTTTTGTGGTTAATACGACCACAGGTCCTGCTCGAAGTCGATGATGGTCTTTTTGATCCGCTCTGCCTCGTAGAGGCGATCTATCCCGTTGTCTACATAGTCGCGGATGCGTAGGTCCTCAGGGTTCGATTGTTTAACGATATAGCTCGAGAAGAGCCGTTTGATGAATACATCGTCATAGCTCAGTCCTGTAGCGTCGTTGTGCCGGGAGGGTACTTCCTTGTTGACGAAGATGTGCCGTGCCTCGGGAAAGTAAATCCAGAAGGCGGGGTATGCGTCTGCAGCGACGGCCGGCGTGTTATCGGCCATATCGAATCCGGGGATATCTTCAACGGCATCCAGTCCTTCCGTTCCCATGTCTGCCCCGCCCATGATCTCGTCTATCTTGGGTGTTACCAGCGGTGCGATACCGATGATACGCGGCTCGAAAACGGAACGCTGCTTATCGAAAATCCAGTCTTCCTTGATCCGGAAACGAACCACATCATCAGGGTTGAAAGCGGAGGCTTCGAAATGCGAGGCGATGACGTTGCCCTCTTCGTCGTACTCCTCTACCAGTGTACTATCGGCACCGAACCGGCCCAACACCTGGTCGGGCGATAGGCGTGTTTTGAAGCTGTCGCCCGTAGGGTCATCATCCGTCGGGGTTGGGTCGTAGGCCGTGAGCTCGCCAGCCATTACGGCTTCCATGATCACATCGATGAGCCGCGATTTGGGTGAGGCGTATAGGGTGTTCATCTTTTCGCGCACATCAAATTCCCGCCAGATGCGCTTCACATACGCCACATCGGTAGGACGGATATTCGAATAGGGGACCACTTCGCGGTCCAGTATGTCGGATTTGACGTAGTAGCCATCCACCGGCGGTTCTTCTGCAGCAATAGGCGTGGTACTGTTGGACAGGTTGCCTTGCTGGGCGTATGCCGAAAGCCCAACCCCCATCATAACCAAAAATCCATACATTTTCATCGTTACCTCCTTGTTTGTTAGTTGACCCGGAATGAAATCGGATCCAGTTCCTGCTGTACACCATCCGGACCTACGGCAATGATATTATAGAAAAACACGAACGATCCCGGCGAAACCGAACCTAGTGCGTTTTGCATCGGGCCGGAGAAGGTTCCGTTCGTGCCTTGGTACGGCCCCATCGGGTCTACCCGTGGTTTCTGTATCAACATCGAAAAGCGCGATATGTTGAACTTGGCATCGAATTCAAAGTCTTCCAGTGCGGCAAAGATGCGGTTTTGGCCGCGGATCTGCGCTGCGGCGACCGTCCCGCCCGGGCGCCCTGCCACGCGGGCCTGCGGTTTCGGGATTCGCTTCACGCGGAATTCGGTAGAGCTGAGCGACTGGGTCTGGTCACCGATACGGGCAGATACGTGTATACTGGCGGTGCCGGGCTGGGTTGCCCGCGCCACGAACTTGCCATTCGAGCCGGAGATACTAACCCCTTTGCCGCTCACCTGCAGGCTTTCTTTCGGGATGCCGGGGGCCGATACCGAGATGGGGTTGTCTACACCGATATACAGCACGTTCATGGCATCGGGCGAGACTACAGCCGACGGCCGTGCAACCTGATAGGTTTGTGGCTCGGTAAAGTATTCTTTAACGGTGCCGTCGGTCTGCTTAACACGGATGGTACCGGTCCAGTTGAATATCCCTTCGCTGGATGTGTTGACTGTATAGACTGCCTGTCCATCAGTAACGGGCAGGACGTTGCCCCCCACAGAAATTTCGGGGGTCGATTTCGAATCGTAGGCGGTGAGGAATACCTTTGCCGTGTAGGGTTGCCCCTGGATTACGTAAGATGACGGCGCAACGGCCACGGCGGCAAACCTGTCGAGGTTTACCACGGCCATGTCCATCTCGCCGAAGATATGTTTTACAACCACGGCCTCAGCATTTTTCACGTCGGCCTTGATTTTTTCCAATGCCGTCATTGCGGCCGTCAGTGGGGTACCATCACCGAAGTTGGCTTGTTCCCACGACTTACTGATACCGGCACGCGTGGGGGGATCTTCCGCATCCAGCGAAAAAGACACCTCATTGTTTGCCAGTGCCAATAGCTGTTCGCGTGTATCGTTTATACGGCTCCGCAGCTGTGCTGCCCGGGCTACCCCGTTTTCCTTCTGCTTGATCATCACGCGGGGGCTGATGCTCAGGTTGTCGCGCTTGCGCACGTCGCCCGTTGTTTCGTTAAATCCACCGCCTTCCGCCTCGAGTATGGTTTTGAGTGAGTCGATATATCCCGACAGGTCATCGGCCAGTTGGCTCGCCTGCTCGGCACGTTCCAATATGGGGCGGGCACGCTCGGGCTCATCTTTCAGTTTGGTTGCCCGGAAGGCATTGAACATGTTGTCTATCCCCTCCTGCGTGTTCTGGGTCGATGTGTTGAGGCTTGCCGCCAGATTCCTGAAGGCGTCGAGCACAGAATCACTAACATTCATCGCCACTAATCCCAATAACACGAGGTATAGGATACCGATCATCCGTTGCCTTGGGGTCTGTTTTCCTCCTGCCATGCTGTAATGCTATTCGTTAAGGTACCAGTATCTTAAAAATAAATTACACACGCGGTTGATTCATGGCCGCCAGCATATTTCCGTACACGGCATTGAGCGATGCCAGGTTCTTATTGAGGTGGGCTACTTGGTCTTTGAATTGCTGCGTATCCACCACGGAGTCGTTGAAGTTCTGCAGGGTCTGGGCGATGCTGTCGTAATGCTGCGAGATGGTTTGCAGCTTCTTGCCCGTATCTTGCAGCTCAACTTCGTAGACCGCGTTGAGGTGCTGCAAGTTGTTGGCCAGCTTGTTTACCTGCTCGTGGTATGCGGTTACGTCGCTGCCACTCGTGCTGATGCTGGCGAGGTCGGTCGACGCCTTCTCGAAGGCGGCATTTAGTTTCTCGACGCTGCCGGTGGCGCCATTCAGCCGTTCGGTGAAGCGATTGGTGGCCAGGGAGGCGTCGGATACGTTGGCAATGGCTGCTACCTTATCGCCAAAGGTGCGGAGTCCATCGCCCAGGTTGCCGATTAGTTGGGGGCTGATGTTCGCATCGGCCAGCATCTTGTCGAGTGCGGCCGTGCTGCCGGTAGCGGCTACAGGCCGCGCAGAGGCCTTGGGCAGTTCACCTTCGAAGTTTTCCGCCAACTCGGGGTACACGCGGGTCCAATCCACGTCGTTGTCTTCTCTCTGGAAACCGAGTAGGAAGAAGAGCAGTGCTTCGGTGCCGAGGCCTACCACGATGAGCCAATCACCGGCCGGCCAGTGCTGCAGCTTGGCCATCAACCCGATGATAACTACCGTAGCTCCCCAAGAGATGATGTTGTTGATACCAATTTTGAATTTGCGTTTCTCTGCCATGATATTGTGTGTTGTGCTTCTGTCTATATAGCTATACTAGTTGTTCATTGGATCTACGCCCGGGTATGCGGATACACTGCGGAAGCCGATGTAAGACTTGGCGGTATCTTGGTACTCGTAGGCACGCGCGCCATTCTGCAGGAAATAGCCGATGTCTTTCCAGGAGCCGCCCCGCACCACCTTGCGCTTCAACGACTCGGGGTCGCCCGCGGCTGCATCGTACCGGTAGGTGGGGTTCATGTCATGTACAAACGACGATGCCGACTCATTGAATGAGGAGGAGGTCCATTCCGCCACATTTCCGGCCATGTTATAAAGGCCGAAATCGTTGGGGAAGTATGAATATACCGGTGCGGTATAAGCTGCCCCATCGTCGATATAATTGCCCCGGCCGGGTTTGAAATTGGCCATAAGGCAGCCTTTCGCGTTGCGTGCTGACGGTCCGCCCCACGGGTATTGGGTGCCCACCCTGCCACCGCGGGCGGCGTATTCCCACTCCGCTTCGGAAGGAAGCATGTAAGGTTGCCGCATTTCGCGGCTATTGTTTTTTCGTGTGCGCTGGTGGTTTTCAAATAAGCGTGAGCGCCACGTGTTGAATGCGTTTGCCTGCCGCCAGGTGACACCCACCACAGGGTATTCGTCAAACGAAGGGTGCGAGAAGTAGCCCTCCACCATCGGCTCATTCTGGGCATAGCTGAAGTCGTTGAGCCACACCGTAGTGTCGGGATATACGAGGATGGTGTCGCGCCGGATGAAATCAGACCGCACCTTGGTGGGGTCGTGTCTAGCTGCGGTGGCTGCGCGGAGGTCGTACCAGTCGTAATGGTAGCGCAATAGGCGGACATCGATCTCGTCTTTGCCAAAAATGCGGTCTTCGCCCTGGTAGTACATCTGGCGCGTACGTTCGCGCACGGCCTGGTCTTTGGAGTTCCAGAGCGAGCGCTTGCCGCTGTTTACCTTTTGCCAATCGATATACCGTTCGCCGGTGCCTTCCACCTCGATGAAATAACTGTCGTCTTGCAAGTAGTTGTAGATGAGGAGGGAGTCGCGCACCCAATGGACGAATTGCCGGTACTCGCTGTTGGATATCTCGGTTTCGTCCATGTAGAACGACGAAATGGTGACTTGTCGGTTTTGGGCAATCTGTGAGAACGTGATGTCCTCGTCAGACTGGCCCATGATGAACGTGCCGCCCGGGACAAGTACCATGCCGTGTGGAACCCGGCTGGTTTTGAGGTGTGCCCGCTTTACGCCGACCAGTTCGCCGCCACTACTACCGAACCGGCCGCAACTGGAAAGCATTAGCGACGATATACAAACCAATATTATTGGTAAATATGCTCTATTCATTTAGTTCTATCTTTGGCTGGCAACACCCACACAACGAGACTCATTACCGGATGCATAGCGGCATGTCTGTTGCGCTTCGTTAAAGCCCATGATTAACAATCTGTTTTGATAGCAAATTTTAGACCAAAAGCCTCTCATGACCATTATATCCAACGGATAACAAATGTCTTGTACCAGTTATCATCATTCCAAAACAACGCTTTCCCGGAGGTAGATGCCGATGATAAGACTATCCAAAGCCGGAAAGCGGGCCTAAAACTATGAAATAAACAGAGATTTAGCGAAAAAAGTGACGAAAATTTTAAATCGTGCTACTTATTTGCCACCTTGATGTACTGTTCTACAGCCATGGTCATACTGGGTGCCTCCGGCGTGGGGGCGGCGATATCCAGCAATAACCCCCGGTCCAGGATGGCCTGGTGGGTGGTAGGGCCGAAAGCCGCGAGCCGCGTGTCGTTCTGTTTGAAGTCGGGAAAATTCTCAAAGAGCGACTGCACACTGGAAGGGCTGAAGAAGACGATAATATCGTAAAAAACATCTTTAAGGTCCGACAGGTCACTCACCACGGTACGGAAAAGCACCGCTGGTGTAACGTTATACCCGTTGTCTTGGAGCCAGTTGTATGTTTCTTCGTTGGCCACGTCCGAGCACGGGTACAGGAACTTCTCTTTGGCGTGCTTTTTCAACACGTCAGAGAGGTCCTTTGCCGTCTGCTTGCCGAAGAAAATCTTCCGCTTGCGGTACTGGATGTATTTCTGAAGGTATAGTGCTATGGTCTCGGACAGGCAGAAGTACTTCAGGTCTGCCGGCACATCGTAGCGCATTTCCTCGCAAACCCGGAAGAAATGGTCGGCTGCATTGCGGCTGGTGAAGATTACCGCGGTGAAATCAGCTAAGTTAATCCGTTGTTCTTTGCGGACATCACGGCCCGACACACCCTCAACGTGGATGAAACCCCGGAAATCAAGCTTAAGGTTGTATTTCTCTGCCAAAGCGAAGTAAGGCGATTTTTCATTCTCTGGCTTGGGCAACGTTACTAATATGCTTTTTACTTTCTTTGCTCTGTCTGCTTCTGGCACCTGCATGTTTTTTTTGTTAATTACCCAATACTTTTACCAAGATAAGTATGGGTGCGATTTCGAGGCAGCAAAGATACATAAATAAATAAAACTTTGAAAATGGATAGTTCGTAAGCAGGTTGCGGGCGGTTTTCCCGAAGCGGAATACAAATAAGCATAGCACCACAACGAGCGCCGCGGGCACCACCCATACCGCGTATATACGGGGTACCAGGCTCAGCACCACCACGATGGGAAGGAACACCAGCGCCGCGTTGAAATAGCTGAGGTATAGGATCGATACGTATTCGCGCACCACGCGCTGCAGTTCAAATATATAACCCAGTAGCCGTGTGGTGATTATTTTAAGGATAAACAGGGTCATTACGAAAAACGAGATGCCCAGGAACCGTTCCAGGCCATTGCTGTAGCCCTTGCCGGCATAATGCACGTTGCACAGGTAAACGAACAGTCCTACCGCAAAGCCGAACAGGACGTAAAGGAAAACAAAGGGCCATGAGCTGTAAAGGGTATCTTCTTTGTTGATTTGCAGCAGCATGCGGTCGTTGTAAAAGGCCTGGATAATGGATAGCACCTCATTGGGGAATGAAATGCGCACAATGCCCAGCAGCAGGAGCAGCAGACCAATGGCGATGGGTACCCATTGGTCCCGTATATGCCGCACGGCATCGGCTTCTTCCTCCAAGTCCCGTGCGAACGCCAGCCACGCCATGAAATCGCCGTTTTGCACGATGACCCGCTGCCGCAGGCTGTCGGCAAATAGATTGGGCCGGTGGGGATCGGGCAGGCCGATGTATTGCATGGCTAGCGAGTCGCCCACCCGCTTGATGGAATCGGCCAGCCTTATTTTTTCGGCCTGTTGGGCTTGCCTGATTGAATCCTGGACGGACCGGTAGCGTGTTTGTTGTAAGTCCATAGCCGGGGTTGCCTGTGCTACGGCAACCCCGAATAACACCCCGGCCAACAGTAACATCCAATGCTTCATCTGCCTAGTCAATGAACCATCAAAGGTAGGCAAAAATCAGGTGGTTATAGCTCCTTAATTTTAAGGTTGCGGAAACTGACGCGGTCGCCATGGTCCTGCAGTAAGATGTGGCCGCTTTCGGCTTCGCCGAAATTATCCCAATCCTTATACTTGCTTTCGGCTACCAGCTTCCTGTAGGCTTCCGAGCCACGCTCGTACTGCACCACCTTTTCGCCATTGAGGTAGTGGGTCACAGTGTTGTCGGGCTGCACAACGATACGCCCCTTGTTCCACTCGCCTATTTTGCGCAATGCCCGTTTGGGCTTCTCGGCCTTAATCAGGTCATAAAGGGAAGCCAGCGTGCGGTTGCCATCGCGGCCCATCTTGGCGTCGGGGTGCCGCTCATCGTCGAGTACCTGGTATTCCAGGCCGATGGCCGACCCGGTGTTGTGCTCGGAGAGCGTCACGAAATATTTCACCCCACTGTTGGCCCCTTCGGTTAGCCTGAACTCGAAAGAGAGGTCGAACGCACTGTATTTGTCGACCGTCACAATATCACCGCCATTGGTAGACTCACCGCCGTCGGCTGGCAATACCGTGATGATACCGTCTTCGATTTCCCACCCGCTGGCGGGGAACGCATCCTTATAGGCGCCCACCCAGCCTGTGCTGGTCTGGCCGTCGAACAGCAGTTTATATCCGTTTTGCTCTTCGTATGCCGTGAGGCTATTTGGCGTGAGGTTTACCGTGTAAATACCGGCTGGGAACTCCTGCGGCTGCAGGTTTTCGGTTTGTATGCGTATGTTTTTGAAATAGACCTTCTTGCCAGCCAGGGCCTCATCGCGGATGCTATGTACCTGCAATCCGATGAAGCCGGATGCATCGACTGTATCCACTACGTAAGCCACAGGGGTGCCGTTTACCCACGTTTTGGTTTCGTTGCCAATAGCTTCGATGCGGATATGGTTGAATTCTTCCTTTTTATAGGCCGATTTGGCTTCGGCATTGAGGTCGAGCGGATAGAGCCAGCCGCGGCGTGCTTCATCGTAAATGCCGCCCGTCCATGCGCGCTCGGTGGGGTCTATCTCCACCTGCCGGCCGTAAACGCGTCCGCGGCCTTCATTGGCGGCTTGGTCCAGGTGGCTCCGCGTCTGGACACCCGAGTTGGTGGTCTCCCCTTCCAACTTGATATCCAGCTCGAGGATGAAATCGCCGTATTCCTGCTCGGTTATCAGGAAAGAATTGGGTGTACCCGCTGTCATGGTGCCTACAATGGCACCGTCTTCGATAGTATAGGGCGCTTCGCCCCCTACGACTTTCCACCCGTCGAGGCTTTCGCCGTCGAATAGCGGCTGCCAATTGTCGGCCGGAGCGTTGCATGAGCCTAAAGCAAGGGCAAGCAGCAGTGCTGCCAACGGTTTGCCCGCGGTTGCGGTCTTGTAAATTGTACGTGTTGTCATCATACTGAGGATTGTCGACACCAAGCAAACAAATTGGTGCTTTCTGACCTAAACTGTTAGCTTTGTATCATTAAATATAAGTGATTTAAGCGCCAATTATACGGCTTTATTGTAGATAATGGTATTGGAGGTACTTCTTTTTTTACGAAAACGATGTCGTAACCTCGCTGAACAGGATGAATAGCAACAATTTTTATGAACGGGTGTATGACATTGTGCGGCAGATCCCGGAAGGGCGTGTAACCTCTTACGGTGCGATTGCGCGTGCGCTGGGTGCAGGTGGGTCGTCGCGCATGGTGGGTTATGCCCTTCAGGTGTGCGGCGGCGCATATCCTCCGGTGCCGGCCCACCGGGTGGTGAACCGCGTGGGGCTGCTTACCGGTAAACGGGCGTTTGGAAGCCCCACGATGATGGCCCAGCTGCTCGAGAATGAAGGGGTGTCGGTAACCGATGACCAGGTTGTCGATTTTGACCGGCTGTTCTGGGATCCAGGGGGCGTATTAGGCGGCTGACCATCACGGTCCCGGAGGGATTTCCCGGTAGATGTCGGGCAGTGTGCGCCCGAGGCCCTGATAATCCAATCCGTATCCGACGACGAATTCATTGTCGATTTCGAAGCCGACGTAGGCGATGTTGTCGAATGTGTGTTGCAGGGCGTTAGGCTTTAGCAAGAGAGTGCATACGGCCACGGATGCCGGGTTCTGGGCATAGATGGCATCGAGCGTATGCTTCAATGAATGGCCGGTGTCTACGATGTCTTCCACGACGATGACGTCGCGGCCTTCGAGGTTGTGGTCGAGGCCAATGAGCTCGCTAACCCGGTCGCGGCGGGCAGTGCCCTCGTAAGACGAGAGCTTGATGAAGGATATCTCGCTGGCGATGTGGATTTGTTTCATCAGGTCGGCCATTACCATGAAGCAGCCGTTGAGTACACCGATGAAAATGGGGTGCTGGTTTTCGTACGCCAGATTGAGCTGAATGCCGATAAGGCGGATGCGCTTCTTGATCTGGCTGTAGTCAATAATGCGCTCAAATTGTTTATGATTGATTGTTATTTTCATCCGTTCGTTATGGCTCATCATTATTTTTTGACGAATTGAAGATACGGCCTAGTAGGCTGCGTACCTCTTCCATTTGTTTTTCAAAATCCACGGGTGGCAATTCCAGCCGGAGCGTATCGGTGGCGGGCGGGTCGGGACGTAGGGCCTCGCGCAGGCTCACCGTATGAAACCCGTAGCTGCCCGATGAGTCGGCTGGGGCCAGGCCGCGCCGGGCCATGATATTGCCGATATAATTGAAGTAGGACGAGATGTAGGGCTTGAGGTTACCGTCGTAGTTGAATGAATATAGCCCTGTTTTCGGGCGCGGCACGATACTGGCCAGGTAAATGCTCTCGCCGAGGCTGAGTGCTGAAGGGTATTTACCGAAGTAATAGCGCGCGGCTTCGGCAATACCATATACATTGCGGCCCCACTCGATGATGTTGAGGTAAACCTCGTATATCCGGTCTTTGCTCACGGCGTCGGTGCTTTCCATCAGCCATACGATCAGTATTTCTTCCAGCTTGCGGACGATGGTTTTGTTGCGGTTGAGGAATACGTTTTTGACCAGCTGCATGGAAATGGTGCTTCCACCGCGTTTAAACGCTTTTTCCTTGAAGTTGGTGGCGATAGATGACCGTATGGCTTCTTCCACGAAGCCGTTGTGGCTGAAGAAGGAAGGGTCTTCGGTGGTAAGGATGGCATTTTTGAGGTATGGCGATATCTGGGCCAACGGGATGAAATTCGGATTTTCCGGTCCTACGATGATATCGCGTACGGGCTCCCCGTCCTCGTAGGGCGTATAGGTGAAGGTGGTGTTTATTTTGGGGATGCTTGCCTTACCCCAGGTATTCACCTTGAAATCGCGCTGCTCCATGTGCGAATCGAACCGCACGCTGTCGGGGTTGGTGGTGTCGAGCAAGGCGTCGAGCTTGTACTTGATGCGGCCCGATACCCGTATCCCTTCGAGCGATTCGAACAGCCCTTTCGGGAAGGCGTCGAATAGGTCCTGTGCATCCATCTCGGGGGTTTCGAGGCCCAGGGCATAGGTTTTATTCGGGAGGGTTGAGTAATGGATGGACGGGTGTACGACCAGTTTCTTCACGGTGATGGTAGAAGTATTGGACAGCTCTACATGGCTGCCGCCCACGATTACTTCGGCGTCAATGTGCGCATCGGGCAAGGCCACGTCTTCCTGCGCGATGCGCCAATGGTTGATATGGAGGTTTTTGACGGCCCACTCCCCCTTGATGTGTAATAGCTCATTTTGGGTCCAGTAAACTTCCCGCAGCCGTGTTTCGATGGTGTCGAAGCTCAGCTTGAGGCCAAACTTCCGTTCTAGCAGCGGCAGGGCTATGCGCTGGCCATTGGCATGCGCTTTTATATGGAGCTGGCGGCGGTTAGGGTTGACTTTCCCCTCCACCTGCCAAGCTGCTTCGTTGTCGTTGAGGTATACCGCCGTCGTGAGGTTGCCGTCATCGATGACAACTTGGGGCACGGTGATGCGTTGCTCGATGCTATCGTCTCGGTAGGTAACGGTGAATTCATGCAGATCCATATCCTCCGGGATCTTATACAATATATTGTTGAGCATGTTGTTTGCGGTCTGTGCGAGGTTGATGGCCCGGGCTTCGTCCGGTTCTTTTGTGGTTACCTCGGCTGCTTGCAGCGTGTCCATACCCCTGAAGAGAAAGTCGTAGTTGCTAGTGCTGTCTTTTTTGATGAGCTGTATGGCGGCATGGTGGCCCCGCAGTCGACCGAAACGGACATCGCCGGTAAGCAGCGGGAGTAATTTGATACTTACCGAAAGCTCTTCGATGCCGGCCAGCTGGTCGCGGCCCTGGGGTACGAGTTCCGTATTTTCGAAGGTCACAGTGGTGAACCCCGAGAAATAGGCCCGCTCGATGCGGAGGTCAATCTGGTGGTCGTCGGCCAGCTTGGATTGGACACGTGCTATGGTGGATGCCAGCAATGCCTCCCGCTTGTGGTAGGCGATAGCACCGGCAGTGACACACACCGCCACCGCTAGGACGAGGATGGTGCCACCGATGATAAACTGCTTCCGGGTAATCTTGTTCAAAAATTGCCTAACGTGATCGATTGCTGTCAAAACGAATTTACTTGGAGTCCAAATAAGGGATAATTATGATTAAAAACAAAGATATGACAAGTTTGTGTTCGGCTTTCGCTAGTTTTGTAACAGTATAATATATAGTGCAAGGACAGATGATTACGAAAGAACAGGTATTGCATGCATTGAGCCATGTAGATGATCCCGACCTCAAAAAAGATTTAGTTACCCTCAATATGATCAAGAATGTGGACATCACCCCATCGGCCATTAGCTTTGAAGTGGTGCTCACCACCCCGGCCTGCCCGATGAAGGGCCACATCGAGCATGCTTGCCGCAATGCCATTGCTTTGTTCGTGGATAAAGACATCACTGTTAACATCAATATGACCTCCCGGGTAATTGGAACGCAGAGCAACCAATTGCCCACTATCAAAAACATTATCCTAGTAGCCTCTGGAAAAGGCGGCGTTGGCAAGTCCACGGTAGCAGCCAACCTCGCGTTGGCGTTGCAGGCCACCGGAGCCAAAACCGGACTTATCGACGCAGATATATACGGCCCGTCCGTACCTATCATGTTTGGGGTGGAAGGCGCTCGGCCTAGGGCCACCAAAACCGCAGACGGTAAAACAAAAATCGAACCGGTAACGAAATATGGCTTGAAGTTACTTTCGATCGGTTTCTTCACAGACCCCAACCAACCTGTGCCCTGGCGGGGCCCGATGGTCAGCACCGCGGTGAAACAGCTGTTTAACGATGCCGAGTGGGGTGAATTGGACTACCTGGTGGTGGACTTGCCGCCGGGTACGGGCGACGTGCACATTACCGTGGCTCAAGGATTCCCCATCTCGGGGGCCGTTGTGGTAACCACCCCCCAGAATGTGGCAT
Organism: Parapedobacter soli; assembly: GCF_025460835.1. Lineage (GTDB taxonomy): Bacteria > Bacteroidota > Bacteroidia > Sphingobacteriales > Sphingobacteriaceae > Parapedobacter > Parapedobacter soli. Next base: position 821 of record NZ_JAMXAY010000026.1, on the reverse strand, counting down.
TATCCGATGCTGTCCGTGGAATCGGCATGTTCCTGATGGACTCCATCAACATCCCTTTATTGGGTGTAGTGGAGAACATGGCGTACTTCACACCGGCCGAACTGCCCGATAATAAATATTACATCTTCGGTAAGGATGGCGGTAAACGGTTGGCAGAGCGTTTCGACGCACCCTTTCTCGGCGAGATCCCGCTGGTGAAGAACATCAGCGACTCGGGCGACAATGGCCTGCCCGTGATGATGGACGAGGAAAACCCGGCACGCGAGGCATTCCTGGAAATTGCCGGCAAGGTTGCGCAGCAGCTAGCCATCAAACAGGCAGTGGTATAAGTAGGTGGCGATGAGACCCACGATAACCATTACCTATTGCCCCAAGTGCGGGTGGCTGTTGCGGGCATCTTATTTTGCATCAGAGCTGCTCACCACGTTTGCCGATGATCTGGGCGGCGTGCTGCTGAAACCGGCGGAGACGGCCGGAGAGTTCCGGGTTTTTATCGGCGATGAGCGGGTGGTAGATCGGAAAGCCGATGGAGGCTTCCCCGAGATAACAGCGTTGAAACGGTTGGTGCGCGACCGCATAGCTCCCGATAAGCCGCTGGGGCACTCAGATAAGGCCAAATAGCAATAAATAAAAAAAAGTTTTGCATAGTGTAAAAAATACACTATCTTTGTGTCATCATAATTTAGGTTTATAATTGGTTAGTAAAGGTCTCCATTCTCCCCGTTTGGAGACCTTTCGTTTTTTATGGTGCGCCTTGTTCCACATACAACGCGGGAGTATTTAGTCATCCCTTAAATTCTGTACAACACACTAACAGTCAG
>NZ_JAMXAY010000025.1 GCF_025460835.1 Parapedobacter soli | reverse complement strand
AAATCTAACTTAAACTGCTGTCCTGTTTTCGGGGGGAATTATAGACGGGGCTGGCACGTGTTCCGACGAATAAATTGGCAAGGTTAGTAATCGCAGCGCATGTTTATAAAAGAATAAAAGTACTTTAATACTTTTATTTAAAATTTAATCTTTACTTTTGTTGCAAATACAACTCCATTAAAACTCATACGCATGCAAACAGCAGACGAAAAGATTATCAACGTTCAGGAAATCGAACCACGAATGAGGCACCAAACCATATTCAATGTATTCAATACCTTGAATGAAGGCGAGCATCTAATCATCCACAACAACCACGACCCGATGCCCGTGTACTATCAATTGATGAACCTACGGGGCAACATTTTCTCCTGGGAATACTTGCAAAAAGGCCCAGAGTGGTGGGACATCAAGGTTACCCGGCGGGTTCCCCTCGTTCCAACGGAACGGGAAGATGATGTTATCCTGGATATCCCTTCTATTGAACCGCAGCAAAAGCATGCGTTGATCTTCAACGTATTTGAAAACGTGAGGCCAGGTGATTCGTTCATTATTCACAACAATCACGACCCGAAGCCTGTTTATTATCAGTTGCAGGCGATGCACGGCGATGTCTTCACCTGGGAATATTTGCAGGAAGGGCCCGAATGGTGGGATATCCGGGTTACCAAAAAGGACGGGGCCGATACTGATAGCCAAAACGCCGGAAATAAATAAAAATTAATATGCTGATCAACGAGAAAACCAAAATTGCCGCCTTGTTGAAGCATCATCCCGATGCACTGGAGACCATCGTAACGCTCAGTCCGGACTTCAAAAAATTGAGAAACCCGGTTCTACGCGCGCTGATGGCCGGACGGACCACCATCGCAATGGCTTCCAAAATCGGTGGTTGCAAACCTGAGGACTTCTTCAGCGCCTTAGCACCTCTTGGCTTCGAGGTGGATTCATCCCAAACAGACACTACGGAAGATGCGGCACCGAAAAGCAAGCCTAAGCCCGACTACCTGCGGGATATCCCACAGGACCGCGTGATCAATTTCGACGTGCGTGCCATGCTGGCTGAAGGAAATGACCCGTTGAAATCCATCCAGCAAAAGGTGAAATCACTGAATCCGGGTGAAGTGCTGCTTATCATCAACAACTTCGAGCCCGTGCCGCTGATAAAGCTGCTGGAAAGGCAAGGCTTCCTGTCGTATGTAAACTTTGTTGATCAAGACACGATAGAAACTTATTTCTATAGGACAGATGCAGCCTATTCACCTCAAAAAGCGGCCGATGCCGAAGGTGAAAATGTGTCTACTTCCGGCGATTGGGATCTCCTGCTAAAGCAATTCGAGAATAACTTGGTAGATGTGGATGTCCGCCATTTGGAAATGCCCATGCCCATGATGACCATCCTTGAAAACCTCGAGGTTTTACCCCAAGGGAAAGCGCTGTATGTCCATCATAAGCGGATTCCCGTTTTCCTCCTCACGGAATTGAAAGAAAGGGAATTCGACTACCGGATAAAAGAAGTGCAAGACGGCGAAGTTTATCTGTTGATATTTAAAAATAAATAAGATTGCCATGATGTCTCCCCTTGTCGGCGGATTACAGAAAACAACCAATTATAAAGTGGTACTGCCATTTTATATCTACGCATCGCTAGGCTTCTTGCTGGGTTCACTCCTGCTTTTATTCACTACGGATGCCGTGGGCGCGCATCATTTCAATCCGCAAACATTGGCCGTTACCCATACCATGGCATTGGCGTGGGGTACCATGATTATCTTCGGCGCATCCCACCAACTCTTACCCGTATTGGTAGAGGGCAAATTGGACAGCGACCGGTTAGCCTACCTCACCTTCGGTTTCACCGCGGTGGGTATCCCCATCCTGATTTACGGTTTCTATGAATTTGATATGGGATGGCCCATGCAGGCCGGAGCGATACTGATCAATATCGGCGTCATCTGTTACCTGGCCAACGTAATAGGCAGTTCATTCAAAAAAAACAAAAGAAGCGTACATGCCTGGTACGTGATTACGGCAACATTGTGGCTATTCGCTACCACTTTTTTTGGCCTACTGCTGGTGCTGAACTTCCGTACCCCGATATTGCCCGGAAATTCGGTCGACTATTTGTCTATCCATGCCCACTTGGGTATTGTCGGGTGGTTTGTACTAATGGTGATCGGCGTGGGCTCGAGACTGATACCCATGTTTCTGATTTCCAAGTACACCAATGAAAAGATGCTATGGTGTGTCTTTGCGTTACTCAATCTGGCACTGATCGCCTTTTCGGTGTTATACCTTGTGACCTCTTCGCCCGCGCTGCTTTACATCCCTATTATCATGGGGCTGGTGGCTATCGTATTGTTTGGCAGGCACTGTTACCTAGCCTACAAAGCCCGGATCCGGAAAAGCGTTGACCAGCAGGTGAAAACATCGTTGATTTCCGTCGCACAGATGCTACTGCCCTTCGTGGCACTGATTGCCGCCTTGGCTTTCTTACCCAATGGCCAGTTTCCAAGGATAGCCATGCTATACGGTTTCTGCATCTTCTTTGGATGGATCACAGCCATCATTCTGGGCATGACCTTCAAAACGATGCCTTTTATTATCTGGAACAAGGTTTATCACAACAAGGCACATCAAGGACGGACACCCGCACCGAAAGAATTATTCAACGATGATGTCTATAAGATAATGCTGTACAGCTATCTGGCTGGTTTTATCATTTTTATCATAGGTATTATCGTGCTGAACGCGATTGTTTTAAAAATAGGTGCGCTGGCATTGCTCATCGCCGCTATATTATATGTGTACAATGTGATGATAGCCGCCAGCCATAAATCAAAACTATAATGGACGTCAAAACGAACAATAGTGAAAAGTGCGATTACGCATTGCAGGATCTGTATAATGTGTATGATCCGGAAATCGGCCTGAATATCGTGGACTTGGGGCTTATCTATGAAATATATTTTGATGACATAGACAAAAAGCTGACGTGCATCATGACCCTAACCACCCAGTTTTGCCCCATGGGCGACGCCATCACCACCGATACGAGGAATTCGTTGACCCAGTCGTTCCCCGATTGGGAGATAACCATCAACCTGGTGTTCGATCCGGCGTGGAGCTTCAGCATGCTTTCCCCGGATGGGAGGGCTTATTTAGGTCGATAGGGTAAACAAAACAAATAGAGCAGTATGCTGAGCTTAACATGCAAAACCGCTATTAAAGCTGTCATTTATCTATCGAGCAAAAGCGAAAGCGGTGAAAAAGCCAACATAAAGGAGATATCCAATAGAATCAACGGCAGCGAACACACTGTAGGAAAGATATTGCAGCTTTTGGCCCGCAAAAACATCATCAACAGCCTCAAAGGTCCCTCCGGTGGTTTTTACCTGAGCGGGGAGCAACAGGAACAGCCCATCATCAATATCGTTGAAGCCATCGAGGGCGATGGCATCTTTAAAGAGTGCGGGCTCGGCCTGAGCAAATGCTCTGCTTCCCACCCCTGCCCCATCCATGATGAATATAAAATTGCAAGGGAATTGATGGAGAAAATATTCAGGGAAAGGAAAGTGCGGGAACTCTGTAACTCGGTTACCAATGGGCTGGCTTATTTGATTGGTTAGACTGGAGGATTTGTGGATGAAGGATGAAGGATGAAGGATAAAGGAATATGGATTTTTGGACTGTAAATCATACAAGATGAAACTAGAAAAAAACGCAGATGGCGAATTGGATGTACGGGTACTGGTACCGATTCAACGGCACGAATTACTGATCAGGCTTTTTAAGGAATTGCCTGTGGATGATCACTTTGTTTTTATCAATGACCATGACCCAATACCGCTATTCTATGAATTCCGTTCAATCTATGGCGACGTTGTGGGATGGGAATACCTCAACCGGGGCGGCAGGGAATGGAAAGTAAAAGTAACCCGTTTGGAGGAGTCCAAAGGTGTGGAATTCAAGGGTATCTCAACACTATTGGATTTGAGAAAAGCAGATAAAAAAGAGTGGAAGCAAATTGTCTTTCACCGGTACGGCATGATGGAGGAGAATACCACCATGGAGTTGATCTCGGGTGAAGATCCAGTGGAAATACATGAGATTTTCATCAATAAATTTGAGGGTAAACACAGATGGATATATAAAAATAAAAGCGATGCGGAATACGTGATTCACATCACCAAGCAGGATAACAGCGGACTGGGAGACGATGGCTTCTCCGTAGTCAACGAGTTTGACCTGCGTCCATTCCCGCCAGCTGAAAGGCACGAACTATTTTATAAGGCATTTGCCGACATCAAACCGGGTGAGGCCTTCGAGTTTATAAATGACCACGACCCGAAACCATTATACTACCAGATGGAGGCCGAGAGCAAGGAGCCCTTCCGATGGGAATACATCGAAAAAGGCCCCGAAGATTGGAAAGTCAGGGTGGTTAAAGTAAATAACTAAAAAAGGAGGCCAATATATGGGTGTAATAAAGCGTAGAGCGCTCTATGAATTTTTCACAGCAGACCATAGGCGCATCGAGAGGATTTTGGAAGAGGCGACCGTTTATAAAGATAATGTCAATCTGGAAAAATACCACCATTTCAGGGTCGGTTTACTCACCCATATAAAAATGGAAGAGAAAATCCTTTTCGTGGCGGCGCAGAAGGCAAACGGCGGCGAACCTCTTCCATTACAAGCAAAGTTGCGATTGGACCATGCCGCCCTGACATCCTTACTCGTTTGCTATCCAACCCCCGATGTAATCAAGGTAATAGACCACGTCATGGAAGAGCACGATATCCTGGAAGAGGAAGAGGGCGGTATGTATGAGGCGTGCGAGCAGTTGACACAGCATGAAACCCAGCAGCTTCTGGAAGAGTTGAAAAGCGTCACTCCCGTTCCTGTCCATCCATTTAATGAGGCACCTTATGTACTGGATGTGGCCAAGCGTACCGTAAAACGGGCAGGATTCGATTTCGACGCGATAGTAGGTGCTTCAATTTGATTTAGTATATTTCAACGGTGGAAGATTTTGCGTGACCGATAACACCGATTAGATTTTCGTATCTTTATCAGATATTTAAGAATACGATATGATTGGAAATTGGAAAGCTGTGTTATTCGATTTGGATGGGACACTCATCGACTCCGAATGGTTTTACTACAAGGCATGGCGGAAAGCATTAGGACACTATGGATTCGTGTTAAATAGCGATATGTGGCTAAATGAACTTGCGGGAAAAACCGATAAACAAACATTAGAACATCTACGCGACCAACACGGTTTTGAAGTGAATCGCGAAGAATTCGCGGACCTCGTCAGAACGTTGATTGCCTCCCAACACGAGGTAGAAACGGTGTCGCTGATGCCGGGTACGACCGATCTAATCAACTTCCTGTACCAGCGGGGTGTTGTTATGGCCGTGATCACTTCCAGTAAACGTGAGGTTGCCACCTACCACCTAGAGCGTAACGGCCTGAGGCATTTTTTCAAAAAACTCGTAAGCCGCACTGATGTGCAACATCCGAAGCCAGACCCGGAGCCATACCTTCTATGCGCCGAGCAACTGGCGTTGGCACCCGAAGATTGCTTAGCATTGGAAGATTCCGTAACGGGTGCCACGGCGGCCAAAGCTGCGGGTGTAACCTGTTTTGGCGTACAGACGCACCCAACAATCAGGCAAGCATTGCCAGCCGACCGTACCTTCGACAACCTCCATGAGGTAAGGGAGTTCCTGGAAAGGATTGGGGCAAACTAGCGGCGTTTCCCCGGCGCAATACCCCCTAAAGGGGGGATACCAATGTACGTAAAAACGATACCTTTGGGGCACTGTATGATACTGAAACCGCTAACAAATGAATAACACCATAAAAGTAGCGATCGTCGATGATCATAAAATCCTCACGGAAGGGTTAAAAGGGCTCGTCGACGATTCCGAGCTGGCAACGGTGGTGGGTGTAGCCCATACCGCGGCCGACTGCCGGCATTCCATAGGGTTCTGGAAACCAGATGTGCTGCTCCTGGATGTCGGCCTGCCCGATATGAGTGGCATCGATCTATGCAAAGAGCTGACAACCAGATTCCCGCTCACCAAGGTTCTGGCACTCACCACGCACAATGAGTACACCGTGGTGCGGAAAATGCTCGACAACGGTGCGTCGGGCTACCTCGTCAAAAACGCCATGGCCGAAGAGGTATTGGCAGGCATTGAGGCAGTGGCTGCCGGCAAAACGTTTCTTTGCCACGAGATAGACGTCCTGATGAAAAAACCCTCATCCAAAAATATCTGGCTAAGCCAGCGCGAGCGGGAGCTGCTCAAGTTGATTTGCGAGGGATTGACCAATGCCGAAATCGCGGCCCAGATTTTCTTGAGTCCCGAAACGATCAAAAGCTACCGTAAAAACCTCCTTTTAAAGCTAGGCGCAAAAAATACCGCAGTACTCGTGAAAATGGCGATCGAGCAGAAACTGATCTGACCGTCACGGCGCACCCACGTCCAGTACCGACTTCTCGTTGATGCTTCTACGCGGCACCCGGTATATGCAAAAGAGGATAATCAGCGCGAAAAACGTGCACCCCAAATAGATATGTTGCATCGCTACGTTAATGGCATCGCGTATAAACGCTTTGGTCGACTCAGCCAGACCGGCGGCATGAATGATTTCCATCACGTTGCTTGTATACGAACGGAGTTCTTCGCTGCCACCTTCCACCTGCCGGAGGAAAGAGTTGTTGAAGACGGCACCAAAAATGGCAGCCCCCAGGCTTTGTCCCAGATTACGGCAGAAGACATTGGTGCTGGTTACCACACCCCTTTGTTTCCATGACACCATAGACTGCACGCCAACCATCGAGGGGGTAGACAACAAGCCGAATCCAGCACCGATTAGCACTTGGTTGAGGACAAGTAGGTATATAGGCTGCGGTTTCGGTATCAGGAGGAACCCGCCGCAGGCAATGACAACCAGTATGGCACCAATCAGTGACGTCTCACGGAATCCGATACGGAGATACAGCCTGCCAGACAATGCCGACGCCGTTGGCCACCCGATACTCATACTGGCGAGGATAAACCCCGAGGCTATGATACCCACACCGAGCGATGTCTGCGTAAACGTGGGCAAAAACGTCTCAGGGCCCATCAATACGATACCCATTCCAACCATGGCCAGATTGGTAAACGCCAGTGTCTTATTCTTCCATAGCCAAACGGGCATAATGGCGTCGGGTGACCTAACCTCGGTACGGAAAGCCAGCACACCAAACACCAAGATCGTCCCAAGCAACGCCAAGCTGGGCAGCGAAAACCAAGGCCACCCCTGCCCGCCTTCCAGCAGAAAAACAAACAATAATCCGAGGGTACAAAGAATAAGTAGCGCCCCCTTATAATCAATGGCAGGCTTTGCAGGCGTTACCCGCTCTTTGAAAAACACCGTCAGGAAGAAGATAGACACCGCTCCCAGCGGTAGGTTAATCAAGAATATCCAACGCCAATTGACATATTCGGCCAATGCACCGCCCAATGCCGGCCCCAGGATGGCACTCACCCCCCAAATGCTGGAAAGGTATCCCTGGATCTTAGCCCGCTCCTGCACGGTATAAATATCACCGGCAATCGTATTGACCGTTGCCATAATGGATCCGGCACCCAAACCCTGTATTCCGCGGAAAGCAATCAGCGAACCGATATTCCAAGCAGCGGCGGAAGCCGCCGAACCCAACAGGAAAACAGTAATTCCAAAAAGCAAAACCTTCTTACGTCCGAAGATATCCGAAAGCTTCCCATACAAGGGAATCGTAACCGTTTGCGCAAGCAGGTAAATGGAAAATACCCAAGAGAATTTAGTGAACCCGCCCAAATCGGAAACAATCTGTGGAATAGCGGTAGATACGATGGTGATATCCATCGCGGCCAGGGTCATGGTCATCATCAGGGCGGCCAGTATCCATCCCCGCTTCTGTTCACCTGTCTGTTTGTCCATGCGGCAAAGGTACCTTTTATAACTATTTTAACATCGCACTCGGCTAATTCGAGTGTAATTGCTAAGTTTGAATATTATAACCGGTACGGATGTATACCTATCAATTGAATTAATCGACGGTATAATGACGACAAAAAAAGAACTGACACCGACACAGCAGGACGAATTGCTCCGCATACTCGAGGAGCGCTTTGAAAAAAACATGGATCGGCATAAGGGTTACCAATGGAGCAAAATCGAAGCTAAACTGGAAGCAAGCCCCCAAAAACTTTGGTCGCTCGACGAGATGGAGACCACTGGCGGTGAGCCGGATGTTATTGGCCAGGACAAAAAAACAGGCGAATACCTCTTCGTTGATTGCTCGGCAGAAAGTCCAAAGGGCCGCCGAAGTATCTGTTACGACCACGATGCGCTGGAGTCGAGGAAAACACATAAACCTGCAGACAGTGCGGTAGGCATGGCCAACGAGATGGGGATCGACCTGCTGACCGAAGAACAGTACCATGTGTTGCAGCAATTGGGTAATTTCGACACGAAAACATCCAGTTGGCTAAAAACCCCCTCAACTGTCAGGGAGCTTGGCGGCGCTATCTTCGGCGATCGGCGGTTCGGACGCATATTCATCTACCACAATGGTGCCGAATCATACTACGGTGCCCGGGGCTTCCGCGGCATATTATCAGTTTGAATAAACAAAACAGTAGCAAAATGAATCACCCGGGTGTTTATATACCGCCGCCCATTTTTTTCATTACCACATTTGTTGCTGCGGTATTTATCCAACGATGGCTGCCCATAAACTGGGGGTTCTTCGATTCCAAGCTGGCCAACGCTATCGGTGTGTTTATCCTATTTATCGGATTATTGTTCGTTATTCCCGCATTATATCGGTTCGCGAAATCAAAAAACACGGTAATCACTGTCAAACCTGCAAATACATTGCAAACTTCCGGTATCTACGCCATTAGCCGCAACCCGATGTATGTCAGTTTACTTTTACTCTACCTGGGGTTTACCTGTATTATAGGTAATTGGTGGAACATCATACTTGCCCCTATACTGGTCCTCGTTGTGCAAGAATACATCATCAAACGCGAGGAACGCTACCTTGACCAGCGTTTTGGCCAAGCATTCAAGAACTACAAGTTGCGTGTACGCCGGTGGATTTGACAGCTATTTCAATAAATATTAGATATACTACGAAAACATCATGAAGAATTCAAGACGCCATTTCCTTCAACAAATAGCTGCCTCAGCGGCTACTTTACCTTTCCTTTCCGCTTACGATGCATTCGGCAACAGTAATTTCAGCGCCAGCAATTTACATCCCATCATCCCGCAGGGTCCAACCCTCCGGGTGGCCTTGATGGGGCTTGGTGGCTATGCGTCGCGGGTTGCGGAGGCGATGCAATCGTGCAAACGGGCCAAAATAACGGGGCTAATCAGTGGAACGCCGGCTAAATTGGACGACTGGGGGGCACGCTTTGCTGTTCCCGAAAAGAGCCGATACAATTACGAGAATTTCGATGCCATCAAGGACAACCCGGATATCGACGCAGTATATGTAATTACGCCGAATGCACTCCACCACGACCAAGCCATCAGGGTGGCCAAAGCGGGCAAACACGTAATCTGTGAAAAGCCAATGGCCCTCAATGCACGCGAAGGACAGGAAATGGTTGATGCATGTTCGCGCGCCGGCGTCAAACTATTGGTGGGTTACCGCATGCACTTCGAACCGAAAACCGTGGAAGTGGTACGAATGCGTGCTGCAGGCGAATTCGGGAAAATCAAGTTTTTCCAAGGGCTATCTGGATTCCGAATCGGCGACCCCAGCCAGTGGCGCCTAAATAAGCAGCTGGCCGGTGGCGGAGCCATGATGGATATCGGCATATATGCAATCAATGGAGCGCGATATATGGTGGGCGAAGAGCCTATCTGGGTTACTGCACAGGAAACCAAAACAGATCCGGTGAAATTTAAGGAGGGAGTAGATGAAACCATTCTTTTCCAATTGGGCTTCCCCAGCGGTGCGGTGGCATCATGCCTCTCTACCTACAACATGAACAACCTAGACCGGTTTTTCTTAAATGGCGAAAAGGGATTTGCAGAGCTGCAACCTTCCACAGGTTACGGCCCCATCAAAGGGCGCACCAATAACGGCGAACTAACACAGCCCCATGTAACCCACCAAACTTTACAGATGGACAGGATGGCCGGGATTATATTGGACGGCGACACACCGCTCATACCCGTAGATGGCCAAGAGGGGCTGAAAGATCTCAAAATAATCGATGCAATTTACCGGGCTTGCGCTACAGGAACAAAGGAGGAACTCAACCTTGGTTAAAACAGCAGATATACAGTGTTATACGTTGGTCCACTTTCCTGACTTCTTAAGGTATCGGATGGTGCCGTAATAGCAAGCTAATATCACCACGGCAATAATAAACCAGGTGTTCCGCGCGTTGGTGTCCCACTGCCAATGGTCGTATTTGAATATGAGGATAACAGCGATACACAGCATCCATACCACCTGTGTGTTGTATTCCCGGATCAACCAGCGTTTCCACGAAAAATGCATGCCCGAAATGGTTTTCCCCAATCCAACGGGATTAATCAGCCAACGGTGCACACGCTTCGTGTAAGCGTCGAAATCGCTGCCGAACTTATTCCTCAAGAAATTCTCCTCCGCCAAGACTATTGCTTGGTATATGAAAAGAAAAATAGGTATAAAAACCACTAGGTAGAGCAACGAGTTTACGAGAACACCCACACCAACAAGCATCAGGATGTTGCCCACATACAGCGGGTTACGGCAATGTGCAAAGATGCCATCGGTTACCAATGTATTGGCGTATACTTTCTTGTCCTTACCGCCCCTTACAATATAGGCCAGCGAAATCGTCGCCCCGCGGATGAGCTGGCCCACTACTGTAATAACCAGCCCGATAATCAGCGGGTATTGGTAGTGCCGAGGGCCAAATGCCGCCTCGCCGAAAACAGGGGTAGACGGAATGAAAAGAGCAAGGTAAAGAAAAATAAAAAGGAAGTTCCGGTATTTGAAAAAGAAATTGCCGATCTGTACCATGCTATCAGTTTTTTACGGCAACAAACCCCGAAAAATTATACCACTTGAAGAACACTTCCGTGTGGCCAAAACCGGCTTCCATCAACATTTTCATATTCTCGCTCAGTTTGTAAGGTACCAATACGTTCTCCAGTGCTTCACGCTTCTGAGATATTTCCAGTTCACTGTACTCATTGCGGCGTTTATAGTCGTAGTAGTACTTGATGAAGTTACGGTTGAACAGGCTGTCCTCGGCCAGAATCTTTTCAGAAACCACCAATACACCACCCGGATTGAGCCCCTCATAAATCCGCCGGAGCAATTTCTCCCGGTATATGGGGCGTACAAACTGCAGCGTGAGACAAAGCACTACGGCCGAAGCATTTTCAATGGCAAAGTCGTGATGCAAATCTGAATTTTTCAATTCAAACGCACGGCTAAGTCCGGCCTCCTTCAGCTTTTCAGCACACTTTTGGAGCATGTCCTTCGAGTCGTCGACCCCCACAAAACGAATGCTTTCATCAACCAACGGATCGAGGTTCAAAAAGGTGGTCCCCGTTGAGCAGCCCAGATCATACACATTGGTGCCCGGCGTTGCAAACTCACGCACCTGTTCAATGATCATCCGCTGTATCTCATTGTAATAAGGAACCGAGCGCTCAACCATATCATCAAACGCGTTGGCAACCGTAGCACCGAATTTAAAATCGGAGGGCTTCTTGATCACCTCATTGAATACGTCATCCTTCTTTTTCGTCATAAAATTTATTGGGCTACGTTAACTGAAAACGGCTTTAAATGGCCACCAAAGTAGTCGCAGAATCTGGAAAGAATCTGGAAAGAATCCTACCACAATCGCCCTAATGTTCTTCCCTGAAGTACACTTTATAATAGTTCATCCCCTTTTCCTCGTCGAACCCTTTTTCGATATATTCCCTCTTTCCGTGCACGTAAATATGGAAATTCTTATCCAATTTCAATACGCTTTTGTAAACCGCATTAGCCTTCTTCACAGCACCCTTGGCAATATCAAACTGCTCGCCGAAGGGCGACTCATAATCGGATTCAAACTGTTGGCGGTAATCGTTAAATAGCGCCACAGCCTGCGGATTACCCAGCACCTCCTCTTCAAACTCCTTGGTTTTGAACGTATCCTTCTCCTTGAAGTAGTCCATCGAGCGGTTCAGCAGGTCGATCTTATCGGTACGTTCCAATTCAAACGATCCGTCGAGACCCTCGTCGACAAACGCTTTGTACACCTTCAGGAAATTGCCCGTTTTATTAAACGAGTCGTTGCGTGTCTTTATGCCGAGAAAACCATCTTTCCAATAGGCGGCTTCCTGTTGACGGTTGGTCTGGTCTATAGCAAGCACCTTATAGCCTTCTTCGCCTTCGGTATTGACAATGATGCACCCTTTATCCAGCTTGTTAATGTTGATCGCCTCCTGTTCGTACCCCAGTTCAAAAGCATGCTGTACGGGCGATACCGTAAGGAAAGGCTCTTTGCTTTCAGATTTGAATATCCCGATAGCGTCGTGCTCCTCCCCTTCCAGTTGCACATTCCGCAGGTGCGTCACATACAGCTCCCCACCTTTGATATTCGGGTGGTTTGAAGCTTCGAAGAGGTGCTTGCACAGCTGTTCTCCCAACGCCTGGAAATCAAGACCACCCTCAAAAAACGACTTCGAAAAGTGATAAATCTCGTTCAGCTCCACCGTTCCGCTAGCATGTGCCAGCCGATATACTTCATTTACCTTGGTAAATGGGCTAAGGAAGTAATGCATCAGCAGCGAAGCAAGTACCTCGTCTTGCAAAGCGATGGGCGCTTCACTGAGTACATAAAATTCATCACGCAGCTTATTGCCCACACGGTGTATGGCCAGCTGGCCAATGGCTGCATCGTTGTAGTAAAACATCTTTTAAAATTTTGTAGTTGGGTTCAATCATACACACGGACCGCTTCCTCAAATGTTTGGCAATGGGCGTCGACAATATCGCGGATATGAGGAGAGTAACCACCCCCCATGCTCACCTGCACGGGCACATCCGCCGACTGGCAATAGTGAAACACCATTGCATCCCGTTGTCTACATCCCGCTTTGGTCAATGCCAGCTTCCCCAGTTTGTCTGTCTCCAACACATCAACACCCGCTTGGTAAAACACGAAATCGGGTTCAACCTGTTTGAAAATCAATTCCAAGTGCTGGTCGAGCAGCTTAAGATACGTGCTGTCATCTGTCCCATCGGCCAAACCCACGTCCACATCGGACTGCTCCTTCCTGAATGGGAAATTACGTTGACCGTGCATCGAAAAGGTAAACACCCGTGGGTTGCCATTAAAAATCTGGGCCGTTCCATTCCCTTGGTGTACATCCAGGTCGACAATGAGTACGCGGCTACAAATCCCTTCATTTACCAACCACGCCGCGGCCACACCTTGGTCATTGAGCAGGCAGAAACCTTCGCCCCAGTTGTAACCCGCATGATGGGTACCTCCCGCCACATTGAAAGCGACCCCATACTCCAGCGCATACCCGCACCCCGCTATTGTCCCCTGTACGATACGCAACTCACGTTCTACCAACAGGTCGGACAACGGGAAGCCGATACGCCTTACCATCGCTTTTGGGAGCGATGTATCGATCAATTGACGGCAATAATCCGCGGCATGTGCCAACGTGATGGTGCCGAACGTGGCCAACCCCGGCTCAAACAGGTCGTCCGGTTGGACCGTACCGTTATGGATCAGCTGGGCCGGGATCAATTCGTATTTCTCCATGGGAAAGCGATGCCCAACGGGCAACGGGTGGGAATAACTAGGATGGTAAGCAATCCGGAGCAACGGCATAACGATTTAATCCGACGAAGATAGCAAATCGTGCCTTTTTTTAGCAGAAAGTTGTTTAATTGGGATAAATACTTCATTTTTGGACAGTAACAATTTGATAAAGCCGAACCATGGATACGATACCACAACTACCTATCTTATCTGCCGAGGAGCAACGCGTACTGGGTGTTTTAATGGAAAAATCGAGGGCAACACCCGAATATTACCCACTTACACTGAATGCATTAGTAGTTGCCTGCAACCAGAAAACATCTCGAAAGCCGGTTGTCCAGTACGACGATAACACGGTCATTACTACGCTCGATACCCTCCGGAAGAAAGGATTAGTCTCAACGGTTGTGGGAGGATCGAGTAGGGTTACCAAATACAAACACAATTTCGCGGTGGTATACCCTGTTATTCCCGCCCAAGTCACCATTATCTGCCTGTTGCTATTACGGGGCCCACAGACGCCGGGTGAGCTGAATACCAATTCAGGGCGCATGTACGAGTTCGAATCGCTCGAAGAGGTGCAATCGTTATTGGATGGTATGGCCAACGAAGACCAACCTTATGTCATGCAACTGCCAAAGCGACCGGGGCAAAAAGAAGCGCGCTATATGCATGTACTGGGCGGCAGGGAAATTCCGGAAGAGGATGACCTGGCTGCAGACAGCTCGGAAAACCCAGCCGGATTAGCAGCACGGCTGGCCAAAGTGGAAGGCGATCTCGCCGCATTACGGGCCGAATTTGACAAGCTGATGCAGGAGCTATCGTAATTGTTGTTATATTTACAGAAGTTACGGAATAATAAACCAGCTCGTTATGGAAACGAAATCAGTAGCTTACAATCGCATCCTCATCGCTACAGACGATAGCGAATGTTCAAAAAAAGCGTTGCAGCATGGCTATAACCTTGCTAAGATCATGGGAGCATCCGTTGCACTCATCCATGTTATCGAGCCCGCCGCGCCGACCAACTACGGGGCCGACCCATTAATGGGGCAGCAACCCATTATTGTTCCCGAAGCCACCGAAATACAAGAGGAGAACTCCAAATCAATGTTAGATGAAATCAGCAAAAAGTTTGAAGATCTCAAGGAAGTATTTACGTTCAACCGGATTGGAAATCCGAAGCAGGAGATACTTACCGTGGCCAGCGAGTGGGCCGCAGACCTGATCATCATGGGCACCCACGGCCGCACAGGTTTCGACCATTTCATATCCGGGAGTGTATCGGAAAGCGTCATTAGGCGGGCCTCATGTCCGGTATTAGTCGTTCCCAGCAAATGCTAACCACAACACCACATGCGCATAACTAAAAAGGCCCTTCACTCTTGGTGAAAGGCCTTTTTAACATATACGTGTCTGCTTCACACCATATCATTCCCCATGGAGCCAAGCTTTCTTAGCCAATAACTCCTCTTCCGTCTCACGGATATCTTCATCGTCTACACAACAATCCACCGGACATACCGCCGCACATTGCGGTTCATCGTGGAAACCCACACATTCGGTACATTTGTCCGAAACGATATAATAAACCTCGTCCGATATGGCCGATTGCTCTTCGTCCGCATCGACGGTGGTTCCATCACCGAAATCGATAACGCCATGCAAGCTTGTCCCGTCAGAGAAGCGCCAGTTCACTCCGGCATCATATATTGCATTGTTCGGGCATTCGGGCTCACATGCCCCGCAGTTTATGCATTCATCTGTTATCTTAATTGCCATCTCACTCTTACGCTTACGAATAAAATAAAAAAAACTATTTTTGCTACTTGATTGAAAAATTTCACTACAAAATTAGTCGTCTTTTTGTTGCTATCCAAATTTAGCGACAAATATATAACAAATCTCGTGCAATATTGGCTTTAAGATTCAGATTTTGACAAAGAAAAAACGGATAAACTCCTTTACCAGATTGGGCGATTACCTGCGGTCGGGCGACCCCGCACTGCAGCATATCGCAGAGACTGCTTATAACCATAATCCATGGTTCACACCCGCAGACGTACACCGGGCATTGGCAGCAACTGCCCACAACCTATCAAACGATCGGCTCCAGGATTGGTTGGCCCCCTACCCTTTCGATGGGGATACCGATATGACCGTGGGGTTGGTTCTGGCTGGCAACATCCCATTGGTAGGCTTCCACGACATCCTCTGTGTACTTTGCGCAGGCTACAACGTGCAAGTTAAAACTGCAGCGGCCGACCCCATCCTTACCTTCCACCTACTGACGAAACTGCGGGAGATCGACCCGGACTTTACCGCTAAGATCAGCGTGACCGACCGGTTGGCCAATTTCGATTTGGTAATCGCCACGGGCAGTGATAACAGCTCGCGATATTTCTCTTATTATTTCGGAGACAAACCACACATCATACGAAAAAACAGAAACAGCGTTGCCATCCTCACCGGCACGGAAACCAACGAGGAGCTGCAGCTCCTTGGCCACGATATCTTCGACTACTTCGGACTCGGCTGCCGCAATGTCTCAAAACTATTTGTGCCCCAAGGTTTCGACCCGGCCGACTTCTTCCAGGGGATTACAGGGTTTGCCGACATCATTAACCACCACAAGTATGCGAACAACTATGATTACAATAAATCCATATATCTTATTAATGGCGACGAGCACTTCGATAACGGCTTTCTATTATTGAAACCTGACGAGCGGATAGCTTCGCCGTTGGGGGTGGTTTATCTTGAGACGTATGCGACGGGAAGCGAGCTTACCGAAAGACTGGAGGGGTTGGCACCCCAATTGCAATGCGTGGTTTCCAAAGGGCAGTTGCCAATCGCCACGCCGGTAGTACAGTTCGGGCAAAGCCAACAGCCGGCCCTCGACGACTATGCCGATGGAGTGAATACATTGGATTTTTTAGCTGCACACCGATGAAGCCTTTATCTTTCAGGTAATAATGCTAACTTTGCGATTATGTATGTCATCAAAGTAAAAGGCGTGGCCAAAATACCGGATTATGTCCAGCTACGCGATGATGAGTTTACATTACTAGCCTACTTCCGGGTAGACCGGCCCGACAAGTCCCTCGAGAAATTGGGATTGAGTGAAAAAGCGGCAGATATCATGGAGATAGTCAAAGAAATGCCCTTCGGGCAAATTAAAAAATTAGAATTGTAACTATATGATCGGCGATACGGTAATCACACTTAAAAATGTTGATATCTACCAACCCAAGCACCTGGTACTCGCTAACGTAAATCTCACCATCGATAAAGGGGAATTTGTTTTCCTGATCGGCCAGACAGGCAGCGGCAAGAGCAGTCTTCTCAAGATCATTTATGGTGATCTGCACATTGGCAGCGGTGAAGGGATGGTAGCCGGATTCGACCTTAAAAAGCTAAATGAGCGCGAGATCCCATTCCTCCGCCGTAAACTGGGCATCGTTTTCCAGGATTTCCATCTGCTGACTGACCGGACGGTGGAGAAAAACTTGGCGTTCGCATTGCGCGCCACCGGCTGGAAGGATAAAAACCTCATCAATAACCGGATGCTGGATGTACTCGAAAAAGTGGGCCTTCGTTCCAAACTCAAAAAAATGCCCCACGAGCTGTCTGGGGGCGAACAGCAGCGGGTGGTAATTGCTCGGGCTCTGCTCAACAACCCCGAGATCATCTTGGCCGATGAGCCCACCGGCAACCTGGACCCCGAGACCTCCGAGGAGATCGTCCTCCTGCTGAAAGAAATCAGCCGGGGAGGTACCTCCATCCTGATGGCAACGCACGACTATCAGATCATCCGTAATATGCCCTCACGGATTATTAAGACCGCAGATAGCATATTGCACGACAATGTGACAATATAACCCCTGATAAGCAGCCGTAACCCAAGTTAAGTACGCCACTTTGGACACAGCAGGCAAAAAAAACTGACAGGGTGACCGAATTTCGCTGCTGGCAGCGAAATTGCGGTTATAAGGAACAATTGACAAGATGTTTGATAACAGCTATGGCAAAAAATAAGAAAACAGAACACAACGACAATAACGACCCAATGGGAAATCCCGACGTATCCGTAAATGAAACACCAGCAACGGACACTGTGCCTCCCCAGGAGGAACAGGCTGCCGAAGAGCAGGTTACTACGGAGCAATTGCGTGCCGACCTCGATACGGCAAACGACAAATACCTACGCCTCTATGCAGAGTTTGACAATTACAAACGCCGCGTGGCCAAGGAACGCATTGAACTCATGCAAGTAGCCGGGAAAGAGGTCATCTCAAACTTATTGCCCGTGATTGACGACTTAGACCGGGCCCTTAAGGCATTTGAAACGGCCACTGAAGTGGCCCCGATACAAGAAGGCATCTCGCTGGTTGCCCAAAAGCTAAAAACCATTCTGGCAAACCAAGGACTCAAAGAGATGGAATCTATCGGAAAACCATTCGATGCCGACTTGCAGGAGGCCATCACCAATGTCCCGGCACCAAGCGATGACCTCAAGGGAAAAGTGATTGACGAGATTGAAAAGGGATATTTCTTACATGACAAGGTATTGCGCCACGCTAAAGTCGTTGTTGGTAGTTAACGGATTATAAGCATGGCAAAACAAGACTATTACGATATATTGGGCATTTCACGTAATGCTGACCAGGCTGAAATCAAGTCGGCTTATCGCAAATTGGCCATCAAGTATCACCCGGACAAGAATCCGGACAATAAGGAAGCAGAAGAGAAATTCAAAGAAGCAGCAGAGGCATACGAAGTGCTTAGCAATCCGGAGAAACGGCAGCGTTACGACCAGTTCGGACACGCGGGCGGAGCTTCGGGAGGTTTTAGTGGTGGCGGGATGAATATGGAAGACATATTCAGCCAATTTGGAGACATCTTCGGCGGTGGTGGCAGTCCATTCGAAAGTTTTTTCGGCGGCGGGCAGCGAAGTGGCCGCCGTGTCTCCAAGGGGTCGAACCTACGCATTAAAGTTAAATTGACATTGAGTGAAATCGCCAAGGGGGCGGAAAAGAAAATCAAGGTCAACAAAAAAGTGGTCTGCTCCACGTGCGATGGAACCGGCGCCAAAGACAAGTCATCGTTCAACACATGCCGCACTTGCGGCGGAACGGGTGCCGTACGGCGGGTTACCAATACCATCCTCGGCCAAATGCAAACCACCAGTACATGTCCGACATGTAACGGCGAAGGAGTGGAAATATCCGCAAAGTGTACCACATGCCACGGCGATGGCCTCACCCGCGGTGAAGAAACCATCACCATTAATATACCTGCAGGTGTAAGTGAGGGCATGCAGTTGTCCATGAGCGGAAAAGGAAATGCAGCACCCCGCGGCGGCATCCCCGGTGACCTGATCATCCTCATCGAAGAAATACCCCACGAAACGCTAAAGCGAGATGGTACCAATGTAATCTACGACCTGTATATCAATTTCGTGGATGCCGCACTGGGTACCAACGTGGAAGTACCAACAATCGACGGCAAAGCCAAAATTAAAATCGACTCCGGCACACAGGGAGGCAAAATACTGCGCCTGAAAGGCAAAGGTGTGCCGGAAGTGAATTCATACCACAAGGGAGACCAGTTGGTATACGTGAACGTCTGGACACCAAAAGCCCTCTCGCCCGACGAGAAGGAGCTCCTGGAACGACTACGCAATTCACCGAACTTCAAGCCACAACCCGGCCGGAATGAAAAATCATTTTTCGAACGTGTAAAAGAGTATTTCGAATAAATCGAACGCTCAAAAAAACATACTCAACTAGTAGGCCCTCGACAACAGACGAGGGCTTTTTTTTGTCTATATTTTTAGAATTGACTATATATATTAAAAAGTCAATACCTAGTTTCTATAAATTTGATAGCTAACATTGTTGTCGATTTATCAAATAATATGTTATGTATTTGTTTCGTAAAAAGATTGATACTCGTCAGTAAGATGCATTTCGATGAAAAGATGAAAGCGACAAAACAATGACAAACTAAATCACCTAAAAATAATTTCTGGCATTGCTATTGTAATATTGACTTCGAAAGTCAAATGGTATAAACATACAGTCTATACGAATTGGCTGGGAGTTTTTAACTAAAATTTATCACATCATGAAAAAACTATTTTTAACTTTATCAGCAGCCGTAGCATTAACCTTCGCCGCCCAGGCACAGACCGAGAAAGGCAAGACCATTCTGGGTGGAACTGTATCGTACGATTATTCGAATGTGAAAGACGTTGACGGCAGCGTCCAAAGCTTTTCCATCATACCTAGTGTTGGTGTATTTGTAAACGACAATGTGGCAGTAGGCCTCGGCATCGGTTACGCATGGGGTCAAGAAGACAATGGTACTAACAAAACCAAGATTGGCGAATTTTCTGCTGCCCCCTATGCCCGCCTCTACAAAGGCGATGGTAACTTCAAATTCTTCGGGCAGCTTTCCGTACCGATGGGTTGGGGCAACTCGAAGGTTGACGACACCAAATTAGGCAGCTCCGAGCGTTACGGCGTCGAACTGGCTCCGGGTTTTGCTTTCTTCCCTACCAATAAGATAGGCATCGAATTTTCGGTAAGGGGTCTGTATTACCAAAACAGCACATTGAAGTCGGAGGGTGGCGACAATGTTTCGACCAACTCGTTCGGTTTGGACGCCAGCTCGTTCGCACCTCGGATCGGGCTTCAGTTCTATTTCTAAGTATAAACAGACACTAGCGTAAAGAGCGTCCGGGCGGGTAGCCCGGACGTTTTTTTATCGGTCCACCTCTCCCAGCACAATATCTATCGATCCCAGAATAGCAATCAAGTCTGCAATCAGTACGCCTTTTGCCAACTCCGGGAGCACAGAAAGGTTATGGAAGCTCGGCCCCCGGGCCTTCACCCGCTTCGGGATATCCGTTTTCTCCTGCGTCACGAAATAGAATCCCAACTCACCCTTTGGGTTTTCTGCGCGCACATAATAGTCCTGTGCTTTGAGGTTTACTTTTTTCGGCACCAAAGCCCGCGGGTCGAAATCGGCGGTGCGCTTCAACGGTCCTTCCAGCCGCTCCAGGCATTGTTCGATAATCCGCACAGACTCCTTGACTTCATCGATCCGTACTTTGAACCGGTCCCAGCAATCCCCCTTGCTGCCCATCTCCCCCTTACCTACCGGTATATCGAATTCCAATTCGGGATATACCGAATATTCGTCGACCCGCCTCAAATCCCATTTGACGCCCGAGGCGCGCAGCATCGGCCCGGAGCAACCGTAATTGATTGCCACGTCGGCCGGCAGAATCCCTATATTTGCTGTCCGCGAGATAAAAATCTGGTTGTCTGTCAGCAACTCGTCGAGCTCTGGCAACTTCGGTTTGAAATACCGTACAAACTCACTGCACCTTGCCTCGAAGCCCACGGGCAGGTCATAAAACAACCCGCCTACCCAAATATAATTATAAAGCATGCGCGACCCCGATGCCCATTCAAGCATATTCATGATATGTTCTCGGTCGCGGAAGCACCACATGAACGGAGTAAAAGCCCCGATGTCTATCCCGTAGGTTCCGATGGCAATCAAGTGCGAGGCGATACGGTTGAGCTCACAGACCAGTACACGGATATACTCAATGCGCTTCGGTATTTTCCGGTCGATACCTAGCATGCGCTCCACCCCCATCACAAAAGCGTGGCTGTTGTTCATCGACGCCAGGTAGTCCAAGCGGTCGGTAAACGGGATGGTCTTACCATAATTCATTGACTCCGCATGCTTCTCAAAGCAGCGGTGCAGGTAGCCTACATGGGGGATGACCTCTTTAACCAACTCGCCGTCGGTTATCAGCTGCAGGCGTAGCACCCCGTGGGTAGAGGGGTGCTGGGGCCCCATGTTGATCACCATTTCTTCGGCACCTACGGCTGCCAATCGGGCCTCGTATGCCCGAAGTGCCTCCTGGTAGGGCGGTGTGTCATTTAATTGGAATGCCATGATATGCTTCTGCTTCTTCGTAGTCCTTACGCAAGGGATATCCTTCCCAATCGTCTGGCAGCAATATCCGCCGTAGGTCCGGATGCCCGTCAAAATAAATACCCATGAGGTCAAATGCTTCCCGCTCATGCCAGTCGGCCGTGCGCCAAACCCCGCTTACGGTAGGCACCACCGGAAGGTTATCGAGCGTCCTGTCGTTTTCTATAGTTGTTTTCAGGGTTAGCTGGTGCTGGTGGGGTATGGAAGCCAAGTGGTACACTACTGTAAACGAACCGCTCTCCACACCGTTATCCACGGCGCTGATACAGGAAAGAAAATCGAAATAGGTCTCTTCATGATCGCGGAGATACAAACAGACCTCAGGCAGCGCTTCCGAGGCTACCACGAGTGCGGCCTGGAGCCCCGACTCCTCTATGGCAACAATCGCTTGGTTGCCAAACGCTGCTACTAGCAGCTCTTGAACACGTGTTATAATTTCCATTCAAATTGAGTGGTTAAGGTGCCAGCCGGCTGACTTCCCATTCCGTACCCTGCTGTGTATATACCAACCTATCGTGGAGCCGGTTATCGCCCCCCTGCCAAAACTCTATCCGATCCGGATGTAGGCGGTAGCCCCCCCAATGGGATGGCCGTGGAATCCGGGTACCATCCTTGTACTGCTGTTCCAACTCGTCCAGTTTCGTGCTAAGCGTTTCCCTACCGGTAATCTCCCGGCTCTGCGGCGACGCAATGGCTCCCAGCTGGCTGCCCCGGGGCCTGGAGTGGAAGTAAGTTTCAGACTGCTCGGCAGACATCTTTGATACCCGTCCCACTACGCGCACCTGCCGCTGCAGCTCCGGCCAGAAAAATAATAAAGCAGCCTTGGGGTTGCCTTGTAGCTCAACACCCTTCTGGCTCTCATAATTGGTGAAAAATCCGAAACCATTGTCGTCCAAATCTTTGAGCAGTACAATCCGTGCCGAAGGTTGTCCATTGGACGATACCGTAGCCAGTGTCATGGCATTTGGTTCCATCACATCTTTTTCTAGCGCCTCTTCAAACCAATCCCGGAATTGTTCTATGGGATCGGGGCGGAGCTCGTCTTCACTCAACTCACCCATCTTATACGCCGTCCGGATAACTCCGATATCAATACGTTTCAATGTCATTCCCGTTTACGCCTTATTTCTTATAATAGCTCAACGCTTCGGGCATCAGTTTTTTGATGTTATTGATACGCCGGGCGTCACTAGGGTGCGTGCTCAGGAATTCGGGGGGTGCTCCCCCGCCCTGCGCTTCTTTCGCTTGGGCCATACGCTCCCAAAAACCGATGGCTTCATTGGGGTCATACCCCGCCATGGCCATGAATACCAGTCCTAACCGATCGGCTTCACTTTCCTGATTACGCGAGTAATTCAGTAATGCCAGCTGGCCACCCAAGCCATAGGCCGTATTGAGCACAGCCCGGGTGGTACTCGATTTTTCGGCTGTGGCCACGTCCACGGCAACACCACCTGCCTGCGCCAATATCGTTTGAGACATGCGCTCGGCCGAGTGCTTGGCAATGGCGTGTGCTATTTCGTGTCCCATTACCGTGGCAAGTCCTGCCTCGTTCTTGGTAACCGGCAGAATGCCGCTATACACCGCAACCTTCCCGCCGGGCATACACCAAGCATTTATCTGGTTCTCCTCAATCAGGTTGAACTCCCAGTGGAAATCATACTGGTTGCCGTACCCGTTCTCCTGCAAGAAACGGTTTACCGCATTTGCAATATTTTTTCCCACCCGCTGCACCATTTGTGCCTGATTGCTGCTCTTAATCACCTTGGTTTCCGAATCGTCCAGGAAATCCTTGTACACCAGCGCAGCCTGTTGCTGAATTTCAGCCTCGTTTACTAAACTCAATTGCTTCCTTCCAGTCAGCGGCACGGTTGCGCATGATGCGATGATAATTGCACCCAATAGGATGCAACCACGTGTGATAATATTGTTCATTTGAATATATTTAAATCTGGCTCCACAATTCAACTTTTTAAAATGGCCTCAGCCACGCATTTCAAAGAAAGCAATATATATGCCGAATTTGCGTCTTAAACCTTCGCCCGCTTTCCAAACAAATAAACTTTCGACTCCTTTCCTTTCAACAAACGTTCGATATTTTTCTGGTGGGTGATCAGAATCAGCACACAGATGCATATCCCATACAGCAACACGGATTTAACCGATGTGTGGAACAGGAAAACAATGCTGAACGGGAAGGCGAACCCGGCAGATATCGAACTCAACGATACGTAGTGGGTAAGCAGCAATACGATTAAGAATACCGACACACATACCAGGGCTGCCTGGAAATGCACGGCCAGGATCATCCCGAATAATGTGGCCACCCCCTTACCGCCCCTGAACCCCGCAAATACCGGGAATAGGTGCCCCACAACTGCGATAACACCCAGCGCAAGTTGGTAATTCACAAATTGAGCCGCAGCTTGCGGTCCGGTTACAGAAGGCCCGATGAAATAGGCCAGATTGGTGGCGGTCCACCCTTTCAGAATATCGATGATCATTACGGCAACACCTGCCTTGGTACCCAGCACGCGGAACGTGTTGGTAGCCCCGGCATTCCCACTGCCGTATTCCCGTACATCCACACCATAGAACGATTGCCCCAACCATACCGCAGTGGGTATTGATCCAAACAGGTAGGCTAAGACAACAGCTCCAATGAGATAGCTCGATATCATGAGTTACAAACTTAGATAAAGTTGATTTTATTCGCAATGCTTTATCAGCAATGCGATTATTTAATCGACCACTTTTGCTTTCAAACTCATATCCAGCCCTTTTACGGAATGTGTCAAAGCACCGATAGAGATAAAGTCAACCCCTGCCGCGGCGTAATCGCCGATATTGTCGGCGGTAATCCCGCCAGACACCTCCGTTACTAGTCGCCCATCGATCAAGGCTACCGCCTTTCTTACTTCACCGGGCGTGAAATTATCCAGCATTATCCGGTCTACACCCCCAACGGCAAGTACCTCTTGCACTTCTTCCATATCCCGCACTTCTACCTCAATGGCAATAGGCCGTTTCATTTTCCCTTGGTATTCTCGGGCACGTGTTATGGCTTCCTTTATTCCGCCGGCGTAGTCTACGTGGTTATCCTTGATCAGCATCATGTCGTGCAATCCGAAGCGGTGGTTTACGCCACCGCCTGTTTTCACTGCTTTTTTTTCAAGGAATCGGAGCAATGGTGTGGTTTTGCGGGTATCCAGCACTTTTGTACCCGTACCCGCGATCGCGGCAACAATCCGGTGTGTTGCGGTGGCAATCCCACTCATCCGTTGCATCATGTTGAGCACAAGCCGTTCGGCGATCAGGATACTGTGGATGCTCCCGGTAACCGTAAGCACCACATCGCCTACAGCTACTGCATCACCGTCGGTGCTGAAGGTCGAAACCACCAGTGTTTCGTCTACATAACGGAATACCGCCAGCGCTTCTTCTAAGCCCGCCAGTATCCCTGCCTCTTTGATAATCAGTTGAGCCTGGCCTGCTGAGCCAGCCGGGATAGTGGCTATCGAGGTATGGTCACCGTCGCCTACATCTTCTGCAAGTGCTGCCGCAATGAAGCGCAGCAATAATTCGTTTTCAATCTGAGTCATTGGTTATCCATCATGCGTACTCCATGTATGCCAAGTGTTTCGAAACACCCCATGCAAACATGGAATAACTTCCGTTAAACGGCGCTAAGATGGCTATTTAAAATAAAAGAAAACGAATAAAATTAAAAATCGGGTAGGTTTATCAATAAATCGATTCGATACGAAATTCGGTAACCTCGAAGGTATTGTCGTTGTTTGTCAGCTTATAAGAAACCCTAAATGTATCCTTTGCCGTTTCAAGATTAAGCACCACATACCGGAAGTTGGGATTTGAATCCAACCGGTGTGCAACCTTTACGTCCGTGGGTGTATGCTTATTGAAAAAATCCCTTAGAATGATTTCCGCCTGCACGCGGGAGTAGATTCCCTCATCATTTAGCAACGTCATACTCACGGTCGATGAAAAATGCTTGGAAAGTTCTTTGGTGTTGCCGCTACGTACGCACGACGCGATATCATCGATCACATCATTGATATTGGCAAATCCCACTCCCATCACGAGACACATTGCACCTATCATCCCCATCTTTTTAATCAAACTAATTCCCATCGCGTTCCAATGTAATTGTTTATCCAAATTTCAATTCTGTTTGGCGTTTAACTCGTAAAGTCCACATTCATTGATTAGATTGTAGACTAAATTCTACACATATCGGACTGTGGGCCCGATTCACGTTCAACGGTTTACGTATAGCTAAAAACATGCCATCTTTTGCGGCTGTATTCCCTACTACAGCAAATACACGCTGTATCCGTGCGATATAGCAGCCGATAAACTTGCATCTAAAAGCAACTTTGTCTAAGTTTGCTCCGTGAATAACAGTAGAAAAGTAGCGCTCATAATCTTGGATGGTTTGGGCTATGGCAAAGCGGATCAGTCGAATGCCGTCCGTGCAGCAAACACACCGTTTTTGGATGAATTATTGGCCAGTAAACCCAATTCGCGGCTGGAGGCGTCGGGCGAGGCGGTAGGACTTCCCGCAGGCCAGATGGGCAACTCCGAAGTGGGGCACATGAACCTGGGGGCCGGCCGTGTCGTTTACCAAGAACTGGGGCGGATACACAAAGCCGTTGCCGACGGTGAATTCAACCGGAATGCCGTACTGCAGGACGCGTTTGGCTATGCAAAGGCAAACGGCAAACGCGTACACTTTATCGGACTGTTGTCTGATGGCGGGGTCCACGCCCATACCCGCCACCTCAAGGGACTGTGTGATGCCGCCAAACATGCCGGGTTGACAAACGAGAATGTATTCATCCATGCGTTTTTGGATGGCCGCGATACCGACCCCAATTCGGGTGTTGGGTACGTAGCTGATCTGGAAGAATTCTTACCTACAAGTGTAGGTCAGCTGGCTTCAGCGATCGGACGGTACTATGCTATGGACCGCGACAACCGGTGGGAACGGGTTAAGTTGGCCTACGACCTGCTGGTACACGGAACCGGCAGCAAGACTACAGATTTAGGTAAAGCGATCGAGCAATCGTATAAGGAAGGTATCACCGATGAATTCGTCAAACCAATCGTCAAGACCGATTCGGAGGGTAATCCGTTGGCGTTAATCGCTGCCGGTGATGTAGTGGTATGCTTTAATTTCCGGACCGATCGTGGCCGGGAAATTACGATAGCGCTTACGCAGCAAGCGTTCCCGGCTTTCGACATGCTTCCACTCGATCTGCATTACCTCACCATGACCACCTATGATGAAACCTTCAAGGACGTCCAGGTGCTATTCCTCAAAGACAACCTCACCAATACGATCGGCGAGGTACTGGAGGCTGCCGGCAAGACACAGACCCGCATTGCGGAAACCGAGAAATACCCACACGTCACCTTTTTCTTCTCGGGTGGGCGCGAGCAGGAATTCAAAGGCGAGCATCGCATCCTGATACCGTCGCCCAAAGTGGCGACGTACGACCTGCAGCCAGAGATGAGTGCCCAGGGTGTGGCAGATGCTATCTGCAATGATATATCGCTGAATAAGCCCGACTTTATCTGCCTAAACTTCGCAAATCCCGACATGGTGGGTCATACCGGGGTGTTTAATGCAGTGGTAACAGCGGTGGAAACCGTAGACCGATGCGCACGGCAAGTAGTTGAATGCGGACACCGGGAAGGTTACAGCTTTATCATCATTGCAGACCATGGAAATGCCGAATTCATGGTCAACGACGACGGATCGGTTAATACGGCCCACACGACCAATCTGGTGCCCTGCATACTCATCGACAGCAATTATACGGCGATTGCCGACGGGAAATTGGGCGACATCGCGCCGACGATCCTGACCCTCATGGGTATCCCCATTCCGCCGGAGATGACAGGCAATGTATTGGTATAAACGGAATGCCATGCGTTGGCTAAACACAACATCGTGGCGCTATCTCATTGCCGCCGTACCCATGCTGCTCACCTCATGCGGCGACGCAGGCGATGCATCGGGGGCTGCGATTCGCCCAGAAACCAACTATTTCAGCCTAACTGACTATTTTGATCGGGAAGCGGAACGGTTACAGCAAATCAATCCTGAAATCACCAAAACAGTAGCTAAAAGTGGGGATAGCGAAAGTAAAAATATCAGGGTAACCGACTGGAAAGGTGAATTTGCCCTATTTACAGATGCCGACATCAATAAGCCCGCTTGGCAAAACAGCTACCGGATAGACAGTACGGCAAGCTCTGTAAAATATACCGCAACCGACCCTACGTTGCGTACCAAAGAAATCCTTGTGGAAAAATCGGATGATGGCACCATTACCCATATCCGCATCACGAACCAGGTAGACAATATGCTATACCATACCGATGAGCAACTCGACTACTACACCGATTCGCTATACCGGATCGACAAAAAACAGCGCGTGCGTGTAATCGGCGAAAGCCATTACACCATCTCCGGCCGGTTTATTTCAGGTTATCCCGATACACCTTAGCCTTCTTGATTTCAGTTTGGATATCCTTTTTGCCTGGCGACATAGCCAATACCTGCTCAAAATCGATTACACTTTTATTATAGGCATCGGCAGCGACTTCTTTGTCGTAATTGGCGGTGCCAGACGTTCCCCTCAGGATGCCTAAATCGCGGTAGGCTATACCCCTATTTTGGTAATACTTCACATCTTCGCCATTCAGCTCAATAGCTTTGGTATAATTCACGATAGCATCGTTCAGCATCTTTTCACGATTGGTCGAACTGATCTTCTTATCCGTTTGCACCGCTAGGATGTTGCTGGCTTTACCCCGGTAATAATAAGCCGATTCGTGGTCAGGACGCAATTCAATCACCTTGCTGAACGAATCCAGTGCTTTGCGGTACTCACCGATCTGGTATTGCGAGTAGGCCAGCATATACATCACATTCGGATCGTTGGCCTCTGCAGGCAACGCCTTTTGCAGATGGCCTGCAGCCGCTTTGAAATCGCCATCTATCAACGCTTTCTGACCCAAACGTACATATGGGTTGCTGGGTGCGGTTTCAGTGGTCTGGGCATGGCCCCCCATTACTACAACACACAGTAGCGCCATGACGATACCCGATTTAACTCGTTCCAAAATAGTGTTCAAATTGTTTATTTTCATCACGTTATAAAATTACACAAACTTCTCCGGGCCCTGCCATTCGGCAAAATAACACCCTTTTGCCATTCGTTACTACAATTTCCGTGCTACAAACATAACCATTAGTTTGCCACCTTCAAGTGCTGCGTAACCAGAATTTTCCACTTAAAACTCCAAATCGGCCATTTTATTATCCATTGATTTAATTTTACTGGGCAATTACGTATATTAGTCAAATTATCCGTATGCAGCGATATCTTTACCAACATGCAACCGTAACCCGGCCGAGCGTTTCACAGCTGACTTTTTTTCAGCAAATGCACCTAATGACACAAGTTTGCATTCAAATACCGGCCAGACTCACTATTGGCATAGGCATTGCAATTATGTCTACATTATATGTAGTTAATTCACCAAGTGTTTCCAGCTGCCAAAATGGCGCCACATCATAGACGAAAAATATACATGAGCAATTTTGATCCATTTGATTTTAATCAAGCAATCCCCATCATAAATGAAGACACGGAGTTTTTCCCCTTGCTAAGCCAGCAGGATGAAGATGAGATGAGCAATGCCGATCTTCCGGAGTCATTGGCTATCCTACCATTACGCAACACCGTGCTGTTCCCCGGTGTGGTCATCCCAATCACCGTCGGGCGCGACAAATCCATTAAACTGGTAAAGGAAGCTTATAAGGGCGATCGCATAATCGGTGTCGTTTCACAGCAGAACATGGCCATTGAAGACCCGTCGTTCGATCAATTGCATCTAGTGGGCACGGTGGCCATGATTATCAAAATATTGCAGATGCCGGATGGCAATACGACCGTCATCATTCAAGGGAAACAACGTTTCCGGCTACGTGGGCTTATCCAAAGCGAACCATACATCAAGGCACACGTAGAACGATTCGAGGAGAAGAAACACAAATCGAACAGGGAGTTCAACGCTCTTATTTCGTCAATCAAAGAGATGGCCCTGCAGATTATCCAGCTCTCGCCACACATTCCAAGCGAAGCCGGTATCGCCATCAAAAATATCGAGAGCCCGGCGTTTCTGATTAATTTCATCTCATCGAACCTCAATGCCGACCTTTCGTTCAAGCAAGAATTATTAGAGATCTCCGGCTTGGATAAACGTGCGTCTA
The DNA here is from genome assembly GCF_025460835.1 of Parapedobacter soli. Classification (GTDB taxonomy): domain Bacteria; phylum Bacteroidota; class Bacteroidia; order Sphingobacteriales; family Sphingobacteriaceae; genus Parapedobacter; species Parapedobacter soli. Next base: position 42,914 of record NZ_JAMXAY010000025.1, on the reverse strand, counting down.
AAGTACTGGAACAGCTCAATGTAGAACTACAGTTGCTTGAGCTTAAGAATCAGATACAGAATAAGGTAAAGGGAGATTTAGATAAGCAGCAGCGGGATTACTTCCTCAACCAGCAGCTGAAGACTATCCAGGAAGAGCTGGGCGGTAACACGCCCGACCTGGAGATGGAAGACCTGCGCAAACGGGCCAAGTTGAAAAAATGGTCGAAAGAAGTAGCCGAGCATTTCGACAAGGAGCTCGACAAGCTTGCGCGCATCAATCCGGCAGCTGCCGATTATTCGGTGCAGGTGAATTATTTAGAGCTATTACTTGAACTGCCGTGGAACGATTTTACCAAAGACAATTTCGACCTGAACCGTGCGAAACGGGTATTAGACCGTGATCACTATGGGCTGGAGAAAGTGAAGCGCCGGATCATCGAGTACTTGGCCGTACTGAAGTTAAAGCACAATATGAAGGCGCCGATATTATGTCTGGTCGGCCCCCCAGGTGTGGGTAAAACGTCGCTGGGCAAGTCTATTGCCAAAGCCCTAGGCCGCAAATATACACGCATGGCGCTGGGCGGTATCCGCGATGAGGCTGAAATCAGAGGCCACCGAAAAACGTATATCGGCGCTATGCCGGGCCGCATCATCCAGTCGCTCAAAAAAGCCGGCGCTTCAAATCCGGTGTTCGTGCTCGACGAAATCGACAAGGTCGGTAGCGACTTCCGCGGCGATCCGTCATCGGCATTGCTGGAAGTCCTCGACCCCGAGCAGAATAACGCGTTCTACGACCACTATGTCGAGCTTGATTACGACCTATCGAACGTGATGTTCATTGCCACGGCCAATACGCTCAGCAGCATCCAACCCGCATTGTTGGACCGCATGGAGATCATCGAGGTAAATGGCTATACCATCGAAGAGAAGATTGAGATTGCCAAGAAGCACCTGATCCCGAAACAGCGGGAATTGCATGGCCTCAAAGCTAGGGAATTTTCGCTCCGTACGAATATCATTGAGAAGGTAATCGATGAATATACGCGTGAATCGGGCGTACGTGGCCTGGAAAAGAAAATCGGCTCGCTTGTGCGCGGTGTGGCTACCCACATCGTTATGGAAGACCCGTTGCCCAAACCGATCGATGCGGCCGTTGTGGAGAAAACCCTCGGTGCGCCGATATTCGACAAGGAATACTATGAAAACAACGATGTAGCGGGCGTGGTAACTGGGCTCGCGTGGACCCAGGTTGGCGGCGACATCCTGTATATCGAGTCGAGCTTGAGCCCCGGCAAGGGCAAACTGACGCTTACGGGCAATCTGGGCGATGTGATGAAGGAGTCGGCAACGATAGCAATGGCATACCTGCGTGCAAATGCCGGCGAATTTGATATCGACTACCGCGTGTTCGACAAGTGGGATGTCCATATCCACGTGCCTGCCGGTGCGACACCCAAGGACGGTCCTTCTGCCGGTATCACCATGCTTACCGCACTGGCCTCGAGCTTCACCCAGCGCAAGGTAAAGGAAAAGTTGGCCATGACCGGAGAGATAACCCTCAGGGGCAAGGTACTCCCCGTTGGCGGCATTAAGGAAAAGATTCTGGCAGCCAAGCGAGCCAATATCAGAGAGATCATTCTCTCCAAAGCAAACAAAAAAGATATCCTGGAAATCAAAGAAGATTATATCAAGGACCTCACCTTCCACTACGTAGTAGAGATGCGCGAGGTAGTTGAAATTGCGCTACTGAGAGAACAGGTCAAAAATCCGAAAAGGCTTTTGACAGATGAAATATAATGCGGCATCGTTTCTGGCTTTTGTTTGTTTAAATTAATTATTACCTTAGCTTCATGCTTACTGAATCGCTGATTATCTTAGCGTTAATCCTATTGAATGGCGTTTTGTCGGCTTCCGAGATTGCTATCGTATCCAGTAAGAAAGCACGTTTGCAGGTACTGGCCGACAAAAGAAATTCAGCAGCCAACCAGGTGCTCAAGCTAAAGGACAAGCCCAACGAATTCCTATCGACCGTGCAGATCGGCATCACGCTCATTGGTATCCTTACGGGTATTTTCGGGGGTGCCACCATTGCGCAGCGCATCGAGGTTTACCTGTCGGGGATTTCTTGGATAGGCAGCCACGGCGGGCAACTGTCGGTACTAATCGTCGTGATTGCCATTACATTTTTGACGTTGGTTTTCGGCGAGTTGGTACCCAAGCGGATTGGGCTGGCCATCCCAGAGCGATTCGCCATGCTGGTGGCCTACCCCATGCAGGTGCTTAGTAAGGCCGTGGCTCCCTTCGTGTGGCTGCTCAGCGCCACGACGGAAGGTGTGGTCAGGCTACTCAATATCAAAACGTCGCGGAGCGCCGTTACCGAAGAGGAGATCAAGGCCTTGGTCGACGAAGGGGCCAACAGTGGAGCCATCGAAGATATCGAGCATGAAATCGTGGATCGTGTGTTCAGCTTGGGCGACAAACGTGCCATCAACCTAATGACCCACCGCAGCAACATCGTATGGCTGGATATCAACGACGGCTACGACGTACACCGCGACACCATCCTGAAGAGCGGCCACACTGTGTATCCTGTTTGCCAAGGCGGGTTAGACAACATCATCGGTATCGTCCACATCAAATCACTGCTCAACCAATACCTCATCGACCACCCCATACAATTGGACCAGTTGACGCAACCCCTCAATTATGTACACGAAAACAGTTCGGCATACAGCATACTGAATAAATTCCAAACCTCTCGGATTCACCAGGCGATTGTACTCGACGAGTACGGGTCGCTCCAGGGCATCGTCACCATCAACGACATCCTCAGCAGCCTTGTAGGCGACATTTCCGACGGGGATATGGCCGAGAAGCCCGAAATCGTTACCCGTGAAGACGGAAGCCTGCTTATCGATGGCCAGTACCAATTGGATGAGCTGTTCATTGCACTGAATATCGATCTTTCTGAAGACGAAGATGAAAGCATGGGCAGCATCAGCACCATCGCTGGCCTGGTATTGCTCAGGCTGGGCCACATGCCGGCCATTGGCGAGCGCACGCAATGGAAAGACCACGAATTTGAAGTGATGGATATGGACGGCAATCGGATTGATAAAGTGCTCGTTACCTACCTTGGGGAGCAATTATAACGAACAGGCTTCCAATTCCTTTTCCATCTGCCGTTGCAATGCCAGGGCCTCTTCCCTAGCCCGCTCCGCAAAATCTTCACCATTGGAAGCGTAAATGATCGACCGGGTAGCGTTTACCAGCAGCCCGCATTCAGCATTCATCCCATAGCGGCACACCTCTTGGAGGCTGCCCCCCTGTGCGCCCACACCCGGGACGAGCAGAAAATGATCAGGTGCCAATTTACGGATGGCAGTAAAAGCCTCACCCCGTGTGGCGCCCACCACATACATCAAATTATCCGTGGTACCCCAGCCGTTGGCTTTTTCGATCACACGCTCAAACAGCTGCGTGCCACTTTCGTCCCGGTGTGTTTGGAAGTCGAGCCCTCCCGCATTCGACGTGAGTGCCAATACGATTGTCCACTTACCCTCAAAACCGAGGAAGGGTTCCACTGAGTCGTGTCCCATATATGGTGCCACGGTGATGGCATCAAAGCCGAGGCCCGAGGTCTGTGGGTCGAAGAAAGCGTTGGCGTACATTTTGGATGTGTTGCCTATATCGCCCCGTTTGGCATCAGCTATGCTGAGGCAGTCGTGCGGCAACGCGGCCCATGTCTTTTGCAGGCTTTGCCATCCAGCCGCCCCCCGGCTTTCGTAAAAGGCAATATTGGGCTTGTAGGCCACGCATAGGTCTGCCGTCGCCTCAATGATTTGCCGGTTGAATTCAAAAACCGGATCTTCATAGTCCAGCAGGTGGCGGGGTATTTTTCCGATATCTGTGTCGAGTCCCACACATAGGAAAGAGCGCTTGGTTTTTATCTGGTGGATGAGTTCACTCCGCGTCATAGCTGCTTATGATTTTAGTCACCGCAAACCTAAGACAAAAATTGCTGCTAAAAAACAAAAAGCTGGTCTATTTCAACACCTCCCTGGCGATGACCATTTTTTGGATTTCGGATGTTCCTTCGCCAATAGTGCACAGTTTAGCATCACGGTAGTATTTTTCTACGGGGAAGTCTTTGGTATATCCGTAGCCCCCGAAAATCTGTACCGCTTCGGTCGCACAGCGCACGGCAACCTCCGAGGCGTAGTATTTGGCCATAGCCGAATTTTTGGTGACATCGCCACCGGAATTCTTCAGGGCGCAAGCCTGCCTGACCAGCAGCTCGGCGGCCTCGATCTCCGTGGCCATATCGGCCAGCTTGAACGAGATGCCCTGGAAATTAGCTATCGGTTGTCCGAACTGGTGCCGTTCCTTGGCGTAGTCGACAGCGGCTTCCAACGCCCCTTTAGCCATGCCCAATGCCAGCGCGGCAATGGAGATGCGCCCCCCATCGAGCACTTTCATGGCTTGTTTGAACCCCTGTCCCTCCTCACCTAGCAGGTTCGCACGCGGCACGCGGCAATTATCGAAAATCAGCTCCGTGGTTTCCGATGCCCGCATACCCAGTTTGTTCTCTTTCTTTCCATGTGTGAAACCAGCTGTTCCTTTTTCAATGACCAATGCCGATACCCCGGCCGATTTATTTGTCTCGCCGGTACGCACCATTACCACGGCCACATCACTGCTTTTGCCGTGTGTGATCCAGTTTTTCGCACCGTTAACCACATAGTGGTCACCGTCTATCCGTGCCGTGGTAACCATACGAAGTGCATCGGAGCCGGTGTTGGCTTCGGTGAGTGCCCAGGCACCCAGCCACTCGGCCGAGGCGAGCTTGGGCAGCCACCGCTGTTTCTGGCCCTCGTTCCCGAATGCCAGGATGTGTCCTGTACAGAGCGAATTATGGGCTGCCAGTGAAAGCCCGATGGAGCCGCACACTTTGGCTACCTCCACGATGATGTCTACATACTCGTCGTACCCCAACCCCGCCCCGCCATATATCTCAGGCACCAGTACTCCCATGATGCCGAGTTGGCCCATGGCTTTGAACGTATCGATTGGGAATTGTTGCTCTTCGTCCCATTCCATCACATGCGGTCGGATATGCTTATGTGCAAATTCGCGGACCATCTGCCGAACCATCTCGCGGTTTTCGTCGCCCATTATTACTGATTCCATCATGACAACTAATTGGTTTTATCGCAATAATAAGCAATATGGCAAAGAAAGTAAACCAAAGAAAATGCGGTATAATGTAGAATAAAACGGTTTTGGGTATGAAAGCCATTTGGGTAAGCCCTATCGGCAGCAATCATCCCTTCGCACCGGCACGAAACGGTCGAAAAAATATTTCACTTAATCAATCGTAGCCTATGAGTGAATGGATGATCGGGCTGAAATCGGCGAGACATGCCCTACCGTTGAGGAAATCAAGGCTAATAATAAAGGTATAGCCAGCCACACTACCGCCCAGGCGCCGGATCAGCCGGCTTGTGGCGGCCACCGTACCTCCTGTAGCCAGCAGATCGTCGTGAACGAGCACGCGGCTGCCGGGGGCGAAGGCATCGGAATGGATCTCGATGGTTGCACACCCATATTCGAGTGCATACTCCTCCCGCACGGTTGTATACGGCAACTTCCCGGCTTTCCGGATTGGTACGAAGGGCTTGCCCAGCCGCTGCGCTAGCATGGGGCCGAAGAGGAAGCCGCGGCTTTCGATACCCGCCACCATGTCGATCGTATTCGCATCAAGCGGTTCGGCCATGCACTCCACCACCGCTTCGCAGAGCTGCGGATCCTTCAGGATGGGCGTAATATCTTTGAAAACAATACCGGGCTTAGGGAAATCAAGTACATCCCGTACGGCAGATTTCAGTCGTTGTTCAATCATCAGTCAGCGTTAAGTACGGTGCAATTTTAAGCAAAATTTGCTCATCCACGATAGCGATGTTCAATAAATCGCCGATAGACGCATAGGAGCCGTGCTGTTTGCGGTATTGCACGATTGCGTTGGCCAACTTGTGGGTAATCAGCGGGTGGTCGCGGAAATGCTGGTAGTCGGCCTTGTTGAGTGGTATTTTTCTTACTTTCGCCGTGTCCACATACACATGCGCCTCCAGTCCCTCAAACCGCGCTGTGTCAAACCCGTACACCTGCATCAGCTGTTCTACGTGGTGGAAACCTCCCAGCCGTTCGCGAAACCGGACGATACGCGACGCAAATACAGGCCCTATACCGGGCAGGTATTGCAACTCGAGCGAGTCAGCCTCATTTAAATCGAGATGCAACCGCTGCTCTTCCGCGGCTGGTGCTGCTGCGCTTTGCCTAGTTGCAAATGCCGTCATTGACTTTCGGCCGCCATCATCCACCGTTTCTTTAATTTCAATATACGGCTCCAACCGGGCATAGTCGGCATCGGATAGCGTATACATTTTCCGAAGGTCTTCTTTCTTCCGAAAGCGGCCGCCTTTGGCTTCATAATTCTTTATTACCTGTGCCTGGCGTTCGGATAACCCCAGCCGCTGCCAATCTTCGATGGATAGTCCATTCGGGTCGAACGGGAAAAGGGTTACTTCATCGGTTAGAATCCGCCCACCGCGGGATTCGGGTGCCCCACCGTGATGGTTTGCAGCGGTTGTAGATTCGTGTAGGGTAATTAAGAACCGATCGATTTCTGCGGCTTGTCTGGAAATATCGTACGCCGGCATATTACGACGGAGAGGAAAGACGCGCAGAGCGCCCCACAGTATTAGCAACAGCAATATCAGCGCGCAAACACCATTTAGTTCGCTGCGGTTAAAACCGAAAAACGTTGCAAACCATTTTTGCATGGCTGGTCTACAATTGGTTATTCAAAACAAAAATTCAAACCCGACTGGCACTGGGCGTGTCGTGTCGGGCTTGAATAGCATTAATAATCTATGATGACAACCGACGGTGGTTATGCAGTCATTTCATCGGTCATCGAAAGCAAATCCTTGTGATTGCTCGCTTTAGTTCTGGTTTTCGTTTTATGTTTATTGATCTGCCTACGCAGTGATTCAACCGCCAGGTCTGTGGCTTCTTCAAAAGATTTAGCCTGCGCCTTTGCAAACAGCTGACTTCCGGGAATATTGAGTTTAAACTCCGTAATCTTGTTTGCTTCGTCTTCTACATTTTCCAGTTTGAGATAACACTCTCCATCAATAATCTGGTCAAAGAATTGGTCAAGTTTGTTTACCCTTTTTTGGATAAACTCGATCAGCTTCTTGTCTGCATCGAAACGGATTGATTGCACAGTAATGTTCATGATTCCTCCTTTTTTTAAGCTTTTGGATGGGCCTGTTTATAAATCGATTTAAGTCGCTCGACTGAATTATGTGTATAAACCTGGGTAGCTGCCAGTCCGGCATGCCCCAACAACTCCTTTATCGCGTTCAAATCCGCACCGTTGTCTAACAGCGTGGTAGCAAATGTATGCCTAAGCACGTGCGGGCTTTTCTTCCGCTGCGCGGATATTCCGCTCAGGTAATGTGTTACGATGTCATAGATCAACCCCGGGTAAGCGTCTTTCCCTTTTTTAGTAACGATAAGGTATGGCGATTTGTTGTCGAAATGTTGTATATTTTTTTCATCGATATAATACCGGAGCAACATTTGAAGCGATTTATTCATCGGCACCAGCCTTTCTTTATTCCTTTTACCAAATATACGGATATTCCCGTTGTAAAAGTCGATGTGTTCTTCACGGATTTGCAATAATTCGGCAAGCCGTATCCCGGTTCCAAACAGCAGCTCCAACACCATTTTGTCTCGTAGCCCTTCAAAGGTATCTGGAAATACTTCTGCCGTATCCAGCAAGGCGGTGAGCTTATCCTTATCTACGGTAACGGGGAGCTTTTTCGGTGTTTTCAGTGCCTTTACAAGAGCGAACGGATTCTGTGCGGTTACCCCTTCGCGCATCAGGAACCGGTAGTACGTGCGGAGTGCGGCAAGGCTTCGGTTTACCGACACGGGGCTACGGCCTGAGTCGAGCCGCATAGCAAGGTATGCGCGCGCTTGTCGGTGGGTTATCCGGGTAATATCCGTATCCGTTGCCTCCAGGTAATCGGCGTAAACAGCTAATTCGTGAGAATATGCGGCGACGGTGTGCTTTGAAAAGCGCCTTTCATAGGTGATGAAACGGATAAAACGGTCTATAAACATAGAAAAACTACCCTTATATTCTAATGGTTGAATATACGGATAGTTTTTCTATATTACAAATAAACCGCCAATCAAAGCGGACGCAATCATTAGATGGCATCCTGGTTGAGGCTCTGTTTATATATCGCCTTTTTACGTTGTGTACGACGGGCAACGGATTTCTTCTCGTAGGCTTGGCGTGAACGCAGTTCGCGCAATACACCTGTCTTTTCAAACTTCTTCTTGAAGCGTTTCAACGCGCGGTCTAATGACTCGCCTTCTTTCACATTTACAATGATCATCCTTTAATACCTCCCTTCGTACAATTTTTTTGGACTGCAAATGTATGAAAGTTTCGGATTGTTTCAAAGTGATTGTTAAATATTTAGTTCGTGTTGCGTATATTTGGGTGATTCGGCAATATGCCGTATATGTCAGTCAAGGAACGTTATAATGGAACGAAAAACAAAAACAATTTTTGAAACTTCACCCCAAAACCAACTAATACAAAGGATCAATTTGCTTAGTAAAAGTCACAGGGCAGTATGGGGAAAGATGAACGTTTTCCAAATGCTAAAGCACAATACCTATTGGAATGGCTGGATACTCGGCAATGACGAACATACCTACAAGCAAGAATTTTTAGGGAAACTTTTCGGTAAAATGGCATTACAACGAATGATAAAGGATGAAAAGCCGTTTGACAAGAATATTCCAACATCTAACCAATTCAAAGTAAAAGAACTACATTGTGATTTGGAAGCTGAGAAAAGCAAATGGATTTCATTAATTGAAGAATACGAAAACTATAATAATCCAAATTTCGTCCATGATTTTTTTGGAAAAATGACAAAAGAACAAATAGGGGTTTTAGTATATAAACATACCGACCACCACCTAAGGCAATTTGGGGTATAAAATTGTAAAGTATCGCCTGTTCCATTTTCAGCTTGATGCAATTGAACCAATGCCTAGCACGATAGACGCAAATCACCGTAGTCTTGCTTAGTCCATAGGTTTTGAAACTGATCCGCGCAATATGGAGCCGACAACACAAAATTAAAAAACCCCTCATACGTTTTATACAAGGGGTTTTCTGTGGTACCAGCTGGATTCGAACCAGCGACACAAGGATTTTCAGTCCTTTGCTCTACCAACTGAGCTATGGTACCGCCTTCTCGACCTTATTGTGGCCGTTTTGGGACTGCAAATGTAGCTCCTTTTTTCATTTAAGAAAATTTTTTTTGAAAATTAATGGGCAGTGGATGGCAAGCCGCTGATTGCGTTGGGGATAAAATGACAGCCCGAAAACATACGGTAATAAAAATTAGCTGTACCTTTGCACATTAATTCGTTGAAATGAGTAAAAGAGGAAGAGTATTGGTGGCTATGAGCGGCGGGGTAGACAGTTCAGTTGCGGCTGTGATGCTCCACGAGCAGGGGTATGAAGTCATCGGGCTGACGATGAAAACCTGGGATTATGCCTCTTCGGGTAGCTCCTCCAAAGAAACGGGCTGCTGTAGCCTCGACAGCATAAACGATGCACGGGCGCTGGCCGTATCTTTCGGGTTCCCACATTATATATTGGATATCCGGGGGGAATTCGGCGACTCGGTAATCGATAATTTCGTAGATGAGTACCTGGCCGGACGCACTCCGAACCCCTGTGTGCTTTGCAACACCTACATCAAATGGGAAGCGTTGCTGAAGCGTGCCAACAAATTGGACTGCGAATTTATTGCCACCGGGCATTATGCTAATATCCGTCAACAGGAGAATGGCCGGTACGTCATTTCCAAAGGCCGGGACACACACAAAGACCAATCATACGTGCTCTGGGGTGTTTCACAGGAAAACCTCGCCCGCACGCAATTCCCGCTGGGATCGTATACCAAATCCGAAATCAGGCAGATGGCGGCAGAAATGGGGCAACTGGAGCTTGCTAGCAAATCGGAGAGCTATGAGATCTGCTTTGTGCCCGACAATGACTACCGGGCGTTTTTGCGCCACCGGGTGGAAGACATCGACGACCGCATAGGTCCGGGCAACTTCATCCTTACCGACGGCACCGTGGTAGGCCAACATCAAGGCTATCCCTATTATACCGTTGGCCAACGGAAAGGGCTGGGTATTGCCCTCGGCCGCCCTGTATTCGTAACCAAGATCATGCCCGAGAGCAACACCGTGGTGCTGGGCGACGAACACGAGCTGCAAAGCCGTGAAGCGTATGTGAAGGATGTGAACCTTGTTAAATATGCCGCGATCGACCAACCGATGGAAGCGGTAACCAAAATAAGGTATAAAGACGCGGGCATGAACAGCACGATTGTTCAACAAGACGGGAAGATGAAGGTCGAATTCCACCATGCGGTAAAGGGCATTGCGCCAGGCCAATCGGCTGTTTTCTATGAGGGCGATGATTTACTGGGCGGCGGCTTCTTAATATAACCACAAGCAACGGCTTCCGGGCCATAAGCAACGGTTTCCGGACCACAAGCAACGGTTTCCGGACCACAAGTAACGGCTTTCGGACCACAAGCAACGGTTTCCGGACCACAAGTAACGGCTTCCGGGCCGCAAGCAACGGCTTCCGACCCACAAGTAACGGCTTCCGGGCCGCAAGTAACGGTTTGCGAGACGGAAGCAACGGCTTCCGGGCCGCAAGCAACGGCTTCCGGGCCGCAAGTAACGGCTTGCGAGACGCAAGTAACGGCTTCCGGGCCGCAAGTAACGGTTTCCGGACCACAAGCAACGGTTTGCGAGACGGAAGCAACGGTTTGCGAGACGCAAGCAACGGCTTCCGGGCCGCAAGTAACGGTTTGCGAGACGGAAGCGATCGTTTCCGAAGGTAGTATCCCGCCAAAACAGACAGTTTATCCACACAAAAAGCCCCCGGAGACCGAGGGCTTTTTCACGTTTAATGGGACGTCAGCGTTGGTTAAGCTTTGCCAACCAATTCAACCAAGTCAACCAGCTTATTCGAATAACCCCACTCGTTGTCATACCACGACACGACTTTAACGAAGTGTTCATTGAGTGAGATACCGGCACTGGCATCGAAAATGGATGTACGCGCATCACCGCGGAAATCCTCAGACACAACGGCATCTTCAGTGTAACCAACGATACCTTTGAGTTCGCCTTCTGCAGCATCCTTAAATGCTTGCTTAATTTGCTCGTACGTTGCCGGCTTTTCCAGACGGGCAGTAAGGTCTACCACCGAAACATCAGGAACGGGTACGCGGAACGACATCCCGGTAAGTTTACCTTTCAGCTCGGGCAATACCAAGCCTACAGCTTTGGCTGCACCCGTAGACGACGGGATAATATTTTGGTAAGCACCGCGTCCGCCGCGCCAATCTTTCACTGATGGGCCGTCAACGGTCTTCTGGGTAGCGGTAACGGCATGGATGGTACTCATCAGGCCTTCAACAATACCGAAATTATCGTGCAGTACCTTGGCGAGTGGTGCCAAGCAGTTGGTTGTACAAGAAGCATTAGACACGATGGTCTGGTCTGCCCTCAGCTCTTTATGGTTCACACCGATCACGAATGTAGGAGTGTCGTCTTTGGCCGGGGCCGACAATACCACCTTCTTCGCACCTGCGTCGATGTGCTTCTGTGCGGCTTCTTTAGTCAGAAATAGACCCGTAGATTCGATGATCACCTCTGCTCCTACCTCACCCCAATTTAAATTGGCCGGATCCCGCTCCGCGGTAACACGCACGGTTTTTCCGTTTACTACAAGGTGGCCGTCTTTCACTTCCACCGTACCATCAAACTTCCCGTGAGTGGAGTCATATTTCAGCATATAAGCCAAATAATCCGGCTCCACGAGGTCATTTATCCCGACAATTTCAATACCCGGGCGGTTCACTGCTGCCCTGAATGCTAAACGGCCAATCCGGCCGAATCCATTGATTCCAATTTTCATTTTATATTAGTTTTTATTTAAATAGTATTTCAATAAATTATGTATCGGCTCCCTGATTACGGTGCCAACGGTGATGTTATATTTACCTGCCACCTCCCGCAACCATTCTTCATAGCTTGCAGCCACGCTCCCTGTGAAGTTAACCACGACATCAGGGTATTGTTTGGTGAGCGGCAGCAAGTACGTTTCAACATACAATTTCAAGCCGTGGTAAATGGTTTTCTTCACAAAACGGTGCTTGTGATTCTCCAATATAAAATCCGCAAACGATGTCAAAAATAGGGTCGGGTTTGCCTGATTATATACTTTATCCATGATGATTTTACGGTCTATCGGGTACCGCTCCACGAATTTCTCAAGCAGATCCTCGGGTATCGTTTCGTTGAGGTAGCTTTTCAACAGCATACGTCCTATCCAGTTTGCCGACCCTTCATCGGCAAGGATATACCCTAGGCCGAAATTATTTTCAACTGTACGCTTACCATTGAAATAGGCCACATTAGACCCGCTGCCCAAAATCCCGATGAGGCCCTTGCTATCGCCAAATGTCGAAATGGCCGAAGCGCGCACGTCATGGTCCACCGTTACCTTGGCATTTTTAAAGAACTGTCTGAAAACCGAGGCAATCTTATCTTTCCGCTCCGGCGAGGACGAACCCGCACCGAAGAAGTAAATCCGCCTGATCCTTTCGGCATAGTTGATGAGGTTGTTGCTCTTATTCAACAGCTGCAGGATAAACCGTTCGTCGTGCAGATAAGGGTTAATCCCCATCATCCGGAAACCGGTTACGATTTTCCCCCGTTCGGCCAATCGCCAGTCCGAAAACCTGGAGCCGCTGAATACTACCGCTATCATATCGACAACACTTCCATCATTTCCAACATATCCTCGCTCAGCTTGAACACTTTCCTGTTCAATACCTCTTCCAGTGGCGTTGCTTTTATCTCGTTACCCCACAGTCCGACCATTACCCGGCTCTCGCCGGCAAGCAGGCGCTTCACCGCGGCGTAGCCGAGCCGGCTGGCTAATACCCTGTCGAAACTGCTGGGCGACCCACCCCGCTGGAGGTGACCCAAAATCGTCACTTTTGTGTCGTAGAAATCAAATCGTTCCTTTACTTCCTTAGCCACCTTATACGCACCGCCGTTTTCCTCGCCTTCGGCGACGATGACGATGGTCGATGCCTTCTTGCTATTTGCCGCAGTCTCCAACTGACTGCAAAGCGTATCGATGCCCATTGATTTCTCCGGCAACAAAATCGCCTCCGCACCGCCAGCAATGCCAGCATTCAACGCAATACAGCCCGAGTCGCGCCCCATCACCTCCACAAAGAACAGCCGGTCGTGGGATGCGGCCGTATCGCGTATCTTATCAATAGCCTCGATAACCGTATTGGTTGCCGTATCATAACCCAGTGTGAAATCCGAGCCATAGAGGTCGTTATCTATCGTTCCCGGAATACATATCACCGGGATATCAAATTCGCGGGAAAAGACCTCGGCACCGGAAAAGGTGCCGTCGCCACCGATGCCGATAAGGGCATCTATCCCTGCCGCCTTGATATGCTCATAAGCCTGTTGCCGTCCCTCCGCCGTGCGGAACGCTGCACACCGGGCGGTTTTGAGAATGGTACCGCCCAACTGGATGATATTGCTCACCGATCGGCTAGTCATCTCCTCAAAGTTGGCGTCTATCATCCCTTGGTACCCTTGGTAGATGCCTACAACCGATTTGCCGGCGTGCAACGCAGTCCGGACAACCGCTCGGATACAGGCGTTCATCCCCGGGGCGTCACCACCTGAGGTATAAACCCCTACTTTCATTATGCTTTGCACTTTTCTAATAATCTTTTGTAAATTAGCAGCACGAATATAGTGTGTATTTGTTACACTATTAAATTTTTCAAGAATTATTTTATCACTCGAAGGGCTTGAGTGTGCGAATTTAACAAATTATAATCAATTAATATACAAAATATAAGCTGTTTTGCAATCAAATTTACCACATTTACAATCCACATTCACCACAGACTGTGTTATTTTTGGCTTCCAGGGGGGCGAGTTAAAAGTATTATTGATTGAACGCAACGAATATCCGTTTAAGGGATGGTGGGCTCTCCCTGGCTTTTTCGTAGAGCACAGCGAAACCATCGACGACGCGGTAGAGCGTATCCTTTATGAACACACGGGCCTGCGGGGCATCTACATGGAGCAGCTTTATACTTTCGGAGACCTCAAACGCCATCCGCAGGGACGGATAATCACCGTGGCCTATTACGCGCTGCTACGGCTGGACGACCTCGAAAGCCAGCCCGTGCCGGTAACCGACTATGCACGCCAAGCAGTGTGGCATCCGTTGAACAACCTGCCCGAACTTGGTTTCGACCACGGCCACATCATCGATAAGGCCATCCAAAAGGTACGCCGCAAGATAAGCTATAGCCCTATAGCTTTTGAGCTGCTACCGGAGAAATTTACACTGACCCAGTTACAGCAACTTTACGAAGCGATTTGGGGGCGCAAGCTGGACAAGCGCAATTTCAGGAAGAAGATGCTGAATTACAATATCTTAAAAGAGCTGTCTGAATTCCAACGGGGCGTCTCTTACCGTGCGGCAAGGCTGTATAAACTCGACAAGCGAAAGTACGCTAAGGTTTTCCAAAACGAGCTCACGTTCAGTAGGTAGATAAGTATTAGTCTACCAACGGCAACCTAAGCCGGAACGTAGTTCCCCGTCCCGTTTCGCTCTCAAAAGTCAGCGTTCCGTTGAATGCTTGTGTGTATTCATGGCACAAAAATAATCCCAAGCCTATGCCGCGCTCGTTGTTGGTGCCATAGGTAGACCGGGTCTTCAGGGAAAAAAGCTCCGACTGCTGCTCCTTAGCTATACCTATACCATTATCTTCCACAATCAGCTCGCACTCCTCCCCTATTCGTGTCCCCAAAACCCGTATATGCCCTGATGGCAGGGTAAACTTAATGGCATTGGTCACCAGGTTACGGATAATCAACTGCAGTATGTCTCGATCGACCAGAGCATGCAACGATTCATCTATCTCTGATTCGAGACGGATATTTTTCTGGCTGGCGTAAATCTTTTGTATATCAATAACGGGCTTCAGCACCTGAGCAATGTTATTCCTGACCAATGTCAACCGGAGCCCGCTCAGTTGGCTTTGCGACCACACCAGCATATTGGAAAGCATCTCTTGCGAGCCGTGGAGCGCATTTGCCAATCCACTCTCCACCTGTTTCCGCTCATCCGGCGTGAGGCGGTCGCTCGCTATTAACCGGATATAACTGTGTAACGACGACAGGGGCGCCTGTAAATCGTGCGAGATGATCGAGAACAGCTTCAGCTTCTCGTCATTCATCTTCTCCAATTCGATCGACTTCAGCTCCGCGGAAGCCCTCTCCCGGTTATAGGCTTTCTTTAAATACCTCAATCCGAAAAAGCAAATGAAAATACCCGTGATATAGGCAACCCCCAAATCGATAAACTGGGCTTTGTCGCTCGCGTAGGTAACCTGGATCGTTTCCGGAAAACGGTATTCGATCACCAACAAACCGATAGCGATTACTAAAAAGAGTATCGCCCACAACCCATACAGCTTTTTGGGAGACATGATGAGGGTGAGGATGAACGACAGCAGAAACGACAGCAGTGAGGCGCCCTTTGCCCCTGCACTGAAAAAATAACTAATTGAAAACAAAATGATAACAGCACCAGCAGCGATGATTACGCCCAATTCCAATCGCCGCCGGCGACGCCCTTGGTAGTACGCAATTCCTACAATAGCGGTAAAGACCGTAAATATCGCCGCGGTCGTCTTCAACCCCGAGAAATAATTGAAGGGGATATTGAAAACCATGATGAAAATAGCAATCAGACAGACCGAATTGAGTAACCGGGTTTCGAGTGGCAACGACTGATCACCGATTAAGTATCCGATCCATTGCTTGATGTCTTTTCTGCTCTTCCTAGGACTTTCAGTGGCCATGGCGCAAAAGTAAGTAAAGTAATCGAAGAAAATTTTTAATTCTTATTGGGTCATGGTATTAGTGGGAGCGAATATGACACACACCAAACCTAACATGCTATCATATTTCGTAAATATTCCGATATTTGCAATTCCGTTTGGACTTACGCGGGGGGCGTATGTTCTTCCGGGGTAATTATATAGGATATGGTAACGATAACTGAGAAAGCGAAACAGCGTGTCCTCGATATCATGGCTAAGGAAAGCTACGATGACACCTACTTCATTCGGGTGGCTGTGGAAAGTGGCGGCTGCTCGGGACTGAGCTACCGTCTCAACTTCGACAACGAAGAGCGGAAAGGCGACCAGCTGTTTGAAGATAAGGGCATCAAAATCTGCCTCGATATCAAATCTTACTTATACCTGGCGGGTACCGAGCTGGACTATTCGGACGGGCTCAATGGGAAAGGGTTTGAATTCCACAATCCGAATGCATCGCGCACCTGTGCCTGTGGCGAGAGCTTTGCGGTATAGCGGGGGTTAAGGTAGCGTTCCCCACGACCTATTTTCTTACGAAAGGTTATTTCAATACAAAGAGGCTGTCGACCCCCAAGAGCCTGCGGCAGGTAAACCCTTCCGCATATCTCGCACCGATATACTTGCCATATTCCCGGGCCCGTCCCTCAATGTATTCCATAAAATCGGGTTTCGAGATGTAGGTGACCGGCTCATCCGACACGTATTCTTCATTATGGAACTGCGATCGGTATGCTTTGATGGCCTTCACCTTATCTGGCCATTCGTCCGTTACATCCACCGCAATGTCTGGCTTTATGTAGTAGTCTTGGATCAGCTGGAGTAGCAGCCGGGGGCGGTGAGGCACCTGCAGGGCACCGCTATCATCGCGCGTCTCTATCTTCTGGAGACCCGCCAGGAAAACTGAGTCGTTCACCAGATCGCCCGCCCGGCCGTGGTCCGGATGACGGTCCATCAGTGCATTGGAAATGATGATTTCGGGCCGGTATTTGCGGATAGCACCGATCACCTGTAGTTGATGGGCCCCGTCGTTACGGAAGAAGCCATCGCGCATCCGAAGGTTCTCGCGGGCCACCAGCCCCATCACCGCCGCCGCCTCGCGGGCTTCTTCATCACGTAGCTCGGCCGTGCCGCGTGTACCCAGCTCACCGCGGGTAAGATCGACAATACCAACTCTTTTCCCCATACGGGCGTGTTTGATGATGGTGCCACCACAGCCCAACTCAGCATCATCGGGGTGCACAGCGATGACGAGCAAATCCAGTTTGTTGTTGTCCATAGTCATTAAAAATACCCGTAAGCCGGGCTACGCTCCAAGCTGCGTATGATGTTTTCGATCTCGAAGTCTTCCTCCGGGCTATACGTATTTTTGAGGTTGTGGCCGAATACGCGGGCAATGGACTGGTAAAAAAAGGCTGTAACCCCACCTCTTAAATCCTTCACCACCTCATAGCTCGAATTCCCCGTCTGGCGGTCGATGAGTTTAATCAGTATTTCGCCTTGTGAAATCGTCAGGTTTTTCACTTCGCGGTTGAACATGTCTTTGATTTCCTTCTCGCATGCTTTCACCAACTGCTTCTGTTCACGGCGGTTGCCTGTCAACGCCAGGTCGCGGTACAGCTGCTGGTACCTTTCCTGTGCATACTTGGCGTAAGGCAGCACTTTGATCACATTATACCGCAGCCGGAGGTAGCGTGCCTTGTCTTCAGGGCTCCTGAAAACCCGTTTGCGTGTCACGGTCACCTCCGGAACCAGCATCCACGGGAGCCGCTCACCGTCGACCAACGTCGTGGCTACCCGATGCCGCGGAGGCCGCTGGCTTTCAGGGTGCCGCGAAAGCGTATCCTGCGCAACCAATTCGCCCGATAGCATCACCGCGATTAGAAAAAGTGTCAGCCGGAAGAAAGCCATGTTATACAATATCCAATAATTATCCGTATATTTATAAGGTTAAAAAGGAGCGCTATAATTGCGCTTCCATATCCCGATACGGATATACAAACTTAGCTAAAGTTGTTTTGATATGCAATTTTAATCGCTGATGGAATGGACAACTTCTTAGCAAGAGACAAAAACTTGGTGCCACGAGAAACTAGACGACATGTATGAAAGAATTGGTGATTGATTTAGAGGCAGAAAGCAAGGAAATACGCAAACGGTACCGGGCATTGCTACGGGCTTGTAAGCCCACACTGCAACGTGGCGACAAGCAGATGATACGGCGGGCGTTTGATATGGCGTTGGAAAGCCACAAGGATATGCGCCGCAAATCGGGCGAACCGTACATCTACCACCCCATTGCCGTAGCACAGATCGCGGCCGAGGAAATAGGCTTGGGCACGACATCTATTGTGTGTGCGCTGCTGCACGATGTGGTGGAAGATACGTACATCACCTTGGAAGATATCGAGCGGGAGTTTGGCAAAAAGGTTGCCCGCATCATCGACGGCCTCACCAAAATATCGGGCATATTCGACCCCAACAGCTCCATACAGGCCGAAAACTTCCGTAAGATGCTGTTGACATTAGCAGACGACGTTCGGGTTATCCTGATCAAACTGGCCGACAGGCTCCACAACATGCGCACCATGGATTTCATGCCGCGGGATAAGCAGCTGAAAATAGCCTCTGAAACGTCGTACTTGTACGCACCGCTGGCCCACCGCCTAGGGCTCTACGCCATCAAGTCGGAACTGGAAGACCTGTCCATGAAGTATACCGACCCGGATACTTACAAGTTTATTGCTAAAAAGCTGAACGAAAAGAAAGCCGAGCGCGAGCGCTTCATCCACAACTTCGTGGAACCAATCAACGAAATACTCAGCGAACAAGGCATCAAAGCCTCGGTATTCGGCAGGCCGAAGTCTATCTATTCGATATGGAATAAAATGCGCAAAAAATCGATCCCTTTCGAAGAGGTCTACGACCTGTTTGCTATCCGCATCATCATCGATACCGACCAGGAAAATGAAAAAGCAGAGTGCTGGAAAGCTTATTCCATCGTTACCGACCTATACCGGCCCAACCCCGACCGCCTGCGCGACTGGATTTCGTCTCCGAAAGCCAACGGCTATGAATCGTTGCACACCACGGTAATGGGCCCCAAAGGCCAATGGGTAGAGGTGCAGATACGTACTATCCGGATGAACGAGATCGCCGAAAAAGGATTTGCGGCACATTGGAAATACAAAGAATCCAACTCAGACAGCGGGCTGGACCAATGGATACAGAAGGTACGCGAAATACTGAGCAATCCCGAGCCTAATGCCATGGATTTCCTCGATGATTTCAAAATGAACCTTTTCTCCGACGAGATATTCATCTTTACCCCCAAGGGGGCACTCATCCAGCTTCCATACAACGCAACAGCCCTAGATTTCGCATTTGAGATACACTCCGACCTGGGCGCCAGCTGTATCGGCGCCAAAGTGAACCATAAATTGGTGCCGCTCAGCCACAAGCTGCAAAACGGCGACCAAGTGGAAATCATCACCTCCAGCAAACAGACGCCCAAGGAAGACTGGTTGAACTTCGTGGTAACCGCCAAGGCAAAATCTAAAATAAAATCGGCCCTTAAAGAAGAGAAAAGGCGCGTTGCCGAAGACGGCAAGGAGATACTGGAGCGAAAGCTGAAATCCCTGAAAATCACTTACAATACGGAAAACATCAATAAGCTGACGGCGTTTTTCAAATTTCCGTCTTCGCAAGACTTGTTCTACAACGTAGCCAAGGGCGAAATAGATATGAAAAATCTCAAGGAATTCGCCTTGGGTGAAAAATCGGCCGACCACCAAAACGGGCAGCAGTTCAATTCGCACATCAGTGGGCTCGTTGATAAGATCAACAAAAAAGACTACGAAACACTGCTGATCGGCGACGACCTGCAAAAAATAGACTACACGCTGTCTCCCTGCTGTAATCCCATACCGGGCGACGACGTGTTTGGCTTTATAACGGTCAGCGACGGCATAAAAATACACCGCACCAATTGTCCCAATGCGGCGAAACTGATGGCCAACTACGGCTATCGCATCGTCAAAGCCAAATGGACGTCGCAAAAAGAACTCGCTTTCCTTACCGGGCTGCGGATTGTGGGCATCGACGATGTGGGCCTCGTCAATAAGATTACCAAAGTGATTTCAGATGACTTCAAAGTGAACATCCGCTCGATTACCATTTCCAGCAATGACGGTATTTTCGAAGGATCGATTATGATTTTCGTCAACGATACCGCCCATCTCGAGAACCTTATCAAGCACCTCAAGCAGATTAAAGGGGTAACCGGCGTCACCCGATTCGACTCGAATAATTGAATTTGAAGGTGTTTGTTTATACAGGCGATATTGCGTAATTTTGTACAATTAACTTTCGGATGATGACTCAAACGGAAAACTACCAAACGGTAAAAAAAATTTTCGAAGCGTACCTGGAGAACAAGAGCTTACGTAAGACTCCAGAACGCTATGCTATTCTTGAAGAGATTTACTCCAGGAACGACCATTTTGATGTGGAATCGCTTTACATCCACATGAAAAATAAAAAATACCGGGTAAGCCGCGCCACCGTGTACAACACGCTCGAACTTTTGGTTTCTTGCGATTTGGTGACCAAACACCAATTCGGGAAAAACATGGCCCAGTTTGAGAAATCCTACGGTTACAAGCAGCACGACCACATCATCTGCATTGAGTGCGGTAAAGTCGTGGAATTCTGTGATCCGCGTATCCACCAGATCCAAAGCATGGTGGGCGACCTGCTCAAATTCGAAATCAAGCACCACTCGTTGAACCTGTATGGTATATGCAGTGACTGTGCTGCGAAAAAAAGTACTGAGTCACCCGTATCTACCATAGCAACTAGTGAATTGGTGGAAACCCATTAAAGAAAACAGCCGCATCTTTATTTCATCCAATGGTTGGGCAATTCGAAAAGCGATATGTGCGCCTTTTTGATTTAAGGGGGTGAGAGTTTCAAAATAATGTTAGATTTGCCTCAAGTTTGGTATACTACTATTTTTAATTTTTCAACGCTGATAAACTATGCAAGTTGATGTGCTTCTGGGCCTGCAATGGGGCGACGAAGGGAAGGGCAAGATTGTGGACGTACTCTGTCCGAACTATGACATGATAGCCCGTTTCCAAGGCGGCCCGAACGCGGGCCATACATTGGAATTCGACAACCAAAAATATGTCCTGAACACCATCCCCTCGGGTATTTTCAACGCGGGAACCCTCAACTTGATTGGCAACGGGGTGGTCATCGACCCGATTATCCTCAAAAGAGAGCTCGATACCCTGAAGAAAAACGGGTTTGACACCGTAGCATCAGGCAAGCTGGTAATCGCCCGGAAGGCCCACCTCATCCTGCCAACCCACCAATTGCTGGATGCCGCCTCGGAAAGTAAAATGGGGGCCGGAAAAATCGGGTCTACCCTCAAAGGGATCGGCCCTACTTACATGGACAAGACCGGGCGAAACGGGTTGCGCGTTGGCGACACAACGCTGCCCGATTTCAAGGAGCGCTATCAGCGTCTGGTTGAAAAGCACAAATCCATCCTCTCCCATTACGGGGAGATCCCCGATTTCAGTGAACGCGAACAGGCATTCCTCGAAGCCGTAGAGTTCCTCAAAACCATCCCCCACGTGGATAGCGAGCACTTGGTGAACCAATACCTACGCGATGGGAAAAGTGTCCTTGCAGAGGGGGCACAAGGCACCCTATTGGATATCGATTTCGGCTCCTACCCGTTCGTCACTTCGTCAAACACCACCACGGCAGGTGCCTGTACAGGACTCGGCATTTCGCCTTCCAAAATCGGCAAGGTGATCGGTATATTCAAAGCATACTGCACACGGGTGGGCGGCGGCCCCTTCCCTACGGAGCTTGAAAACGAAACCGGTGAAAAACTCCGCCAGTTGGGCCACGAATTCGGAGCGACTACCGGGCGTGCGCGCCGGACGGGGTGGATCGATCTGCCCGCACTTAAATATGCGATTATGCTCAATGGTGTCACCGAGCTGGTGATGACCAAAGCTGACGTGTTAAGTGGGTTTGAAACCATCGAGGTATGTACACACTATATCCAGAACGGCGAGAAAATCGACTACATGCCCTACGATATCATCAGCGTTCCGCCCGAACCCGTATATGAAACGCTACCCGGGTGGAATGAAGACCTGTGCCACATTACCAGTCTTAACCAAGTGCCTCCAACACTTCAACAATATATCGCATATCTGGAGCGCCACCTCGGTGTACCCATCAGATATCTGTCAGTAGGGCCCGACCGTAAACAGACACTGGTATTGAGCTAAGGCTGCCATGGTATCTTTAGCATACCACTTGGACGATAGTGAGGCATTCACCCAAAAGGCATTGCAATGGGCAGCGCAGTTTGACCACGTTTGCTACCTCGATTCCAACGGCTACCGTGACAACTACGGTAACATCAGCGTGTTTATCGCCGTGGGAGCAACGGCAATTTTCAATCCCGGAGGCGACAACATCTTTTCAGCCCTACAGCGATTCGTGGATGCTTATCCGAATACGTGGATACCCGGATACCTGGGATATGACCTGAAGAATGAGCTCGAAGACCTCCAATCACAGCACCCCAACCGCACCGGATTTCCGGATGCATACTTTTTCGTGCCGAGATACACGTTGCTCATCGGCCAGTACAATGTGGAAATCAAGGGGCCAGAACCGGAACGCGCTGTAGCACAGATCGAGGCAACTAACGTACAGGAGGACGAATCGCCGGGCTTCCGAGGTAGGCTGAAATACCGGATGAACAAAACGACGTATTTTGCGGCATTTGCCAGCCTTCAGGACCATATCCGCCAAGGCGATGCCTACGAAGTAAACCTGTGCCAGGAGTTTTACGCCGAAAAGGCCGCCCTCAACCCACTCGCGGCCTACCGGCGACTCAACGAGGTATCACCTACCCCCTTTTCTTGCTTCTTCAAATTCGGCAGCAAGTATATCCTATCCGCCTCGCCGGAACGTTTTTTATCTAAAAACGGTAATACGCTGCTATCACAGCCGATAAAAGGCACCGCTCCTAGGGGCAAAGACGCGACAGAAGACGAGCGGATAAAAGTTGCGCTCGCCACCAACCCTAAGGAAATCAGCGAAAATATCATGATCGTGGACCTGGTGCGCAACGACCTTACGCGAAGTGCCTCGCCGGGAACGGTAAAAGCATCACAGCTATTGCAGATACACAGCTTCAGGCAGGTCCATCAACTCATTTCTACCGTTACCTGCCAAATACGGGAAGGTGTGGACACGGTAGAAACCCTCCAAAACACATTTCCCCCCGGCTCGATGACCGGAGCACCCAAAATCAGTGCGATGAAGCTCATCGACCACTATGAGAACAGCCGCCGTGGGGTGTATTCGGGGGGCTTGGGCTACTTCAGTCCGCAAGGCAACTACGACTTCAGCGTAGTCATCCGCACCCTGCTGTACAATGCCGAGAATGGCTATCTATCGTTCCATACCGGTGGTGCGATTACCGACAATGCCGACCCCGAAAAGGAATACAACGAATGCCTGCTAAAGGGAAAGGCCTTGTTTGAGGTGCTTAAGAGGAATTATTAATGGTTAATGGTCAGTTGTTAATTCTGTCAGCCGTTTTTTAATTGTTAGCGGTCAATTCAATTAACCATTAACATTTGACCATTGACAATTAACATTTGACCATTGACCATTGACAATTAACTAAGTTTCCCCACAACCACTTTAACCATCTTATCGTAATCTAGATAGGTATTGGCCAATCGCTGCACCTCAGCTTGTGTGATTGAATTGACCACATCGATATAATAATCGTAATAGTCTAAATCGAGTCCCGAAAAATAAACGTTCTTGAATTTATCCGCATGGGAAAATATGTTTTCCAAACTGCCGAGCATGGTTCCCATCATGTAATTGCGTACGGTTGCCAATTCGGTCTCTGGCACCGGCTCTTCGCGCAACCGGCGCATCTCCTTTTCGATTTCGACTAACGTCGCCGCCGTGACTTGCACTCCGACCTCCGAAGCGATGGTGAAAAACGCACTGTGCTTGAGTGAGGCCAAGCCGGAGCTCACGCCATACGTGTAGCCTTTGTCTTCGCGGATATTGGCCATCAACCGCGAACCGAAATAGCCCCCCAGCAATGTGTTGACCACCTGCAAACCGGGGAAGTCGGGATGGGACCGCTGGATCGACTGCCTCCCCAAACGGATGGCCGACTGCAGTGCATCGGGTCGCTCCACAACAATGAGTTCGCCTGCTTGTGCAGGTGTTATTGTGGGTGGGCCGTCTACGGATGCGGCGGTGCCCGCAGGCTGCCATTCGTTGCCAAACAGCCGTTCCAGCATATCAATCACCTCATCCGTCACCTTCCCAGCTACCACCAGCGTACCATTTTCCGGCCGGTACTGCTTACCGAACAGTTGCAATAGATCGTTGCGGTTGATGCGCTCATAATCTGCCACTTCGGGCGCATAGCCATAACGGGAGGTTCCGAATACCGCGCGGTTGAACTGCCTACGTGCTTCGAATCCGTTTTTCTTGAGCGACACCTGCAATTTCTGGGTACTGTTTCGGATGTAAGTAGCCAGCTCCCTCTCGGGAAAAACCGAATCCGTGAGGATTTCGCGCACCAACGGCAACAACTGATTAAGGTGTTTATTGAGCGAGAACAACGTTAAGGACGACTGGTCGTAGCTAAACGACGGCACTAAGAAAGCACCATGGAAATCAATCAGCTCGGCCAACGCCGCGCTGCTATGGACTGATGTGCCTTCGAGCAGCATTTCGCACACGGCGGTATTCAGCAGAGCATGATCTTCTGCTGCGAAAATGTTGCCAACGATCCATTCAATCCGCACGAGGTCTTGGTCGCCCGCATCAAAAACAAAAACCGGAAGCCCGTTTGCGAATGTAACTTGCCTAGGCCGGATCAGATCGAACCTTGTGGTTGCGAAATGTGCGGGTGCTTTCGTTCTATCAAGCATGGTCATTAGCTAAATAAATCAAGGTGGACGAATTTTCTTTCCTGAATAGTTGTTGTGCTTGTCGTTGGATATCTGCTTCCGTTACCGCGAGGTAGCGTTGCGTTTCGTGGTTAAAACCATCCGCATCTCCCAACAGCTCGAAATACGCGAGATTCATCGCTTTTTCCAAGATTCCCATCTCGGCGAACACCATGGTCGACTCAATCTTGTTTTTCACTTTCTCCAGTTCATAGGGTTCAATCGGATGGGAACGTAGTTCCGCTAACTCCCGCCAAATTGCTTCTTCAGCAGCCTCCATCGTCACATCCGGCAGTGGCTTGCCCTCCACTACCACGAGACCGGGATCCATGCTTCCGGTTTGGTAAGCACTGATCTCGCTAAACAGCTGGTTTTCTTTGACCAACCTGCGGTATAACCGCGACGATTGCCCTTGCGAAAGCAGGTCGGTGATCAGGTCGACGGTATAATAACCGCTATCGCGGCGGGCGGCACCGTGGAACGCCATATAAATAGCATTCTGGGGGATGTCGGCGTGCACCACTTCCCTACGGGGAGCCAGCTGTGCCGGCTCTACGGGCAGCTGGCGGCGAGGCTTCTGCCCTGCGGGTATCGGACCAAACCATTTTTCTGCGAGCGCTTTCACTGTGGCGGTTTCAACATTCCCGGCCACAACCAGATAGGCATTTGCAGGTGTGTAATAGGTGGCGAAGAAATCCTTCACATCCTCCATTTTAGCATGCTCGATGTGGGCGAGCTCCTTGCCGATGGTTGCCCAGCGGTATGGGTGCACCTGGTAGGCCAATGGGCGCAGCCGCAGCCACACATCGCCGTAAGGCTGGTTGAGGTAGCGCTGTTTGAATTCTTCACATACCACATTGCGCTGCACTTCAAGACTCTTTTCATTGAAAGCCAGCCCCAGCATCCGGTCGCTCTCCAGCCAAAATGCAGTCTCGATATTAGCCGCCGGAAGCGTGATGTAGTAATTGGTGATGTCGTTGCTGGTAAACGCATTGTTTTGCGCCCCGGCGACCTGCGAGGGACCATCAAAATTGGGGATATTTACCGAGCCACCGAACATGAGGTGTTCAAACAGGTGCGCGAAACCAGTGCGGTCGGGGTTTTCGTCCCTGGCACCCACGTCATACAGCACGTTCACTACAGCCATAGGGGTAGCGTTATCCTGATGTACCAATACGCGCAAGCCGTTGGTCAGCGTAAATCGATCGAAAGAGACCATCTTTTATATGATATAATACATTGTCAGTATGTCAACCAATCCACGCCCTGCCTAAGCATGGAAAGTGTAAAGGCTTCGTCACTCCCCGGGCTGGGCTTAAAGTCGTACACCCACTGTGCCTGTGGGGGCAGGCTCATCAAGATCGACTCAATGCGCCCATTCGTTTCAAGCCCGAATTTCGTCCCCGCATCGTATACGAGGTTGAACTCCACGTACCGGCCACGCCGCAGGTATTGCCACTGCTTGTGTTGCTCGGTGAACGCCTTATCCCGGTTCCTATTTACCAGTTCAGCGTATATGGGCACAAATTCGTTACCCAATGCACATGAAAATTCAAAGATATCAGACCAAGCCACGCCGGTTTTCTCGGGCGTGAGCCGATCATAAAAAACCCCGCCAATCCCCCTGGTTTCCTGGCGGTGTTTGATGAAGAAATAGCGATCGGCATGAGCTTTGAAATCGGGGTAGAAAACCGGGCTATACCGGTCGCACACCGCTTTCAATGCCTGATGGAAGAACGAAGCATCTCCGAGCTGCACATAATGCGGAGTGAGGTCGATACCACCACCGAACCAGCGAATGTTTTCGTTCAGCTCAAAGTACCGGATATTCATGTGTATGATCGGTACGAACGGGTTATGCGGATGGATAACAATGGATACGCCCGTGGCGAAGAACTCCTCATCCCGCACGGTAAAAGCTTTTTTGACCGGTTCGGGCAGCACGCCATGCACCGCCGAGAAATTCACCCCGCCCCGTTCGATCACATTGCCCTGCTGGATGATTCGGGTGCGGCCGCCGCCGCCACCTTCGCGCTGCCACAGCTCCTCCGCAAAGGTTGCGCCACCGTCTAGCACCTCCAATGCACTGCAAATGCTATCCTGTATTGTTTTATACCGCTCAGCTATCTGTTGTTTATCCATACCTGTTTTATATGCTAATAGCCCATCGCCACATCATCACCCCGCGGGTCTGCCCCACCCTGCAACGTGCCATCGGGCAATATCAATATCGCATCTACCCTGCCTATGGCACGGCGGCTAATCAGTTTGTAGCCTGTCGTTGTCAATGCACTGCGCACCGGTTTACTGATTGCGTCCCTTTCCACGGCCACTTCATCCGGCAGCCATTGATGGTGAAACCTCGGTGCCGACACAGCTTCCTGTATATCCATGCCGAAGTCGACCACATTGAGGATCGTTTGGAATACCGATGTCATAATCGTGGAGCCTCCAGGTGTACCCAACACCATAAACAATCTACCATCCTTCTCGAGGATAGTGGGCGTCATCGAACTGAGCATCCGTTTGCCCGGCTCGATGGCATTGGCTTCACCGCCAGTTAGCCCGAACATATTCGGAGCCCCGGGTTTCACGGAGAAATCGTCCATTTCATTGTTCATCAAGAAGCCTGCACCCGCAACGACCACCTGCGAGCCGTAAGATCCATTGATGGTGGTGGTAACGGCTACCGCGTTGCCCGCTTCGTCTACAATAGAAAAATGGGTGGTCTCTTCGCTTTCCACCAAAGGCGCTTCACCTGCATAAATATCGTTGCTTAATGAGGCATGGCGAAAACTCATACTCTGCATCCGCCCGGCATTGTAGCTCGAATCGATAAGCATCTCCAGCGGCACATCGTAGTAGTCGGGGTCTCCCAAGTGGGTAGCACGATCGGCATAAACCCGGCGTTCGGCCTCAATCATCACGCGCATGGTGGAGTCGCGCTGGAAACCCCACTTCGACAAAGGATAGGCTTCCACCGACTTGAGCATGGATATCAGGGCGATGCCACCGCTCGACGGGGGCGGCATAGATACCACGCGGTAATCGCGGTAGGTGGAAGCCACGGGATCACGCCACTTGGCCTCGTAATTTTTCAGGTCGTCATGACTGATGATGCCATTACCATTGTTCATCTCCTCGACAATACGGTCGGCAATCTCGCCCTCGTAGAATCCTGCCCGTCCCTGCTGGCTGATCAATGTCAGTGTATGCGCCAGCTCGGATTGCACCAACGTGTCGCCCGCCGCCCAGGGGTCGGCTTTTACGAAAGCGGTCCCTTCGGGGTTATATTTCTGGAATTCTTCCCTCCTATTATTAAGCTCATCGGCCTGCATCTGCGTAATGGCAAACCCATCTTGGGCCAACCGGATAGCCGGCTCCAACAACGTGGCCCAGTCCAGCTTCCCGTAGCGCGCATGCGCTTTCACCATCCCGTCTACGGATCCCGGTACGCCCGATGCGAGCTGGCCGCGTAGGCTCAGATTCACTATCGGCTCACCCTGCTCATCCAGGTACATATCCACAGTTGCCGCTCCCGGTGCCGCTTCGCGGAAATCCAGCGCCGCAAATTCGCCCCCCGCACTACGGTATACCATAAAACCCCCACCGCCGATGTTGCCAGCGTTGGGGTATACAACTGCGAGCGCAAACTGCACCGCCACTGCGGCATCCGCGGCATTGCCGCCATCTTTAAGTATCTGCAATCCCACAGCCGATGCCTCGGGATGTGCGGTGACCACGGCAGCACGCTCGTATGAGAGCGGTTTAGTGTCACCATCCGGCGTATTCGCCGTATTGCATGACGAAACACCAACCCACAGAAATGTAACTATGAGACCCTGTATCAAAACTCGGCGATTGGGTAGTGAGTCCTTCATGGTATAATCAAGTCAATTTATCGGCTAATACCTTCATTTCGGTAGCCGGCGGCTGCTGTTCATATAACACCCGGTATACGGCATTACAGATAGGCAGTTCAATCGCGTATTTACGGCAGATCTGCTCAATGCAGTTCGAGGCATAATATCCCTCTGCAACCATATTCATTTCCAACTGGGCAGACCTAACGGAATAGCCTTTTCCCACCATGTTGCCAAAGGTACGATTCCGGCTGAATTGTGAGTAGGCTGTTACCAACAAATCACCTAAATAAACCGATTCTTTGATATCGCGTGCTATAGGGTGAACAGTGTTGACGAAATGCGCCATCTCTCGGATCGCGTTAGACACCAGTACCGCCTGGAAGTTATCTCCAAACCCCACACCACGGCACAGCCCCACGGCTACGGCATAAATATTTTTCAATACCGCGGCATATTCGGTGCCATAGATGTCGTCAGAAACGGTGGTTTTAATGTATCGGGTACTGATGAGCGACGCTACCAGCGTTGCGGTATCAGAATTTTGCGATGCCACGGTGAGGTACGAAAGCTTTTCGAGCGAAACCTCCTCGGCGTGGCAGGGACCACCCACCACGGCTATCCGGTCAATCGGTATGCGGAACCGTTCTTGGAGATAGTCACCCACAATTTGGTTTTCGTCCGGTACAATCCCTTTGATCGCCGAGACCACGATCTTACCTTCGAGCATCTGGGGGGTAATGCCCCGCAGCGCCTCTTTCAGGAATGCAGCCGGCGTATTCAGAATCAGTATGTCGGCATGTCCAACGACCGATTGCACATCCGTATGGATATGTCGTTTAGGGATTTTTACCGTTACCGCACTCAGGTAGTTGGGATTATGCTTGTAGTTGCGGATATAATCGGCAGTTTGCCTGTTGCGCACCCACCAATGTATTGCTTTATCGGGCTCGCTATCACCCAGCATTTTCACCATCGCTGTTGCCCAGCTCCCACTTCCGATAACCCCTATTGTTTGTTTCTTAGATTCCATACAGCTTTATTATCGGTTGCAAGCGGGTACCGCAAGAACCGTTAACAAAAAAGCCCCTCAATTAGACATCAAGAGGCTCTATTGTACGCCAATCAGGATTCGAACCTGAGACCGACGGTTTAGAAAACCGTTGCTCTATCCAGCTGAGCTATTGGCGCATCCATTTTCCGGTGCAAATTTAGTTAAAATTGTTAGAATACGTAAACTATAAATACTTCCGTTTGCGCAGCAGATGCTGGCCTATTGCGGCGAGCAACAGCAATACGCATGGAGCTAAGATATTAATCGACTGCCAGAAAACACGGCCTTCCTGCACCTTAGCCCTATCCAACAAACGCAATTTCAGCTCTTTCCCCCGCAGCCCGATGATGTCTTCGCCGTCGGTGAGGTAGTCGATCGTATTCAGCAAGAATGCTTTGTTGCCGTATTGCTGTTCGGTATAGCGGTCCCACCCCAGCGGATAGGGCGACCCATCGGTAGGGTTCACTTGTCCGCTGAATATATCGCCATCGGCAATCATCACCATTTTCGCAGGCTTTCCACGGCGGGGCGCAGTAGCCTCCGGGGCAATCCCGACGGGCAGGGGGCGATCGGCGAATGCCGACGGAAATTCACCCTCTAGCAACGCCGCCACAGGATACGGCCGATTTCTGAATTCGGCGGGATCGGGCTGTTCGGTAGCCATTTGCAGGGACAAGCCCGCGGGCACCTGCAATACGCGCGAAAAAGGTGAAGAACTGAGCAGGATAGTCTTTTCTATGCCCGGCACGGCAATGGTATCGAGCGTGCCTACAAATTCGCCACGTATGCCATCGAGGTTTTTCACGATTGGCTGGTCATTGTTGGTGGCTAGGATAGGATAAAATGGCCACGGTGCCAACTCAATGGCTGCTTGGGTGGCGGTACCGCCCACGGTGAGCGGTATCTTGGCGCAGTTCAGGTCGGCAACCAAGTCGTAATTGAACCGCACGCCATAGGTAAAAAGCAGGTCATCCAAGTGAAGGCGCCGCGCCAGGGCGGTCTGCTGGCCGTCAGACCGCAGGCTGTCCAGATCCGCATCTAGCTGGTCAATGGCCCAAACCACGCTCCCCCCTCCCATCACATAATGATTGATTTTGTATTTTTCAGCTTCGGTGAACGGCGCCGTCGGTTTGGCTACAATAAGAGCTTCCAGCTTGCTGAGCCCTTCCAGCGTAATGCTGTCTAGGTTGACAAAACCCACCTCATAGCTGCTCATCAAGCTTTGTATTGCGTCATAGAGCAAAACGTTGTCCGGCTCACCGTGCCCTTCGGTAAAGCCAATGAGTGGCCGCCCGCCCCGGGTAGCTTTACGGAATGCCGACACCAGCCCATATTCAATGTTTTGGATGGAGTTGTTCAACGCCGCTTCGTGCGATTGGTTCATCCGATTCTGCAACAGGTTGACGGGGATATCGGTATCACCGTATGTCACCAATGCGGCGGGGTATACCAATTGTTGTGAGAAACCGGCGTCGCTACGCACATTCACGTTGGTCGGCATGATGCCGTATCCGGCGAGTGCTTCGGTATTTTCCTGCTGTTGCTGGGCGTTGCCATCCAAGGGGTCTACCACGGTAAAACTCAACTTGCCCGACGAGTAGGCTTTCAGGTCGCGCAACATATCAATGGTGGCACGCTTCAATCGTTCAAATCCGGCAGGCAGGTTGCCATCCAGCAAAAGGGTGACGTGGAGTGGGCTTTCGAGTGACTTTACCGTCTCTACAGAAATTGGCGAAAGGGTAAACCGCTTGTCGGCGGTGAAGTCTACCCTACCGAAAAACAAGGAAGCCACAAAATTGACCACAATGACGCCGACGATAGCCCGAGCGGCGTACCCCACTACATTCTTTTTCGACCACCGGTTGTGCAACAGCCACACCTGGGCAGCCGCTAAAAACAGGAATATCACACTTAAAAAATAGACCAAGTCGCGACTATCCAATACGCCACGGCTGATGGCATCGAAATGCGATTGGATACCCAGCGAGGCGATGTGGTAGGCCACGGTGGAAAAGATGGCTAATCTACTCACCGATTCGAACGCATAGAAAAGAATGAAGCATCCGAAAAAGCCGACGAGGAACGCCACGATGACATTCCGGCTGAGCGCCGAAGCGAAAACACCCACCGCACAAAAAGCCGCTCCTAACAAAAACAGGCCAATATAGGAGCCGATAACCGCCCCGGTATCCACATTGCCTACAGGCGCAGCGAGTTGATACAGGGTGATATAGTAGATTGTGGTCGGGATCAGCGCCAGTAGCACAATGGTAAGGCTACCCAAAAATTTGCCCAATAGGATATGGTGCATGCGTATCGGGCGCGTAAGCAGCAACTGCCATGTACCCTCGTTTCGTTCGCCGGCGATACTCCGCATAGTGATAGCGGGTATAAAAAACATGAAGAGATAGGGACACAGTTGGAAGAAACCTTCGAGCGATGCGTAGCCATAAGCCAGAATGCTGGTATCCGGGAACACCCAGAGCAACAGACCTGCTGCCAACAGGAATAGACCTATGGCGAGGTAGCCGGTTAATGAACTGAAAAAGGTAGAGATTTCTTTTATATAGATGCTGCGCAAACCCTTTGACTTTTGATGGTTCGAAAATAGGAAATCACAGTGACATCGCAAACAACAGTCCGAGCTATCGCCATTAGGCACTTAAGGTGTTGCATCTTATTCACCTCATAATGTAAGCATTACCAAAAAAAGCATAATTGAATTTGCAAAATGTATTAGAGTTCGTACTTTTGCGCCGGAGAGTTGGCAGAGTGGTCGAATGCGGCGGTCTTGAAAACCGTTGACTGTCACAGGTCCGGGGGTTCGAATCCCTCACTCTCCGCCACTCAAAATGAAGCCCGACGAAAGTCGGGTTTTTCTGTTTAAGGAGTTTGCCAAGCTTGCTTGGGCAAACGGATTAAATGAAAAAATAAATGAGCGTAGCGAATGGCTTCATTTTGGTGAAGCCTCCCCCCTAAGGGATGGCTGCGGTCTTCGAGTGCGGGGCCGCGCGGCGCAGCCAATCCCTATGGGAAAACCACTTAATGCGAGATACGCCTAAATTCCCGAAAAAATTATCAGATACCGATAAACTTCCAAAAGAACATCCATACTTTTGAAACGAAGGCCTTACAAGTCAATGTGCAGCGATATGGCACAATAAGGACAAAGAAAATCTTGCAACAAATGTGCTGATGGTTGCGAATTATCTTCATCATCTTAGACATCGAAACCATTATAAATTTTAAGGGAGTCGGAAGAGGAAATTTTGAAAGGAATGGGTACCTACCTTGCCAATGGTCACCTATCAATTTGGGAAGCAATCAGCAAACGGTTATATTTTAACGCTAACCATTTAGGTCGATACCGGCTTTTTACTGCTGCCTCCCTTTTATACAGCCAGTGGGAAAGAAATCAGTGTCGGTCGGAATGTATTCATCAACCAGAATTGCACGTTGTATGACTTGGGTGGCCTCACCATCAAGGATGATGTAATGATCGGACCCAATGTGAGTATCCTGACAACCGGCCATCCTGTTAATCCCTCTCAGCGTCGTTCCATTACGATTGGAAACCCCATCGTTATCGAACGGAATGTCTGGATTGCGGCCGGAGCCACGATTATAGGTGGTGTAACCATAGGCGAAAATTCAGTCATTGCCGCCGGTTCGGTGGTTACAAAGGACGTGCCTCAAAATTCCCTTGTAGGAGGAACCCCCGCCCGGGTAATCCGCTCTATCGGCGATAAATAAATACAGCTAACCTGGAGTCATTATATTCTTACCAATTGCCGGCACTTGGTTATCAGCCTTAGCGGAAATTTGCAGTTGTAAAGCTAACGATTTCATTGCGGTATTAAACCACCAGGGATGTCAGTTCTTGATGGCCAATGAACACAACACGTTCAGAAAAATTAGTTTGTGCCTTCCGCGAGGACGGTGGTTATGCTTAACAGAATCTTTTTCAGCAAGCTAAAAAAGCTTATATTTGTATTCATAGCACAATCATACGATGGATAGCTTGTTATTATATAAAAAATTGAACCATTTGCCTGATGCCATGAAGGCCGAGGTAGCAGATTTTATTGAGTTCCTTGAACAAAAGGCTAAGAAGGGAAAGAAGAAGGTCGATAGACCTGTTCCCAAATTTGGCAGTGCTAAAGGTTTGTTTGTGATGCACGATGATTTTGATGAGCCGCTGGAAGATTTCAAAGATTACATGTAATGGCAGGTAATTTATTGGATACCCATGCATTTATCTGGTTCATCAACGGAGACGAAGCGTTATCCTCGAAGGGATTGGAAGCCATTGAAAAACATCCAGACTCAAATTACGTCAGTATAGCCAGTCTATGGGAAATTGCGGTAAAAATCAGCTTGGGCAAATTAGACATCAAACAACCATTTTCCAAGATTGCTGACGAAATCACGAAAAACGGCTTTCAGCTTTTGCCTATTGGGTTTGAAGACGTTTTACAGGTTACAGCACTCTCTTTTTTCCACAAAGACCCATTTGACCGCCTAATCATCGCTCAAGCTATTACCAACAAATTGCAAGTCATCTCAAAAGATCAATACTTCACCGAATATCCCGTTAATGTGATTTGGTAAAACTTATGAAGCATTGAATTAGGATGCTATTTTAATTTTTTTCGGACAGAATAAACAGCAAAACCAACCAGTTACAGGCGGTCATTAATGATATACATTCAGCAAACGGGCAAATTAGCGTCTACGACCTATCGAAACGACATTGCACAACTGTAAGACAATTAGAGCGGATTTTTAAAAAGAACATCGGGATATCACCCAAAGAATATTCGAATATTATTCGTTTTCAAAATGCATTGCGCATCATTCGAAATTCAGATAAAAATCGGAGCTTATTGGATATTGCATTTGAGTGTGGCTATTATGACCATTCGCACCTAACCAATGAGATTAAGAGGAACACAGGGTTAGTTCCCTCACAGATTTAATTTTGTCGTATTTTTCCAAAGCACCCGTATTGGTCTAAGACTAATTTTGTAGCGTATTAAAATTTAAGACAAATGCGTAAAGTATCACTTTTCATTGCAATGAGCTTAGACGGTTATATCGCAAAGCCCAACGACGACCTCAGCTTCTTAAACCTTGTACAAAGGGAAGGCGAAGATTATGGCTACGCCAAATTTACGGACAGCATCGATACGTTGATTATTGGTAGGAAGACTTACGATTACGTGCTCAAGAATGTCGGCGCTTCCCATTATGACAACGGGCAGAGGGATGTATATGTTATCACAAGAAATCAAAGGCCAAAGCTAGGGAGGACAACCTTTTTCACTGGAAGTCTGCCTGATTTGGTCAAAAGATTGAAGTCTGAAGATGGAAAAAACATTTATTGTGATGGTGGAGCGGAAGTAATCAATGAATTATTGAAGCACGACCTCATCGACGAATTTATCATTTCGGTCATACCGCTATTGTTGGGCGAAGGCACAAGGCTATTTAAAGATGGGCGACCGGAAAAACAGCTCGAATTCGTGCAGGTGGAAACATTTGACACAGGGTTAACCCAGTTGCATTACAAGAAAAAACAGTGAACCGTCAACTGGCACTCTCGTATGGCCCCTTGAAACATCAGCTTTACCTTTTATCATACGACCTTGGAGAAGTGGAAAGCTAAAGTGTTTGAATGCCTAATTTGATTTGATTGACCTAGTTTAGAGAGGATGCTTGCTCATCGAAAAAATCCTTATAATGCAGAGATATTATTTTATAGCCTCTTCATTATTTGGTAGACAACAACGACTTCAGTCTATGCCAGCCAACGCATCGCCAGCTGAATTTCCGGTCAAATATAGCTCACTGTAATTCCACAATGTCAATCTCCTCGCTCGACAGCAATTGCAATGCTTGCTCAATTTTTGGTTTAATGCGATCCCAAAGCAACTGGTTGCTACAATTTCCAATTTTTAGGTTAATCAATTTTGGTGGTGCTCCTAAACGGATGACTAACTCGGGGAAGTCTGCATCCTTGGAAATCAATACTACATTGCCATGGCTTTTTTGCCCGTTGGTAGATAGTAAGATCGTCCAAGTGGTTAAAGTCGAGCGTATATGAAGACTTAACCGTTACATTCAGGTAATCGCCCATCCATTTTGCAATANAATACTACATTGCCATGGCTTTTTTGCCCGTTGGTAGATAGTAAGATCGTCCAAGTGGTTAAAGTCGAGCGTATATGAAGACTTAACCGTTACATTCAGGTAATCGCCCATCCATTTTGCAATAATGGGTGAGATATTGGTGTCCAACCAAATTTCCACATCAAGCGGCATAGATAACGGCGGTGTTTTTCACCTTCATGGAAGCATAAAGTAATGCGGCTTGGATATCCAACTGTTCCAGTATAGGATGTTGTTCTAATATTTCAGCTTCGGTAAGGCCGCTTGCCAGTAATTCAAGGATATCACTGACCGGAAACCGTAAGCTTCGAACCGTAGGCCTCCCTCCCATCAAACCCGACTTGATCGTAATACGGTTTAATAATTCCTGTTGTTTAGCGTCCATAGCATTCACTTCTGTTAATAACAAAGATAAGTATTTTTATCATTGATTGAAAAAGAATGCGATACCGTATCTGTCGTGGTTAATAACTTGGCCCCTCCCTCCAGCCGGTTCATTCGATCGCTGCGACACTCGCTAATCTCATTCACTCACTTTCGGGAACCCACGGCAAGCGTATTCGCTCAATCAACCGTCCGTCCCTCATCCTTCGGGAGCCCGCTTTCCCTCATACACATGCCCTTTGCATACACCGTTGCGCTAAGGGGTGCGTTTCCGTTGAAATCGAATCCCTGAAGCAGGATCAATTCACCATCCAACACGTTCCGCAGACCGCGGTTACTTACCTGATCCGCCTTGATGACCCGCATCATTGCCCGCACTAAGCGGGAAATCATTCTCGAGTCCTGGGTTTTATTCAACACCGGGCGGATCGCCGTACACAGTGCCTTGCTCGCCTTACCCGCGCGTCCAAACTCCGTCACATTCCCCCGGGTCCGCTGAAAATTCGGGTCATTCAAGAAACGATCCTTTTCAACGCCACCCTTCTGCCTGGCTAAATAGCCGTCCTTGCTCTTGTAAAAGGTAATGTCCCCGATAGTACCTTTCAGTTTAATAATACCTGATTGTCTTGCCATATCACGCAAATTTTAACCTCACCTTTGCTGCAGCTGATCAGTGATTACTGGTTAAAAGTTGTGATAATATCTCCCGGCGGCAAGTACGCGCGTACCATACGGCGTTAATAGACCATAATGGTCAAATACTTCCTGTGAATATTCCGTATCTTGCAGCAAGATATCCGAAGATTCCACCTCAGCTTTATACCAACTTGTGCGCAAGTTGGGCATACGTTAAATGAATAGCTCGACTACCTCATCCTTATATAAGAAGGGTAGATAAAGCATACATGAAGTATAGGAGATGAGTAGAATCTGTATTTATCCCAAGGACATCGCCCGGATCACGGGCAAGAGTTACCGGCAAAGTCTGCGGATCCATCATGCCATCAAAAAAGTCAACAAAAAACAACCACACCAGGTCGTCACGCTTGAAGAGCTTTGTGCGTATTTAGGCCTGGAAAAGGAGGCGGTGAGCGGGA
The DNA here is from genome assembly GCF_025460835.1 of Parapedobacter soli. Taxonomy (GTDB): domain Bacteria; phylum Bacteroidota; class Bacteroidia; order Sphingobacteriales; family Sphingobacteriaceae; genus Parapedobacter; species Parapedobacter soli. Next base: position 5,214 of record NZ_JAMXAY010000025.1, on the reverse strand, counting down.
TGATTTAGTACCCAAGCAATAGAACCTAAAAACAAACCGTAAGTCGTTCGTTGTCTGCGGTCTGCAAATAAAAAATGTCAAGTTTTCTGTGCAGAAAACTTGACATTTACACGTGGGGATCCAGTCCGACGTGCCTCCAAAGGTGATGTGTTAAGGTGGTGTCTTAAGGTAAGCGAGCTGGTGTCTTAAGGAAGAAAGGTGGTGTGTTAAGATTGAATAGGCGGATTACTAAATAGCGTTTAAGTTTTATTTCCTACACTTGTCAAATGCTTACTGCAGATAAATTTCGTAATAAATTGCGGAAAGGTAAGGTCTACCGCCGCTCGGATCTTACACAATGGTCCGCATCCATCGATCGTCATTTGTCTCGGCTTGTAGAAGCTGGTGTGTTGAAAAAGCTGGCGCGAGGCCTCTATTACGTTCCCAAATCATCTGCTTTTGGCCCAGTCCCTCCGGATGAAAAAGAAGTGATCAACGCCTATCTGAAAGGAGACGATTTTTTGTTGGTCTCACCAAATTATTATAACGGTTTGGGATTGGGGACAACGCAGTTGTACAACCGTACGCGGATATACAATCACAAAAAGCATGGAGATGTGCAATTTGGCAACAGGGTTTATGAGTTTCGTCGTAAGTCCAAATTCCCGAAAAAATTATCACGAGAGTACTTGGTCATTGACTTACTGAATAATCTAAAATACCTGGCCGAAGATGAGCAGGTAATTTTGGAAAATCTAAAAGGGAGTTTCGCCGCTTTCGATTCCCAGGCACTTCACGCATACGCACAGCAGTATGGAATAGGCAGAACGAAGAAAATCGTTCAAGATTTGCTGTAAAGGGATAAACTCTTCAGTTTAATAAAAGTGAAAGCCGACCAGTTGGCCTAACCTACTGAAGGCGTATACAGGTATTACAAACGCCGAATTTATATGCAAATATATCTTAAGATTATAAACAAAAATGTTTATATTTGTATTGTGATTAAACAATATGAAAAATATAAAGGTATTCACCCTGGAATCGTCCTTGGTAGGGAGTTGAAGAAACGCGCTATCAAGCAACGCCCTTTTGCTTTGTCCTTAGCTGAACATCCCCAAACCTTTAATGCAATCACAAAAGGAAAACGAGGCATCAGTACACCGCTGGCATTGAAGATCGAACGCGAACTTGGTTTGGAGGAAGGTACCTTGGTCATCTTACAGGCCTATTACGATATCCAAAAGGTTAAAGAACAGGAAAGCCAACCGACGCCGGATTTATCCATTCTCAGTAAATCGCTTTTCTGGGACACCGATATCAACCGGATAGATTGGCAACGACAATACCGCGCAGTTATCCAACGTGTATTTGAACGTGGAAATGAAAATGAGAAAAAGGAGATTACTCGTTTTTATGGTGCTGAAAGAATAAAGCAAGCGTTAGAAGCGTCTAAGACCAGACGTCCATACACCATCCATAAAACGAATTAATCAGCCTGTCAATCATGCCTTATTACAATACGGTAACTGACCCTTTAAAAGATTCATTGATTACGTTGATGAGTTCGCCTGTATTCGAGCCGTTCCGATTAGTAGGCGGTACGGCGTTGAGTCTGCAGATCGGGCATCGTGTATCTGTGGATATTGACTTGTTTACCGATGCACCATATGGCAGTATTGATTTTGAGAAGATTGATGAATTTATAGCCAATACATTTCCTTTTCACAGCCATTCTTCCGGCCTTAATCCGGCAATGGGAAAGTCTTATAGTATCGGTACGGACAGGGAGAACGCAATCAAATTGGATGTGTTTTACACCGACTCATTCATTCAACCTGCTTTGATAACGGACGATATTCGATTGGCCACAATCGAAGAGATTATTGCCATGAAGGTAGATATCGTCCAACGGATTGGACGTAAAAAAGACTTCTGGGATTTGCATGAGTTGTTGCCCAAGTATGATATCCAAACCATGTTAGCCTTACATCAACAACGTTATCCATACACGCACGATAAAGGACTTATCATAAAGAACTTTACGGATTTCGAGCTTGCGGACGATGAATTTGATCCGGTATGTTTACGAGGTAAGTATTGGGAGTTTATCAAAGAAGATATTGTAGAAGCTGTTGAACGGCACCAAGGCCTCTAATAAGAAGCCTGTAAGGGAAACACGGCTAATGTGTTCGTTATTTCAATCAGAAAACACACTTTTGTATGTAATAACAAACGTTTACCGTAATATTTTGCATTATGGATACCGTACTTATTCGTCTTAAGAACAAAAAGCAGTTGGAGCCTACAAAGGCTTTTGCTAAGGCTTTAAAAATGGATTTTGAAACTAACGATTCAGAAAGCCCCTATGATCCGGAGTTCGTCGATAAAATTCTCAAGGGCCGGAAAGATGTCAAAAATGACAAGGGAGTTAAAATAGCCGTGGGAGACTTATGGAAGTAATCTATACCTCACAGGCGGTCGTGGATTTGAACTGCTGGAAAAGCCTGAAAACACTATAAACAACTTTCAGCTAAACATTTTTTATACCCGTTCATTTCGTATATTTGCTATACGTTTAGGAATAGGGAAGCGTAAATTTTCAGTGCAGCGAGACCATAACGAGACCGCGCAAAATCGAAGCTTGTAAAAAATATTAAATGAGGAGGTTATGAGGATAGTTCGAATCCCTCTTTCTCCGCAATAAACACTGATACTTAATCAGTTAAAGCATAAACACCCAATTTTACACCCAAAAATGTAAAGTTGGGTTTTTTAATTTAGGTTACAAAAAATCTAATGGACTTGGTGTCGATTTCTTATCTACATCTGTAATATGAGTGTAAATCATGGTTGTTCTAATATCACTATGCCCTAATAATTCTTGTACAACCCGAATGTCAATTCCGCTTTTTATTAAATGTGTGGCGTATGAATGACGCAAAGTATGCACACTGCCTTTTGTTACAATATTGGCTTTTTTCATTGACTTTTTCAAAACTAACTGAACACTTCTTTCGCTGTATTGCTCATCATTAGTTCCTTCAAATAAAAATATTTTGGGTTTATATTCAATATAATATTCTCGCAACAAACTTAATAACTTATCAGGTAAAGCTACTAGCCTATCTTTATTCCCTTTGCTTTGTTGTATTAATAGTAAATTACTGTCGGATTTTACATCGGTTAGTTTAAGATTTATTAACTCACTTAAGCGTAATCCACAACTGTAAATAGTGGTAAGAATTGCTTTATGCTTTAAATTTTCTGTAGCATTTAATATTTTTCTCACTTCTTCTTGAGAAAAGAAAGTAGGCAGTTGGGTTGATTTTCGTTTAGGATATAAATAATTTAACTCTATCGATTGATTATTGACCAACTCATAAATCTTCTTAATTGCCCCAACTAAAGAGCGTTGATAAGATGCACTAATATTGTCTTGAAATACTTTTTCATTAATAAAACCCTCTATTTCAGCAATAGGTATTTCGTTGAGCGTACGATATTTATTCATATACTCTAAGAATATTTGTGCATAACCACAATACGATTTTATGGTATTATTGGCGTAGCGTTGCACTTGCAATCGGTCGTGTAAGGTTTTTAATATTGTTTCGCTATCCATACTTAAATAAATCTAATTTAACCTATTTTGTTTCGCTATCCACAAAAAATAACTTACTAAGTATCTAATTTACAAAAAAAGTAATTATATTAGCAACAGATTTTACGAAATGCGCATATAGGTGTTATTTTACGAAACTACACCGTGTTTTATTTCGTGAAATAACAATGTTGCTACGAAATTACGTTGGCCTGTGCAAGGAATTTTCGGCGGGTGGATAAAGCCTATCCTGAGGAAATCCGCCGGGACGGCAGGATTTGTCCAAGCTTTGCAAATGGGATTTGCGGAAAACGGTTTTTCCAAGCTAATCGCTTAAAAAGCTTGATGCGAAGTTAGTGGATAAAACTGATAAAGTCAAGTTTTTACGCTAACTTTCTTAGGATTCAGGCTCGGGCTTCCGAAAACCAATCCTCGACACGTCAGAAATCCACGGATTTATGCAATGTTTCGGATTATTTCCTTTGGCCTGTGCTTCCTACCACGTAACTTCGTACAACTGCCGTATTTGCAAAAGGCTACGCCCTTCGCAAATACGGCTGACGTTACCGGCAAGCCGAAAACAAAAACTGCACAAAATAAAAGATGATTGAAACATTGATAAAAATATTGCAAGAAAAATATCTTGTCAAAACAAACATAATTTCTAAACAGCAAGGTGGTTGGGCGTCTTTGGCTTACAAAATAGAAGACAAAAACGGACATTTTTACTTTTTGAAAGTTTATGAGAAAAGTAGAAAATCAACATCTTATTTAACGAAACACATAGATATTTATCTTCCAATTGCGGACTGGCTTGATGACCAAACTTCACTTAAAGGAAAAATAATTCGATTGATTAAAACGCAATCTGAAAATTTTAAGTGTGAGGATGAAAATTATGTGTGCATTTTGTTTGATTACATTGATGGAGAAACGGTTGGAGAACAAAATTTAACAGAAGAACAAGTAATACAATTAGCCGAAACTGTTGCTCAATTACATAATTTAGAAGATTTTCCTTTTGACATCAAGCAGATTTCTGAAACATTCCATCTTCCGTTCATTTCCACATTAAGTGAATGGATAGAGAAAAACTTTGACCACTTAAAAGTTGACATCAAAGAGGTATTGAAACCTAATATTTCAACTATCAAAAGTCAAATCAACGAATGGAACAACTTGTCTAAAGTATTAAAAGAACAGCATTTGAAATTCTGTTTATGCCATACAGACATTCATCATTGGAATATTATTACAAATAAACAGCACTTATATCTTTTAGATTGGGAAGGAATAAAATTTGCACCACCCGAAGCTGATATTTTTAGCATTTATCAACAACCTTATTTCAATTCGTTCATGAAAAAATATTGTGAACTCAATCCCGATTATCAAATAAACGATACTGTTTTACGGTATTATCAAATAAGCCGAAAACTTCAGGATATTTTTGAATTCATAGAACAATTACAATTTGACGAACTTAATCAAGAAGAATACAAAATCAATTTAAACTACCTGAAAAAAGAAGTTGATACGATAACAGGCTAAAATAGCAATATACAAACCTAAAAACACAGCCAGCAGGTAATCGAGTAGACGGCTCCGCCAGTAACTGACGGAGTGCGCCTCTC
>NZ_JAMXAY010000024.1 GCF_025460835.1 Parapedobacter soli | reverse complement strand
GCCAGAGCCGATGGTATTGCCGTAAAAGGCGTGAGAGTAGGTCGGCGCCCGGAATTAAAGAAACCCCAACAGTGAAAACTGAAGGGGTTTCCTTTTTTAATAGAACCGCCAAATAATAAGCACAAATGAAGTTTTTATCCCCGTCATTTATGCTAATCTTTGTAATATTAGCCTTCAAAACCATATCTTTAGCGTTTGATTGTTGTTAATTTTGCATGCATTAAAAACGTAAAATAGCATGATACTGAGGAATGGACTAATAGGCTTGTTTTCAATTGGCATCATAACATCCTGTAACCAGTCACAAAACGAAGCGAAAACAGTGAATGCATTCGACGTGGATACCACAGCAATATGTGTTTCACATGGAATTCCTTCCCGCGCAGCCGCTATTGCAGAGTCTGAAAATAAACATACTTTTCTAGGTGCAGATGACGCTACGATGGTCTATATCCCTGGAGGGACATTCCTCATGGGAACGGCGGACTTTGCCGATGCAAGCCCTGTACACGAAGTGACCGTAGGCGGTTTCTGGATGGACGAGCACGAAGTAACGAACGCACAGTTTGCCCGTTTCGTTGCAGCAACGGGTTATCAAACTGTTGCTGAGCGGCCCCTGGACCCGAAGGATTTTCCGAACGTCCCCCTTGATGCGCTGCAACCAGGCTCGGCGGTATTTACCCCACCAAACCAACAAGTTGGTTTAAACAATCACCTTCAATGGTGGACCTATGTCATTGGAGCAAGCTGGCGGCATCCGGAAGGTCCGAAGAGCAATATCCAAGGCCGAGAAAATGAACCTGTAGTGCACATTGCTTATGAGGATGCGGCTGCTTTTGCAAAATGGGCAGGAAAGCGCCTTCCTACCGAAGCGGAGTGGGAATATGCAGCACGCGCCGGGCACGCAAACAGCAAATACTATTGGGGCGACGAACTAAAGCCAGAAGGGCGGTGGATAGCGAACGTCTATCAGGGTAGCTTCCCCACGGACGATAATGGCGAAGACGGTTTCAAAGGCGTAGCCCCGGTGAAGTCATATCAACCCAATGCTTGGGGTTTGTATGATATGGATGGAAACGTTTGGGAGTGGTGTTCGGATTACTACCGGCCCGATTACTACGAAACCAGCACCTCTACTAATCCTAAGGGGCCCACAGACAGCTACGACCCTATGGAGCCGGGAGCTGTGAAACGGGTTCAGCGCGGAGGCTCTTTCCTCTGTAATGAACAATATTGTGAGCGCTACATTGCGGGCAGTCGAGGCAAGGGGGAGATTAGCAGTGGAAGCAACAACCTTGGTTTCCGCTGTGTCAGTGACCAACCAGCTCCAAGCAAATAGTATCTAACGAACAGTTACAGTTATTGTTGGTTACTGGCTGTTAGGTTCACTCTGAGCAAACGGCCAGCTGGAAAAATCGACTGATGTTTTGAAACTGAGCGCTTAATTCGACCGTACTCCCAAACACCAACAGAACGGGGCCGGTAGTGTCGATCTGCTTTTCCTCGGCAACCTCCACAATAGTATTAACAATGCCGATAGCCACACGTTCGTTTTCCATAGATCCATTCTGGATTATGGCAACGGGCAAGCGTCCCTTCCCCTCTGCTTGATAAAGGGAGACAATCTCTGGCAGTTTGTCGTATCCGAGTAAGACAACTACCGTAGCACGGCTCTTGGCTGCATCTTTCAGCTCTTCCGAAAGATTGCCCTTTTCATCTGACCCTGCAAGAATCCAAAGACTGTTACTGACTCCCCGATGGGTTACGGGAATACCCTGTAGGCCAGGCACAGAGATAGCGCTCGAAATCCCGGGAATAACCGTTGCTTCTATACTGTACGAGGCGGCATACTCCAGTTCTTCATACCCACGGCCAAAAACAAAGAGATCTCCGCCTTTCAGGCGAACGACGTGGCCGAAATTCAGGGCATAATCCACCATAAGGCGGTTAACCACATCCTGTGAGAAATTCTCATCGCCTGAAGGATTCCCCACATATACTTTAATTGCTTCCGAAGGCGCATGTGCCAGCAACCGTTCATCCACCAACGCATCATAGAGAACCACTTTTGCTGTTTTAAGCGCTTTGATCCCTTTCAGACTAATTAAATCGGGATCACCTGGACCTGCGCCCACCAATGTGATTCTGGGTTCTTCGCTGGGGTTCTTTAAAAAAGATTCTCGTGTCATAATACCTCCGATAGCTGATATACCATATTGTGGCGACAAATATACATAAAGTCTACCTTTTATGTAGTGTTTAATAGTCCAAACACGACATTTTCATTATAACTAGCTGATTATCTATGAAATATTTTGTTTTTATACCCTAGGACTATCTAATTAGCACGTTCCATCGAATACAAATAATTTACCAAAACATTCAATTATTCTCGCAATCACTTCCATCTAATGCGTAAACTGGTATCTTTACTTTCGGTTAAACCGATTTGTTATGGCAAGCTCCAATATGAAGAAACTGGTAAATACGATTCCGCTGGCGGCGCTCATTATGTTGAGTGCTTGCGCCGGGAACAACGATCGACAGAAGAACGGACCGGCACCTTATGGGCCTACACCAACCTCGGCCCAGCTGAATTGGCACGAAATGGAGCTGTATTGTCTTATACACTTCACCCCCACTACGTTCCAAAATAAGGAATGGGGGTTTGGTGATGCTACCGCGGACCTTTTCAATCCGGCGCACTTTGATGCCAACCAAATCGCGGCAGCAGCAAAGTCGGCGGGGCTCAAAGGACTAATATCCGTAGCTAAGCATCACGACGGATTTTGCCTTTGGCCTACTAAAACCACCGACTATAATATTTCACACAGTCCCTGGCGTAACGGTAAAGGTGATATGGTAAGAGAGTTTATGGAAGCTGCGCATAACCAGGGGATGCAATTTGGCGTATACGTATCGGCATGGGACCGCCACGACGCTAACTACGGCAATGAAAAATATGCTGATGCTTATCGTGAACAATTACGCGAGTTATATAATGGTTATGGCGAATTGTTTACCAGTTGGCACGACGGTGCTAATGGTGGCGACGGATACTACGGCGGGGCCAACGAAATGCGCCGCATAGACCGATCCAGTTACTATGAATGGGAGGAAAAGACCTGGCCCATCACCCGAGAGATGCAACCAACGGCTGTCATTTTCAGTGATATCGGCCCGGATACCCGGTGGGTGGGCAACGAAAAGGGCATCGCCCCAGAAACATCATGGGCGACCTTCACCCCGATTGGTCCCGACAGTGGAAAGGCCGCTCCCGGGCATGTGGATGACCGCTTCTTGGGCAGCGGCCAGCGAGACGGGAAATTCTGGATTCCTGCAGAATGCGATGTCCCACTACGGCCCGGCTGGTTTTATCACCCGGAGCAGGACCACCAAGTGAAAACACCGGATCAACTGTTCGACCTATATTTGAAAAGCGTAGGGCGCGGGGCAGCCCTCAACTTAGGGCTCGCGCCTACGCCGGAAGGCATACTCCATCCAGCTGATGTGATTTCGCTTAAGGGTTTTGGCGAGAAACTAAGGGAGACCTTCGCGATAAACTTAGCTATTGGCGCCCAATTCGACGCTTCGAATATCCGTGCAGGCCATGCTGCCACCTTCGGGCCTGACTACCTACTTGATGATGACCGCTATAGCTACTGGGCAACCGATGACGATGTGACAAGCCCTGCGCTAGTCATCGACCTGGAGTCTGCGAAAACTTTCGACTTGATTCGTCTACGTGAAAATATCAAGCTCGGCCAGCGGCTGGACAGTGTGTGGGTAGATATATGGGAAAACGAGGCGTGGATACCCCTTGCACAAGCAACCAGTATCGGGCCCAACCGGATAATTCCTCTAGAAAAACCCGTAACGGCTCAACGATTACGGCTACGTTTATTTGCGCCCGTTGCTATAGCGTTGGCTGACTTTGGCTTATTCAAGGCCGCCGCCTCAGCCAACGCCCTTGCCGACACTGAACGGATAGGTGTCGATCGCACACACTGGCAATTGATTTACAACGGTTTCGGAGGTGGAGATCCCACATTGGCTGTTGATGGTAACAAAGAAACATTTTGGCTGACAGCGGAAGTAGACCTGCCACAGCAGGTGGAAGTGGATATGGGGCAATTACACACCCTTACAGGCTTCAGCTACCTGCCGCGGCAAGACGGTGACGCCACAGCACTGGTGAGCCGCTATGCCCTCGCCACAAGCTCAGATGGAAAAGTATGGGATACCACCGCAATGGGTGAGTTTGCCAATATCGCTGCCAACCCGATCATGCAGTACATAGCTTTCGACCGTGAAGTAAAAGCCCGCTATTTCCGGTTCACTGTCCATGCAGTTGCAGGTGCCACAGCCGGTCAATCCCCTATATCCATCGCAGAGATAAACATGTATAGCCCTGAAATGAAGTCAGAACCAACATTATGAAACGACTAGGCTGTCTCATCCTTTGCTTTAGCCTCTTCTCTGCCACACAAGCCCAACAGGCGCTACAGCTGTGGTATGCCAAGCCTGCGACCGTTTGGGAAGAGACGTTGCCTCTAGGCAATGGCCGTTTGGGCATGATGCCCGACGGCGGACTCAGTGATGAAAAAATTGTATTAAACGATATCACGCTTTGGTCCGGCAGCAAACAAGATGCTAACAATTATGCTGCTCATAAAAGCGTGGCCCACATCCAGCAGCTACTCTTCCAAGGCCGAAACGACGAAGCCGAACAGCTGGTGAACGCGAATTTCGTGTGTGTTGGAGAAGGCAGCGGCTATGGAATGGGCGCTGATGTGCCCTACGGCTGTTTTCAAACACTGGGCGAGATGCAGATCCACTACGGTGACCAGCAAGGTGAAGTAGAAAATTACCGACGGCACCTCGACCTACCAACAGCGATGGCCGGCACCTCGTATAAGCGGGGCGGGGTAAGGTACCTTCGAGAATATTTTACATCTTTCGAAGGTGATGTCGGTGTAATCCGGCTTTCTGCCGACACCCCAAAAGCGTTGACTTTTTCGGTGACCTTAGCACGGAATAAAAATGCTGACCTCCGGGTAGTAGGCAACGAGCTGCAACTCTTCGGTGCGTTGAACGATGGCCATGGGGGTACCGGGATGCGGTACTTGGCACGTGTCCGCATACAACATACAGGTGGCGTGCTGGCTGCTGTGGGTACGCAGCTAACGCTCACAGGTGCTGACGATGCAATTATTTATTTTTCGGCTGCCACTGATTTCAGGGGAATCGCTTACGAACAACAGTCGACCCAATTGTTAGAAAATGCATTGGCGACGCCCTACGAAAAGCAGAAAGCGTGTCATATTTCAACTTTTCAGCAACTGTTTAACAGGGTCTCGCTATACCTCTCCGGTCCCCGGACTGCTGACCTTCCAACGGATAGACGGTTAGAAAGATTCTTCAACAACCCGGCAAGTGACCCTGCATTAGCTGCTTTATATTTCCAATACGGGCGGTACCTCAGCATTTGCAGCACACGGCAAGGGCTATTGCCCCCCAATCTACAGGGGTTATGGGCACACCAGGAGCAAACGCCCTGGAATGGTGACTACCACTTAAACATCAATACACAGATGAACCATTGGCCCGTAGAAGTCGGCAATCTGTCGGAATTACATGGTCCTTTTATCGAGATGATCAAATCTCTTGCCGAGGCGGGCAGGAATACGGCGAAGGCGTATTACAATGCGCCGGGTTGGGTGTGTTACATGATGACGAACGTCTGGGGGTATTCGGCTCCGGGTGAACAGGCCTCTTGGGGGTCGAGTACGGCGTCGGGCTGGTTGTGTAATCATCTTTGGGAGCACTACCTGTTTACCACAGACACTGCCTACCTTAAGGAGGTTTATCCCGTGTTGCGAGATGCTGCTCGGTTTTACCACCATACACTTGTAAAAGTACCTGATAGTGGTTGGTTAGTTACTGCGCCGTCTGTTTCTCCGGAAAATGCATTTTTGATGCCTAACGGTAAACGGGCCAGCGTGGTAATGGGCCCCACGATTGATAATCAGATTGTAAGAGAACTATATAATAACGTAATTGCCGCAGCCGATATATTGGGGATGCGGGATGCTTTTGTAGAGTCGCTGGAGAATAGTTTGGATTACTTACCTCCACCTGTACGGGTTGGCCCTGACGGACGGGTGATGGAGTGGCTGGAGGCCTATCAAGAAACCGAGCCAAAGCACCGGCACGTATCACATCTTTATGGGCTGTACCCTGCGGCGTTTATCTCACCCCAGACTACACCCGACTGGGCGGCCGCTGCTAAAAGAACCCTAGAGGCAAGGGGAGACGGTGGAACGGGATGGAGCCGGGCTTGGAAGATTCTTTTCTGGGCACGGCTGCAGGATGGCAACCGGTCATTGGAAATTTTACGCCAGCTGCTGCAGCCGGCGTTTGGCCGTGCGGCAGACACGGATTATGACGGAGTCAACGCCGGCACTTACGCGAACTTATTCTGTGCTCATCCACCTTTCCAAATCGACGGAAATTTTGGTGGTACCGCCGGTATCGCTGAGATGCTGCTCCAAAGTCACTCAGGATTTATCCACCTGCTTCCCGCATTGCCGGCCGCATGGAAAGACGGAGAGGTTAGGGGGTTGAAAGCACGGGGGAATTACACAGTAGATATCCAGTGGCGTAATGGTCTCGTGGTGGATTACCGTGTTTTCTCACCGTCCGGTGCTCCTGTGGATATCCTCGTAAACGGCAAGTACGTAAAAGCCGGGGGTAATTCTAAGCTATAAAGTCGTCTAACCTATAAAGCTGCCAGCATGTTCTTCCAGCCTACCAAATCATCAACGATACGGTTCAAATCACTGATGGCAACCCGCTCTTGCTCCATACTGTCGCGGTGGCGCAAAGTGACCGTATTGTCTTCCAACGATTGATAATCTACAGTAATGCAAAATGGAGTTCCAATAGCATCCTGGCGGCGGTAGCGTTTACCGATGGAGTCCTTTTCATCATACTGTACATTATAATCCATTTTCAGGCGGCCGAGAATCTCCCTCGCCTTATCGGGCAAGCCATCTTTTTTCGTTAATGGGAGTACCGCTGCTTTCACCGGTGCCAGTGTAGGGTGGAAGCGCAATACGGAGCGAGCGTCTTTTTTGTCGCCTGTACTCAGGTCTTGTTCTTCAAATGAATTACAAAGCACCGTTAAAAACAGCCGATCCAAACCGATGGAGGTCTCAATCACATAGGGCACGTAATTCTGGTTGATTTCGGGGTCAAAATATTGCAGCTTCTTACCCGAAAACTTTTGGTGTTGTTTGAGATCAAAGTCTGTACGCGAGTGAATACCTTCTACTTCTTTGAATCCGAAGGGAAATTCGTACTCGATATCAACAGCGGCATTCGCGTAATGAGCCAACTTCACATGGTCATGGTAGCGGTATTTCACTGGGTTACCGCCGATCGACAGATGCCACTTCAAGCGAATTTCTTTCCACTTCTCATACCACTCCAGTTCGGTGCCCGGGCGTACGAAAAATTGTAACTCCATTTGCTCGAACTCACGCATACGCATGATGAACTGCCGTGCGATAACCTCATTACGGAATGCTTTCCCAATTTGTGCTATACCAAACGGCACCTTCATCCGCCCGCTTTTCTGCACGTTAAGGAAATTGACGAAAATTCCCTGGGCAGTTTCTGGCCGCAGGTACACGGTTTCTGCATCTTCAGCAGATGCCCCCATCTGGGTGGAGAACATCAGGTTGAATTGCCGAACCTCAGTCCAGTTCTTGGTGCCGGAAACGGGGCATACAATGCCGTGTTCCTCAATGATGGCTTTAAGGCGTGGGAGGTCATCGTCATTCAGTGCCGCATCGAGGTCGGTCTGTAACTGCTGGGCTTTATCGGCTTTTCCATCAGTTTCGTAGCGGGTAATCTTATCTTCTATGAGTTGGTCGGCGCGATAGCGCTTCTTCGAATCCTTGTTGTCAATCATCGGATCATTGAACCCATCTACGTGGCCCGAAGCTTTCCAAGTGGTAGGGTGCATGAAGATCGCAGCATCTATACCCACGATATTTTCGTGGAGCTGCACCATGGCTTTCCACCAGTATTGCTTCAGGTTATTTTTCAGTTCAGCCCCTAGTTGGCCGTAATCATAAACTGCGCTAAGGCCGTCATATATCTCGCTTGAAGGGAACACAAACCCGTATTCCTTTGCGTGTGAAACTACCTGCTTGAAGAAGTCGTCCGTCTGTTTGCTCATAAGACGGCAAACATAGCTAAAAAGCCCCTGATATGCAAACAATAGCGGCGTCCTAACACGAGCCTTTTTATGGCGTTATCAAACCGAAAGCTAGCGTTGGTCAAGTGCATAATCTACCAGTCCGAACAAGTACTGTATGGCGTTATCGTAGCCTTGCGGTGTCCTTGCCACAAATTCAGCCGAGATGTGGTTCCCCTTCACTCCATCCGATTTAAAATAAAAATCGCCCATGGAACCGAATATCTTCTGGAATGCTATGTAGCGATCAAGCGAAACAAGCTGTTCCGTCGGGACCTCTTTGGATAGCTTTCTGGCGCTGAGCAATCCGGCAAACTTATTCTTGGTGAGTAGACGGCGGGTCTGCCTATCTACTTTCCCTTGGTAGCTACCGGCCACAATAGAAGCAAGTTGTTCAACGGATGTGCCCACGAATACGACTCCGTTTTTCCGCGTAAATACCAGTTCAAAGGGTAGATCCTCTTGGCTGAGCCGATATACACCATCATCTTCGGTGACATATCCTTTGCGGGTGGTGTAGGTCATGATCCGATTATACAAGGACACATCGTCAGACGAAAACATCAATAGGAAGTCGGGAATCGTTTCTACTTTGGTTGCTTCCACTTCGGTGTAGTTATAATCTTCATCATACTCATAGCTGATATAAGGCACCTCTTGTTCCGCCAGCCCGTTGAGTACGAATAGCGCATCACCTTTGGCTGTTTTCGCTATAGCTGCCTCGTCAAGAAGTAGCGACACCAGATCTGCTCCAAGGCTGATATCGTCTTTATACTGCTCGAACAAGTTCGCATATGTGTTTTTCAATAATCCGGGTAGTTCTTCCAAATAGGCCCGTGTATCCATAGACAGAGCAAATAGTCCGATCGCTTCATCTACGTTGATATACTTGAGGAATTTCCGGTTGAGTTTCCTGCCATAGATGCGCTTAAAGGTTTTTGCCATGCTGTCTTCCAGTTCCATCTGGGACCTCAGCTTAAATCCTTCCTTATCGGCAAAGAGCCCAACCTGCAGGCTCCCATAATAGCTGAACAGGTCACCGCTTTCGCCAAAATCTAGCAGTTCGGGAAGCAGAGCAGTATAAATAGCCTCGAAGCTTGGAATCCAAAGAGTTGCCAGCGCATCCTTGCTTACGCTTGATAAATAGGAGCGGTTGGTGAGTACACTCGCCACCGGGACGCTATTAAACTGTGACTCCACAAATGCCTCTCCCCATTCGTTAGCGAGTTTCCGCTTTATTTCTTGGTCTGCTGCATAATACGTATCGTACAGGTTTTCTTCATCCTGGTTTTCACCCAGCAATGTTGCGTCATTATAATCATCGTATTCGTAGGCAACACTATCGGCCTCAGCATAAACCGAGTCGGCAACTGCCGCTACTTCATCCCACGCTGCTGTATCGGCATACACACTGTCTGCCCACCATTCAACGCTACCCCAATCGGTGGCTTCTTCATCAACCGGCTGATTGTAATAGTCCGCATAGCTGTAGTTACGGATTCCGTATCGTTCGGCTACGTCATCCTGCAGGAAATAACCATCTACTAGGCTCGGCGTTGTAATGGAGAGCATGGTCTCGTCCCACGCAAAAATAACGCTGTCACCCGTAGCCGCTTTGGTAAAGCTCCTGAATTTTCCGTGGCTGCTGACGGTCTCGCCCTTGGCAAAATGAGCCTCTACCTTTTCCACGTCTGCAATGGGCAACAGGAAGCTAAGGTATACGATGCTATCAGAAAGCGTTGCATAGAAATAGCCCGGGCGATCCAGCGCAATACCGAAGTCTGCGATGCTATTCACCTCCTGGAGGTCCGCCTGCCGTGATTTTTCAATGATTATCTTTCCAATGTTTGATCGATCGAAATCATCGACGGACATGAGCTTAAAAAAATGATCAGTCCGGATATTTACCACAGCAAACGCATCATTCGGAATCTTATGGGCAAGGTCTTGCGCCGAAACCGATAATACGAGAAAGAGTGCTGTAATTGTTTGGAAGAACCTATTCATAGTCTGCTATTGTGCAAGTTGAATGTGATTAGAAATATTTGCTTTACCCTCAATGAGATCGCGCACACCGCATTGTAACATAACCGCTTTCTTCGAAGCAGCAATTTTTGCCCTGCTGTTGCTCTGCGCCGCTACCGTACGGTCAAACCGATAGATACTGGTATAGGTTGCATTTTCGAAAACTGCTTTGTCAACCTCCTTGAGCTGTTGATACTCTGATTTTGCCCGTGGATCGGGCATATAATTCCGGATAAATGCTTTACCCCCGGGCAGGTAGCTGTACGATGAATTATCTATCATCGGGACGTCCAGCTTATCGAAAATGAGTGCAGTGATATCATTGAGATTACCCACATCGGCAAAGGAGAACCGGACGGTGAAAATGTAGTTATCGAAATCGGCTGTATGAGTAACGTTTTTTATCCCTTTGACTGAACGTAACGTGCGTGCAACTTCTTCCATTTCTTTTCGGATTTCGGCTTTCGAGGGCACCTTATGCCCGTTTACACTATCCAACAGCATTACGGATGCAAGCTTGCTGCGGCTTTGGCTTAGATTAGCTGTAAGGGCGAGGTTGCCAGAGCCATCAGTGTTCACAGTTATTTCCTCGATAAGTTGAAAGCATGAACTGAAAAACACACACAAGGGAAGCAACAAAAGCGGAAGCAAGCGTTTTATAAGTGGTTGGCTATCGCGCGTTAACATCTTCATAAGCGTCTTGTATGCTGCAAAGATAGGGTGATGCCGTTGAAAAGGAAATCCCTGTTTTAAGGTATTTTCAACGATCAGAAGTTTGGCTTCCGCTTTTCCAGAAAGGCTGCTACACCTTCTTTAAAGTCCGGCGTGCCAAAACACCGGCCGAACTCGTCTATTTCGATTTCATAGCCTTTGCTTGTATGCCCGAGAGCCGCGTTGACTGTCGTTATAGCAGCTGCCACTGCATTGGGTGAGCGCACTATGATACGGTTTAGGATGCTTTCCGCTTTAGTAAGCAGCTCCGGTAGATCCACCACGTGGTTAACAATGCCATATTCAAGGGCCTCAGCTGCCGTCACCATGTCTCCCGTAAGAATCATTTCGAGTGCCCGGCCACGGCCTATCAGCTGTGTGAGGCGCTGGGTTCCACCATAGCCGGGGATGAGACCAAGCGAAACCTCCGGCAGGCCGAGCTTAGCATGGCTGGCTGCAACCCGAATATGGCAAGCCAAGGCAAGTTCCAGCCCTCCGCCAAGGGCAAAGCCGTTAATTGCCGCAACGATCGGCTTGGTGGCATGGTGTAGCACATCAAACACCTTGGCTTGCCCTTCACGCGCAAGTGCCCGGCCTTGATCTGCATTGAAGGAGGCAAACTCTGCAATGTCAGCCCCCGCTACGAATGCCTTTTCACCGACACCGGTCAATACGATACCCCTTACCATTTCTGAAGCCAAGGCCGATGCCACGGCGTCACTGAGCTCAGCCAGCGTAGTTTTATTGAGAGCGTTCAGTTTGGCTTCGCGATCAATGGTAATACGCCGTATTTGACCATTGTCTTCAATGTGTAAGTTCTGGTAAGTCATTCTTTAGAAATCAACTTTAACACTAAAACGGAATCCCCCCTTATCCACATCCGGATGGTCAAGGTACGACAATCGGCGCACATATTCCACCCGCAATACATTCAAAATATTCTCCAGTCCGGCACTGGCCTCCATATATGGCTTCCGTCCCATCACAAACGTTGTTTGACTGCCGTCTCCAGCTGTAGGGAGCATAAAAGCCGACGGGTTATTCTCCGGTCGGTTCTCTGGCCTCATATTGCCATAAAGAAGCTTGAAACCCACGACTTCACGGACTTTTAGGCGCTTTAAAAGTGGAATCTTATTCAAAATAAACCCATGGAGCCGATGTTCTATGTGCAGCTTGATGTACTGGTCGTTCACAAACTCCAAGTCATTCATCAGCGAATAAGCATCCTCTGCCAATGCGTAGGTCCTGCTTGCGTAGGGGATGTCGAGCAAGGGGAATGGTACGGTGCCAAATATATAACCTGTAGCTAAGTTAACATCAGCGAGCCCCAGCTGCGATAAAAACATGCGTTTTGACACGTCCAGTCTTAGTGCATGGTAACTATATTCGCCACCGAGAAGCCCTTTCAGCCCCATATTGTAACGTAGGTTGAAAATAGGGTACCCGTTGATGATTGGCTTCCGTTCCAGGTTACGTTGGAAAAATTCCTCATGTGGGGCCCACCGGAGGTCGAAAGCTATTTCCGATGTGCGGAGTGTATGCACCGTATCGGAGCGGTTTCCCGCGGGTATGAAAAACAAGCTTGCAGCGGGGTCCTGCCGTTGCGTTACAAACGACGTTTGCAGCATGAGGCGGTTTCCAAACTCAATAACGTGACTAAGTTTCATCACGTCAAAGTAACTCCATTTATCCTGCTTATCGCTGCGGAAGGAGCGGATGAAGCTGTCGCCGTTCCGGAACCCCAGCAACTGGCCTGGCTCCCGCGCATCATGCTGAAAAGTGAGCTGCATGTAATGGGCGGGGTACTCACCTATCGTCCGCCGATTAAGCGTATGTGCGGCACTCCCGTAGTATTTAAACTGTCTATCACTGGTGCCGTAGGCGGTATAAGCTTCTGCATAAAACTTTTCGGAGAGCTCGCGCGTTGTCCGTCCACCAATCCGTATGCGGTTTCCCTCCAAGTCGTTAAAACTGTACGCATGCTCTATGGGGCCAAACTCCACCGGTCCAGCATATATATAACTCTGTGCGATCAGGTACCCAAACTTGAGCGTCCGGTTGAATGATCGGTTGTCTTGCAGACTATCCAGATTAGCGTATGTTTTTGCCTCCACGGCAGTCAGTGCTATCGGCCGCTCCTCATCCCAGTACCTCTCTGAACGCCTATCGGCGTCAGCAGCTCTTGTTGTTTGCAAGCCGCTGAAAACGTCTGCCGGGATAATGGCTCCTGTATCGTACCCCGAGTAAACCATCGTCCGCCGGCCGAAAGCGCTCCCATCATTCTCCCCCAGTCCAAAGTTGATTCTCATATCCGAATAAGCGGGGAGGTACACGCCGCTATCGTCTTGGTGGAAACGGATCGATAGCGTCAGGTTGTTCACCCAATTAAGATTTGCATGCCGCTCTATCCGGAGATCAGCACGCCGTATGCCGTAGTTACCATCCAACATAATGTGTAGCCTTCCCGAAAAAAGCCGATCCGTTTCATTTCTTGGCACGAATGTCAGTTCAACAAATTGACCCTCTGCTATGGAGATTGTATCTGTAATGAAAAACTTGTAGAATAATGGTGCAGCGTCGGCAACAGGGCTTAAAAACGGCTTATTTAAAATTAACACGTTGTTTTCGTAGATATCCACGTCGGTATAGATAAAGTCGAAATAGGCCTGAATATTGTTATTATTCACATACCGGTCATCCAGTTCTGTTTTCTTATGAGCTGTAATAATGGTTTTGGTTGCCTTCGGGTGCAGGCGTAGGAATTGTTTTGACTTGTTTTCTTCCAGGTATATAGGTAGCAATGGGCGTCCCGGCACCAGTGTCGTATCAACATTCTCAAATACAAAGCGGTAGTTCCGTGTCAACGCGCTGTTGGCCACAAACCGCGGCACATTGCCTACCGCCATCATCACTTTTTCATATGAATCGAACGATACGTAGTCAAACCGGGTCAATCGGTTCACTCCTTTATGCGCTATGACTTTTTGGATAAGCTCAACCGCTGGATTATCCCGGTTTCGGTACCTCGCTTTGCCGCTAACGACCACTTCATCAAGCGCCCTGAAGTCTTCTTCAAGAGCTACATCCAAGGTTCGTGATGAGTCTAGCATCCTAGTAATGGTTTTGTAGCCCAAGGCTGAAACCCGGATCTCGGTAGCATTCCCCGCCAAGGGCAGAACATAATTCCCCAAACTGTCGGTCGATGTGCCCCTACCGGTGTGGGGCAGTGAAACAGTGGCCCCCGAAATACCCATATCAGTGGTAGCGTCGGTCACCTTCCCTCGAATGGTTGGCTGTGCCCAAAGCGATGAAACCACAAATATCCCCATCATCAGCAGCGTTCCTTTCAAAGCAGTGCATCGTATTCTCATAACAGCCCGATCCGTTTCATGCCTAACGAGTATAAACGCTTACAAGATACAATTTGTTGGCAATTTTTGGAACTTTCCACAGAAGTCACTCTTGGCGGCTGAAGCCGTTAGTTCTACCGCTTCAAATAAAAAAACCGGAAAGGATAAAAAAGTCTTTACCTTTCCGGTATGGTAGCCTCGACAGGAATCGAACCTGTATCAAAAGTTTAGGAAACTTCTATTCTATCCGTTGAACTACGAGGCCAACATCAGCCTGCAAACATACGATTTTGCATAGATTAATAGAAATGTAATCCGAAAATCAAAAGTTTGCACTGATAGATGATTTATATCGTACATTGATAAAAACGATACTTCTTCCCTGCAATAAACCGTACCTTTGCGGCAACAAATTTAAGGATAGATAACTATGAGTTTTACAGGAAAAAAGTTCCCAAACATTACCGTCGACGCGATTGATTACCTCGGCGATAACTTGCTTATCAATATTTTCGAGGAAGCCACAAAGAAGGAAAAGAAGGTGTTGTTATTTTGGTACCCAAAAGACTTCACTTTCGTTTGCCCTACCGAGCTGCATGCATTCCAGGAGGCTCTTCCTGAATTCGAAAAACGCAACACGATGGTCATCGGTGCTTCTTGCGACACCAATGAAGTGCACTTTGCCTGGTTAAACACAGCGAAAGACGATGGGGGCATCGAAGGGGTAACCTATCCCATCCTTGCTGATACCAACCGTAATCTCTCACGCATACTGGGCATATTGGAAGGCGAAGAAAAGAAAAGCGAAGAGTTCGGTTCCATCTTTGAGGGATCAAACGTTGCTTTCCGCGCCACATACCTCATTGACGAAGAAGGGAAAGTGTTCCACGAGAGTGTGAACGACATGCCGTTGGGCCGCAATGTGAAAGAATACATCCGCCTAATCGATGCGTATACGCATGTTCAGAAATTCGGGGAAGTATGCCCCGCAAACTGGGAAGAAGGTAAAGACGCCATGAACGCCTCGCGCGATGGTGTAGCAGCTTACCTCTCCAGCCAGCCGGCAATGAACTGACGATCGGCCTGCTGGTATTTGATTTCCAAAGGTCCCGTGGACGACCTCAATGAAGTGCTCACGGGCCTTTCCAAAGTATCGACCTAGACCATTTATTAGTTTAAAATTAGTTAGAAAGATGTTACAAGAATTAGAAAACGACAACCTAGCCGATATCGTAAAAGACAATGATGTGGTTCTGGTGCAATATTCTGCTACTTGGTGTGGCAATTGCAAAATCATGAAACCCAAATTCAAAAAACTGGCTTCAGAAAACGGGCAGATCCCATTCGTCATCGCCGATGCCGAACGCTTCCCGCAATCCAGGCAGCTTGCAAATGTAAGTAACCTTCCTACTTTTGCAGCCTTTAAAGGTGGGCAGCTTGTCAACCAGGTCCAAACCAATAAATTCGACCCTTTAATCGATTTGCTCAATGAAGTTACCCATAATTAAACACTTGGTTGAGTTTATCGAGCAAAACGACCAAGATTATGTCCTCGAGGCCATTGAAACATTGGAAGCCCTGACCGAAGTCCCGTCACTGAAAGATGAAGAACTGGATGTAATCGGCGAGCTTATTTCAAATATGTATGGTGCTATCGAGGTAGATAAGCTGGTAAAATCAGGGGCCGATCGAAAAGAAGCGCTCAATACATTCATGAAACGGGTGCTGGGCTCCATCGACAAGGGTTGATGGCGACGCGCCCGAAAGGGCGTGTGGAAAATGCTGTTTTTGTGGAAAACTTGCCGCCGCCATCGCGGCCGCTGCTATTTTCTTTATCGTATATTTACCCGTGTTAAAGGTTAACTTCTTAAAGCTACGCAACGTGCTTTAGGATCGAATGATTTTTTAATTGTTAATTGCAAAAGCCGCCACAATCGATTGTGGCGGCTTTTGTATTTGTACCGACAACCCGCTATATTTAAGCCATGAAGACAAAACGAGTCGTATCTTTGATATTCCTGCATCTTTTCATTGCTTTCTTTGCACCCGCCCAAACGCAGCTACCTCAGCACCCGGGTCAGATTAAGCAGGCAATAAAGAAGCTTAACACATTAGGGTCGGCACTCTACTTCGCTGCACACCCCGACGATGAAAACACCCGCCTCATTGCTTGGCTAGCCAAAGAAAAACACTTCCGCACGGGCTACCTATCATTGACACGGGGCGATGGGGGGCAAAACCTCATCGGTACGGAACAAGCAGAAGAACTTGGACTCATCCGCACCAACGAGCTGCTCGCCGCGCGGCTAGTAGACGGCGGAGAGCAATTCTTTTCGTCTGCGATCGACTTCGGCTTCTCGAAAACAGCCGAAGAAACATTCCACATCTGGGGACGCGAAAATATCCTCGCTGATGCTGTGTGGGTAATCCGCAAGTTCAAGCCGGATGTTATCATCACCCGCTTCCCACCCGATCAGCGTGCCGGCCACGGGCATCACCAGGCATCGGCTCAGCTAGCCATCGAAGCATTTGAAGCTGCAGCAGACCCCTCTCGTTTTCCGGAACAACTCACCGCAGTATCCCCCTGGCAGCCAAAGCGCTTACTCTGGAATACTTCCAGCTTCTTCCAGGGATCCCAGCCGTCATCAAGCCACCTGCTCATCAATATTGGCGACTATAACCCGCTCATCGGCGAGTCGTATGGAGAAATTGCTGCCGAAAGCCGCACCAATCACAAGAGCCAAGGCTTTGGGGCTGCTCGCCAGCGGGGAAACATCGTGGAGCGTTTTGAAGTCTTAGCGGGAGATGCCCCCGAAAAGGCGCTCTTCGAAGGTATCGAAACTTCTTGGTCACGTATTGCGGGGGGCGAGGACATTGCCCGTTTAATCACCGAAATCGACCAGCAATTTGACATGGCACACCCCGAAAGATCAATCAGTAGCTTATTGCATTTATTAGAATTGGTTTCCAAAATTAAAGACGACTATTGGAAAGATTTCAAAGCTGCCGAAATAAAGGACCTGATCCTCGCCTGCGGGGGTATCTGGTTTGAGAGTTACGCCCCAGTGCCGTTGCTTGCTGTCGGCGAGCAGACCACAATAAACACCACCTATATTGTAAGGCGTCCCAATGTAGAAGTGGCTGTTGGCAGTCACCTCCTGCCATTCAACGAACCGTATGAGCAGTCCACACCATTTATGGCGGCCGCCATCACACAACCTTATTGGTTACAGCAGCCGCCAGCTCTTGGCCGCTTTGCGGTGGCTAATAGGGGGGATGTAGGAAGGCCGGGTAATAGTGACGCTCCGACAACCTCAATTACATTGACCATCAACGGGAAAGAATTGGCTTTCGAGCGCCCTATTGTTTATAAGTATACGCACCCTGTACGGGGCGAAGTATACGAGCCCCTCGCTACCGCGCCCCGTATAACAGCCAATATTGGCCAACGGGCACTTGTTTTCACCGGCATGGCTCCCAAGCATATCGAATTGCGCTTTACATCCCATACACCGGATGAGATTTCCGCCACCGCACAGTTAAAGCTGCCTCAAGGCTGGCGGGCAGAGCCCAGTCGTATACCCTTGCGGTTTTCTGCCAAGGCCACGGAAATTGCCGCATCCATTACCATCTATCCGGCAGAAAGCCCCTCGCTGACCGACTCACTGGCCATCGTACTGGAGTATTCCGATGGGGTAGAAGCGGCCCGGGGCCTCCGATCGATCAGCTACGACCATATCCCCAAAATCACCTGGTTTCCCGCAGCCAAGGCCCGCCTCAGCAAGGTAGAAACGAATGTATCGGCCAAACACATCGGTTATCTGCCTGGGGCTGGCGACCTGATCCCCGATGCTCTGCGGGAGATTGGCCTGCGAGTTACCGTCTTGAACGAACAGGATGTATTATCGGGCACCCTTTCGCAGTATGACGCTATCGTCACCGGTGTACGCCTCTACAACGTGAATAAACGGATACAACACATGCAACCCCACCTGCTGGACTACGTCAGTGCGGGCGGAACGCTCGTCGTACAGTATAACGTGAGTAACGGCTTACAGACGTCAACCATCGGCCCCTATCCATTCGAGCTGAGCCGGTTCCGCGTTACCGATGAGACTGCCCCCATCGAGATACACCGCCCCGACAGTCGAATATTGAATTACCCGAACACCATCACCCAGGCTGATTTCGAAGGCTGGGTGCAGGAACGCGGCCTCTACTTCGTAGGGAATGCCGCCGAAAAATACGATAGACCACTGCTGATGGCCGACCCGGGCGAGACACCTGGTGATGGCTCGCTGATCGCCACCACCTATGGCAAAGGTAACTTTGTTTATACATCGCTCGCTTTTTTCAGGCAATTGCCTGCCGGTGTGCCCGGAGCATACAGATTATTCGTAAATTTGCTAGCAAAACCCACTGATTAAACGGACATTGATATGGAAAAACACATCGAAGAACAACCTACTGGAAAAAACATCGGCGGATATTTTTATTTGCTTGGTGCCGTATTTGGCGGTTTGACCGGCGTGCTAGCCCAAGAGGGCTTCCTCGGCGCCATCATCGGTGCCGTGTTAGGGCTGCTGTTTGCCGGCTTTTTCGTCGGCGCGCTGCTCAATGGCCGTGAGCATGACCGATAACCGGTTACCCCCTTTCGTCCGCAGCTGGAAGCGTTTCTATTGGATCGTAGTCGGCTGGTTATTGGTGTTAATTCTTCTGTTTTACTTATTTACCCAATACTTTGGATGAGTACAACGGATTGGATTGTCCTGTTCTGCACCCTGCTTCTCATCGTCTCCTACGGTATCTATAAAAGCAAGGGCATCCGTAATATCGACGGGTATTTGTTGGGCAATAAATCACTGCCGTGGTACCATGTAGGCCTGTCGGTAATGGCCACCCAGGCCAGTGCCATCACATTCCTTTCTGCCCCGGGGCTTGCATACTCCTCCGGCATGAGCTTCGTCCAGTTCTATTTCGGCCTACCGATAGCCATGATTGTGCTGAGCATCTCTTTCGTGCCCATTTTCCATCGATTACGGGTATTTACCGCCTATGAGTTCTTGGAGAAACGCTTTGATGTCCGTACACGCGCATTCACCGCATTCCTTTTCCTCATCCAGCGGGGCCTGTCAACGGGTATTACCATCTATGCGCCTTCCATCATCCTATCCAGTATATTGCAGATCAACGTTGTATATACCACGCTATTCATCGGTACACTTGTTGTCCTTTATACGGTTTATGGCGGCACGAAAGCCGTATCATATACCCAACTGCTACAGATGGCCATTATTTTCGGTGGATTGGTCACTGCAGGGGTTCTCGTAGTTTACATGCTACCCCAAGACATCGGCTTGGTAAAAGCGTTGCATATTGCGGGCAAATCAGGTAAGGCCAACGCTATCGACCTCTCATTTGACTGGAACAACCAATATACCCTTTGGAGCGGACTCATTGGTGGGTTTTTCCTGCAGCTATCATATTTTGGTACCGATCAGAGCCAGGTTGGCCGCTACCTCACCGGTTCATCCATCCGCGACAGCCGGATAGGCCTGTTGATGAACGGCTTGTTGAAGGTACCTATGCAGTTTTCCATTCTACTCATCGGCATACTTGTATTTGCTTTCTACCAATACAACAATCCGCCTATCTTCTTCAATAAGTATGAGCTCCACAAAATCGAACAGAGCAGCTACGCAGCACAAGTGGAGGAACTGAAAGCCGAACACCAGCAAGTCTTCAACAAGAAACAGGAGCAGATCCATCGGCTTACAGCGGCGCTGGACCGCGAGGATGAAGCCGTAATATCCGATGTGCGGATACAACTAAAGGATGCTGATGCACGTGCCAAGGAAATCCGCGGCGACCTGGTGGCGCTGATGCAAAAAAACGACGCCCTTGCCGATACCAACGACAATAATTATATCTTCCTGACTTTCGTCACAGAGAATTTTCCGCGGGGGCTCATCGGCCTGCTTGTTGCCATCGTATTCATGGCTTCCATGGGTGCAACGGCAAGTGCAATTAATTCGTTGGCCTCCACCACGGTTATCGATATCTACAAACGATTCGTAAGCAAGACAGGCACCGAGCGGGGATACCTCTCAGCATCCCGGGCGTTTACGCTAGTGTGGGGGGTGTTCTGCGTAGCCATCGCCCTTTATGCAAGCAAGTTGGGTAATTTGTTGGAAGCTGTGAATATATTAGGCTCACTGTTCTATGGCACCATTCTCGGTATATTCATTGTGGCTTTCTACATCAAACGTGCTGGGGGCCGGGCCGTACTAGCGGCTGCCATTGTCACGGAAATCATGGTTGTCTCGCTATGGTGGTTTGATGTCATGGCTTTTCTTTGGCTCAATTTAGTTGGTTGCCTCGGTGTAGTATTATTCGCCCTGCTATTCCAAGGACGACGTAGTAACCGGGCCGTGCAGCCGGGCTAACCCTCACCGACCGAGAGCTGAAGGTCGGCCCACACGGGGTAGTGGTCAGAAAGCTTGGTCTTGATAATTTGGTAGTGGTGCACTTGAAAGGCTTTGCTCGATAAAATATAGTCGATCTGGAAATTGGGAAAATCTCCGTTATACGTAATACCCCAGCCGCGTCCTTGCTCCCGAAATGCATTCCGCAACCCGGTTGATACCTCATTCACCGCATACGAAAGCGGGGTATCATTGAAATCGCCGGCGATTACATACGGTTGGCCACAAGCCCGGCTATGTTCACGGAGCGCTGCGGCCTGCGCACTGCGGGCTCTGAACGCATGCTTCAGCCGCCCCCCGATGCGCTTCGTGGACGCCGCATCCTTTTCCAGCGTCCTTGAAGGGTTGTTAA
Organism: Parapedobacter soli; assembly: GCF_025460835.1. GTDB lineage: Bacteria > Bacteroidota > Bacteroidia > Sphingobacteriales > Sphingobacteriaceae > Parapedobacter > Parapedobacter soli. Next base: position 52,601 of record NZ_JAMXAY010000024.1, on the reverse strand, counting down.
TAAAGTCGTAATCTTCCTTCTGGAAACCAAACGAGCGCAGATGGACATTATAAACCCGGAAGACCTGCCCCCCTTTATCAATATCTACATAGATGATGCGGTTCACCCCATACTCGTGCTCGGGCAACACACCCGAATCAATAATTGGGTACTTCGAAAATATAGCCAGCCCATACGCCTCATAATCGTTTTCGGCCGTAGGCGAAATATAGTGGAAAGGCATCCCCATGTCCCGCTCAAATTCACCGGCCATCTGATATTTTCCTTTTTGTCGGGTATAATACTCCTGGATACAAATCACATCCGGCGATACCTCTCCCATCACCTGCATGACTTGTTTTCGGATGGTTAGCTTGGTATCCTCCTGCTCGAAAGCCCTAAAAAAATGTACGTTATAAGTCAATAGCCGGATGTATCCCGTGTCTGGCGATGCTACCACCGTTTCCGGAATTTTGGTGCCGAAACCGTAATGGTTACGAAACGTGTTCCACCCTATTAGGATAACCAACAGGGATATTGCTGCAAAACGGGCGCTCCGTACCAACCAATAAACAACAAACAAGAAATTGATGAGCAACAAGGGGAGGTAAGCGATACCGAAAAATGCGATAGGCCAGCATACCTGTGGGTTAATAAGTGGTGCTAAGTAACTCAACAGTAATCCCAGAGCCGCGAAAAGGTTAGCCAACAACATGGATTTACTGAAAAAACCCAGCCGTTTCATACGCCTGCGCTTATTTGCCATCAGCTAATATTCGTTTTGGCCCTGTTTACTGGCTTTAAATAACGCTTCCTTTTCCACCTTTGTAAGGCTATCATAGCCCGATTGGGATATCTTGTCCAAAATCCGATCGATTACCTCTTGGTTGGGAACCAACGGTTCTTCGTTTACGGGCCGCTCATTCCGTACCACCTTAAGCTTACGCCGGTTCCGCTCATTCCTCCCTAAAACACGGCTCCAGTCCTGCCCCCCCTGTAACCGCTTGATATAGACAAAGCCGAACAGTGCCCCGCCGATATGCGCTATGCTTCCCCCTGCGTTGAAGCCCGCAATCGCTAGCACATCGATTACAATAAATGCCAGTGCCAGGTACTTCAGCCTAACATTGCCGAAAAAAAGCATACGGATGGTATAATCGGGCAGAAGAGTAGCGGTAGCGAATACAACGGCGCTCACACTGGCCGAAGACCCGATCATAACAGTCACGTAAGATTCTGCCCTAAATACGGGAATCATACTGTATGCGAGCAGGTACAGCAATCCGCCGACGATACCCCCCGCCAAATACACAAAAACAAATTGCCTTTTCTTAAGAAAATCAAGGAAAATGATACCCAGCCAAAACAGCCAAAGCATATTGAACAGGATGTGAAACAGCCCCTGTTGGGTAAACATATAGGTAGCCAAGGTCCAAGGCTTGTACAGCCAAGCTGAAATCGATGCGGGCAACTGAAGCCACGGCATCACATAGCCCGTTAACGAAACATCCGTAAAACCAAGTGCCGAAACCAATGAGAGTAGGCCGAGTACCACGAAAACCGCGACGTTTATCCCTATAAACAGGAACAATGGATTCCCTGAACGGAAAGCCTTATGCCATAAACCGCCAATCCATGATTTTTTCATCGCGTGTTCCCTGTATACTCACTTGATAATATGGGCTAATATATGAAAATTTTTTTTTAATAGCTTTCACTACAAGCGTACCTACCAATAATCAGGCCGCCGTATCCCCCACAGTTTAATCAATAAAAAACCAAACAATGCACCCCCTAGATGGGCAAAGTGGGCGACAGAAGAGCCTGTGCGCGATACCCCGAGAACCAATTCAATAAGAATCATTACCGGTATGAAATATTTCGCTTTAATCGGAACTGGCAAAAAAATCAGCATCAACGGCGTATTTGGGAACAGGTAGCCGAACGCAATCAGCAGACCATAAATGGCTCCCGATGCACCCACCATCGGCGTGGTATATATCGACAGCAACGTCTGGCGGCCTTCGGCTGGTATACTACTTAATATCCGGGCGCTCCTATTGGCTATGTCTATTTCGGATAGAAATGCCCTGGCCGAAAATGAATCCACGATCATATACACCTCCAGTGCTTGGACTGCAAACTGCAACACCAGTGCACCCAACCCCGTAATCAGGTAAAAATTCAGAAAGCGTTTTGAACCGAATACCTGTTCCAATATCGGCCCAAACATAAAAAGGGCAAACATATTGAAAAAAATATGTGCAAAGCCCCCATGCATAAACATATAGGTGATCACCTGCCAGATATGGAAGCCCGGCGAATCAGGATAATAAACGCCGAACAAATCATTTGCCCGCGGAAAAATCAGCGCTCCACCGATGAAACAGATGATGTTGATAATAATCAGATTCTTGACTACCGGCGGCATACCGGAAAAAGGGGATGTGGTGTTGTTAAACATAAACTTTCATTCTGTGATTAGCGCTCAAACCGTTCCATCAGCTCTTGCAGGGTAAAAGTAAGAATTATGGGTTTGCCATTCAATGACACATTGGGCATTTCGCATGCAAACAACCGATCGATGAGATCAGCCATATCCTCTGCCGTCAACTGCACGCCGGCTTTAATGGCTGCATGCCGCGCCAGGCTCTTTGCCAGCTGCTCCCGCTTCGGAAGTTTCAATTGCGCCTGGTTATGCTTATAGTCTTCAAGGAGCCGGTCCAGCACCTCGCGCTCGTCAAGTCCGGAGGTCAAGTCTGCTGGGATACCCTCAATCACAAATGTGTTCTTCCCAAACTCCCGTATCTGGAACCCCAGTGCACGGATATCGGGCAGAAGGTCTGTGATCAGTTGGAAGTCTGAACCGGTAAACGTTACCGTTTGCGGGAAAAGGCTCTGTTGGCTGGCCCCTTGGTGGTTTTCCCGTTGCTGTCGGAATTGCTCAAACAAGATGCGCTCGTGTGCCGCTTGCTGATCGATCAGAATAAAGCCTGAGTGGATCTGCGACATAATATAGCGGTTGTGCAATTGAAACGGTTGCTTCCGTGTGTAGGACGCCGGCTCTATCACGTGGCCGTGTTCCACACCGTGCAGCGGCAGCTGGGTGTCCGCCACCTTTTCCGTAATCTGGTAAAGCGTTTCCCACTGGTCGGGGATAGGGGACGGCCTTCGTCCCTCACTCGGTTTACCGCTGTCGAAAGGGTTATAGTCCGGATTGAAGGTAATCGAGGGCGGCGTGATCTCTTCCAGCGACTTAGGGCTGATCATTTGACTGAAGCCCGTCTCCTGGTTGAAATCAAGTGTCGGCGTGATATTATAGCGCCCCAGCGACCGTTTAACGGCAGATTGGAGGATAGCGTATATCGCCCGTTCGTCCTCATACTTGATCTCCGTCTTTGTGGGGTGCACGTTGATATCTATTTTCGCGGGATCGATCTCTATAAACAGCACATACAACGGAAAACTGTCGGCTGGCAGGATACCCTCATACGCCTTTACCACTGCATGGTTCAGGTAAGGGTCCTTTACAAATCGGCTGTTCACAAAAAAATACTGCTCTCCCCGGGTTTTCTTCGCATACTCGGGTTTACCGATGAACCCTTTGAGGTTGATGATTGTTGTCTCTTCCTCCACCGGCACCAGACGCTGGTTGTAGCTACCGCCGAACACATGCACAATGCGGTGTTTCAGGCTTTCAGGCGGAAGGTGAAAAAGCTCTTGGCCATCGCTATGGAGCGTAAAGTAGATAGTTGGATATGCTAGTGCCGTGCGCTGGAATTCCTCAACGATATGCCTCATTTCCACCGCATTGCTTTTCAAGAAGTTGCGCCTGGCCGGAATATTATAAAACAGGTTCTTTATGCTGATGTTCGTCCCCGCTGGCATTGCCTCCGGCTCTTGTCCCACGACGTCGGAGCCAGCAATCTCAATCCGTGTTCCCAGCTCATCTTCTACGCGGCGTGTCTTAAGCTCCACGTGGGCAATGGCAGCTATGGATGCCAGCGCCTCACCCCGGAACCCCATCGTGCGGATAGCAAACAAGTCATCAGCCTTGCGGATTTTCGAGGTGGCGTGGCGCTCAAAGCACAGCCTAGCGTCAGTTATGCTCATCCCGCAGCCGTTGTCTATCAACTGGATAAGCGATTTACCCCCGTCCTTTACAATCAGTTTAATCTTGTCGGCTCCCGCATCAATCGCATTTTCTATCAGCTCCTTCACTGCCGAGGCCGGCCGCTGCACCACTTCGCCCGCAGCAATCTGGTTGGCCACCGCATCCGGCAACAATTGGATAATATCTGACATAAGCCGCAAAGTTACAAAAAGGTGCCTACACCCTGCATTTCTGCTTCGAGAAAACGCGCCGTTTGGCTTTTTTCACACTTGATCAGGTCTTCCGGCGTGCCGCTAAACAGGATTTTTCCACCACCCGCACCACCCTCCGGGCCCAGGTCGACCACCCAATCGGCCACTTTTATCACGTCGAGGTTGTGTTCAATCACCAACACGGTGTTTCCGCGATCCACCAATCGGTTAAGCACATCAAGCAGCACACGCACGTCCTCGAAATGCAACCCCGTGGTTGGCTCATCTAGGATATAGAACGTTTTTCCCGTATCTCTCTTGGAGAGCTCTGTGGCCAGTTTCACACGTTGTGCCTCGCCTCCCGATAGTGTAACAGACGATTGCCCCAGTGTGAGGTACCCCAAACCAACATCACGCAGTGTTTTGATTTTTCTGTAGATAGCAGGTATGTTCTCGAAAAAAGTAACTGCCTCATCAATCCGCATATCAAGCACATCGCTTATCGACTTGCCTCTATAGCGAACTTCCAGCGTCTCCCGGTTATAGCGTTTGCCGTTGCAAGTTTCACAAGGCACCTGCACGTCGGGGAGGAAGTTCATTTCAATGACCTTCATCCCTGCTCCTTGGCAGGTCTCGCATCGCCCGCCTTTCACGTTAAAGGAAAACCTTCCCGGCTTATATCCGCGGATTTTGGACTCCGGCAGCTGGACAAAAAGCGAGCGGATATCCGAAAACACACCTGTATATGTCGATGGGTTGGAGCGGGGTGTCCGCCCAATGGGACTTTGGTTGATTTCGATGACCTTGTCGACGTGTTCCAACCCCTCTATTTTACGATAAGGAAGTGGGGTCTTCTTGGCTCTGAAAAAATGGTGGTTCAAGATTGGATAAAGGGTTTCCGTGACGAGGCTCGATTTTCCGCTGCCAGAAACACCGGTAACAAGGATCAGTTTGCCCAGTGGAAAAGTGGCCGTCACATTCCGCAGGTTGTTGCCCGAGGCCCCCGACAGACATAAGACGTGACCGTTCCCTTCTCGCCGTTTCGCCGGCACGGGTATTTCCTTGGTTCCGTTCAGGTATGCCGCTGTGAGCGTGTCGGCCTTACGGATATCATCAGGTTTCCCTTGGGCCACCACGAGGCCGCCATGTGCCCCCGCCGCCGGGCCCATATCAATCACATAGTCGGCATTGCGGATCATGTCTTTATCATGCTCTACCACCAATACCGAATTACCTATATCCCGAAGGTTCTTCAATGCGTTAATCAACCGTTCATTATCCCGTTGATGCAACCCGATACTCGGTTCATCGAGGATATACAGCACATTTACGAGCTGTGAGCCGATCTGCGTGGCCAGCCGGATGCGCTGTGCCTCACCGCCAGACAGCGTCTTAGCTGTACGGTCTAGGGTAAGATAGTTGAGTCCAACATCCAGAAGGAAACCCAACCGCGACCGGATTTCCTTCAATATCTCTTTGGCAATCACCTGCTGCCTTTCGTCCAGCCGCTGTTCTACGTCGGTGAACCACGCCGCTAGCGAACTGATATCCATCGACGCCAGCTCATGGATATTCTTGCCGCCGACTTTGAAGTGCAGGGATTCTCTTTTCAGGCGGGCCCCGTGGCAGGTAGGGCATACCCGCTGTGCGCGGAAGTCCTCCAATTGAAGCCCATTATGCCCCTGTCGGTCACTTTGTTCCTCAATCATTTTAAAAAGGCCCTCAAACGTAATCCGGTAATCTTTCTTATTCCAACTGCTGTAAGAGACCGGTACGACAATGTCTTCTTCCGCACCCTCCATAAGGATATCAAGCTGTTCTTCCGTCAGCTTTTCAATGGGGGTAGACAGCGAGAAATCATATTTCTTTGCTACGGCTTTCAAGACCTGGAAATTCCAGGTTTCGCGGTATTCGCCAAGTGGGGCCAGCCCCCCTTTCATGATACTCAGCTTCGGGTCGGGTACAACCGCGGCACGGTCTATTTCGTAGATATAGCCCAACCCGGCACAACGTTCGCAAGCACCATACGGCGAATTGAAAGAAAATGTATTGGGTTGCGGTTCATCGTATGAAATACCCGATTCGGCATCCATGAGGTACCGACTGTAAAAATAGTCGTTATTGGATTTATCACTGATTTTGATTATACCTTTAGCGACTTTCATCGCCTGCATCACCGATGTATAGAGCCTCTTACGGTCCTTTTCCGAAACCATAAGCCGGTCTACCACCACCTCGATATCATGTATTTTATACCGGTCCACCTGCATCTTTGGCACCAGGTCCAGCACCTCCCCATCTACCCGTACTTTCACATAACCCTGTTTGCGGATCTGCTCGAAGAGTTCGCGGTAATGGCCCTTGCGCCCTTTCACGATGGGTGCGAGTACATTGATTGGCTGGCCGTCGAACTGCGCGATAATGCGTTCAACCACCTGGTCTTCCGACATCCGCTCCATCCGTTTGCCCGTCACATAGGAAAACGCTTCTCCTGCCCGTGCGAAAAGCAGGCGCATAAAGTCATATACCTCGGTGATGGTTCCCACCGTAGACCGCGGGTTTTTGCTCGTGGTTTTCTGCTCAATAGATATGACCGGGCTCAATCCCGAAATCTTGTCCACATCGGGGCGCTCCATGCCACCCAGAAACTGGCGGCTATACGCACTGAAGGTTTCCATATAGCGCCGCTGGCCCTCCGCATAAATCGTGTCGAAGGCGAGCGACGACTTTCCGCTTCCGCTCAACCCCGTAACCACCACTAGCTCGTTCCGTGGGAAGCTCACATCAATATTCCTGAGGTTGTGCACCCTCGCACCAAAGACTTGTATTTCACTTTGTTCGCCCAGGTCGGGCGTTGTATGTTTAGTCATTTACCGTTATCAAATAATCACGTGTTAAGCAAACTTAGATAAACTCGTACTGACATGCAAGTTTATTCGCGAAGGCGGATTGTTGGCCGACACGCTGCCGCTAAAGATAATGGTTTATGGTTGAAAAATACTAAAAATATTCGACAAAAAACGCCCGGCATAGATTTGTCGGGCGATACTGTTTTGTTAATTAGCTTCTTTGCTAAGCAACCGAGGGAGCTGCTGTTTCTTCTGCCAGGGCCTCGTCTACAAGCACTCGGCCACAATGTTCGCACACGATAATTTTCTTGCGCTGCCGAATTTCCAATTGCTTCTGTGGCGGTATCTTATTGTGGCAACCCGAGCAGCTGTCACGATCGATTGAAACAACCGCCAATCCATTCTTAAAGGAAGGCCGCAACCGGCGATATACCCGGAGCAACCGCTCCTCAATAGCCTTTTCAGCTTTATCGGCCTGTTTTACCAGCTCATCCTCCTCCTTTTGGGTCTCGCCCGTGATCGTATCCAGCTCACCTTTCTTCACTTCGAGGTCCTTCTTCGCCGACTCCAGTGTTTCCTGTGTACTTTCGTAAACTTCCGTCTTATTACTGATTTCAAACTCAAACTCACGGATTTTTTTCTCACTAACCTGGATGTCCAACCCCTGGATTTCTATCTCCTTGGTAATCGCGTCGTACTCGCGGTTATTCTTCACCTCATTCAGTTGGCCTTCGTATTTCTTAATGGCCGCTTGTGCATCCTGAATCATATTGCGGCGGTTCACAATAGCATCTTCCAGCTCGTCAAGTTCTCCACGGATTTTTTCTATCCGGGTTTCCAATCCGGCTATATCGTCTTCGAGATCACTTACCTCCATTGGCAACTCACCTCGCACCTGCCGAATTTTGTCGACCTTGGTGTGGATGGTCTGCAACAACCAAAGTGCTCTAAGCTTCTGTTCTATAGTTTGTTCCATTTAACTATAATATTTTATTGGATTCGTGTCTATTCCCGTCAAACGGACTGCAAAGGTAGGAAATTTTTTCCGAATAATTTCCAACAATAATTGAGGCGTAAACTGTTCGCTTTCAAAATGTCCGATATCGGCAATCACGATTTTACCCTCGGCATCGAAAAACTCGTGGTACTTGTAATCTGCTGTCACAAATACGTCCGCTCCCGCCCGGATAGCCTGGCTGAGGAGGAAGCCGCCGGCACCTCCGCATACGGCGACCCGGCTCACCGGCTCACGGCGCAATGCTGTGTGCCGGATTACTTTGGCACCCATCCGTGTTTTAAGCCATTCTAGGAAATCAGTTTCATCCATCGGCTGCTCCAACCGGCCTACTAAACCGCTCCCCACCTCTTGGTGGCTATTCTGCAGCCGGTAGATGTCGTATGCTACCGCTTCATAGGGGTGTGCCTTGAAAAGCTCCCGCAACACCGTGCCCTCCCTTACAGCCGGAAAAATCACCTCTATCCGGACCTCCTCTTCACGATGGTGTTCCCCAGGGTTACCCACAAACGGATTGGTCCCTTCACCGGCCCGGAATGTCCCGTATCCGGGTGCGTTGAAGCTACACGAATCGTAAGGGCCGACATGGCCTGCGCCACCCCTGAAAAGGGCTGACCGCACCGCCTCTACATACCCTGACGGCACAAATACCGCAAGCTTGCGGAGCAGGTCACCTTTCGGACTAAGTATCCGCGAGTCTTGTAATCCCAACCGTTCGGCAATCCGGCTGTTCACTCCGCCCAACACATTATCCAAATTGGTGTGAATCGCATAAATTGCGATATCATGTTTAATGGCTTTCATCACAACACGCTCCACATACGTGCGCCCATTAAACCGCTTCAGTCCGCTGAAAACAATTGGATGGTGTGAGATGATCACGTCACACCCCAACTCGATGGCCTCATCCACCACAGCCTCCGTACAATCCAGGGAAAGGAGCGCGTGGCTCACGTCGTCATCGGGGCTACCCACCAATAGGCCTGCATTATCGTAAGGCTCTTGATAATCCAAAGGGGCCAATGATTCCAGGTAGTCCGTCAGCTCACGAAGCCTGATCCCCGGGTTGCTGTTTATCTCTGAGTTTTTCATGTTCCACCAATAGGTTTCTGAAATTATTCACTTTCACCCAGTAGGCAACGAAATAAACTATACTCAGTATGCCTACTGTCACCAGTATAAACGCGGGTAGTGGGATGTTGGATAATAAAAAAAGCCAGGCATACCATATTCCGGCGATCCGTCCGGGATTCTCCTCTTCCGCGATTTTTCGATCATAGAATTCGTTGGTGAGCGAGTCTGCCAACCGGGAGGCTACCGAAAAATTCCAATAAATGTTAAAAAAAGGGATTACCAGCAACCACGACTGGTTGGGTGCCATCAATCGGTTTTCGGGAGAAACACACACCAATGTCTTTCGTATCGAGTTGGCATAAAACGCCCACACAACCTGTCTGATTAAAAATACTGCTACAATCAGCTGGATCATTTCGGGCGAAAGGTTTTCGTAGTCGATGTTCATCGGTGCTAAATTACTGCGATTTCTTTACAAAACCCAACGGTTACTCGGTATACCTTATTGGCCTGCTACCTCTTCCAATAGCTGCGCCAGTTTATCCGGCATGCTCATCTGTGGGTTATGGTCCGCCTGCATGTGTACAATCTTCCATCCGTAACCCCGCGCCCTGTTGGCAAAAAAGGCAAACGCATCCTTCCCGGGGTCTTCACCCTCATAGGTAAGTATGTAAGTAGTCGGCAAAGCCAGCCGCTTTTCGTTTTTCAGCACCAGCGGTTGCGAAAATGTTTTTGCCGGTTGCGGCACATCTTTGGGGAAACCCTGTTCTTCCGTACTCCAAAACGGGTGTATCAAGCCGTCTTTCGTGGGCATCTCCCGGCCGGCCTGCGCCCCGCCATGTGCCGTGGCCACACTCTGGCCGTCTTCGGGAACAAAGGCATCAAGGTAGACCACCTGCTTAATCCGGTCGGGCAGGCTATCGGCTACCCCCGTGATCACCATGCCGCCGTAGCTATGCCCAACCAATATCACATCGTGCAGATTCTCGAAAAGGATGGTATTCACCACATCTTTGATATGGGTATCCAAACCAATGTCTGCCGATGCCAGATGTGTGCGTTCGCCAAGCCCCGAGAGGGTCAGCCGATATACCTCGCAGCCATCCGCTCGGAGCAGCGAATCTGTTTTTTTGAACGACCAGCCACCGCCCCAAGCACCATGGACAAGCACATACGTGTGCGGCTGGCTAAACACCGCCCCGGCCCAAAACAACACCACCACGAAAAGCACCCCTGTTAGTTTATTCATATCGTTATTCTTTTGCTATGCACAAATTAATGCTTTTCCGCTAAATGGCCAAAAAACTTCCACCCAAGTATTTCTTCCATGTACGTATCGATAAGCGATACATTGAGCATATCATTGATGTAGCCAATATACATATCCGGACGGATAAGGACAATTTTGGTGCCTGCCGGTTTTACTTCGAACGCCTCAAATACCCGCTGGTTACGGTCTGAGTAGGGGAGGTAGTAAAGGTGCATCTCGCGAGGGTATTTCTGTCGCATCCACTGGCTGATAATATTCAGCTGATGATGGGCTACCGTTCCTAACACCAATAAAACAAACCCGGGCTTTTCACACCAGCGATGCAGGTCCGTGTTTGTTTTCGCTTTCTCATCAAACACCGGACAGCTCGGTAGGCGGTCGCCCGCGCGTATACCATTCGCCAACGCGTGGTGTATGGCCAGCGGCGACGTCCGGTAATGGACATCGAGCCGCGCCAAGCGGTCGAACACCGCCGCCGTCTGCTGGGGCCGATCGCCAACGCGCTGTGCCCACCTGGTCCACAAGATATCCTTCAGCCTACGGGGCCAAAGCCTCCTTTCCCAAGCCCCTAGCATGCTGTCGCGCGCACGTACAGCAGAGGCACGCTCCTGCTGGTAGGTGTGCAGTACACCCACATCCATCCTACCTGTTATCACACCCGCCAACTTCCACGCCAGGTTCGCGGCATCGTGCAGTCCCTCATTCACTGCTTGGCCCATAATAGGCGATACCCCGTGAGCCGCATCACCTATCAGGAAGCCGCATTGCTTCCTTATTTGTTCTGCCGGCTGCCCCCGATGGTCGAATACACTGATCCAAAGGCACCTGTCTTCGGGTATCTCAGAGCCAAAGGCATCCTCAACCAGGGGTTTGATATCTGCATAACCAATAGCGGTATCGGGAATTTGCTCCATTTTTTTCGGCAACAGGCCGACAATCCGGTATCCGTTTGGTATACCTAGCGGAATGATTGCCTGTGGTCCGGCAGGAAGGGAGAAAAGGCTGATTTTCCGATGATCCGCGTGCCTAACCTCAACGTCGGCCACAAAAAACCTCCCCGTGCGGCGGTCGCCCTCAAGCGGTATATTCAACAGCTCCCTTACTTTGCTTTTCGAGCCGTCGGCACCAACTATCCACCGGCACCGCCAATCTTCGTGAGCTCCGTTACCTATCAACTTGGCCCTCACCCCGTTGTCGTCCTGGCGGAGTGATTCAAGGGTGGTTTCCCAATGCACGGGGCATATTTTTTCAGTAAGCCGGCCTAAAAGGAGCCGCTCCAAGCCATCATTACCCACCCGTTGGATAAACGGAAAAGGGGTGTTTTCCGACTCTATTTTCGAGAAGTCAAGCATCCCTACGCCGCCACGTTGCCCAAGTAGCTGCACCCCATAGTAAGACTGCCCCGTAGCAAGCAGCGGGTCACTCAATCCCATTTGCCTGAACAGTTCCAGCGATCGGGCATACACAAGCATGGCTTTCACGTGGTGGTCCGGACCCGGCTTGGCGTCGATGATCGTCGGCTGTACGCCATGCCGCAGCAGCTGGGCAGCCATCATCAGCCCCGATGGGCCTGCCCCCACAATTAGGACGTCGGTGTGTTTGGTTGTGTTCACTACTAAAAAAGTAAGAAAATCGCTGGCTTTTTATGGAAATCGTAACTGTCTTTCCGCCATTGATGTATCGGCTGGCTTATGACCTGCTCGTCGGAAGCGGTCAGGTTACTTGCGATGCAAAGGCGTGTCTGCGGTTTGCACACGCGCAGCAACTCGGCCAAAAGCTGCATGTTGCGGAACGGGGTCTCGATGAACACCTGTGTTTGCTTTTCGCGCGACGCCGTTTGTTCCAACAAGCTTATTTTCCGGCTTCGGTCACTTTTGTTAATCGGGAGGTACCCGTGGAATGCAAAGCTCTGGCCATTGAATCCCGATGCCATCAGCGCAAGTATAATCGAGCTTGGCCCCACAAGCGGCACTACCCTGACACCCCTGCGGTGGGCCTCCGCCACGATATCAGCCCCGGGGTCGGCCACACCCGGACAGCCAGCCTCACTCATCAATCCCACATCTTTGCCCGAGAGCAAACCCGTGAAAAAACCAGCCAACTCGGCCTTATCCCGGGCATGTTTCCCGTAGTTATGCAACACCAGTCTGTCTTGCGGGGTACGTAACCCTGCTTGTTTCAGGAACCTGCGGGCCGTTTTTTCATTTTCCACAATATATTCGTCAATTGCGTTGACCGTTTCACTAAGATAAGGTGTAAACGAGGCCATGGCCGCATCGTCTGCCAAAGGTACCGGAATAAGGTACAGCGTTCCGTAAAGCATGTACAAACGTAATAAAAAGGCGGAGAATAATCCGTGCCGGCGGCGATAATATGGCGCTGGTTTTCGTTTATTCAAACACATTTATTAATTTGGCAGAAATTATGCTGAACGCATGGCCACACAAATCACTGACGGCGTAAAGGTTTCGGTTGAAACGGTGTACCAGCCACAGTATTCCAACCCCGAAAACGAACATTTCATGTTTGCGTATAGGATTACTATTGAAAATTTGAGTGATTACAGTGTACAGCTCCTGCGCCGCCATTGGTACATTTTCGATTCCAATGGAACCCACCGTGAGGTGGAAGGCGAAGGGGTAGTGGGTCTGCAACCAGTCATTGAGCCCGGGGAAAGGCACGAATACGTATCGGGCTGCAACCTGAAGAGTGATATGGGTACGATGGGTGGTACTTACCTCATGTTAAGGGAGCTTGATGGCACTATTTTCGAAGTGGATATACCCAAATTCAACCTGATTGCCCCATATCGGTTGAATTAACCTCCGAGATAACCCAGGTAAATGCTTTTGCCGGACCTCGTCTTCTTAACATCGTGCAAGAACAGACAAGCATGAATCGGTCGATGCGCACCCCAAACTTTAATTTATCTTGCACCGGGCTCGGTCATGGCGAGAGTTAGGGTCGCCAACGTGCCGGGCCTAGTCAATCCGAGATGCAAAGCTGCCTTTCTTACTATTCATAGACAATATAGAGGTGGATAATCTGGCCAATTTACCAGATACCACCCTATTTCTTAATGGCCAAATTTTACACCTTTCGGTAAAAACAAAAAGTGCCATAGGGGCTCACAAACGGCATTTTTAAGCTATTTTTACAAAAACTCAGCTGTTCTGAGGCAAAACTCAGCTGTTCTGAGACAAAGCATAGCTGTTCTGAGGCAAAACTCATCGGTTATGGGCCACAGCATATCCGCGGGAAGCACCTGTTATAACCAAATATATTTCCGTATTTTTGCACCGGATTTATAGCAATGCTAAAAACAGCTATCGTATTCGGAGCCACTAGATTAGTCTGCTTGTTTGTCAGGCAGAAGCAGCCGGGCACCACGGTGCTGTTTGGAGACAGTCTATTGTTTAGCAAGCCGCAGGGCGGGGTTGCCGTGATAATTGCGATCCGTATGCGGTTCAAAATGGCAATTGGTTCAAAGTTTAAACACAACTGTTTGGTTATTAGCGCTTTATAAGCATTCCAAATTATGCTGGTAACGAGGTTGGTCCGGTAGGTATCGGATTATAACGATACTAAATCGGGCGAGGGGTCCACGATATATTGGACGAAGAATAACAACATAAATGAGCATTTTATCAACAGAGCAGCTTGGTCATTCTTACCACGATAAGTGGCTTTTCAAGGGGCTCCATTTCGCCCTGCAGCGGGGTGACCGAACGGCACTTGTCGGCTCAAACGGCACGGGAAAATCCACGTTGCTCGGCATCCTTTCGGCCACAATAGATCCGTCTGAAGGGCTGGTGGTCCGCGAAAAAGGGATTCGTTTGGGTTTTCTTCCCCAGGATCCCGGTTTTGGAACACTTACGACCATCTCCGACTTCGTATATAGTGCAGACCACCAACGGCAACAGCTTATCCGGAGGTATGACGAACTCGTGTCAAATCCGAATGCTGACGCCGGCGAGTTGGCCGCACTGAGTGACCAGCTCACTGCGGCGGATGCATGGGAATACGAACATACGATAAAAGGTATTCTTTCTCGCTTTCAGTTGACCGATCTCTCCCAACAAATCAATACACTTTCCGGTGGTCAGCGGAAGCGGCTGGCTTTAGCCAAGCTGATCATCGACGAGCCCGACGTCTATATCCTTGACGAGCCGACAAACCACCTTGATATCGAAACAATCGAATGGCTCGAAAAATGGCTGGTCTCCGGGCAGAAAACAGTCTTGCTGGTTACCCACGACCGCTATTTCCTCGACAATATATGCACGTCGATATGTGAACTGGATGGGGGAGTACTCCGGCGGTATGCGGGGAATTACAGCTACTTCCTGGAAAAACGGGCAGAGCGTATGGCTACTGAAGAAACGGCTTTGGTACGGAACCGAAACCTGCTTCGGCGTGAGTTGGAGTGGATGCGGCGGCAACCGCAGGCGCGCGGCACGAAATCGAAAGCCCGTATCGATGCTTTCCACGATCTGAAAGATAAAACCCAGGAGTCAGGTGTACAAGGTTCTGTACAGCTCAGCGTAAAAATAAATCGGCTCGGCGGCAAGATCGTAGAGTTGGACAGGGTCGCTAAATCATATAATGGTAACCCCATTATCCACTCTTTTTCCTACACATTCAAAAAGGGCGACCGAATCGGCTTAGCTGGCCGCAATGGCACCGGGAAGAGTACCTTCCTTGATTTGGTTACCGGGACTGTCACACCCGATACCGGAACGGTATCCGTAGGCGACACCGTCGTTTTCGGATACTACCGTCAAACCGGCCTATCGGTCCATGCCGGGGATAGGGTAATCGATGTTGTGAAAAACGTGGCGGAATACATCACCATGGCCAACGGGGATACATTGACCGCAACCCAGCTACTGACGTTATTTCTTTTTCCTCCCGAAAAACAATTCGGGTTAGTGAGTAAGCTCAGTGGCGGGGAACGGAAACGGCTGCTACTGATGCGTGCGCTGATGCAAAATCCGAATATCCTCATTTTGGACGAACCGGCAAATGACCTGGATATCGACACACTGAATGTGCTGGAAGACTTCCTGTCGAACTATCCCGGTATTCTTTTACTGGTGTCGCATGACCGTTATCTTTTGGATCGGCTTACCGATCAATTGTTTATTTTTAACGGAGCTGGGGACGTAACGATATATAATGGGAACTATGCTGCATTTAAAGAGGAGCAAAGGGAACGGGAACAGGTGGCCCCGAAGTCTATCCGGACAAAAGAACCGGAAAAACAGATAAACCCAGCCAAAACAAAATTGACGTTCAATGAACAAAGGGAATATGAATCACTCGACGACGAAATCCCAGCCATTGAACAGCAAATCAAAGAAAAAACAGCTCTTCTTAATAAAGAAACAGACTACCAGTCCATTGCTGATATTGCTGCAGCAATCACCGAGTTAACTCAACAGCTGGACGAGAAAACGGAGCGCTGGCTGGAATTAAGCGAGTATGTATAGCATGTTCCACGTGGAACATCATTTTTTCGAAACGTTCCACGTGGAACAAAACAAAGAAAATGTTCAATAAATACAATATTATCGTAGTAGGAGGGGGGCATGCGGGTTGCGAAGCAGCCGCGGCTGCGGCCAACATGGGCTCTTCCGTCATTCTGATTACCATGAACATGGCTACCATTGGCCAGATGAGCTGTAATCCGGCCATGGGCGGCGTAGCCAAAGGCCAGATTGTCCGTGAAATCGATGCCATGGGCGGCTATTCGGGTATCATTGCCGATAAAACCACCATCCAGTTCCGGATGCTTAACCAGTCGAAGGGACCCGCTATGTGGAGCCCCCGCACGCAAAACGACCGGATGCGGTTTGCCGAAGAATGGCGCCTGCAACTGGAAGCATTGCCCAATATCGACATCTGGCAAGATACCGTAAAAGCTATTCAAGTAACCAACGGCAGAGCCTGCGGAGTCGTCACTTCTTTAGGAATCAGTATCTCGGCCGATGCGGTAATCCTCACCAACGGCACGTTCTTAAACGGCATCATCCATGTCGGTGAAAAACGATTCGGTGGGGGAAGGACAGGGGAGAAAGCGGCAACTGGTCTGACCGAACAGTTGGTAAGCCTCGGCTTCGAATCGGGCCGGATGAAAACGGGTACACCGCCCCGAGTAGACGGAAGAAGTCTTAACTACTCCGTCATGGAGGAACAATGGGGCGACGAAAAACGCGGCAGTTTTTCATTTACAGAGGTAAGCCTGCCAATCGAGCAGCGTTGTTGCTGGATTACCTATACCAATCAACAAGTACACGAAAAACTGAAAGAGGGCTTTGATAAATCACCAATGTTCTCCGGACGTATCCAAGGGCTCGGTCCACGGTATTGCCCTTCTATAGAAGATAAAATCAATCGCTTTTCCGAACGCGACCGCCATCAGATATTTGTTGAGCCGGAAGGCTGGAGAACCGTTGAAATATATGTCAATGGCTTTTCGACATCGCTTCCCGAAGACGTCCAGCAACAAGCGCTCCAACTCATTCCGGGGTTTGAGAAAGCCAAAATGTACCGCCCGGGCTACGCTATCGAATACGATTATTTCCCGCCTTTACAGCTGGACCTTACCCTGGAAACCCATTTGGTAAAACACCTGTTTTTCGCTGGACAAATAAACGGCACCACTGGATACGAGGAAGCCGCAAGCCAGGGACTGGTCGCAGGCATAAATGCTCACCAACGGATAAACGACGGCCATGAGCTTATCTTAAAGCGATCGGAATCGTATATTGGCGTTCTTATTGACGACCTTGTTACCAAAGGCACTGAAGAACCTTACCGCATGTTTACGTCAAGAGCCGAACACCGCTTGCTGCTCCGCCAAGATAATGCTGACGTGCGGCTTACACCCTTAGCCCATAAGCTTGGACTGGTTGGCGATGACCGACTGGAAAAAGTAAAAAGCAAGGTAGCTGCAGCAACACAGTTGGTTGATTACCTTCGTAAGCATTCTGTAAGTGCCGATAAAATGAATCCGATACTGGACGAACTCGGGTCAAGCCCCATAACTCAAAAAACACGGTTGTTTAATATCCTTACCCGTCCGCATGTCCACATGAGCCACCTCAGTCGGGCCGATTCGGAACTTGTTGGACTCACGGCAAACCTAACTGATGAAATCATAGAACAGGCGGAAATACAAGTCAAATACGAGAGCTATTTTGATAAGGAAATGGAGATCATCGAGAAAATGAAACGGATGGAAAACCAGGAAATAAATCCGGACTTCGACTACAACACGCTTGTCTCGTTGTCTAAGGAGGCCCGCGAAAAGCTCATCCGCGTAAAACCTCGGACTTTAGGTCAAGCTTCCCGGATTTCCGGCGTTTCACCTTCGGATATTTCAGTTTTAATGGTACATTTGAATTAATTTATTGATTTTCAGCTGTTTAAATAACATTTTATCCGGGTGCATTAAATCAGCCACAGAGCACTTTCTCAATTTTTCCGATGCAAGACACGTTAAAAATAAAAAGCCGCTTAAATCGCCTCAAATTAGCCTCAAATTCAAAATGGCTCATTTTAATGTTTTTTAGTGCCCTGTTTTTACTAACTTGGCAATGCGCAAGCATCCAACAACCCAAAGGCGGTCCCAAAGACTCTATTCCGCCGACCGTATTGGAAGAGACACCACCGAACCTTACCCGGAATTTCGACGCAGAAAAAATTGTGATTGAATTCGATGAGTTCATCAAACTCTCAAACCCGTTCAAGGAAATCAGCGTATCTCCCGACCTCGACCAACCTATCAATCCACGGGTCCGGCGGAAAAATATCGAGATTACCCTCCCCGACTCCCTCGAAGAAAATACAACTTACACAATTAACTTCGGCAAAGCCATCGGTGACTTCAATGAAGGAAATCCACTATTGAATTATAGCTACGTGTTTTCCACTGGCGATATTATCGACTCCCTGTCAGTTTCGGGGAAAGTTATTAATGCACTTACAAAAGAAGCCGAAAAAGAAATCACCGTCATGCTGATTCCCAGCAGGCAAGATTCTATCTTTGGCAAGCGGAAAGCGAACATATTTACGCTTACAGACACAGCTGGCAACTTCAGGCTTCAGAATCTCCGTGAAGATGTTTACCGTATATATGCGCTGAGAGAAGAAAACAACGACCGCATATACAACGCGCCAACGGAACTCATCGGTTTCCTAGATGATTCGATCACACTCAGTAAAGACACAGCAGGGATACTACTGGAGATTTCAAAAGGGATACCAAAGGATTTCCGGCTACTAGACCGTAAAATAGAACCGAACGGTAAAATAACTTTTGTTTTTAACAAACCCCTAGAGAATGCCTCTCTCACAGTCATTCATCCACCTCAACTTGATACTGACAAGCAAGTAGAATATACACCCAACCGAGATTCCGCTACGATGTGGGTCAACGACCTGACCTTCGATTCGTTGAAAGTGACTATCAGTGACAACGGTGTGGTCCTGGATACCTTTTTGATGCGCCGGGGACGCAACGACAAGTATGACCGCGACTTCGTCATTACCGACAACCTATCCAGAAATAAAGTCAACCGTATTCAACATATCGAGCTAACATCTGGTTCACCGGTCCAATCTATAGACCGGAGCAAAATTGTCCTGCTGGTCGATTCTGTTCCCGTCACCAACTTCCAGCTAGCCAAAGATACGAGCAACCAACGGCGTTATATTCTCCGTTATAACTGGCGACCAAAGCGCGACTACCAGCTAACCATAGAAGAAGGCGCATTCAACGGCTTCTTTTCCGATAAAAACAAATCATTTAGCAAAAACTTTACAATGGATGAAACCGAAAATTTCGGAGATATCCTCCTTAAAATCAACGTTCCTGATTCAACTCAACAATACCTGGTCCAATTAATCGACGAGAAAAAAGATTTTATTTACCAAAGTATCCCCATAACTTCTTCGACCGACATTCCGTTCAGCCAGTTCCCAGGTGGGAAGTATACAATCAGGGTAGTCTACGACGATAATAGAAATGGTAAATGGGACACTGGGGATGTATATGAAAAACGACAACCGGAACGGGTATGGTATTTTGGCAAAACATTCATCATCCGTGCCAATTGGGAGCAGGAAGAGACCATCACTATACCCGAATAGATGTTACGAAAACCAGCTAGCATACATCACATATCTATCAGGTAATTCATCCAACATCTTCCGTTGCTCGGCTGTAAGCGGCTTTATTTTCCTTGCGGGGACGCCGGCATATAAATAGCCGCTCTCACATACTGTCTTTTCAAGGACCACGGCACCTGCGGCAATGATTACGTAATCTTCTACAACGGCATGATCCATCACAATAGCGCCCATACCCACCAATACCCTATCTTTCAATTCGCAACCATGTACCAACGCGTTGTGCCCAATATTTACGAAACTACCTATTATGGTCGGCGCTGTTAGGTAAGTACAATGTATAACAGCACCGTCCTGGATATTGGTATAAGTTCCTATGCGAATGCTATTTACGTCTCCCCGTATAACTGCATTGAACCAAACTGAGCAATGCTTCCCCAACCGCACATCTCCCACTATCGTTGCATTTTCAGCAATGAAACAATCCTGTTGAATCTCGGGACAAACTCCTTTTACTGGAAGGATCAATGACATATGAAAATAACTGTTAAAAAACGGTATCTACCAACTCGTTAGCACGGTCTGGATAATCTGTAGTATAATGCAGTCCTCGGCTCTCTTTCCGGCTCATGGCCGACTTTATCACCAGATACGCCACTTGGATTACATTCCTGAGTTCACACAGTTTAACCGATAACCGGGTATTTTTATAGAAGCTCTCCGTTTCATCGTATAAAAGACCCAAACGTCGCATCGCCCTTTCCAGCCGGAAATCCGATCGGACTATACCGACATAGTCGCTCATCACTTTCTGAGTTTCCCTTAAATTATGCGTCACCAGTATATCCTCATTAGATAACGCTGTATTGGATTCGTCCCAATCAGGCATTGACGTGGGCACCACATTGCTCCTCACGACGGATACCGCATCCGCATAAATCCGGTGAGCAAACACGGTAGCCTCCAACAATGAATTGGACGCCAGTCTATTAGCACCGTGAAGACCTGTTGATGCGCATTCTCCACAAGCGTAAAGATTTCGAATAGAGGATCGGCCGTGCTCGTCTACCAAAATACCACCGCACAGGTAGTGCGCGGCCGGCGTAACCGGCACGTAATCTCGAGCCAAATCAATACCTATTGACAAACACTTAGCGTAAATATTCGGGAAATGGGCCAATATTTCAGCTTTCTTCCGATGGGTGATATCCAGCATAACGAATTCGTCCCCTGACTTTTTCATTTCCGTATCAATCGCCCGCGCTACGATATCCCTGGGTGCAAGTCCCGCCCGTTCGTCGTATTCCTCCATAAACGCTTCGCCATTCTTCCTACGGAGAATACCTCCGAAGCCCCTCACCGCCTCAGAAATCAGAAAAGCCGGATATTCACCCGGATTATAGAGTGCCGTAGGATGGAACTGCATAAACTCCATGTTACGAACTTTTCCTTTGGCCCTATATACCATCGCAATACCATCGCCTGTAGCTATTACCGGATTCGTAGTAGTGGCATAAACGTGTCCAGCCCCACCAGACGCCATAACCGTCACTTTACTTAAAATACGTTCTATGTTATGGTTCACCGTATTCAGTGCATAAACTCCATAGCACGTAATATCCGGCGTGTTTCGATCAACAAACACTCCCAAATGATGCTGGGTAATCAAATCCACCGCAAAATAGTGGGTAAGCAATTCTATATTCGGATTTTCATGGACACGCTTTAGCAAAACCCGCTCTATCTCAAACCCGGTAATATCTTTGTAATGTAAAACCCGGTGTTCGGAATGCCCCCCTTCTCGCGCCAAGTCATATACCCCATCTGTTCGCTTATCGAAATGGGTACCATAGTTGATAATCTCCTGTATCCGGTCCGGTCCTTCCCTAACAACGTTTTCCACAACCTTTTTGTCGCACAATCCATCACCAGCTATCAGAGTATCAGTTATATGCTTCTCAAACGAGTCAGACTTATTCACAACCACAGCTACCCCGCCCTGTGCATATTTCGTATTGGATTCGTCCTCATTCGACTTGGTAATGATCATCACCTTGCCGTGTGAAGCGGCCTTCAGGGCAAAACTCAACCCAGCTATCCCCGATCCGATAACTAAAAAATCTACCTGCTGCATAAATTAACAAAACGGTTAAAACTGACTGTTTGGTTTTACGTGTGATACTGTGAATAACCTGTCGAATAGTGGTTGAATAAAAATGATAAATTCATGAATTGCCAAATTCTCATTTTTTATGCACAACCCTTCATTAGAAATACCTAGAAATACCATACAATATTAACAAATCCTATCGAATAAATACTATACAAAATCATGTGAGTTACAAATTCCACCTAAAATGAAAAGCACTGGTAACCAATGAAAACACCTTTATTTAATGTTAGTAATATGTTAAAAAATAATGAATATTATAAAATCAAAATAAAAAGTAGGCTTCTTCTTCACAAAACTAACATACTAACAAACAATAATAAATCTTTTATATAAATCTCTTATTACTTATTGAGGGTGTTGGAAATCAAAAATCAAATCGATTTGTTTACCTACCTTTGTATTATCATGAACGGATATCTAACTGAACTAGACTACAAGGGGTATATAGATGAACCTATCGATCCTTCATTGGATTTGGTGGAAGAGATCACCCGGCTTAAGAAGGAGAAGAACGCTATTCTTCTCGCCCATTATTACCAGGAGCCTGAAATACAGGATATAGCTGATTATATCGGTGATAGCTTGGGTCTGTCGCAGCAGGCTGCCAAGACTGAAGCTGACGTAATCGTCTTTGCCGGTGTGCATTTCATGGCGGAGACGGCTAAAATTTTGTCGCCGGAGAAGAAAGTACTTCTACCCGACCTAAAGGCCGGTTGTTCGTTGTCTGATAGCTGTCCGCCTCATTTGTTTGCCAAGTTCAAAGAGCAATACCCGGACCACATAGCGATTACGTATGTAAACTGCACGGCAGAGCTGAAAGCACTCACCGATATCGTATGTACCTCTAGCAACGCCGTCCAGATTGTTGATAGTTTGCCGCTCGACCAGAAGATAATATTTGGGCCTGATAGAAATCTAGGTGATTATGTGCGGAAGAAAACGGGCCGTGACTTGGTACTTTGGAATGGTGCATGTATGGTTCATGAAATATTCTCACAGGAGCGCATCGACCAGCTGCGATCGGATTATCCGGAAGCTAAATTTATAGCACACCCTGAGTGTGAGGAACATATTTTGGATGCGGCAGATTATATCGGATCCACTTCGGGCCTGCTGAAATATACCAAAGAGCAACAAGCTGACGTTTTTATTGTTGCTACAGAGAGCGGCATCATCCATCAGATGCAGAAGGCCAGCCCAAACAAGCTATTTATACCGGCACCTCCGAATAACGCCTGTGCTTGTAATGACTGTCCATACATGAAGCTCAATACATTGGAAAAATTATACAACTGCATGAAGTTTGAACTGCCGGAAATCACACTATCCGAGGATGTAATCTCCCGAGCGAGGAAACCTATAGAACGGATGTTGGAAATCTCTGCAAAATTTGGGCTCTAAGATGTTTGATAATAAAGAACACACCAGTATCGACCAATTAGGGGAGTTTGGATTGATAGCGCATCTTACCGATGCTATTGAACTGGTTGGGAAAACGACTACGAAAGGTATCGGCGACGATGCGGCGGTCATGGATTTTTCCGGCGCCAGGACCTTGGTATCTACCGACCTGCTGTTGGAAGGTATACATTTTGATTTGCGCTATGTGCCACTTAAGCATTTGGGATATAAGGCCGTGCAGGTGAACCTAAGCGATATCTATGCAATGAATGGGTGTGCTTCCCAGATTACCTTTTCCATAGGCCTTTCCAGTAAATTTCCGTTGGAAGCCGTTGAGGAAATTTATGCTGGTGCATTGTTGGCATGTAAAAACTATCAGGTAGATTTGGTTGGTGGCGATACCTCGGCATCGGCCCAAGGACTGGTTATCAGCGTTACCAGTATAGGCCACGCCAAAGCAGAAGATATTGTTTACCGCGATGGTGCGCAGGATGGCGATTTGATTTGTGTGTCCGGCGATTTGGGCGGGGCCTATGTAGGATTGCAGCTGTTGGAACGGGAGAAACGGATTTTCTTAGAGAATCCGGCTATCCAGCCCGATCTGGAAGGAAAGGATTATATCGTGGAGCGTCAACTCAAACCCGAAGCCCGTAAAGACATCGTCGAATTGCTAGCTTCCTTAAAAGTTAAGCCTACGGCAATGATTGATGTGTCTGAT
Source organism: Parapedobacter soli (assembly GCF_025460835.1). Lineage (GTDB taxonomy): Bacteria > Bacteroidota > Bacteroidia > Sphingobacteriales > Sphingobacteriaceae > Parapedobacter > Parapedobacter soli. Next base: position 28,682 of record NZ_JAMXAY010000024.1, on the reverse strand, counting down.
GGGCTGGCCTCCGAAATTCTCCACATCTGCCGTGCATCGGCCAAGGGGTGCCGGCTGTATGAAGAAAAGATACCGATTGATCCGATGACGTATGATACTGCACGCGAATTTTCATTAGACCCTACCGTATGTGCATTGAATGGCGGTGAGGACTACGAACTGCTCTTTACCGTTCGGCAGGAGGATTACGACAAAATATCAGGCCAACCTGATATAAGTATCATTGGCCATATTACCGACCAGGCTTCGGGCAGCGAACTGATTTCCAAATCGGGCAAAGTGCATCCCATCACCGCACAGGGATGGAATGCATTCTACCATTGAGTCGGCCTGTTATTTTAGAAACCCACGGAGCACGTATTGCAGTATCCCGCCGTGGCGATAGTATTCCACTTCGATAGCTGAATCGAAGCGCGCATGGGCTTGGAAAGTGACTACTTCACCGTTGTTTTTCGTGGCGGTCACTTCCATTATTTTGTGTGGCTTCAAATCTGTAGAAACCCCGGTAATGGAATAGGTTTCTGTGCCATCAAGGCCTAGCGATTCGGCGTTTTCTCCTACCGGGTATTCCAGCGGTAATACTCCCATTCCTACTAAATTGCTCCGGTGGATACGTTCGAAACTCTCAGCAATGACAGCCTTTACACCAAGCAGGTTAGCACCTTTGGCAGCCCAGTCTCTAGATGATCCGCTGCCGTATTCTTTTCCAGCTAACACGACCAATGGTGTTCCCGATTCGATGTATTTCATAGCTGCATCGTATACGGATAATGTTTCACCCGTAGGGAAATATGTGGTATAACCGCCTTCTTTGGTCGTGATTTTATTCCGTATCCGAACATTCGCAAAGGTACCCCTCATCATCACCTCATGATTGCCGCGTCGCGAACCGTAAGAGTTGAAATCTTTAGGATCAACACCTTTGGAAACGAGGTATTGGCCTGCTGCGGAGTCGGGCCTGAAGGAGCCAGCGGGCGATATATGATCCGTTGTAACAGAATCGCCCAATGCTAACAATACCCGGCCATTTATGATGTCTTGCGTCGGTTGCGGTTCATCGCTGATATTCTTGAAGAAAGGTACCTCCTGTATATAGGTAGATTCATCTTTCCAAATAAAGTCTTTGCCCACTGGCGCAACAAGCTGTTTCCAGTCATCGCCGCCATCGAAGATGACATCGTAAACGGCTTTAAAGTCTTCTACGCGCATGCAACTGTTTATCGTATCCACAATCTCCTGCTGTGTAGGCCAAATGTCACGAAGGTAAACCGGGTTGCCATTGGGGTCGTAATCCAATGGGTCATTGATCAGATCGATATCAACCCTGCCAACGAGCGCATAAGCGACGACCAGCATGGGCGACATGAGGAAGTTCATCTTTACTTGGGGATGAACACGGGCTTCGAAATTCCGGTTTCCCGATAACACGGATGCAACGACGAGGTCACCTTTGTCTACCGCCTCAGCGATATGCGGCGGCAACGGGCCACTGTTGCCAATGCACGATGTACAGCCGTAACCTACGGTGTGGAACCGCAGTGCTTCCAGGTCTTCCAGAAGATTTGCGCGCTGGAGGTATTCCGTTACCACCTTCGACCCGGGAGCCAAACTGGTTTTCACCCATGTTTTGGTGCGGAGGCCACGTGCTACGGCTTTCCGGGCAACCAAGCCTGCACCCACCATCACGGCCGGATTGGAAGTGTTGGTACAGCTTGTTATGGCAGCGATGACGATGCTGCCGTCACTAAGTACGTATTCTTTGTTTTTTATTTTTATCCGGACAGACCTTAGCTTATCGGGTTCCACCTCGATTTCTTTGGGTTTTTCCCTATTTTCATAGGTGAAGGCACTGCCCGACCCACCTTCAGATAACCATGCCTGCTCCTGTCTGGCACCTACGGGCAAGTAATTACGTTGGTATTCCAGTTCCAGCAAATGTGAGAATTGGGTATTCAGATTTTTTACTAAAATCTTATCCTGTGGCCGTTTTGGACCCGAAACGGTCGGCTCAAGTGTGTTTAAATCGAGTTCGAGTACGTGGGAATATTGTATTTCCTCGTTGCCCGTACGCCATAGCAGGTTTTCCTTGCAGTAATTTTCCACTAAGTCGATCTGTTCTTCTGACCGATTAGTACGCCTCATGTATTCCAATGTCTGGTTGTCTATCGGGAAGTAAGTGACTGTACAGCCGAATTCGGGCGACATGTTTGAAATCGTCGCGCGGTCGGTTACACTGAGGTGGTCCAGTGCTTCCCCGAAAACCTCAACGAACTTTCCTACCACACCGTAATCTCGGAGCAACTTGGTAATGGTGAGCACCATATCGGTGGCGGTACAGCCCGGAGGTATTTTTCCGGTTAATTTAAGCCCCACTACCTGCGGACAAGTGAAATAGATGGGCTGGCCTAGCATGGCAGCCTCGGCTTCGATGCCACCTACGCCCCAAGCTATTACACCGATGCCGTTGACCATGGGCGTGTGTGAGTCTGTTCCTACCAGGGTGTCGGGGAAAGCCCACCCATCGCGGATGGTGACCCCCTTGGCGAGGTACTCGAGATTGACCTGATGGCAGATACCCATCCCCGGTGGCACCACAGTGAAGTTGTCTAGGGCCTGTTGTCCCCATTTCAACAATTCGTAACGCTCAGCGTTGCGTTCATATTCAAGTGCCACATTACTTTGGTAGGAATAGTTTGTGCCGAAAAAGTCTACTTGGACGGAGTGGTCAATGACTAAATCGACCGGAATGGCCGGATTTATTTTGCTTCCGTCGCCACCTTTCCGAATCACCTCTGCCCGTATGGAGGCGATATCCACAATGGCTGGAACTCCTGTGAAATCCTGCATCAGTACACGGGCAGGTTTAAATGGCACCTCTTTATCTGTGCCTGAGGGATCCCAATTCATAAGGGTATCCAAATGCTCGTCGGTAACCGCGAAGTTATCGTGGTTCCGTAGCACGTTTTCGAGTAAGATTCGGATGGAAAAAGGGAGCTTGGTTACCCCACTGTTTTTCTCAGCCAGTTTTTTCAGCGATGCAATTTGATAATCCATATCGTTTAGTTAGTGTTTTATTGTCGTACGAGGAAAGCAATGAGTATACTATCTTTTTCTGATAACAATGAAAAATGGGTTATGTGCTAAAGTAATGAAAAAAATCCATTTACAAATGGACGAAACAAAGAAGGGTTATCAAAAGGTAATATTTTTGGTTTATTTACAAATAAATATGTATACCTTTGATTTTTAATATTTTTTAATTTTTCAATACAATGGCAGAAGGAGTAGTAAAATTCTTCAATGAAACCAAGGGTTTTGGTTTTATCGTTCCTAACTCAGGTGAGAGCGACATCTTCGTTCATTCGTCTGGCCTTATCGACAAAATTCGTGAGAACGACAACGTCTCTTATGAAGTTGAACAAGGTAGAAAAGGACTAAATGCGGTAAATGTTAAGGTAATCTAAGGGTTACCTATCACTATATTTATTGTATTTTGCCGTCCCGCTTCAAGTGGGGCGGCTTTTTTTTGTCGGTGTTTCCCGGTTGCCTATCAGATTACCATAGGGCTTCAACGATTCGACATGGTCAAACACTACTTTTGCTGCCCCCAGAAACGGTACGAACAGAATCATCCCGGCAACGCCCCAAACCAAACTGCCAAGCAATAGAGCCATAATGGTAAACAGCGCATTCAACTGTATTTTGCTTCCCGTTATTTTGGGTGTGATGACGTAACTGTCTATCTGCTGCAGCACGATGAAAAATATGGCGACGATCGCAGGGGTAACCAAGGAGTCGTGTGTAATCAACGTATAGAGTACTACGATTGCACTGCCGGCCACAGAGCCGATGTAGGGGATGATATTGATGACGGCTACCATCACTCCGAAAAAAAGAGCGTTTTCAATACCGATGATGGTTAGGCCGATGGTATTGACAATCGAAAAGATGGAGGCGACAATGCATACACCAGCTAAATAGGAGCTGGCTACATTGGTTGTTTTATCAACGACATCGCGGGCTTCAGCCAGGTTTGTCCGGCCGCCATAATGTACTACGAGGGCCAATATAAAGCTTTTGAACCGACGGCGATAAATAAGCAGCAGAATGGTATAGGCCGTTATGATTAGCAGGCGGACCAGAAAAGATAAAATGGAACGGAAAATATCCCCAACAAACTTACCCGCAAGATTTGAGATACCGTCGATCTGGTTTTGCAGATACGCTTTTTGGGTGTCTATGGGCAATTGGAAATGCTCGGATATGAAGTCATGTGCCGAATTTAGGGTATCGTTCAGCTTCCTCCCGATCAAAGGCATATCTTTGCCCAGTACGGCGATTTGGTTAATCAATAGGTAGCCGATGCCCAAAAGTATCACCAAGGCGAAAAGTGCACAACATACCGCTGCTAATGGCCGGGGAACGCGCCATTGCTCAAGCCGATGGCATAGTGGAACCAGCAACATAGCCAGCATAGCTCCGATAGCTAATGGGATAAGAAAAGGTTTTGCGAAGTAAAGGATACCAAAAAAGAGGACGATAAAGAGCAGAACCTGATTAAAGCGTTGTATGGGGTTAGTTCCTCCTTGCATTACCTCAAATTATCGATGGCCGTCGCTAAATTCCGGTCCTTATCGGTTACGATGTCACCAGCATCGTGTGTAAATAACCATATTTCCACTTTATTCCATGTATTGGTCCATGTGGGATGGTGGTTTTGCTTTTCGGCAAGTAATGCTACCTGTACCATAAAAGCGAAAGCTTCCGAAAAATCACGAAATGTAAATGAGCGATAGAGTTTGTTGTTTTGTTCTTGCCACATTAGTAAGTCGATTGACAGTTAAAAATTATGCAGTATTGAAACAAACGATACGGCTTTTTGTTTGAACGTAGTTTAACCGAGAACGGCCTCCAATACCTCGTGTGATTTAATTTCCCCCATGTTGTCCACATGGAACTGATAAAACTCCAGGATATTGCCAAGCAGAAAACGGCGGTTCTCTACAGGGAGCTGTAGTGTATCGAGTCGGTCAAACGAAACGGCCAATAAATCTGCAAACTGCGAGGTGTAAGGCTGGCTTAAGACTAACGGGTGTCCAGGCAGGTGGCTGCAGAAAATGCCATCTTTCAGATCGAAATATGTTTGGCCTGGTTTGGGCAGAGCCGGGCGGAACCCTAAGTAACGCGATAGTTTGAGCAGGAAAAGGAGGTGGAAGTTGGGCGACATCTTAGCCGTGCTGTCCAACCATGATACTGCGTTGAATATGAAATCGAATAGGGGCTCGTCTGCCGATTGCTGCCGGAGGCACTTATACAGTACCTCGTTCAGGAAAAGTGCCACAGCACTTTTGGAGATATCATAGGGTATACTTTGAAAAACAGGTTTCTGTCGTGCCTCCAAAATCCGTTGCAGCGATGCGTTCACACGGTGATATACCACCATCTCGAGTAGGTGCAAAGGCTGTAGTAGCGTGGTGCCTATTTTGGCTTTTGGTTTTCGTGCTCCGTTGACCATATAGGATTGTAGGCCGAACTTCTCGGTAAATACCTGGACCACCACACTACTTTCGGAATAGTTGGTAGACTTCAATACTATACCACGGGTTTTATGCAACATCCTATCTGACAAGTAAAATCCAAAGTCTCGGGAAGAAAATAATTCCGCCGACAATCACTGCGAATAGCACAGCGACCAATACGGCACCGGCGGCAACATCTTTTGCTTTTTTCGCTAGCGGGTGTTCGTTGGGCGACACGAGGTCTATCCCAGTCTCTATCGCTGTATTAATCAGCTCGACCACTACAACCAGCGCGATACATAACATTATCCAGCACCATTCCCAACCAGCAAGGTCTAACCCAAAACCCAGTGTAACAGCGGCCAGCGCAACAGCTGTGTGGATCCGTAAATTCCGTTCGCTACGGTAAGCGGCGGAAATTCCTTGGAATGCGCAGAGGAATGGATTCTGTTTTTGTTTATTCATCGCTATCCTTCGGGTGTTTTTTGCGCTCATCCAGTAGGCTGCGGCGTTCAATTTTCCGGATGAGGCTGTAAAGCATGGTCAAAAAACCAAACCCGAAAAAAATCACACCTATTACCAATATCCACTTGTAGAAGGAAAGATCATCGGCCATAAGGTACAGACCCAGCATACACAATCCCAAACCCACGATGGTACTAATGATTCCCCGGCGCAAATATTTGTTCATAACCCAGATGCTTGACCTCAGCAAAGATAACGTTTTCGGCTTATGGTACTATTATATAAGGAATACTTATCTTTGGGTTTATTAGTTGTATTATGCCCAATATAACATTACGTGATATTGCCAAGGCGTTGGGCCTCTCCGTATCTACGGTATCCAAGGCATTGCGCGACAGCTATGAAATCAGCGACGCCACTAAAAAGCGCGTAGCCGATTTCGCGCGGGCGAACCACTATTTACCAAACCGGATGGCCCAAAGCCTCAAGGATGGCAAGAGCGGCTCCATCGGTGTAGTTGTTTGTTCTATTGACAACAGTTTCGTATCACGGATGCTTGACGGCATAGATGGTATCTGTACAGCCGCGGGATACGATATCATTATTATGCAGAGTAAGGAGTCGTTGCTCCAAGAGCGGGCCTGCCTTAAACAGCTTGAGGCCCGTGGCGTGGATGGCATCTTGATTTCGCCTTCTGCGGAGACGGTGGATATGGGACATATCGACGAATTGGCTGGCGGGATGCCCGTGGTACTTTTCGATCGAATCAATGACCGGCCCGATATTTTCCAGGTGGGTATAGACAACCGCGACGGTGCATTTCTGGCTACCCAACACCTAATTGATAGTGGCTTTCGCCGTATAGCCATGCTCAACATCGGCCCGGGTGTTTATTTCGCAGACCAACGGGGCAGCGGTTACCGCGATGCACTGGTGGCTAACGGTATAGGCGTTCGGGAAGAATATGTACGGATATGTACTCCGTCGGATCGGGAGATGTTGAAAAAGAGTGTAAACGAAAACATTAAGGCCCTTTTCAGTTTTCACGATAAGCCAGAGGCCCTGTTTACCACTACAGACCAGTTATCTACCTTAAGCCTTAGCGCTATTCATGAATTGGGCCTCCAGATCCCGGCGGACATTGCCCTTATTGGTTTCAGCAATACGGAGTTTGCGGATATGCTCACACCGCCGCTTTCCACGGTTTACCAACCTGCTTTCGAAATCGGCAGTAAAGCTGCGGAAATGCTTGTTCGCTTACTTGGAGGGAAGGAGCCGGACGATTATGAGACTATTATGCTCCCAGTACGGTTGGATGTTCGGGAGTCGAGTCGGTTTAGCGACTAATCAGTGAAATGATACGTGTACAGATGTCGGCAGCTACCTCAGACTTAGGTTTCAGGTCGAACTCCTCGGCAACATGATTCCGGTCGATAATGGTGATTTTGTTGCTGTCGCCGGCGAAACCTGCGCCTTCGTCCTGCATGGAGTTTAACACGATGAAATCGAGATTCTTCCGACGGAGTTTTTCTTTAGCACTGGCGAGACCGTCGTCCGTTTCCAATGCAAAGCCTATGAGTATCTGTCGTTTGCTCTTCCGTTCCCCCAATACGGCTAATATATCGGTGGTTTTTACCAGCTCGATGGCAAATTGATGCTCCTCGTTACCTTTTTTGATTTTCCGGTCAGCTACGGATTTGGACGTGAAATCAGCGACGGCCGCACTCATTACGGTGATGTCTGCCTTGTCGAATTCAGTCAAACACGCATTGAGCATTTCGGCAGCGGTGGTAACAGGAACTATTTTTGTACCGTCAGGTACCGGCAAATTGGTGGGCCCACTCACCAGGACGACATCGGCACCCAACGAAGCCAGCTCAGTGGCGATGGCATAACCCATTTTGCCACTTGAGTGATTGCTGATGTACCGCACCGGGTCGATCGCTTCGTGGGTCGGCCCAGCGGTGACCAGCGCTCTCTTGCCAGCCAGGGGCTTTGGATCGGAGAAATGTACCACTAGGGCACCGACGATCTGCTCGGGCTCAGCAAGGCGCCCGGTTCCGGACAATCCACTGGCCAGGGGGCCGTCATTCGGAGGGATGATATGGTTGCCGAAAGACTTGAGACGGGCCATATTGGCCTGGGTGGCGCCATGCTGCCACATATCAAGGTCCATCGCAGGGGCAACGAAAACGGGTGATTTGGCCGACAGATATATAGCGCAAAGCAAGTTGTCGCATAGGCCCTGGGCAAACTTGGCGAGGGTATTGGCGCTTGCTGGCGCCACCACTACCGCGTCTGCAGCCAAAGCGAGATGGACATGGTTATTCCATTCCCCGGAGGCCGGGTCGAAATAATCGACCAAGACCGGCTTGCCAGAAAGGGTAGCCAACGTGAGTGGCGCGATAAAATTTGTCGCATCGGGGGTCATCACCACCTGTACTTCGGCTCCTGCTTTGACCAATAGGCGCGTCAGGTGGGCAGATTTGTATGCGGCGATACTACCGCATACACCAAGCAGGACTTGCTTTCCCCGGATAGCCACAGCTTACTCGTTCTCGTCTTCGTTCGCGGGGTTTCTGAAGTATATCTTATCGTTCAGGAACTCATCGATAGCAACCAAGGTTGGCTTGGGCATGCGTTCGTAGTGTTTGGAAATCTCGATTTGTTCCCTGTTTTCAAACACCTCTTCCAAATTGTCGTTGGTTGTTGCGAACTCGGCCAGCTTACCGTTCAGTTCTTCCTTCACATCGACAGCGATCTGGTTGGCGCGTTTGCCGATGATGACGATAGACTCGTAGATGTTGTCTGTCTTTTTGTCGAGTTCCCTCAGGTCACGAGTTACTGTTGTGTTTGGGATGGGGGTACTAATTTGAGTGCTCATATCTTTTGAAATTAATTCATTCAGTTCGTAGTGGATTCGGCCGCTGCTTGTTCTTCCGGAGCGGCTATTGCTGCGGCAATCTGCGCAGTATATTTCTGGGCCTGTGCCACTCCTTTTTCAGCGTCTTCTTTGAGTTGGTCGGCTTCTTTGCGGAACCTGCTGTCCGGATAGTCTGCAACGAAGTTGGCGTATAGATCCAGTGCTTTTCCGTAACGTTCTTCCTGCCGCGAGGGGTGGCTCTGCCCAGCGTACAGATATTGGGCTTTGATGCTAAGAAACTCCATCTCTTCAGCATATTTGGTGTCCGGAAACTCGATCAGGACATTATCGAAGGCAATCACTGCTGCGCGGTAGTCGTCTTGCAGGCCCATATCGAGGTAAAGCTTTGCATTATTGAAAGCCTTGGTTTCCAGTTTGTCGCGTAAGTCATCAATGAGGCCGGCGGCTTCCTGTGCCCGTTCGCCATCCGGGTAGAGGTTGATAAACAGCTGGAGGGCTTCAATGGCCCGATAGGTGTACTCCTGGTCGAGCCCGACCTTAGGCGATTCCAAGTAATAACAGTAAGCCCCCATATAACGGCATTCCTCGGCACGGGCGCTATTTGGATATGTATCTGTGAATTGCTTGAAATGGAAACGTGCTGACGTATAATCGCGCAGGTAATAATTCGTATACGCGGCGTAATAATACAAATCCTCCGCTTCGGCTTGGCCGCGGTACTTTTGTGCTAAGTCGTCGAAAAGAATAAGTGCTTTACTGTATTTTTTATTATGGTAATATTTCAGCGCCTCTTGGTATTTCTGGGCGATGTTGTTGCTAGCACGTAGTTTCTCGAATTTACTCTTACACCCCGCTGCCGTTATCACCAAAAACCCCACGGCAATCCATACCGTTATTCGCCTGTTTATAAACATCCTGCAAAGATACGTGAATTTAAAACACCTGTCAATTAAATTTTTAGGCCAAAATAAGGTGAAACCAGTGTACTGCCAAACAGTTTAACAGAGTTTAACAGATGGATCCGATATACATTATTGGGAAAATATCCGTATCTTTACAACCTTGTAATAATCACAGAGGTTATGGAAATACGGGAAAGAGTAGAACAGGCTTTGGATTCCCTCCGGCCGTATCTCGAAACGGATGGGGGCAATGTGAGCATCGATGAGATCACGGAACAGAATGTGGTGAAACTAAAGCTCCTGGGATCCTGTGCTTCATGTGCTATGAGCATCATGACATTCAAGGCGGGCTTGGAACAGGCTATCAAGAAGGCTGTTCCGGAGGTTACCGCTGTGGAAGCCATCAACATTACCGACATGGACGATCCGAACGCCACGATGCCTATCCCTCGGATGGGCGGTTAGCCTTTTTGGGGATTTAACATTATTTAACGGAGCGCGAGCTTACGAATACGTAGCTTTGTGGCGTAGTTATGGGAATAATCCGCAATATACTGGTTGTTTTGTTTACCCTGAGTACAGTGTGGGTGTCGTTTGCCCAGCAGAAGAAGCTGGTGCAGTTCAGCGGGGTTATCCACAATGCCGATACGAATATTGTTGTGCCCTACGTGTCGGTTATTAACCTATCCTATCAAAACTATACGGTTAACGCTAACCACCAGGGCTATTTTTCATTTGTGGCGCATGAGGGCGATACCATCCTATTCACTTCAGTGGGCTACCTTTCCGAACGTGTTATCATCCCCAAGGTGCCCGGAGATAAATACACGGCAATGGTGAATATGACGGCCGAGATTAAGGAGTTGCCCATGGTGACTCCATATCCATGGGCTAGTATCGACGAATTCAATATGGCGTTTATGTCGCTCGAAATCGCCGATGACGACATTGTCGTAGCGAAAAAGAACCTTTCACCCGAGTCGCTTGCGGCTTTGGCTGCAGTTACGCCCCGCAGCGCCGAGGAGATCCAAAGTTTCAGCGCCACGCAGAACCACATCGGCCTGACCAACAGAGCAGTGAACCAGCGGATGGCCAACCCGTTGCTGAGCCCCTTTGCCTGGGGTAATCTCATTAGACAGATTACGGAAGGGAATAAGAGCAGGGAACGGAATAGGTAGCTCAGGTAGGTATCGAAGAAGGAATAAGCCTCTTTGATAGCAGTTAAAACCTTTTATGCTTCACGACAATCGCACCGTCTGCTTTACGCTGAGGCGTGATGAAACCACCGAGATCAATGCCGATATGGCAAACACCGTAAGGAAAACCAGCAGGAAGTCGCTAAACCTGATATCCACGGGATAGACATCGGTAACCAGATTCTCCCCTTCGCCAAACCGGATCCAGCCGAGAGCCTGCTGCGACACACAGAAAAGAAAGCCCAGCACCAACCCGGCTAGGCAGCCGATAAGCGAGATGAGCAGGCCCTCGTAGAAAAAGATGCGCCGGATGAGCGAATCGTTTGCACCTAAACCCATCAATACCGAGATGTCTTTCTTTTTATCGATAACCAGCATCGTCAACGAGCCCACGATGTTGAAGAGCGCGATGATGCCCGTAAAAGCGATGATGATGAAAACGGCCCATTTTTCGGTGCGGACGATCTTGTATAATGTGGGGTTCTGCTGTTCGCGGTTTTTTACGACGTAATTATCGCCCAGCGCCGCAGAAAGCTCCCGCTGCACGGCAGGGATATCGCGGCCGGGCACGACGTTGATTTCCATGGCGGATATCTGTGAATACTCGCCCACGACCTCCCGCGCGAAGGCCATGGGTACGATGAGGAGGTCGTCGAACTCAGGGTTGTACTGAAGCACCCCCCCGGGCCGGATGGTCCGCATGTTGAATTCATCGGCCGGATTGATGCCGACCCGTGCCCCCTTGCGTGGAGAAAACACTTCGATGTGGCGCGACTCGTCGCCCAGTGCAACCCCTAGCATGCCCTGTACCCGCGCGCCCATCACAGCATAGTCCTCGTCGCCATGGTGCAACGTGAAATGCCCGCCCTGCAGCAGCGTATCCATGTGTTGTGGCGCCGTGCCCTCCGTCGTTATCCCCTTGACGGTAGCAATGTATTGTGCGTCGCCATAGCGTAACAGTACGCGCTCCTGCAGCACCTCGCGGTAGCTGCTCACATCGGTAAGGGTTTTCAACCGCTGGATGAGTGCCGAATCGGCCACAAATCCCTTACCCATGACGGGCTCGATCCGGAGCTCCGGCGTGAATGCACTGTACATGGAGAAAATCAACTTTTCCAACCCGTTGTAAAACGACAGGATGATGATGAGTGAAGCACTGCTTACCAATACGCCCACTACACTGATGCCTGAGATGATGTTGACGGCATTGACGGTTTTTTTGGAGAACAGGTAACGCTTGGCGAAGTACAGTGCGGTGTTCATAGGCTAGCCCCTAATAAACGGATTGGTTTTCTTTTCGTGGCCGATTGTGGTCTCGGGTCCGTGACCCGGGTACACGACGGTGTCTTCCGGCAGCACGTAGAGCTGCTGTGCGATGCTATCCAGCAACTGCTGGTGGTTGCCTCCCGGCAGGTCGGTGCGGCCGATGCTGTTCCGGAAAAGCACATCGCCCCCGATAAGGAACCCTTCAGCTTTGCTATAGAAACACAGGTGTGCTGGCGAATGGCCGGGCGCGAAGATGAGCGTTAGCTCCTGCTTACCGAAGGTGACGGAGCCAGTGGCCGGCAGGAATGTTTCGGCGATGGGCGATACATCATAACGTATGCCCATCTGCGGGGCATAATTCTGTACCTCCACCAGCAAGGGCAACTCACCCGCGTGGAATTGGGGTAGGAGGCCGTAGGTGTCGTATACGTAGCGGTTGCCCAGCACGTGGTCAATGTGGCAGTGTGTGTTGAGCAGCAGCGTGGGGGCCAGGCCCTCCGCATGTATGAAATCAACAAACGCCTTTTCCTCCTGCGGGCCATACATGCCAGGGTCGACGATGGCCGCGGCCCCCGTGTCGTCATATAATACGTAGGTATTCTCCTGGTAGGGGTTACAAACGAATGATTTGATGCGGATCATACAGCAAAGGTAGGTTTTTTGCGTTCTATTTCCACCGGAGGGAGCTGATCAGCGTATCGATATCGGCTTTGAGGAACTCCAATACCGGCTGTATCGAGTCCAGTCGGGGCTTTTCGTGGAAATACAATGCTCCCCGCAGGTAATGCCGCGTGCTGTCGGTAACGAAAAACTGGATATTCGAGGCGGTATTGCCGCTGATTTCGTATTTCAGCCCGTAAACCCGGGCTTCCGGACGGATGATCCGCTGTTGATCGATAGCTGTTGCTTTGACCGTATGGTTGAACGCGAACGTTCGGGCATCTTCCACCAGCTCATTGAAGTTTGCCTGCCCGGATATGGGCATGTAGCTGAGGTGGATGCGGGCATTGAATTGCGAAAAGTGTACATCCACCCAACAGGGCTGTGCATCTGCAGAGCGGTCGGGCTCCATTTCGGCGTATTGGGGGATGTTAAAGGCATAGGGGCAGTCGGTGGAAAGGGGCATATATCCCTTTTCGGGAAACTCGATGCGGAAATATCCGCGCGGTTTGGGAGAATAACGCTGTTGGCAGCTCCAAGAAAGGGCTGCAACGAAAAGGCCCAGGGCTATGGTGGCCAGGGTTTTCATCCAGTGGTGTTCCATATCTCCCAGTTGCGCTCAGCTTGCAGTTCGAGCATTTCCAGTCCGTTCTTGGTATCCGCACCCACGGCTTTTCCCCGTTTGAGGAATTCGGTTTCCGGTGGGTTGTATACCAGGTCGTAAAGCAAATGGCGGTCCCCCAACAGACCATAAGGGATACCGGGGTGGCTTGTCACATCCGGATAGGTGCCCAATGGGGTCGTATTGATGATGAGTGGGTGGATACCGATTACCGCGGCGTTTAGTTGCGAATAGTTGAGCTGCCCTTTCTGGGGCGACCTTGAGACAATAGTGTGGGCGATACCGAGTTGGCCTAGCGCGAAGGAGACCGCTTTTGCGGCACCGCCGTTGCCGAGTATGAGTGCAGCATCATGGTGGGGCTTAAGCAAGGGCTTCAGTGATTCCCGGAAGCCGTAGACATCGGTATTGTAGCCAATGAGCATGGACTTACTGCCTTTGCGCTCAATCCGGATACAATTCACGGCAGCGACAGCTTCGGCTTCCGGCGATAGCCCGTCTAAGTAATCCATCACTGCGATTTTGTAGGGGATGGTCACATTGACGCCCATCAACTCGTGGTCGTTTTCGATTAAACCGACAAAATCGGTTATTACGGGAATCGGGTATAACTTGTAATCGATGTCTGTGATTTGCTCCCGTTCGATCTTTGCGTCGTAGTATTTCTTGGAAAAGGAGTGTCCAAGCGGGAAACCGATCAGCCCAAATCTTTTCATCGTCAGATAAAATTATGGAATGTATCGCCCCGGAGCCCCATGCGGGTGGTTTCGAGGGCAATTATTTCGTTTGTACTGATATTGCCCAAGTTTACATTGGGTCCTACGAGATTGATGAAATATACCTGCTGTGCTTTGAGGGGGGCCTCCCAGATGATTTTTTCATTGGGAATTTCGTTAAGGATTTCGTCAACAAGGCCTTGCCTCACTTCGCCCGATTCGCGGTATAGGCCAACGTTACCGCTCTCGCGCGATTCGGCGATAAGGCGCCACGTACCGGCTTCCAGCTCGGCTTTCATCAGCGAAATCCATTTGTATGGGGCCATGATCTTGGTATTGTCTTTCGACCCGACTTCTGAAATAACCGTGGCATGCTTGGCGACAGTAGCAATGTATTCGCACTTTTCTTCATGGGGCAACGAGATTGACCCATCCGACACCTCAGCGTGTTCCATCCCATATTTTTCCAGTACACGGAGGAAGTCGTCGAACTGGTTCCGGACGACGAACGCCTCGAACAGGGTGCCGCCAAAATAAGGGTGGACACCCGCTTCACGATAGACGGCCAGCTTCTCCTCCAGTTGCGGGATGATATAGGCGGTGGTCCACCCCAGCTTCACGAAATCGATATATGCAGCACCTACAGCCATGAGATCTTCCGCTTGGCGTACGCTGAGCCCTTTATCCATGACCATGGTTAACCCGTTATTTCTAGGCTTTTGCGTTCGTGAAGGAACATTATTCAGCTGAAAATTCATCTGTTTTTTTAATTGTTGTTAATGGCGAAAATGGAATATTACGGGCAAATAACCAGAAAAAATCTGAAAATTTTCTGAAATACACACCTGTGGGTGACTGTTATATCGGCTGACCATGCCTTGGAAACTGTGCTACGGCATGTACTTCCTAATCACTTCCGTTATGGCTCTGTTGTCGCGAAGCTGTGGTAGATATTCGAACAATACAGCATGCTTGATGGGGTCTGCCCCAAGCCCCAGTTCGAGGTAGTTCAAGGCTTCGTTATACCTGCCGGCAGCAATGAGGTAAGCAACCATACGATAGTATAGCTCCGCACCGTCCGGGTTGTTTTTGATAGCTTCGGCGATGGTCTCGATAGCACGTTCCAGTTTGTTGCGCTCGTAGAGGACCGAGGAATAATCCAGCCAAGCTTCCAGATCGATGGGGTTGAGCTCCACGACTTTCTCATAAGCCGCTTCGGCTTCATCGAATTGTTTCAGCTTGTACCGAGCATCCGCAATTGCAAACCAGTAATCCGGATTGTCCTGTTCAAGGTCAAGCGCTTTCTTATAGAAGTGGAGCGATTCGAAATACCGCTCCTCATAGTCCAGCGTGACGCCAATCCCAAACCACGCATCGGCTAGCGTAGCGTCTATTTTGACGGCTTTCTTGTAGTACGACCGGGCTTCATCCATCTGTTCCAGCTTCTCATAGCATTCGCCGATGGCGCAATAGGTCTCCGCACCAGGCGGTTCGTACTCGAACGTTTGCCGGTATACTTCGATGGCTTCGCTGTATTTCTCGAGATTTACCAGCGCATTTCCCTTGTTGAAATAAGCCGAGGCAAAATTGTCTTTGATGAGTATGGCATAATCGTACGCATCGATGGCTTCTTCGTAGCGGTTTAGCTTATGATACGCGTTGCCGAGGTTATACCACCCCGCATATGAGTACGGGTCATTGTCGATGTATTGTTTGTAGAAAGCGATGCTCTCTTCCTGTCTGTCCAGCACATCGTAACAGAAAGCTAGCTCATACAGGGCATCCTGGTTTTCCATATTTTGCTCAAGGCTGTGCTTGAGGTATTCGATGGCTTTTTCGTAGTTGCCCTTATTTTGGTACAACAAAGCAATCTGCAAATAGACGTCTTCGGGATTCTCAGCGAGGTCCAAAGCCTTATTGAGGTTTTGAAACGCTTCGTCATAACGCTCCACGGAGCCCAATATACCGCCCTTGATCAGGTAGATATCGCCTTCTGACGGTTCGAGTGTCTCGGCTTTGTCCAAGGCGTTGAGCGCGTGCGCAAACTGGTTGGTCGCGGCAAACAGCTGGGCTTGCTTGAGGTAAAACACAACGGCAAACGGGTGTTGGCTCACCGCGTAATCAACAACCTGCAGTGCTTTGATCGGATCATTCTTGTCCATATAGTAGTCAATGATCCCCTCAAACGCCTGCGTGTCAAAAAAATATTGATCCTTATTGCGGATCATTTCTTCGTAACGTTCCACCGAGAGCTTAGGATCTTCGGCGGGCCCATATTCGAAATCGTCTTCCATCTATACTCCTTGTCTAAGAACTAACACTAGGCGCATCACTTTACCGAAGCTGCACTTTTGATGACAACAAAATAGGGCTTACCACCCAATATTGTTGACATAAGTTTTCAACAAAACATATGTCCTTGTCAAAACCCTTAGATAATCAATCAATTAAAACAGCTTCGCTTGTCAATAAACCAGTGCCACTCATGATGCCCTGGATGTGTTCTCTTGCTCTTTATCCACTATGTGGAATCCAAATAACACTGCAAAGATACGGAATCCAATTCGAAAAGTGTATCTTTGGGTTATTCGGACGTCGTCAGATAAAACCAAGTAAACATGAAAAACCACACCGACCTTTCGGAGATATTTAAGCGTTTATCAATAGCGACTGTTAATCCGGCTTGGAGTACGGGAAAGGTATCAGGTATGGCGGACGGCGGTATCATCGAGAGCAACTCGCCGGTGGATGGGCGGCGAATCGCATCGGTGGGGCAAACCACTCCAGAAGCATTCGATAGCGTCGTAGATCGGGCCGCCACCGCTTTTTCAGCATGGCGCGATATCCCGTCACCACGCCGTGGGGAGATCGTGAGGCAGTTTGGTGACGAGCTGCGTAAGCATAAGCACGACCTGGGCACGCTGGTTTCTTATGAAATGGGCAAGAGCCTCCAGGAGGGGCTAGGTGAAGTACAGGAAATGATCGATATCTGCGATTTCGCTACCGGATTGAGCCGGCAGCTGTATGGGGTAACGATGCAGTCGGAGCGCCCAGGCCACCGGATGTACGAGCAGTGGCATCCGGTGGGGGTGGTTGGTATTATTTCAGCATTCAACTTTCCTGTGGCGGTATGGAGCTGGAATGCAGCCATCGCCTGGGTATGTGGCAATGTATGTGTCTGGAAACCATCAGAAAAAACCCCGGTTACTGCGGCGGTATGCCAACAACTCATCGGGGCAGTACTAGCGCGGAATGGTGCTCCCGAAGGGGTTTCCTGTTTGGTACAGGGTGACCGTACGCTTGGCGAGCGGCTGGCTGGAGACCGCCGGATAGCACTGGTCTCTGCTACTGGTTCAACCCGGATGGGTCGATCGGTTGCGGCAGCGGTAGC
This sequence comes from Parapedobacter soli, assembly GCF_025460835.1. Taxonomy (GTDB): domain Bacteria; phylum Bacteroidota; class Bacteroidia; order Sphingobacteriales; family Sphingobacteriaceae; genus Parapedobacter; species Parapedobacter soli. The sequence goes on along the minus strand of NZ_JAMXAY010000024.1, from coordinate 11,064 downwards.
TTCACGGCTGGGAAAAAGTATCTTGGAGCTCGGAGGCAATAACGCCATTATCGTCACTGAACATGCCGACCTCAACATCGCACTCCCGGCGGCTGTATTCGGCGCGGTGGGTACGGCAGGCCAGCGGTGTACGACCACACGGCGGTTGATCATCCACGAGGAAGTATATGACACGTTCAAAACCAAGCTAATGCGTGCATACGAACAGCTGCGCGTGGGCAATCCCTTGGATGAGAAAAATCACGTAGGGCCGTTGATTGATCGTGAGGCGGTGGCGAATTATGAGGCGGCGTTAGCCGCATGCAAGGACCAAGGAGGGCATTTTATTGTGGCAGGAGGGGTGCTGCAAGGAGATGGGTATGAATCGGGATGCTATGTCAGACCGTGCATTGCGGAAGTTTCGCCAGACATGGCGATCCTGCAAACGGAAACGTTTGCCCCCATTCTTTACATGATGAAATACACAACGATAGATGAAGCGATCAGGATACATAACGAAGTGCCCCAAGGGCTCTCTTCTGCCATCATGACGCTTGATCTGCGTGAAGCCGAAAGGTTCCTTTCGGTGGCAGGCTCAGACTGTGGTATTGCCAATGTGAATATCGGCACGTCGGGCGCGGAAATCGGTGGAGCTTTTGGAGGCGAAAAGGAAACCGGAGGGGGCCGTGAATCGGGGTCGGATGCTTGGAGGGCCTATATGAGGAGGCAAACAAGTACGATAAATTATTCAGATGCACTTCCTTTGGCACAGGGGATCAAGTTTGATTTGTGAATGGGGGCAACCAAGACGGTCGGGATTAAGTTTTTCCGCTAGTCGTGTAAACGTTTGCATTCTTTGTGGAATGTCCTTATCTTAGCCGTTTCTGTAATGTCAGTATAAAGCAAGAGATATAAATTTATAAATTAAGGCAGCTATGAGCGTACATTATGAATCCCGTTATGCACTGGGACCTATTGAAACAAAACAAATGGATACCGACGAATTGCGGAGCAATTTCTTGATTGAAAAAGTCTTTGCCGCCGATGAAATCCAATTAGTATATACCCATTACGACCGTTACATTGCGGGAGGAGCGAAACCGGTGAGCAAGTCGATTAAATTGGAAACCATTGACGCACTGAAAGCCCCGTATTTTCTCGAACGGCGCGAGCTGGGCATCATCAATGTTGGGGGAAGCGGGTCGGTAACTGTTGACGGAACTGTTTATACGCTTGCATTCAAGGAAGCATTGTATGTGGGCAAGGGCAACGAGGAGGTGGTGTTTGCGAGTGACGATCCAGCCAATCCGGCCAAGTTTTACCTGAACTCGGCTCCAGCACACCATGCCTACCCTACCAAGAAGATAACCAAGGCAGAGGCACAAGTGGTAGAGCTCGGCAGTTTGGAAACCGCTAACCACCGTGTTATCAACAAATTATTGGTGGCCGATGTGGTTGAGACCTGCCAATTGCAGATGGGTATGACAGAACTAAAAACCGGTAGTGTTTGGAACACGATGCCGGCCCATACCCACGACCGCCGCATGGAGGTTTATTTTTATTTGGAGGTACCCGAAGGGCAGTCTGTAAGCCACTTCATGGGCCAGCCCCAGGAAACACGCCATATCTGGATGCAAAACGAACAAGCGGTAATTTCGCCCCCTTGGTCTGTTCATGCGGGGGCGGGAACCAGCAATTATACATTCATCTGGGGCATGGCGGGCGAAAACATGGATTACGGTGACATGGACGGGTGCGCGATTACGGATTTGAAATAGTCTATAAAGCAATGGCTATGAATTGGTTAAATTTTTTCAGCGCGTTGCCCCTGGCTGCCTTGTCGATGGCCTGTGGAGGCAGAGAGCAATCAAAATCTATCGTCGTAAACAACCCCTTAGCAATTGAGCGGCATGAGGTTGTTGCTGTTCCTTATGCGGAGTTTGTAAACGCTTTTGGGCAGGATAGCATATTCCGGGTGTTAGACGTGGCGAGTGGCGAGGAAATTCCCCACCAACTGGAGAGCGGTGGAGCCGGGACCCCACAAAATGTGCTGCTTTATGTTGCGGTGCCCGCTTCGGGTGAAATAAAGCTGGCAGTGGAGAAATCGGCACCGAAGGCAGTGGCAGCGAAAACATTTGCGCGCTATGTGCCCGAGCGTTACGATGATTTTGCATGGGAGAATGATGTGGTTGCTTTCCGGATGTATGGGAAAGCACTCGAAGGGCGGCCCGACGACGCACAAGGTATCGACCTGTGGTCAAAGCGGACCACCGATTTGGTTGTGGATAAATGGTATGCCCATGGCGATTACCATACCGACCATGGCGAGGGCATGGACTACTATTCAGTGGGTATGACGCTGGGAGCGGGCGACATTGCTCCTCTGGAGGGCGACGAGGTTATTTATTCTAAGCACTACCGAGGTTACGAAGTGCTGGATAACGGCCCCCTGCGCACTACGTTCCAGCTGGATTACGAGCCTTGGCAGGTTGGCGGAAAGTCGGTGTCGGTAAGTAAACGGTATACCTTGGATGTGGGGTCACAGGTGAACCGCGTGGAAGTGGTTTATAAGGTCGACGGTGGCGGGACGATTCCGGTTGCTATTGGTGTCGCCCGGCGGGAAGATGAAGGTAAGATATCGAACGAACAGGGTTCCGGGATATTTGGTTATTGGGAGCCCGAGAGCGAAAAGCACGGTACAACCGGGGTCGGGGTCGTGCTTGCGGACGGCCAGTTTGAGCGGCTCGTGGAGACGCCCGAACAGTACCTGATGGTGGTTACGGCGACAGCCGGTGAGCCCCTTGTGTATTACAATGGGGGTGCGTGGGACCGGGCGGGTAAAATCACCGATGCTGCCGGTTGGTTTGCATACCTGCGCGCGGCAAAAGAAAAAGAAACTTCGCCGCTGAGCGTTGAAATAAAGTGATTGTATCATCTAACTAGATTCATAAGAATGACAATGAATAGATTCGATTTGACAGGGAAGGTGGCGTTGGTGACCGGCTGCAAGAGAGGTATCGGTAAAGCGATTGCAGAGGCACTGGCAGAAGCTGGAGCGGATGTAGTCGGGGTATCGGCTTCGCTGGAGTTACAAGGAAGCGACGTAGCCACCGCCGTGGAAGCTACTGGCCGCCGCTTTTATGCATACCAAGCTGATTTCAACAACAGGAAATCCCTTTACGCATTTATTGAGCAGGTGAAGGCCGACCATACCCAGATAGATATTTTATTTAACAATGCGGGCACTATCTTGCGTAAGCCCGCCGCCGACCACCCCGATGAGTATTGGGACCAGGTTATTGAGATCAACCAGAATGCACAGTTTATCCTTACCCGCGAAATCGGTAAAGACATGATAGCCCGTGGCAGCGGAAAAATCATATTCACGGCATCATTGCTTACCTTTCAAGGCGGTATCAATGTACCGGGCTATGCCGCATCCAAAGGAGCCATTGGGCAGCTTACCAAAGCCTTTGCAAACGAATGGGCCTCAAAAGGCGTAAATGTAAATGCGATAGCTCCGGGTTATATCGCTACGGACAATACGGAAGCACTGCGGAACGATCCGGACCGGAGCCGCGCGATTTTGGAGCGTATTCCTGCCGGTCGCTGGGGCCAGCCCGACGACTTTAAAGGCCCTGCGGTGTTCCTGGCATCTGAGGCAGCTAACTATGTACACGGAACGGTGTTGACTGTGGATGGTGGCTGGATGGCGAGGTAGTTACCTATACAACCCCTTGCTTTCAATGAATGCCTTTACACTATCAGGCACGAAGTAGCGTATGTCTTTGCCTTGCTTCACAGCATTGCGAATGAAGGTGGACGAAAACTCCATTAAAGGCGTGTCCGTGACTGTGATAGAGGGGTGCTCCGACAACTCGGTGGGTCCTTGGTAATCCGGCCGCGGATACACCAGGATATGGTAGTCCCGAAGGATGAGCTCATAATTTTTCCACTTAGGGAGCGAGATTAGGTTATCTGATCCCATAATGAGAACAAACGTGTCGTTGGGGTATTTTTCGCGTAAGTAAGTGAGCGTATCGATGGTGTAGGAAGGTTGTGGCAGGGAAAACTCGATGGTGCTGCTGCGGATGTTGGGAGCCTGTTCAATGGCGAGGTTTACCATTTCCAACCGGTCGTATTGATTGATCAGCGAGTCTTTTTTTTTCAGTGGGTTATGCGGTGTTACCACCAGCCATACTTCGTCCAGCTCCGTGTAGTTGGCCATGTAGTTGGCGATGATGAGGTGGCCGGTGTGGATGGGATTGAATGATCCGAAAAACAAACCGATGTGTCGCATACACGTCTTATTTATGATTCGTTGAGAAAATCAAGCAATAGCTTTTCGGCATCTAAGCACGCTTTTTCTAGGTCGTCGTTTTGTAGGATGACGTCAAACCGTTCGGCATAAGCCAGCTCCTTCTCCGCCTTCACAATGCGCTCATGCAGTTTTTCCTCGCTGTCGGTTCCGCGGCCGCGCAGGCGCTGTGCAAGCACGTCTAACGAGGGTGGCTGAACGAATATGGCCAGCGCCCGTTCGTTGAACTTCCGCTTCAGATGAAGACCGCCCTCTACGTCGATGTCGAAGATAACCTGTTTACCCATAGCCCATATCCGGTGTACCTCTGACCGCAATGTGCCGTAAAAAGTGCCTGAGTAGACTTCCTCAAATTCGATGAATTCTTTTTTGGCAATCCGGTGTAGGAAATCCTCTTTGGAGATGAAGTAATAGTCCTTACCATCCACTTCACCTTCGCGGGCTTGCCGTGTGCTTGCCGAAATGGAAAAAGAGATTTTATCGGGATGCTTACCCAGCAGGTATTTTACGATGGTGGTTTTACCAGCACCGGAGGGGGCAGAAAAAATTATGAGTTTACCTTCCATGCGGGTTACAGTACGTTTAGCAGTTGTTCCTTGATTTTTTCGAGCTCCTCCTTCATCCGTACCACTACCTGTTGGATACCGGCATGGTTGGCCTTAGAGCCAAGCGTATTGATTTCGCGTCCCATTTCCTGCGAGATGAAACCCAGTTTCTTTCCGTTTGCATTTTCATCTTCGAGTGCCTGTAGGAAATAGTTGCAGTGGCTACGGAGGCGCACTTTCTCTTCCGTGATATCTAATTTGTCGATGTAGAAAATCAGTTCCTGTTCGAAGCGGTTTTTGTCTACCTGTTCCTTTCCCACCACTTCTTCGAGGTACTGGCCTATCCGATCGCGGATGAGTGGGATACGGTCAGTCTCGGTTGCCTCCACTTCGGCAAGCAGTTGCTGGATGCTTCTGGTGCGCTTAGCGAGATCGAGTTGAAGCACGGAACCCTCATCAACCCGGAATTGGTTGAGTTGAACCACGGCATCTTGGAAAGCGCCCATGAGTAGGGCGGCCTCCTCTTCGTCGGCCTCATCCTCGTTATGACTTACTACCTCCGGCATGTTGAGCGCCAGTTCAAAAAGATTGTTTGTTTCGGTACCAAGTTCGTTGGCGATGGTTTCCAGTTGCTCGTAGTAGTTCTTAAGCAAGGATGCATTGATGGTTGCGGCCCCCGCGGCTTGGTCGATGTACTCTACGCTTACAGTAAGGCTTACCTTGCCCCTTTCGATCAGGCGTGAGCATTCGCCCCGTAACGATAGTTCTTTGTCTGAAAAGGCCTTTGGAAGCCGTAGGTTCAGCTCCAGGAACTTCGAGTTGAGTGATTTGAGTTCGACGGTGTACTTTACCTTCTGGTTGTCTCTGGTGCCGATGCCATAACCAGTCATGGATTTAATCATGTGCAAAAGTAATAATTTTCCTACCAAATAGTTTTTGGTAGCAATAAAAGCGTGTTGGACTTCTTGGGTATCGGCTGGTCTTATGCCTCTTTTTTGAGTTTTTCTTTTATCACTTCAAAAATGATGGGCATAATGGATACCACAATGATTATCAATACCACCTTGGAAAAGTTATCCCTGATGAGGGGGATATTCCCTAGGAAATAGCCGGCTAGCGTAATACCCACCACCCACAGTAATGCGCCGACCACGTTGTAGGTTAAAAAAGTTCCATATTTCATCCTTCCGATCCCGCCAACGAATGGTGCCAGTGTCCGGACAATGGGCACGAAGCGGGCAATCACGATGGTCTTGCTACCGTACTTTTCGTAAAATGAATGCGTCTTTGCGATTTGCTCATCTTTAATGATCTGTTTGCCAAAAAGCTTGAACTTGGTTACCTGCATTCCGAACCGCTTTCCTATGGAATAGTTTAGGGAGTCGCCTGCAATTGCTGCCACGAGCAAAAGAAGGATTACGACCCATACGTTTAGCTCATTCGGCTGGGCCGCTAGCATCCCGGCAGCAAATAGCAGGGAGTCGCCGGGCAGGAAAGGCATCACCACGATACCGGTCTCGATAAAAATGATAAGGAACAGGATCAGGTAGGTCCACGTCCGGTACTCGTTGACAATTTCGACCAAGTGCTGGTCGATATGTAAAACGAAATCAATCAGAGAATAGAGGAGGTCCAACGCCGTTATCCCATATTATTCAACATGACGGGCATGACCAGCATCAGGATATCCTCGTCTTCTTCCGATATGGCGGGTATCAATAACCCAGCCCGGTTCGGGGTGCTCATTTCGATAATCACTTCCTCGCTATCGAGGTTTGTTAGCATCTCCACCAAAAACTTCGCATTGAAGCCGATTTCCATGTCTTCACCTTCAAACTGGCAGCTCAGCCGCTCATGTGCTTCGTTGGAGAAATCGAGGTCTTCCGCCGATATATGGAGTTCGCTACCCGAAATCTTCAGCCGTACCTGATGTGTGGTCTTGTTGGCAAAAATAACAACGCGGCGTAAGGAGTTGAGGAATATGTGCCGATCGAGTGTCAGTTTATTGGGGTTGACCTGCGGAATAACAGCCTCATAATCGGGGTAGCGTTCATCGATGAGCCGGCAAATCAGGTGTATGTTGCCAAACTTGAAAAAGGCATTGGTGCTGTTATATTCCATAGAGACGGCAGAGTCATCTATGGGCAAAGATGATTTCAACAACGATAGTGCCTTCTTAGGTAAAATCAACGATGTAGGGCTGTCGGTGCCGATATCTTTGCGGCGGTAGCGTACGAGCTTGTGGGCATCGGTTGCGACGAAGGTGGCGGATTGTTCCGCCAACTGTACCAACACACCCGACATGGCTGGACGTAGCTCGTCATTGCTCACTGCAAATATCGTTTTGTTAATGGCTTCAGCCAGTACCGAGGCGGTTAGGGTTACCGCAGATGCATTGTCAACAACGGGGATCTTCGGAAAATCGTCGGCATTCTCGCCGCTTAGCTTGTATTTACCGTCACCAGCACTGATTTCGATAGCCAGGGTAGCCGTATCGACAGAAAAAGCTACTGGCTGGTCGGGGAGCGTCTTAAGCGTCTCGATCAATATTTTGGAAGGCATGGCCACGCGTCCTTCTTCCTTGGCCTCGATAGTCAGGGAGGTAACCATGCTGGTTTGCAAATCGGTAGCCGAGATGGTCAATATATTGTCCTTGATTTCAAACAAGAAATTTTCCAAGATCGGCAGTACGGTACTACTGCTTGAGGCTCCGCTGATGGCTTGTAGTTGTTTTAATAAAATGGAAGTAGATACAATGAATCTCATGTCCGAATATTATAATGTGCAATGATAAGGAAAAGATTTGGCATTCGACAAATGAGATTGTGATTTGCACGGTAGAAACGGCGCGTAAAGAAGTGTCAGCAAACAATCGTTTCGGCGGGTTGTTATACTACTGGAATCAAAGGGTTACGTTATGGAAACGCACAATCACCGAACGGACAAGGATGGCAGGCCGGAAGCAGAAGAGAACTATGCGGTACATAAGGAAAACCCGGCACCATCACCGGAAGCGATCAATGAGCCTAATGATCGCCCCGCCAGCAATACGATTTGGGCCGCGGTTATCGTGGCAATCATTATCATGGCCCTTATCTATTTTATTTTTATTTACTAGGAAAGTAGATTCCATTTTACTGCCCGTGAGGGTCGAAAGAGCCGAGCAAATCGGGTATTTTATTTTAGTTGTTAAAACACTAACATTGTAATTCATATTTTTCATAGTTTCGTAAAGTCATTAATTACGTCTACCACGCTATGAAATCGTTAGTATTTACCTGTGCGATTTTTTTGTTTTGGGTCGCTGTCGCTTTACCGCAGGAACTCGTCAGGCAGGTTGTTGCCAATGCGGGTCACAGCGCTGCGGTTGGCTATACCATTTTCCAATACTCCATCGGCGAGCCCGTAGTCGCCACAGCTACTGTTGGCGGACTTTTGCTCACGCAGGGATTCCAGCAACCTGAGGTGGCAGGGCCGACCAAAGCCCCGGAGGCTCCGTTTGTTTCGGATTTAATCGTTTATCCCAACCCAGCTGCTGAATTTACGAAGCTGGAGTTTGATCTACTCCAGGATGGCCGGGTGGTATTTATGCTCGTGAATAATGTTGGCCAGGTCGTGCGGACCGAAACGAGCCAAATGCTGGCGGGGCGTGTTACCTATACGTTACCCCTCAGAGACTACGCTTCCGGATTGTATTATTTGGTAATCCGGACCGGCTACCGGACCTATACGGAAAAATTAGTTATCCAATAATCCCAAGCGAGACGACCATGAGTATCCTTCTCCTCAAATCAGCATGTGTGCTGATGCTCGTTGTGTTGCTTCCTGTTTTTTCAATGGCCCAGACAGGGCGCGGCACCATCACCACGGGAGCCTCTTTTCTTTTGTTGAGCCCGGATGCCCGGACCACGGGGGTGGCCGAGGCAGGCACGGGGCTCCTAGCGGACGCCAATTCGGTATTCGTCAATGCGGCCAAGTTGAATTTTGCCGGCGAGAAGGGATTAAGCTTCTCCTATACACCATGGATGCGGCAGCTGGTGAAGGACGAGCATTTGGGTTACCTCACCGCTTTCCACCGGCTCAGTCGGCGCGAGGTGCTCGGGGTTTCGGTGAAATACCTCGATATGGGCGAGATCAATTTCAGGGATGATACAGGAAACCTGTCGCAGCGCTATAATGCGGGCGAGATTTCCATCGACGCGAGCTATTCGCGCTTACTGGGCGAGCATTTCGCTATGGCGCTCACGGCGCGCTATATACACAGCAACCTCGGCTCGGGCACCTACAACGGGCTGGACATGGACCAAGCTAGGGCGTTTGCGGTCGACCTAGGCGTATACTCAGAGAAGAGCTACGTCAATTCAAGGCATTTCAGCAAGCGTTTTGCGTGGGGTGTCAACCTGACCAATATGGGTACAAAACTCAACTACACCAATGCGAAGGAGAGCTTTCTGCCGATGAATCTGCGGATGGGCGTTGGTTACGGTTTAAATAACGACCCAAATAACCGGCTAACGCTCTTGCTGGATGTCACCAAGCTGCTGGTTCCCTCGCGGCCGCAATACCGCATAAACGAGCAGGGTAATATGACAACCGAGATTGAAAAAGGCCGGGACCCCGACCGGAGCGTGTCTTCGGCATTATTCACGTCTTTTTTTGATGCGCCGGGGGGCTTTCGCGAGGAGCTGTCGGAGTTCGCCGTATCCGGTGGGCTGGAGTTCTGTTATTACCGGCAGTTTTTCCTGCGCACGGGGTATTTTTACGAGGACCCTGAAAAAGGCAATCGGCAGCATTTAGCCGCGGGCGTGGGTTTCCGTGTGCGATCTTTACAAATAGACATCGGCTACCTCGCCCCGATGGCACAGCGATTTACGGCCCGCAATGAATTGAAATTCACCTTGAGTTTCCATCCGGGGAATATATTGGATATGGACTAAAAAACAGCAATAAACATATGAAAAAGCAACTAATTTACACCATGTTGACCGCAGTATTGGCGGCGGTTTCGGCAATGCAGGTGCATGCACAGACCGGTGAAAGCAATGTTTCAGAAGCACGTATCAGGCAACTCTTATCGGCAGACGGCACGAAAAACACGGAAATCAAGTTCAATGCAGGGGCCGTAAATCGGGTGCAAACGCTGTCAATTAATCGCAAGCACGAAGTTTCTCCGAATTCGCCACAGGAGTTGCGGGCGCTGATTTTTGAAAACTACACCCCGGCAGTGCCAAAAAGTGAAACCCTGAGAACGATGAAAACCACACTGGTTTCACGAGGCTCGGGTGCCGAGACGTTGCCGTCGGAATCATCGGCAGATGAGACCGCTGAAACGATGAAGGCAGAGGCGTCTCCGGCACAAACGCCGCCCACACAGGGCGATGTGAAAGAAGAGCAGTAAACCGAATGACTAACCAGAAAGAAACAACATGTATATGAAGCGGTATTTTCCCTACTACGCGGCTGTAATCCTGCTATTTGTAACCTTGGGGGTTTACGGGCAGTCGGGCCTGACGGGCATTAACTACCAAGCGGTTGCGCGCAACTTGGATGGGACGGTGATGGCCGACAAGGATGTCGGCGTTCGAATATCCATTATCGGCGGTTCGGCCAACGGTGTTGTGCAATACCGGGAGGAGCACCGGGTGAAGACGAACACCATGGGGCTTTTCACCTTGCAGATCGGCAGAGGCTCTGCCTCCCATGGAGCTTTTGCGGAAGTTCCATGGCAGGATGCTAACCAGTTTGTGAAGGTGGAAGTGGCTGTCGACAACGGCGGTTACACCGACTTGGGCACCATGCAACTGATGAGTGTACCTTTTGCCCTATATGCCGCCGATGGTGGAAAGGGCGGTCCGGCTGGCCCTCAAGGCGCGAAGNCCATGGCAGGATGCTAACCAGTTTGTGAAGGTGGAAGTGGCTGTCGACAACGGCGGTTACACCGACTTGGGCACCATGCAACTGATGAGTGTACCTTTTGCCCTATATGCCGCCGATGGTGGAAAGGGCGGTCCGGCTGGCCCTCAAGGCGCGAAGGGTGATCCGGGTGATGTTGGCCCTGCTGGCCCAGTCGGTCCGGAAGGCCCTGTAGGTCCCATTGGTCCTGCCGGTCCCCAGGGTTTGAATGGTGATCCAGGTGATGCTGGCCCTGCTGGCCCAGTCGGTCCCATTGGCCCTGCTGGTCCCCAGGGTTTGAAAGGTGATCCGGGTGATGTTGGCCCTGCT
>NZ_JAMXAY010000023.1:35105-73828 GCF_025460835.1 Parapedobacter soli | reverse complement strand
CTGCAAATCCAATCCCCAAAATTCTTAAAAGCGAAATCCCTGCCCATAGTGTCCGATTTATCTAAAAATAAAATATAATTGGTATCATTGTATGTGATTGAAATCGTCAGAAAATGAGTGCGGAATCGGACTATATAACAATAAGCCGTGTAAAAGGGAAAACGATCTTACACTTGCAATGCCATTTTGGACAGGATACGATTTCGTTAAACAGGTTGGGAGCAGAAGTGACCGGCGTAGATCTATCAGATAAGGCCATAGAAAGTGCGAAACAACTTGTGATTGAGGCACGACTATTCGCCCTATAACTGTTTTAACAACGCGATCGAGTATGAACCCAAAAAATATAGCATAGCACATTTGGGTAACAAAATTCTGTGGTTTACTCCATTCTTGCGCAAAAGAAAGTTAGCTTTCGCGCAGTAGAGATACTGCATAAAAACATGTGCTTTGGCGCTTTTGGGGGAATAAAATGACATCGATATAAAGTAGGCAGATGCAAGAAATAATAATGGAGGACCAGACATTTGACCGAAGCGCCTCCCTTCGAACCGGCGAGTACGATAATTGCATTTTCAACGGGTGTGATTTTTCAGAGCGCGACCTCTCGGCGTTTAAATTCGCAGATTGCACATTTAATGGGTGCAACTTCAGCCTGGCAAAGCTCAACGGAACAGCCCTCTGCGATGTTCAGTTCAAAGACTGCAAAATGCTGGGCCTCCGGTTTGATAGCTGCAACCCCTTCGGTCTTTCTTTTTCCTTCGACGGATGCCAGCTGAACCATTCGTCGTTTTACAAAACGAAAATCAAAAAGACCGTTTTCAACGATTCACAATTGCAGGAGACCGATTTTGCGGAAGCAGACCTGACCAATGCCGTCTTCGATAACTGTAACCTGATGAATGCCGTTTTTGATCGTACCATACTCGAAAAGGCCGATTTCCGTACGTCATATAATTATACCATCGATCCGGAAACCAACCGGATTAAAAAAGCTAAGTTTTCGGTTTCGGGTATAGCGGGGCTACTCGCTAAATATGATATTGACATTGAAAAATGAAGTCAACATCGGATTTCGGTATAAGTATGTTACTTTTGTTCATAACGCATAGATAAACGCAACAAGCACGATGAACAACGGTATCCTGAAATATAACCAGTCGCAGGCGGATGGAGAAAGTGAAATCTGCAACACCTTGGCGGCGCTGATCGATGAAAACCTTGTCGGCGCGGAGAGTAAAATCTGGCACGCGCACCCCGTTTGGTTCCTCGAAGGCAACCCTATTGTCGGATATGTCAAACTGAAAGCTGGTATCCGCCTGATGTTTTGGAGTGGGATGGGTTTCGATGAAGCAAAATTGAAGCCGGGCACCGGAAAGTTTATGGATGCATCCATACTTTATGCTACAGTTGACGAAATCGATGCTGACGACATCAAACGCTGGATCGACAAGGCAGCGAACATTCAATGGGATTATAAAAACCTCGTGAAACGGAAAGGGAAATTGGAGCGTTTGAAGTAGTATCGATAATTAACTACCTTTATAAAAAAACGATGCTAAAAGCGATAAATCCGAAATTGCTGATGCGTGATAAAGCCGCAACGAGGAATTTCTACATCAACAAATTAGGTTTCCGGGAGTTCGGAAGTGCCGACTTCGAAGGCTACCTGATGGTTGAAAAAGAGGATATTGAGATCCACTTTTTTGAGTTTAAAGACCTCGACCCCAAGGAGAATTACGGCCAAGTGTACATCCGCACAGACGATATCGACAAGTTGTATAAATCATATGCGGCCAACAATTTAATACATCCAAATGGCCCATTGGAAAGGAAACCGTGGGGCCAATGGGAATTTTCGATGCTCGATCCCGATAATAATCTGCTTACCTTTGGGCAACCGATTTGATATGAAAACACACACCACAAACTATTACAATACCTTTATCGAGGTTGCCGAAGATACGAAAACGGCGGCGGGAACCCAACCGCCAAGCAAGGCCAAACCGACCGTTGCCGAAATGCAATATGACCTCATTGCAAACCATCCCTACCAGTACACGTCTGACGATGTGTTGTTTCAGGTATATGCCGATCGAAACGGGTTAATTGAAGCGGAATACGGACAAGCCAGGGCGCAGTTTTTTTCGAAGGGGCAGGCCTGCTTACGCGCATCGCCGCTTACCAAAACCTATGGGTTTGGCATCCATTGCGATGGCGAAGGCAAGGTAGCACTTTACGGTATGGAAACGGAGGCTTATCAAAAAATCTCAGCCGACCCTAAAGTCAAGAAAGTGAAGGCCATGCGGTCGAGTAGGTGATGGATTCGCACACAAGAGGGGTGGCCATGGCGCTGCTTGCCGCCACGTTGTGGGGGGTATCCGGTACTGCCGGCCAGTTTCTATTCCAACAGCGTGCTGTGGGGGTAGAGTGGCTGATGGCCGTGCGGATGCTGTGCGCCGGATCGCTGCTTATCCTTCTGGGTGTCTTGAAAAAAGACAGTAATGTATGGGCCATCTGGCGCGAAAAACGCGATCGCCGGCAGCTGCTGGTGTTCGGTATCGCCGGGATGCTGACCGTGCAGTACACGTATTTCGCCGCGATAAAACATTCCAATGCGGCAACTGCCACCATCCTGCAATTTTCGGCACCCGTGATGATTGCTATCTATCTGGCCGTAAGGTATGGCAAACGGCTCAATCTGTTCGGCTACCTGGCAATTTTATTTGCCGTTGTAGGTGCATTCCTGTTGGTCACGCATGGCCGCCTCGACTCCCTGACGATATCGCCGCTGGCGTTTGCTCTGGGTATGGCTTCAGCCGTGAGCTTGGCACTGTATACGCTGATGCCCGGCAAGCTGCTCCGAAAATACAGCGCGGTGAGCGTAATCGGCTGGGGGCTCTTTATCGGTGGCGTGGCCATCTCATTTGTAAAGCCCCCCTGGCAGGCAGACGGCGTATGGGATGCTTACACTTACGTGAATGTACTGTTTGTCGTCATCTTCGGAACGTTGATTCCTTTTTATATGTACCTTCGGGCTGTGCAGTTGATCGGGGGGCAGCAAGCGAGCTTGCTCACGTCGGCAGAGCCGCTGTCGGCTACGCTAATCGCCGTGTTGTGGCTGGGGGTGCCGTTCCAGGCTGTCGACTGGCTCGGTGCGCTACTCATCATTGCAACGGTGTTTTTGCTGGCAGCTGATAATAAGACATGACATCCACCTATTCCATCGGTGGTAAGCAATATATTGTCATCGCGTGACCGCTTTTGTTCCCTGTTTCCCTAAAACGTGATCCGCAGTGTAACATCGCGCTGGGTAGCATTGCCGCGGAGCCAACGTGGTCCATCGCGTACGATAAGGATGGCAAAGGTGTTGAGTTTCTCGTTGGTGGTCTCAATGACGGCAATATCAGTGGGACGCCCCTCATCATCCACAGTGAATGCCAAGTCGACAACGCCTTGACCCGGTGCTAGCTTCACAGCATTCCTCAGGTATTGCCGATAAGCATCCCAGCCTTCTTTGGGTGAGGGCTTATTCGGGTTTTCAGCAGCCCGCGCGCTAGCCGCCACCGCGGTGTCCATTTCTGCGGCAACCAGGCGGGCCGCTACTCCAGTTGGGGCAGATCTTTGCTGCGTACCATAGCCAACCACGATTGTTGAATCCAGTAGCCCCGTGCCGGTGTCGGCTTTGGGCGTAACCATCGCCAGCCGTTCTTCTTTCTTTTCTGCTTGGTTGGCCGCTGCCACGTCCGCTGCTGCGATGCGGACCGTACGTGGGGCTGTATCAGCTACCCGTTCCTTGGTGGCGGGGGCTTCCGGCTCGGGCAACGGTTTAGCCTCGGCTTCCGGCATTTCTGGTGTTTGCTCCGAAGTGGCAGCCACCGTGGCTTCGTGCTGTTCTATTATGGCATCCTCGCGGGTGAACCACCATGCGCCTACCGTAAGCACGGCCAGTATGGACGCGGCTACGGCCCAGCGTTGCAAGGGGGCGAGGCGGCGTGTGGCTGTCTGCCGCTGGCCGGTACACTCGGCGATGCGCTTGCGGATATCGGCAAGGTGATCGTCGTGTACGTCCAGCGTTTCCTGCTCCATGCCGAGGATAATATCCATCAGCATGGGGTCGGCCTGTGCTTGCCGTTCCAAGACGTACATTTCGCGCGGCGTAAGCTCACCGCGTATGTACCGCCTGATGAATTCAATATCTACTTTACCCTTTTCCATCGCTCGCCTCCATGCACAACCTTAAATTCCGTTTACCATTCTGGATGTAGCTTTTCACCTCTTTCAAGCTGTATCCCGTCAATTCTGCAATTTCTTTATAGCACTTCTCATTGAGGAAAAACAAGTCAACACTACGTTTTTGTTTTTCGGGCAGCCGCTCCATGCAGCGTTCGAGCGCTGTAAGCTGCTTTTCTTTTTCCGCTCCATCGCCATCCGGATGCATAGCGAGGGGAAATTCCACAAATTCATCGATGGAAACATGATGCCGGTTTTTCGCTACACGCAACTGCATAAGGCAATGGTTGCGGCTAAGCACGTAAAGCCAGCTGCTGAAGCGCTGGATCTCCTGTTTATTAACTTTATGGATAAGTTCTTCAAAAATCTGCATCACCGCATCCTTGCTGCGTTCGCTGTCCTTGAGGTAGCGCAGACACACGTAATATACCATCTCGGCGTGCGCCTGATAGAGCTCACCTAGTACGGCCATATCACCGGTGTCGCGATAGTGCCGGAGGAGCGCGTCGTCATCGACGTCTTTTTTCGGTGTGCCAAATCCACTCATCGGTGGGTGAAAGTAATTTTTTTTTCTGGTTTATGGAAATCGGTACACCCGCGCATCCTTCGGCAAAATTTGAGATTATGAAGTCAATATGCTTAGCAATGATCCTGTCGTTATCCCTGGGTGGGTACCGTACAGAAAAGCCGATCACCATTAGTGGAACGGTTTATGACCAGCAGACGAACGCCACCTTGGGCGGGGTTGCGATTACGTTAGCAGGTACACAGGTTGCTGCCCGGTCGGATGCCAACGGGCATTATTCCATCCAGGCTGAAAAGGGGAAGTACCTGCTTTTCGAATACATCGGCTACGAAAGTAAACGGATTAAGGTAGGAGAGAACAACGTGATCGATGTGCACCTCATTCCTGCAAAACAGTCGCTCGACGCGGTGGTCGTCGTAGGGCACGGTAAGCAGGTAGCGGCCGAGATGGAAGGGAGTGTAGTGGCCATCAGGGCTGGTGGTGTGCATCGGATGGCGTTTGCCCCGCAGGTGTATATGCCCCGGCCCATAAATACGGAGTCTTACAAAGGATTTACGGAAAACAAATTCCACAACCCGCTGGAGGAGGCACTTTCTACCTTCGCCATCGATGTGGATGCCGCGTCATACAGCAATTTCCGCCGTTTTATCAATAATGGGCAACTTCCGCCGGTAGATGCGGTACGGATTGAGGAAATGGTCAATTATTTCCAATATGACTTGAAAGGGCCGTCAACGGGCGAGCCGGTCGCGATCCACACCGAACTGGCGACGGCGCCATGGAACCCGAAACACCACTTGTTGCGCATCGGGCTAAAAGCCGAGTCGGTACCCACCGATAAACTGCCGGCCTCCAACCTGGTGTTCCTGATCGACGTATCGGGCTCGATGATGGGACCAAACCGACTGCCGCTGGCACAGGCGTCTATGAAGCTATTGGTCGACCAACTGCGCAGCAACGACCGTGTAGCCATTGTGACCTATGCCGGTGCGGCCGGGGTAGCCCTGGAAAGTACGCCTGGCGACCAGAAAATCAAAATAAAGGATGCGATTGACGCGTTGAGCGCGGGTGGATCGACAGCCGGAGGGGCCGGTCTTCAACTGGCTTACCGAACGGCACGCCAGCATTTCGTCAAAGGGGGTAATAACCGTATTATCCTGGCTTCGGATGGTGATTTCAACGTAGGTGCCTCCAGCGACGGTGATATGGAGCAGCTCATTGCCAGAGAACGGCAGAGCGGCGTAAGCCTGTCGGTGCTGGGCTTCGGCATGGGTAACCTCAAGGATAGCAAGATGGAGCTGCTGGCTAATAAGGGGCATGGCAATTACGCTTATATCGACAACATCACTGAAGCCCGCAAGGCGATGGTCACCGAGTTTGGTGGCACACTGTTTACCGTAGCCAAGGATGTGAAAGTACAGGTGGAGTTCAATCCAGCCAAGGTGCAAGCTTACAGGTTGTTGGGGTATGAGAACCGACTGCTGGAAAAAGAAGATTTCAACAACGATGAAAAGCTGGGCGGCGACATGGGTGTGGGCCATACCGTGACTGCGCTGTATGAAATCGTACCCGTAGGGGTGAACAGCAGCTACCCCGGCGATGTGGATCCGCTGAAATACCAGCCGGTGAAGGAACGTTCCTTTGTGGGTAACAGAAAAGAGGTAGCTACGGTGAAATTCCGTTATAAGGACCCCGATGACCAGGAGAGCCGTTTGCAGCAGGTCGTGGTAGCCGATCGCCCACTGGAACTGTCCAACGCCTCGGGCGACTTCCGGTTTGCCAGTGCCGTAGCCGAATTGGGTATGCTGCTGCGCAACTCGGATTATAAACAGCAGGCGAGCTACGACGGGTTGATTGCGCGGGCCCGGGGTGCGAAAGGTGCAGATAATGAGGGTTACCGTGCGGAGTTTATCCGGTTGGCGGAGAGTGCCAAGCTGCTGGCGAAAAGCAACGATTTTGCGGCGGGGGACGAATAACCCCGCTGCTACGCCGATGTCATCCGGTCGAAAACCGTACGCTGCTCCCGCATGGACTGTACTTTGTCGGCCGGATCGGTGTGGCATTCCAGTAATATCCAGCCGTCGTATTCCATCTGGCCAAGGTTCTGAAGCAGTGCAGGGTAGGGGTAATCCGTCCGGTCAAGTTCGCGCACGTGCACGGTATCTCCAAAACGGTCTTTCACCAAATCGAAATTATATTGGAAGCCCTGCCCGTCGAGATCCTGCGGGTTGCAGTTCCAGCAGATGGTGGCGTTGGGGTGGTCGGCATGGTCCATGATGGTTTTGATGTTCGGTAGGTTTTGGGTTTCATGGCCATGTACTTCCAGGCGGAGTTGCTGCCCGAAATCGGCAGCATAGGCAGCAAGCTCATTCAATGATGCGCCAATTTGCGCCATAGTTTTTTCGTGCGGCACGCCTTCGTGGAATGCGTTAGGTTTGACCTTTACACCTGTGCCACCGATATCAGCGCTCAACCGGATGAATTCTTTGGTGCGCGCAATGGATTCCCGGAGTTTTTGCTGGTCGGGGAAATCGTATTGCTGGTTCGTACCCATACCTACGCATTCGACGGCGCTACCTGCAAACTGGTCACGGACCAACCGCCGCTGATGTTTGCTCATTTCGGGTGAAACACCGTGCGCGTGGTCCACGCGGAGTTCTATGCCCTCCAAGCCTGTGGCCATGCAGTTGGCGATTAGTGTGGGCACATCCCAGTCCTTACCCCATAGATAAGTGACCAATCCAAGTTTCATTTTGGTGGTCGGCCTGTTGCGAATAGTCGCCCAGGTAGCCGCGGGAACAAGCGCCGAACCCGCTACAAGCGAAAGGGCTTGGAGAAACTGTTTTCTGTTTATAGGGTGTTTCATAATGGTGTTGGTAAGCAACAAATTTATAAAAATTAGTTAAAACCGCATCTTTTGGATTCGAATGGCATTGCCTATGGCCAGCAGGGCCACGCCCACGTCGGCAAAAACGGCTTCCCACATGTTAGCTAGTCCGCCGGCACCGAGGATAAGCACAATGGCTTTCACGGCGAAGGCCATGGTTATATTCTGCCAAACGATGCGGCGTGTGGCACGGCCGATGCGGATGGCCACCGGAATTTTGGAGGGGTGGTCGTCCTGGATCACCACATCGGCTGTTTCGATAGCCGCATCGCTACCCAGGCCGCCCATGGCAATCCCGACATCGCTCAGGGCAATGACAGGGGCATCGTTTACGCCATCGCCCACGAACGCCACGCGGTGACCTGCGGCTTTCATTTCGACGATCTTCTTCGCTTTATCTTCGGGAAGGAGGTCGCCATACGCGCTCGCGATATCTAATTGGGCAGTCACCGCCTGTACGATCGCAGTCCGGTCGCCGCTGAGCATGGTAGGGGTAATACCAAGTGCTTTCAGCTGCCTGATCGTGTCTTCCGCATCGGCCTTGATTTCATCGGCAACGTCAAAGTACCCCACAAATTGGCCACCATAGGCCGCGGCGACCAGCGTGCCGGTGGGTGTCGCATCCAGGCTGTACGTTATCCCGAATCGGTCGAGCAGCTTGAAACTGCCTACTAGCAGTTGCTTGCCCTCAATAGTGGCGGCCATACCTAGTCCGGCGGTTTCCGTTACTTGCTCCAAGGGCGGTGTTGGTCCGGTCGTGCCGATGTAGGCATGGATAGCCATTGCGGCAGGGTGTGTACTGTGGCTTGCCAGTGCGCTGATCCGCTGGAGGGTGGTTTGCGGGTCGTACGGCCCCACGATAACGGCATCTTGTACCTGGAATACGCCTTCGGTGAGTGTACCCGTCTTGTCCATCACTACATGGCGGATATGTGCCAGCGTATCGAGGAAGTTGCTGCCCTTGAGCAGGATGCCATGATGGCTTGCCGCCCCTATGCCACCGAAATAGCCGAGTGGGATAGAAATGACCAGCGCGCAGGGGCAGGAGATGACTAGGAATACAAGTGCGCGGTACAGCCAATCGCTAAACACGTAGTCGGTAACGACCAATGCGGGTGCCACGGTGATGAGCACGGCCAGCAGCACAACGATGGGCGTATAGATTTTGGCAATTTTCCGGATAAACAATTCGGTAGGTGCTTTCTGGGCAGTGGAATCTTGTACCAGTGCGATGATGCGGCTGAGCTTGCTATCCGTATAGGCTGTGGTAATGCGCACCTCGGCTACCGTGTTGAGGTTGATCATGCCGGCTAATACCGTATCGCCTTCGCCTTTCGTTACGGGTACGCTCTCGCCGGTCAGTGCCGCGGTGTTGAACGACGCCCGATCGGAAAGCAGTTCACCATCCAACGCAAGCTTTTCGCCGGGCTTGAGCCGGATGGTCATCCCGATGGTTGCCTGTTGTGCCGGTATGGTACGGGGGGTGTCTGCCTCCAGGACGGTGACCTTGTCGGGGCGTTGGTCAAGCAGGGCTTTGATATTTCCCTTGGCCCGCCGTACGGCCAACCCCTGCAGGTTTTCGCCCACCGAATAGAAGAGCATCACGGCAACTCCTTCGGGGTATTCGCCGATAAAAAAGGCACCGAGGGTAGCGATGGTCATCAGCGTAAATTCCGAGAAAACGTCGTGTTTGGCAAAGGCCTGGAACATCTGCCGGATAACCGGACCGCCTACCGGAAGATAGGCTATGCCGTACCACGCCACACGCAACCAGCCGGTAAAGAATGTCGGGCGAGGGAGCCAATCCTGGTCAAAGGCAAGCCCCAACAGCAGCAGGAGGAAACTTATAATCGCGGGAATAAAGAGCCCGAAAACAGATCGGTCGGTGG
Organism: Parapedobacter soli; assembly: GCF_025460835.1. Classification (GTDB taxonomy): domain Bacteria; phylum Bacteroidota; class Bacteroidia; order Sphingobacteriales; family Sphingobacteriaceae; genus Parapedobacter; species Parapedobacter soli. The sequence continues at coordinate 64,293 of NZ_JAMXAY010000023.1, read as the reverse complement.
CGCGGCTGTGCGCTCCGCTTTGCGGATGTGCCACGTCGCAGCAAGACACCGTATTCCCTTCGACCATAGTCAAAGATAAAAAAATTTATGGCCCGATGCGCCGATTTGCATAATGGTGATTATCTTTAGCGCACATTGCCGGCTGTGGTCGGTAGCGTTGTTAAGAAGTATAGGCGTATAATAAACCTTAAATATTTATCATGATGTATAGAAAATGCCACTTAGCGGTGATTTTGGTGCTTTTCGCGAGCGCATCGTTTGCTCAGTTTAAGCCATTGTTCAACGGCAAAGACCTCTCGGGCTGGACCATCCACGGTACCGAGAAATGGTATGTGGAAAATGGTGAGCTGGTCTGTGAAAGCGGACCGGACAAAGAATACGGTTATCTGTCGACCGATGGAACTTATGGGGATTTCGAGCTGCGGGTGTCCTTCAAATTGGAGGCGAACGGAAACAGCGGGGTATTTATCCGCTCGGATATCGAAGGGGTAAAAATAGAAGGCTGGCAGGTAGAGGTGGCGCCGCCGGGCCATTCCACCGGTGGGATATATGAATCGTATGGCCGCGGTTGGCTGATCAAACCCGACCCGGAAAAAGAAAAGATATTGAAAGCGGATGAGTGGAATACCATGAAAATACGGGCCAAGGGCGACAAGGTGACCACGTGGCTGAACGGCAAGAAGATGGTGCAGCTCTCTGACGCGAAGATAGGTGCAGCGACAGGATTCATTGCTCTGCAGATACACGATGGTGGCGGCATCAAGGTGCGGTGGAAAGATTTACTGATTAAGGAACTCTAAACTTCCTGTGAGATGAAAATTCTATCCTTACTCTTGTGCATCGCAACCGCATTGTCGCTCCACGGCCAGACGCCCTCCGCCCATAAGTCGCCGCCCCTTGCCAACGGCTCGCCAAGTAGTGTGGGGATTTCGGCCGAGCGCCTTGCCCGGGTCGATGCGATGCTTCAGCAAGCGGTGGCTGATGGCAAGATACCGGGCGTGGTTGCATTGGTGGCACGCCATGGAAAAATCGTATACCACAAGGCTTATGGTAGTGCCGATGCTGAAACCGGGCGTAAGCAACAGACCGATGATATCTTCCGTATTGCATCGCAGACCAAGGCCATCACGGCAACGGCAGTGATGATGCTGTGGGAGGAAGGGAAATTCCAATTGGACGATCCAATATCCAAGTACATACCGGAGTTTAGGAATCCGCAGGTATTGCAATCGTTCAGGTATGCCGATACTACCTATACCACCCGGCCGGCCAACAAGGAAATCACCATCAGGCACCTGCTCACCCATACTTCCGGAATAGGATACGGCGTAATAGACGGCGATGAGCGGATGAGGATGCTTTATGAGAAGGTGGGCACGAAAGAGGTCTTTGCCACGGATGAGGTGCGGATCAGCGACTTGGTGAAGCAGTTGGCCACACTGCCCCTGCACCACGATCCCGGCGAACGGTATACCTATAGTCTAGGGTTGGATGTGCTGGGGTATTTTGTTGAAATCATATCGGGCATGCCGTTCGACCGGTTTCTGCGCGAACGGCTTTTCGATCCGCTCGGTATGGACGATACCTGGTTCTACCTGCCGGATGATAAAGCCGGCCGTTTGGTAGACATACAGTACAAAGACAATGGCCAGTGGAAAGCGTTCCCCCATACGTTTTACGACCCCGATTACCCGATCAAGGGTGCGCGCACGTTCTTTGGGGGTGGGGCCGGACTGAGTAGCACGGCCAAAGACTACGCCACCTTTTTGCAGATGTACCTCAATGGCGGTGAGCTCAACGGCGTACGTATATTGAGCCGGACAACGATAGCCACGATAATGTCAAACCAAAGCGGCAACCTGTTCGGTGGCGACGAAGAGGACTACGGCCTGGCTTTCGGGATGCTGACGGAGCGTGGCGTGGCCAAGGGCGGCCTGGGAGGCAAGGGTACCTTCGTGTGGGGCGGTTATTTCAATACGCAGTATTTTGCCGATCCGGGTGAGGGCGTTGTCGGTATCCTGATGAAACAGACACAAGGCCCAGTGGATGACCAGACCGGGTGGAAATTCAGGCAGTTGGTAGGGGCATCTATCGATGATTGAAGGCGAAAGATAACGTGCGTGATGTGAAAATTATCCTTACCTTTGCGGCGCAATGGAAGCCAAACAGCCGGAAAAGGAAGATTATAGTTTTTGGACAAGGTACAAACACTTTGCCGGAAGCGAGGTATTGCTTTACCTGATTATGGTAGCAGGTATTCTGTTGGGAATTGTTATTTTTAGTTGATCACTATATTATATAGTACCTGAAACATCCTGCAACGTATTATTTCCGAAAAATTAGTTCCGAATGAACCTTAAATTGAAACGCCCATTGGCATTTTTTGACTTGGAGACCACCGGTGTGAATGTGTCTGCCGACCGCATTGTCGAGATTTCCATCCTGAAAGTATCGCCAGACGGCAGTGAAGCGGTAAAAACGCTGAAAATAAACCCCGAGATGCCCATACCTATTGAGTCGTCTGTGATCCATGGGATATACGACAAGGATGTGGAGGGGGCACCCACCTTCAAAGCGGTGGCGCCTGAAATCGCTGAGTTTATCGGTGACGCGGACTTGGCCGGGTATAACTCGAATAAGTTTGATATCCCGATGCTCATGGAGGAGTTTCTGAGGGCAGGGGTTGATTTTTCGCTGACCGACCGCTTTTTTGTCGATGTTCAGAACATCTTCCACCAGATGGAGCAGCGTACCTTAAAGGCTGCATACCGTTTTTACTGCGATAAAGACCTGGAGAATGCCCACAGTGCCGAGGACGATGTACGTGCGACGTATGATGTGCTGCGATCGCAACTGGACCGCTACCGCGACACGGAGTGGGAAGATAAGGCGGGGAATAAATCGGTTCCCGTGGTGAATGATGTGGAGGCCCTGCACCGTTTCACCAACCTGAACCGCCCGGTGGATTTTGCCGGCAGGATGGTATTCAACGAGCAGGGAGAGGAAGTGTTCAACTTTGGAAAACATAAAGGGCGGACAGTTGAGTCGGTATTTGACAAAGAACCCAGCTACTACGCGTGGATGATGCAGGGCGACTTTCCCCTGTACACCAAACAATGCCTTGAGCGGATATGGCAGCGTTTCCGTGCAAAGCAGAAAGAACAACGCGCACAATCGCCCGCCAAAGCGGAAAAAACAGGGAGCCAGCAGGCGAACACCCCACAGCGGAATCCCGGCAAGCCCCAACGTGAGGACCGTCCCAAAAAGAAGGCCGGCCCTATTACAGACGATATGCTGAAGGGCTTGCAGGCCAAGTTTGGGAAATAATGCGCAGCACTATTCCTTACCCATGCTTGACAAACAGGCATTGATAAAAGGTTGGTAAACCCGTATTTTTGTAGCCTACTTACTTTTCATTATGTCACAAGAAATCGAACACGTAAAATGTCTGATCATCGGCTCAGGACCAGCCGGATATACTGCTGCTATTTATGCTGCCCGTGCTGATCTGAAGCCCGTTGTGTATACCGGTATCGTGCCGGGCGGACAGCTTACGCAAACTACCGACGTGGAAAACTTTCCCGGTTATGTAGATGGCATATTGGGGCCGCAGATGATGGAGGATTTCCGTAAACAGGCCGAGCGTTTCGGTACAGATGTCCGTTTCGGCTATATTACCGAGGTCGACTTCTCCGGAAGCGTGCATAAAGTGGTGGTAGACGGTGAAAAGACACTCACTGCCGATACGGTCATCATTGCTACCGGCGCTACCGCGAAGTGGCTGGGACTGGAAAGCGAGCAAAAATACAACGGGTTCGGTGTGTCGGCATGTGCCGTGTGCGACGGCTTCTTCTTTAAGGGGCAAGATGTTGCCATCGTAGGGGCGGGGGATACCGCCGCCGAAGAAGCAACGTACCTGGCGAAGCTGGCCAGCAAGGTGCACATGTTGGTACGGCGCGACGAATTCCGTGCATCAAAAGCCATGCAGCACCGGGTGCTGAATACCCCCAATATTGAGATACACTACCACACCGAAGCGAAAGAAATCTTGGGCGATGGCCAGGGCGTGACGGGTATATTGGTCTACAATAACCAAACGCTGGAGGAACGGACTATCCCGATTACCGGTTTCTTTGTTGCAATTGGCCATAAACCCAATACGGAACTGTTCCAAGGGAAACTGGATATGGATGCCAACGGATACCTGGTCACACAGCCCGATAGTACCCGTACGAACATCGAAGGGGTGTTTGCGTGCGGTGATGTGCAGGACCATGTGTACAGGCAAGCCGTTACAGCTGCCGGTACCGGGTGCATGGCTGCCCTCGAAGCGGAGCGTTACTTGGCGGCCAAAGAGTTTTCTGTAGCCTAAGCAGGTTATCAGTCGTCTACACGTGTGCCGCGTTCGAGCCACTGCGCCCAGTGCTTGTCGTACACGTGTATTTCGGTAGTTTGCACGTTGTTCGTGTTATACACGGGGTTGCGCTGGTTCACCCACTCATATATCCCGCCGAAGAGGTTGAATACATTCCGATAGCCCGCTTTCCGTAGTTTTTCGCCGATGCGTTCGCTGCGGTTCCCGATGGCGCAGTATACCACTACGGTGTCTGTCTTCTGGATATCATAAACCTCCCGCATGTCAAACCAAATATAGCCTACATGCCGCGCCCGCCGGATGTGGCTGATGTCGAATTCGCCCCGCTCGCGGGTGTCGAGTACAACGGCGCCACGTTTCATCATAGCGGGGAGCTCATCCACGGTAACAACAGGGATGCTGTGCCGGTAGACATTGTTAAGCCGCTCCGTAAACTCGGGGTTGCCGGTAGAGTCCTGTACGGTGGGAGCGAACGCCAGATATAATAAGGTTACAATGGGCCACATCAGACTTGTCTTATTTCTTCAACGTGGAACGGGTGTATGTCCATAGGTAGTGCACTTGCAATCGTGCAAAGATAGGGAAAATGTTTTTGCACCGAATTAATTCGTACTTTGGCACGATGTGGTTAGCTAGGCAACTATCTGTTTTGGTAATCAGCTGTGTTATCGCCGAATGTGCCGTAGGACAAGATGATACGGCGGTGTTTAGCATGGGGCAAGCCCGTGGACAGGTAAAAAATCCCGAGATCAACGAAGCTTCCGGACTGGTGGCGGCGGGGCACAAAGGGCACTTCTGGACCCATAATGATAGCGGCGACCAAGCCCGGATTTTCCTTATCGATGGGTCGGCACGCCACAAAGCAACTTATTACTTGCAGGGCATTACCGCGTACGATTGGGAAGATATCGGGATGATGGAGCGTGAAGGCTCCCATTATTTATTGATAGGCGACATCGGCGACAATCGCGGTAACCGGCCGAACGTGCTGCTACATATATTGAAAGAGCCGGCAGACCCCTTCGGGGCGCCAAAGGTAGATACCGTGCCCAACGACCGGATTACCACGGTGGTGCTGCAGTATGAAGACGGCCCACGTGATGCCGAGTCGCTATTCTTCGATCCCATCGATGAGCTATTATATATTATCAGCAAGCGCGACTTGGAGGTAGGAGTGTACACCACGCCGTTGCCTAGTGTGCCGGGCGACACATTGATGCTCCGTAAAGTTGCGACACTGCCCCATACGTTTATCACGTCGGCAGCCATCAGTACCGATGGTTTGGAAGTCCTTGTCAAGAACCTGGTCGACGTATTTTACTGGCAACGGCGTCCGGGCGAATCTATCGGTAGGATGTTCCGCCGCCCGGCAATGCGGCAGCCGTATCTACCGGAACCCCAAGGAGAGGCAATTGCTTTTGCGCGAGATGGCCACGGATACTATACACTGGGAGAAGCGGTGCTTGGCTTGAAAGCTGTTTTGTACTTTTACCGGCGTTGTAACACACAAGAAAAGGCAAGTGGTAGATAGGACACCGCGAAAAGTTACATTAATGGAAAGCAGAATACACAGAAAACAAGGGAGTGGGGGTTTGACTAACAGGGGGTTATGGTTGATGGTGCGGATTGATATGATATTTTCGTTAAATTATTTGACTATGTCAACTTAATTTCCATATTTTTATTGCGCAGAACCAACTAATTATAAACTTAAAAAAAAGTCCTGGTTGTTAGTCGATCGGGACTTTTTATTTGAATATATGCAATAATGGGTACGGCTATACGTATAATTGTACGTTGTTGGTTACTGTAATGATAAATAGGCTATGGATACCGTAAATATAAAAATGCTTGCTGAGCGGTTGGGGTTATCCACGTCGACCGTATCCCGGGCTTTTCGGGGCAATAGCGATATCAGTGCGAAAACCAAGCAGCGTATCCTGGAGGCAGCCGCAGCCATGGGTTATCAACCCAATCTCTACGCGAGCAATCTCCGCGACCGGAAAAGCAGGACCATCGCCATCATTGTGCCTGAGTTTGCGAATAACTTTTTCTCACAGGCTATCCATGGGATAGAGAAGGTGGCCCGCTCAAACGGGTACCATACATTGATCTACGTGACCGACGACGACTACGAGCGGGAGGCTGCCTTTGTTGCAGATATCGGCAACGGCAGGGTGGAAGGGGTGCTGATGTCCGTATCGGGCGAGGAGTACCAGCACGGTTATCTTGGCGTTCTAGCAAAACGAAATATCCCATTTGTGTTTTTCGACCGTTATTACGATGATGTGCAGGCCACACGCGTGACGGCCAACGATTATGCAAGTAGCTATGCGGCGACAAGACACCTTATCGATAACGGCTGTACCCGGGTAGCTTATCTCGTGGTAAACAAACACGTGTCTATCGGAAAGATACGTTTGCAGGGCTACCTGGATGCCGTGCGCGATGCCGGCCAGCAGCCGGACGATGCGTTGGTGGTGGAGTGTACCAACGATAGGCAGGAAATAGAACACCGGCTCAGAAGCGCATATTATAACCTCCGGCCCGATGGCATATTCGCATCGGTGGAACGCTTGGCCATTGCAGCCTATCGGTTTTGCCATCAAGAGGGCATCGCCATACCTGCAGACCTGAAAGTAATCGGGTTTTCGAGTTTGGAGATAGCCGATTTGCTCAACCCTGGACTGAGTACGGTGACCCAGCCTGCATTCGATATGGGTGCGACGGCGGCCACCGTTTTGTTCGATGCGCTGGCAAAGGGATTGAAATCGACCCCCGATGAACATATCACTTTAGAGTCTATCCTGATCGAGCGTGAGTCGAGCGTAACCTAGGCGTATCCGCTGCTTTTTGTCTTCGGCAGACGTAAAAAAAACCACTTTTTTTTGGCACTTTCAAAAATATACCTACCTTTACATTGTTTTCGGGAACGTTCCCGAAAACAATGTAAAGGATAAAACCTTAGCATTGAGGCCAGTTAGATAACCGATTTTATGCAGTTGACGCTTACAAGAATTATTTTAACACGGGTCGGTCTTACACTGTTGACAGGGTGCGTTAGCTTGATGCATTTTGCTGGCGACCGTGGGGAACGACTGATGTGTAAAGCCCTGCAATGCCGAAACTTCCTGCAGATACTGGGCACGATAACCCGGCCGGAACAACCGAGATGCTGGCTGTCGGCTACGGCAACAAGATACAGCCCGGCGAATACCACTTGTACAGTAAAACTAAGTTAAATGAATAAACGAATACAGATTAAACCTTACACAACATGATGAACAATTATTCCATTAAGCGATTATTGATGCTTTCAGGGCTGCTGATGGTGTCGGTGTTGGGTGCCTATGCGCAAAGCGGCGCAATAAGCGGCCGTGTCACCGATCAGCAGCTGGTTCCCCTGGAAGGGGCTTCCGTGTCGATACAAGAACTCGGCCGGACAGCAAGCACTTCGGGCACCGGTGAATTCTCATTTACCAACGTGCCCGATGGTACTTACACATTGGTTGCCACTTTCATCGGCTATGAAACGGCACAGCGTGCGGTAGCGGTTTCGGGCCAGGTAGTAAATACGGCAATCACCATGGTGGCATCGGCAGAAAGTTTAGAAGAGGTTGTCGTTATCGGTTACGGAACCGTGGAGCGGAAACACCTCACCGGTTCGGTCGCCAACGTGCAGTCCAAAGACTTTCAAAAAGGAACCATTACGTCACCCGATCAACTGATCCAGGGAAAAGTGGCCGGGGTAACCATTACCTCCAACGGCGGTTCTCCCGGTGCGGGCAGTACCATCCGCATCCGTGGTGGGGCGTCATTATCGGCCAGCAACAATCCATTGATAGTTGTCGACGGAAATCCGCTGAGCGGCGACGGCATAACGGGTGCACCTAACCCGTTGTCGCTGATCAATCCGAGTGATATCGAGACCATGACCATCCTCAAGGATGCCAATGCTACGGCCATTTACGGATCGCGGGCATCCAACGGAGTTATTTTGATCACGACCAAAGGCGGGACGATCGGGCGCCCGCGCTTAACCTTGTCGTCAGTAAATTCCCTTTCTACCATCGCCAATAGGGTGGATGTACTCACTGCAGGCCAGGTCAGGGCGTTTGTGAATGAAAAAGGCACAAGCTCCCAGAAAGAGCTGCTCGGCACGGCCAATACGGATTGGCAGGACCTGATCTACCAGCAAGCGTTTACATCCGATAATAACCTCGCGTTCGCTGGCGGGGTGGGAAATATGCCTTATCGGGTCTCCCTCGGATACCTTGAGCAGACCGGTGTTTTGAAAACAGATTACATGAGAAGGGGTACGGCGGGCATCAACCTGTCGCCGAAGTTCTTCGACAGGCACCTGAAATTAGACCTGAATGTGAAAGGGACGTTGACCAATAACGATTATGCCAATACCGGAGCGATTGGTTCGGCGATTATATTCGACCCTACGCAGCCTGTTTATGATGCATCCAGCCCGTTTGGCGGCTACTTCGAGTGGATGGAGGGAGATGTACCCAATTCGCTGTCGCCCAGGAACCCGGTCTCCCTGTTGGAAAATTATGATAACAGGGGTTGGTCGAACCGCAGTTTCGGTAACCTGCAACTGGATTATGCATTTCACTTCCTTCCGGACCTACACGCCAATGTGAATGTGGGCTATGATGTTTCCCGGGGTTGGGGAGCTACATTCATCCCCGAGTTCGCGGCGTCCAATGCGGCCAACAACGGCTTTTTCCAGCGTTATAAAGGAAACCAGAACAACACATTTATCGAAGCATACCTGAACTACGTCAAAGATATCGAAAGCATCCGAAGCAACATTAATCTAACGGCCGGCTATGGTTATTACGACAATAAGGTAACGAACATCAACTTCGCTAGCTACAATGCCTTCGGCGATGAGCTGTCGACACCGAACTTCCCCGACGACGTACAGCAAAACCGCTTGCTTTCGTACTATGGAAGGTTGATTTACGCAATTGCTGACCGTTATATCCTGTCGGGAACGGTACGTGCCGATGGATCGTCGAAATTTAACCCGGACGGACGGTGGGGTATTTTTCCGTCTGCGGCATTGACCTGGCGCATCAAAGGGGAGAATTTCCTGCGCGACAACGACGCCATATCGGATCTGAAGGTGCGCGTGAGCTATGGCGAAACGGGCAATAAAGACGGCATTACCAATTATGGCTACATACCCAGTTACTATTACAGCGTAAATGAAAGCCAATACCAGGTGGGTAACCAGTTTTACCATATGTATTCGCCTATTGCTTACGATGAAAGCCTGCGTTGGGAATCGACGGCGACAACCAATATCGGTTTGGATTACGGCTTTTGGGGTGGACGTATCTTCGGTGCCATTGACGTGTACCGCAAAAAGACCAAGGACCTGCTCGCCACCGTCGAAATCCCCGTGGGAACAAACTATAGCAACCAGCTGCTGACCAACGTCGGTAACATGGAGAACAGGGGTATCGAAGGTAGCATCAACGTGCAAGCCATCCGCTCGGAGAATCTCAATTGGGAATTCGGCTTCAATATCACGGTAAACGAGGGTAAGGTGACCAACCTGACGTTGAATGAGAACCCCGGCTACCAGTTGGCCGCCAGGGGTATCACAGGCGGTACGGGAAATGTATTGCAATACCATACTGTGGGACTGGCCCCTTATCAGTTTTATGTGCGCAAACAGGTGTATGACGCCTCCGGAACACCGTTGGAAGGTGTTTACGAAGATTTGAACGGCGACGGTGTGGTCAACTCTGCCGACCAGTATTATTACAAAGACCCTGCCCCGGAATATTTTATGGGCTTCAGTACGTCGATTAACTACAAGCGGCTGACATTGACCACGGTGCTGCGGGCAAATTTTAACAATTACATGTACGATAATATCTCTTCAAACTTCGGCGTTGCCCGCAACATCTTGAACCCTTCGGGCTTCATCAACAATGCTACCACCGATGTATATGCAACGGGCTTCAGCAACAACCAATATTTCAGCGATTATTATATGAATAACGCTTCGTTCCTGAAAATGGACAACCTGGGTCTGACCTATGACGTGGGCAGCCTGAACAGCGAGGGTACGGTAACCATGACGCTCAATGCCAACTGCCAGAATGTGTTCGTGATTTCCAAATACAAAGGCATCGATCCGGAGATATTCGACGGTATAGACTATACCCTGTATCCACGGCCGAGGATTTATTCCCTGGGCCTCAACTTTGGGTTTTAATTCTTAAATAACAGAAGCAATGAAACGAATAATCAGCAATATAGTAGGGGGTATCCTGTTAGCGGCCACGGTGACGTCGTGCAGCGAGGATACGTTGAATCTGACCCCCAAGAATGATATTACGGCAGATCAGGTGTATGGTTCTGCCGAAGGGTATAAAGAAGCCTTTTTGAAAGTGTACGGGAGCTTGGCGATGACCGGTGGCGGTGGAGAGGGCAGCAGCGATTTGGCAGGTATTGATGCGGGGCAATCCGACTTCCTGCGCCTGTACTGGAATATACAGCAACTCACATCGGATGAGGCACTCTGCGGCTGGAACGACCCCGGAGTGCCGGAGATGGTGTATGGTATGCCCGAACCGGACAATATCATGGTAAAAGGCCTTTACACCCGGTCGTTGTATACGATTACGGTGGCAAACGAATTCCTGCGGGAAAGTACATCCGAAAAACTTTCGGCACGGGGGATATCCAATACCGCTGAAATAGAAAACTACCGGGCGGAAGCGCGCTTTTTGCGGGCTTACCAATACTGGGTGCTACTCGATCTGTTTGGCAATCCACCCTTCATAACCGAAGAAGACATCATCGGAAAGGTTGCGCCGCAGCAAATTCAGCGGGCCGATCTGTTTGATTATATTGAGCAGGAGCTTTTAGACATCGAGTCGAAAATGATGCAGCCGAAGCAAAATGAATATGGACGGGCCGACCAAGGTGCTGTGTGGACGTTGCTGGCGCGCTTGTATCTCAATGCAGAGGTATATATCGGGACTCCCAAATACACCGAGGCCATCACCTACGCCAATAAAGTGATTAATGGCGGCTATGCGCTGGCCGGTAACTATGCCTACTTATTTTTGGAAGATAACTACCAAACGAGTAAAGACGAGATTATCTTAACCATTAATTACGACGGTGTGCAGACCAAGAATTACGGTGGGACGACATTCCTGATCAACTCGACGATCAATGGCGATATGGTCCCTGCCAGTTTCGGTATACCAACCGGGGGTTGGGGCGGAAACCGGACGACCAAAGCGTTGCCACTGATTTTTGGTGATTACAGTGGGGAAACAGACAAACGCGCACTGTTTTTCGGTGATAAGCTGGAAAACGATGAACTGGGTGAGTTTACGGACGGCCTGCGTATCACGAAATTCAAAAATGTGAAATCGACGGGCGAGGCTGGCGCATCCCAGGGAGGTACATTCAGTTCGTTGGATTTTCCGTTGTTCCGTCTGGCCGATGTGTACCTGATGTATGCCGAAGCTGTTTTGCGGGGTGGCTCAGGGGGTTCCAACGCACAGGCGCTGGACTATTTCAACCAACTGCGCACCCGGGCATACGGAAACGCAAGCGGCAATGTGACCACCCTTACCTTGGATGATATTTTGGATGAGCGCGCCCGGGAATTGTATTTCGAGGGTTATCGGCGCACCGATTTGATCCGCTTCGGCAAACTTACTGGCGGAAGCTACATCTGGCCGTGGAAAGGCGGAGTGAAAGATGGACGGTCCATCGAGGAATTCAGAAACCTGCTGCCGCTGCCAACGTCCGACGTGATTGCGAATACGAACCTTGATCAAAATACTGGTTATTGATCGTTAAGAACTATAGATATGAACCCGACATGATTATGTTGATCATCAAAGGTTCCATCTGACAACTGTAAAACAAAAAATAAACAGATGAAAAAGCACGTATATAAATTACTGTCTGTACTGTGTATAGGTTTTCTGGTGCTCACGGGATGTGAGAAAGATGAGGTGAAAACAATTGCCGGGGAAGGTACGTCGGGCACACTATCCGGTACGGCGACCTCCGTGTCGCTAACAAGGGAAACCTTGGAAGACGAGGTGATTTCGTTTACATACACCGGTTCCGATTTCGGGTATAATGCCGGAATTGTCTATTCGTTGCAGTTCGCGGCCAAGGGCGCGGATTTCGCCTCACCGCGGGAGATTGTGCTGGAAAACGGGACAACAACCATAGCCTATACTGGGTTGGATTTCAATAACCTGTTGCTGTCACTTAATCTGCCGCTGGAGGAAAATTCGGATGTTGAAATCCGGTTGAAATCGGCAATCTCATCCAATATAGCGGTTTATAGCAATGTGGTTACTGTTAATTCGAAACCGATTCCATTGACATCGTGGGTTTATGTGCCGGGTGGATACCAGGGCTGGAATCCGGCTACGGCCGACAGCTTGGTTTCCGTAACGGGTAACGGCGTGTACACCGGTGTTGTGGTATTCCCAGAAAATGAACTGGAGTTTAAGATCACGCCGGCGAAATCGTGGGATCTCAATTACGGCGATGCGGGCGACGGTGTGCTCGAATCAAACGGACCCAATATGAAAGCCCCGGCCGGCGGCGGTATGATGCTAATTACCGTTAACTTGAATACCAATACCTGGGCCATGGAGGCTTCGCCGGTTTGGTCGCTGATCGGTAATGCCATCCCCGGAACAAATTGGGATGCCGACCGCGATATGAAATTCGTGAACGACGGCGCCGGTAATTGGAGCATCACACTGGCCTTGCAACCCGGTGCGTTTAAGTTTCGGCGAAACCACGACTGGGGAACGAATCTGGGTGGTGCTGACGGCACGCTCTCTTTAGGAGGGGCCGACCTGTCCATCTCCGAGGCGGGCGATTACACCATCGTGATGAACCCGACGGCGTTGACTTACGAGATTGTCAAAAATTAACACCATAGCATGAAACGCTATCTTGTTTTTATCTTACTGTTGTGGGGCTCCAGTGCCTTGGGACAGGCCACGCAAATCGAACGCGTGGAACCGCTCAATTGGTGGGTGGGCATGGCGCATCCTGAGGTTCAATTGGTTGTCTATGGTCATGGTATAACCATGTGGGAGCCGGCAGTAAACTACCCTGGGGTAACCCTGCTGCGGAGCCATCGGGTAGAAAACCCAAACTATATTTTTCTGGATATCCACATTGGTCCCGCCGCTAAGGCCGGCCAAGTGGACATCCGGTTTTCCAAAGCCGGCGAGCAACCCTTCACCTACGCATACGAGCTGAAAGAACGGGAGCGTAATCGGCCCAAGGCACAGGGGGTTACCAGTGAGGATCTGATTTACCTGATTATGCCTGACCGCTTCGCCAATGGTGATACGGCAAACGACGTCGTGGCTGGGATGCGCGAGATTACCCTCAATAGAGACTCAATGTATTACCGGCATGGAGGTGACTTACAAGGTGTTATCAATAGGTTGGATTATTTGCAAGACCTCGGTGTTACCACGGTATGGCTCAATCCGGTGCTCACCAACGACATGGAACAGGCCTCTTACCATGGCTATGCGGCAACAGAATACTATCAGATCGACCCAAGGTTGGGCACCAATGCGCTATACCGGAAATTGGCCGACGAACTCCACAGCCGTGGAATGAAGCTGGTAAAAGATTTGGTGCACAACCACGTGGGGCTGAGGCACTGGACCGTGATCGATCCACCATCATCCGATTGGCTGCACCATTGGCCGGAATACACGAATACGACCTACAAAGACCAGGTACTGTTTGATCCTTATGCGGCGGAAGCCGATAAGAGGCGGATGAGCGATGGGTGGTTTGTGCCGACAATGCCTGATATGAACCATGATAATCCCTTCGTGCGCAACTACATCACGCAGAGCCATATCTGGTGGGTGGAATATGCCGGCGTGGATGGCTTCAGGTTAGACACGTATGCCTATAACGACCTTGCTTATATGGCCGATTGGGCCCAACAGGTGAAAGCCGAATACCCCGACCTCACCTTTTTTGGTGAAACATGGGTGCATGGGGTGCCAAACCAGGCCGTTTATACACAGGGAAGTACAATCAATCAGGATTACGACAGCCACATGCCGGGTGTGACCGATTTCCAGACCCATTTTGCGATTATTGAAGCGCTCAATGGCGCGTTTGGATGGACAGACGGTGTGAACCGCCTTTACAGCATACTGGCTAATGATTTTGTCTACGAAGACGCCTACCGGAACGTTGTCTTTTTGGATAACCATGATAAGAGCCGTTTCCTATCGGAGGTGGGAGAGGATATCGCGAAATACAAGTCGGGATTGGCGTGGCTGTTTACAACGCGCGGTATCCCCCAGCTTTATTACGGTGCTGAAATCGGGATGAAAAACTTCGCAAACCCCGATGGACTGGTTCGTGAAGATTTTCCCGGTGGGTGGCCGACCGATACGGTGGATAAGTTTACGCCATCGGGCCGTTCGGTGGTGGAAAATGATCTATTCGGATACGTAAAGAAGCTCGCCACATACCGCCGCGATAATCCGGTACTTCAAACGGGCAAATTGATGCAATATGTGCCGGAAGACGCGATATATGTGTATTTCAGGTATAACGGCGACAAAACTGTGATGGTGGTGATGAATACCGCAGAAGAAAGTAGAACGGTATCGACCGGCCGGTTTACGGAGCGTATACAAACCGCAACCCGGCTCAAAGATATCATTACCGGAGAGGTCGTCGATGTCAAGGCTCCCATACGACTGGCGGCTAAAACAACAGCTGTTTTTGAGGTTTTAAAATAATCAACATGTTATCCGAAAATCACCGCGATGCTAACCGGCTGCTTTACACGAAAAAAGCATTCATTTTTGATCTGGATGGCGTTTTGGTAGATACCGCTATATTCCATTACCAGGCGTGGAAACGTTTGGCTAACTCGCTGGGCTTCGATTTTACTTGGCAGCAAAATGAAAAGCTGAAAGGGGTGAGCCGCCGCCAATCGCTGGATTACCTCCTCGGCTGGGGTAACCTACAGCTGTCTGATGCGGAAAAGGAGCAGCTCGCTACGCGGAAAAACGAATGGTATCTGGCGCTGGTGGGAGGGATGACCCACTGGGATCTCTTGCCCGGTGCATACCGGTTGCTAAGTGAGGCGCGTAACAAAGGGATCCGCGTTGCCCTGGGCTCGGCCAGTAAGAACGCACGTTTGGTTTTGGAGCGCACTGGAATCTCCGATTGCTTCGATGCCGTGATTGATGGCAATGCTGTTACCCGATCCAAGCCCGATCCCGAAGTGTTTATCAAAGCGGCGGATGCGCTGGACGTACCGCCGGGGGCATGCCTGGTTTTCGAAGATGCACACGCAGGTGTCGCCGCTGCGCTTGCCGCTGGGATGCAGGTGGTTGGTGTCGGTGACCCGGCCGAACTCGGAGAAGCGGACATGGTGGTAATGGGCTTGGCTGATTTAGGGATTTGAACGTGCATCATATCGAGATGTACAGCAACTACCGACTATTTATTATATGAAGAATTACATCGTCCACGATGAGTGGAATATTATTGAAACTGGATTCGACCCGGCTTTGAATAAGATATCGGAAAGTATTTTCAGTATCGGGAACGGCCGTATGGGCCAACGTGCTAATTTCGAGGAGCACTATTCAGGCGAGAGCCTGCAAGGCTCCTATATCGCGGGCGTTTATTATCCGGATAAAACCCGCGTAGGGTGGTGGAAAAATGGGTACCCCGAATATTTCGCCAAGGTATTGAATGCCGCAAACTGGATAGGGATCGATATTGACGTCGATGGTGTGCCGCTGGACTTGAATACGGTGGAGGTTATCCATTTCCAGCGCGTGCTCCACATGCAAGAGGGGTACCTGTCACGGCGATTCGGGGCCCGGTTTTCGGACGGGAAAGAGGTGGAAGTGGAAGCCGTCCGGTTTTGCAGTTTAGTTGATAATGAGTGCGGAGCGGTACGTTACCGGATTACGGCCAAGAACTTTTCGGGCAAAATTCAGCTTAGGCCCTACGTAGACGGCGGCGTGCGGAACGCCGACTCAAACTACGGTGAGTTGTTTTGGGAGCCTGTGTCCAAACACATCGGTGCACGCCGTGCGACGCTCACCATGCGTACCAAGAAGACCGATTTCTGGGTGGCGACGGGTATGGCGTACGAAGTATTTTATGGAGGTGCCAGGCTATCGCAGCAGGAAATGACGATAGAGCGCGACGATTATGTCGCAAAGTCGGTGTCCGTTGCTGCTTCAGCAGGCCAAACAGTTGAAATACGTAAGTATGCGGTGAATCTTTCTTCGGAGAACCATCCTAAATCGGAGCTAGTAAACCGTGCGGAGCAACTGCTGGGGCATGTCGTGGTCAAAGGCTTCGATCGCCTATTGGCCGAGCAGGCCGACGCATGGGCACTGAAATGGGCGGAAAGCGATATCCGTATCGAGGGTGATATTGCCGCGCAGCAAGCGATACGGTTCAATATTTTCCAATTGAACCAAACCTATACAGGAGAGGACGACCGTCTTAATATCGGTCCGAAAGGATTTACCGGAGAGAAGTACGGCGGTTCCACCTACTGGGATACCGAGGCTTACTGCCTACCGTTCTACTTGGCTACGGCGCCACGCCAAGTGGCAAGGAACCTATTGGTATATCGCTATAAACATTTGCCGAAAGCGATAGCGAATGCGGAGAAATTGGGGTTTAGCGGCGGGGCAGCGCTCTACCCGATGGTGACAATGGATGGTGAGGAATGCCATAACGAATGGGAGATCACGTTTGAGGAAATCCACCGCAATGGTGCTATCGCGTTTGCGATATACAATTACATCCGCTATACGGGCGATACCGCCTATTTGGCCGAATATGGTTTGGAAGTACTTATCGGCATCGCCCGTTTCTGGGCGCAGCGGGTGAATTGGAGTGAGGCGCGCAAACGGTATGTGATGCTGGGTGTCACCGGCCCTAACGAGTATGAAAACAATGTCAACAACAATTGGTACACCAATACGATAGCCAGTTGGTGCTTGTCCTATACGCTCGATGCACTAAGTGAAGTGCAGCAGTCGGCCACCGGGCAATATGCGGCCATCGTGGCAAAGACGGCACTGCAAGCCAGCGAAACCGGCCTCTGGGCAGCGATTATCGATAAGCTGTATTACCCGGTCGACGAGGCACGCGGCATTTTTTTACAGCAGGATGGGTTCTTGGATAAAGAGTTGGTGCCGGCGGCCGCTATACCCGCAGACCAACGCCCCCTAAACCAGCACTGGAGCTGGGACCGCATCCTGCGCTCCTGCTATATCAAACAGGCGGATGTGCTGCAGGGGCTCTACTTGCTCGAAGACCGTTTCGATATCGAAACAATCCGCCGGAACTATGATTTTTATGAGCCGCTTACAGTACATGAAAGTTCACTCTCACCTTGTGTGCACGCTATATTGGCTGCTAAATTGGGTGACGAAGCACGCGCTTACCAGTTTTACCTCCGCACCGCAAGGCTTGACCTCGATGACTACAACAACGACACGGAAGATGGGCTCCACATCACTTCGATGGCTGGCACATGGATGAGCATCGTGGAAGGCTTTGCAGGCATGCGGGTAAGGGATGGCCGCCTCTATTTCAGCCCCATGCTACCCAAGCAGTGGCAGGCATATACTTTTAAGATCAAGTTCAGGGGGGCATTGCTTACCGTTCACGTTACACCCACACGGGTCAACTTCAGCAACACCGGCGAACAAGCGGCTACGGTACATGTTCTTGGCCGGGACCATGAGGTGGGCCCCGGTAGTACAACGGCTGTTCCGAAGTATGAACACGTTCGGTAAAAGAGAATAGCCCACCGAGCAATTCATGTGCAACGATTGGGGCTGAAAAATAGGGTAGATTTATGCATATTGCGTGCTGTTAATTGAGTGCGCCCGGCAATCGTTGGGAGGTGCGGAATAAAATAGCATTTAAGATTGTTAACCAATTCGCCAAATATGAATTTTACGGAGAAACCACGATTAAGCTTAGGCCAGATTGTTAACATGAGTTTGGGATTCCTCGGAATCCAGTTCGGTTTTGCGTTACAGAGCGGCAACGCGTCGCGGATATTGCAAACTTTTGGTGCCGATGTGGAGCACCTGTCGCTCTTCTGGCTGGCTGCGCCACTGACGGGTATGATTATCCAGCCCATTGTGGGGCATTACAGTGACCGCACTTGGACTAGACTGGGACGTCGGCGTCCCTTTTTCCTTGTGGGGGCGCTGCTCTCGGCCGTGGCATTGGTGCTGATGCCCAATGCGGCAGTATTGACTACCGTGATGCCCGCAATCTGGATAGGGGCAGGCATGTTGATGATCATGGATGCGTCATTCAACGTGGCTATGGAGCCTTTCCGGGCTCTTGTGGCAGATAAGTTGCCCGGCGAACAGCGGAGTGTCGGGTTTTCGGTGCAGTCCTTCTTAATCGGCGTGGGGGCAGTGATTGGCTCCTGGCTTCCTTATATTTTTGCTGAATATATGGGGATATCCAAGACGGCCGCCCCAGGCCATGTGCCGGACAATGTGATCTATTCCTTTTATGTGGGGGCCGCCGTACTGGTGCTGACTATCCTATGGACCGTGTTCACCACACGGGAGTATTCCCCGGCAGAGGTCGAACGCTTCGGCATAGGTACACCTCCAGGGGAAGACGAGCTCGCTTCCGCGCGCAGGGGCCTTGCCGTTATCCTGACAGACTTCCGGCGCATGCCTAAGGCGATGAAGCAGCTGGGTGTGGTGCAGTTTTTCTCGTGGTTTGCACTGTTTTCGATGTGGGTGTTTACCACGCCTGCCATCGCGGAGCATGTGTATGGTGTACGTCCGGATGATACCGCTTCCGTCCAATACGCAGATGCAGCCAATTGGGTCAGCTTCCTCTTCGGGATATACAATGGTGTGGCCGCCATCTATGCGTTGCTGCTGCCGGTTATCGCTAAGCGGACAGGCCAGCGTGGTTGCCATGCGATATCCCTTGCCGCAGGCGGGCTTTCGCTGATCTCCATGTTCTTTATCGGCGATCCCGACTACCTCATCATACCGATGGTGGGTATCGGCATCGCTTGGGGAAGCATCCTGGCGATGCCCTATGCTATCCTTTCCAAGAGTTTACCCACCCACAAGATGGGGGTCTATATGGGTATCTTTAATTTTTTCATCACCTTCCCGCAGATTATCAACGGCTTTTTCGGCGGCTACATCGTTAAATATGCATTCGGTGGGCATGCCATATACTCGCTCGTGATGGCGGGTGTGCTCATGTTGCTGGCAGCGGTATGCGTGTTGCGTGTGGAACAGGACTGACGACCGTGCCACGAAGGCTAAGATTGTGTATCTTCGAAATATATGCTCAAAGCTTCTCCTGAATATGTACAGTCTCGTGACGATCATGTTTTCCTCCTCCGTAATTTCGGGGCGGAAGCGTTTGAGGCACCCTACCATTTCCATCCCGAGTTTGAGTTGACTTATATCGTCAGCGGGGTGGGGAAACGGTATGTAGGTACCCACATGGAACGTTTTGACCCCGGTGATCTGGTGCTGATTGCTCCGAATGTGCCGCATTGCTGGAAGCTCGACGAGCCTGTCGGTGAGCTATTTGATGCGGAGGCGGTGGTTATCCAGTTTCCCGCAGATATGCTCGGAAGTACGTTGTCCGGAAAGGAGGAACTAGCCGACATCCATAACTTGTTGGCACAGACTACAGTGGGTGTGTGCTTTGGAAAGGAGATTTCGATGCAGGTAGGGGGGATGCTGCGGGGCTTGGCAGCGAAGAAGGGTATCTATGGATTTATCGGATTATTGGATATACTCCAACAGCTGGCAGAGGACCACACGGGTACCACGCTAAGCGACGATGGTGCCATGGCCGTCAGTACATTGGTGGACCACCAGCGGATGGGGCCGGTACTTGCATATCTGGTAGAGCATTTCAGGGATAAAGTTTCGTTAAGCGAAGCCGCATCACTTGCACACATGACACCGCAGGCATTCTGTAAATATTTCAAAAAGGTTACCCGGAAGACGTTTATGGATATGGTGATGGACTATCGGATTAATTACGCCACCCAGCAGCTTGTCCAAACGGATAAGCCGGTGTCTGATATCGCTTTCGAAAGCGGATTTACCGATGTGTCTTTCTTTCACCGTACGTTCAAGCGGCGCACCACCCTGAGTCCGCTCCGCTACCGTCGCCAGTTCGGGTCGTAGCCCGATGGCAACACGCCGTCGTAATTCTATGGTAACAAATACAGTTGTGTGCTGTAAGGGGGGATGTCGTCAAGCGTGTTTCCCACTTCCCTTTGGGGCGCAGATGTACCCCAGATTTGTTGGAGGTGGCCACTCCCGGCTACGTCCCATTCACGGCTTCCGGCAAACGTTAAGCTTTCGGTGGTGTCGCCAAGATTGATGACTACCAGGATCCGTTCTTCGGGGCTTTCCCTCACGAAAGAGAGAACGTTTTCGGTCGTGTTTGGTACGGTACGGTAGTGGCCGTTGACCAACGCATCGTGGTTGGAGCGCAGGGCGATCAATGAGCGGTAATGATTCCAGAGTGATTCACCGTCGGCCTGTTGTTCTTCCAATGATATCCCGTCGTTGGGACTGATGTTGGATTCATCCCACCACGGCCCGGTGTCTTTGTACCAATAGGCCATCCCTTCGCCCTGTGCGGAAGCATACCATTCGAATGCTTCGCGCGAAGGGATTTCATTGGCGTCGGTAACCACGTCTCCGTACTGCCCGAACTGTGCATGGCCCAGCATCCCGATTTCTTGTCCGTAGTAAATGGATGGAATGCCACCGATCAGTAAGTTGATGGATGCGCCTACGCGTAACTTGCCCGGGTGCTGCTCCACAACGGTAGCAAAGCGGGGGATATCGTGGTTTTCGATAAACATAATCTGCTTCTTTCCAGTGGGCGTGTTGCCGAACGTCGTGTCTGCGAACGCTTCTATGCGGTTTTTATCAAGCGTCCGTACCGCTTGTTGCACACGGAAAGCAAACACACGGTCCACGCAGCCCCGCTCCAGGTAATCGAACCCATATGATCCCCAATCGGCTTGCTCGGCCATGAATTGTACATCGGGATTAAGAGCTTTCAAACGGCCGATAAGCGGCACCCAGAACGTATGGAATAGATCGGGTAAAATTCCTTTGTTATCCAGGTCGTCCATCATGTGGTCGAGGCGGAAGCCGTCTACGCCGTCATCGAATCGGCCATCGCCGTTAGGGTCCATCCAGTGGCTGAATAGTTTGTAGTTGTACTCCAGCACCTCAGGATGGTTGAGGTTTACGGTGGTTATTTTACGGATGGTGCCATCGTAGCCCAGCAGCTCTGTCAGGTTGAAGACTATGGATTCGGGCTGCGTCTGCGCACTGTCGTTATACAGGATATATCCACTGTATGGCGATGCCGGATTACCGTATGAGTCGCGCCACCATAGGTGGTCTTCCGTCACGTATTGCGTCTCCATATCCATGTAGATTTTCATCCCCCGGCGATGGACCTCTTCAACGAGTGTAAGGTATTCGGCCTGGGTCCCGTATCGTGCATCGATCTTTTCGAAATCGGATGAAAAATAGTTGTGGTAATAGACCGACTCATACAGCGGAGTGAGTAGGATGGCGGTGACGCCCAGCTCCTGTAGGTAGTCGAGCTTTTCGGTGAGCCCGGCGAGATCCCCGTGGGTATCGCCATTGCTATCGTAAAAGCTGCGCTGGAAAACGTGGTATATCACTTCATCGGCAGGTGCTGTATTCCTGTTTGGGTTATTTCGGCAACCCATTATACTCAGCAGTATCGTGAAAGTGATTGCGGCAGGCAAAAAGAGCCGGTATCTCATGGCGACCATTGTGTGGTGGCGAGTTTATTCAGTAAAAGAGGTTAAAGCAATAAGGGGTTTAACTCCGAATCTGCCAGCGACCCCGGGGTTTTACTGCCGAGCCATGTTTTAAGGTCATTTTCCTGGAATTTGTGCTTCGGCGTGCTTATCTCGGTGCCATCGGCATAGTAAATGATGGTCATCACTTCACGCATGCGGTCGGAATTATTGCCGGGAGCATTGTGTATGGTAAATCCGTTGTGCCAGGTGGCATCACCGGCGTTGAGTGCGGCGGGCCGTGCCAGCGGGAAGCGCTGTTTGCGGACATATTGTTCAAATGCATCCTCCGATTCGTCAGAAATCACGAAATCAAAGACGCTGCCATCGTGGTGTGATCCGGAGGCGAAGGTGAGCATCCCCATTTCGGCACTTGGAATGTCTACCAGCGGCATCCACATGGTAATCGTGCGGTCCGTATCCAGGGGCCAGTAATTCTGGTCTTGGTGCCAAGGGGTAGGTCCGCCGCCCGGCTCTTTGAATAACGCTTGGTCGTGGTACAACCGTACATTGCTTACGCCAAGCAGCCGCGCTGCGATATGCGCAAAACGTTTAGCCAACACGAATTTTTTGACCGCTTCGTCTACACGCCAAAGGTTCATGATCTGCAGAAAAGCTTTGCCGTATGTATCGCGCTCTGCTATTTTGCGCTTTTCTTCGTTGAATTTATCAGCTGCAGCACTGATAATCCGGCGGTATGCCGAAACTTCGTCAGTGCTGAGCAGGTTTAAGGTTTGCGTGTGGCCATTTCTTTCGAACTCCCGCACTTGGTCGTCGCTGATGTCGTATAAACGATCCAAATCGGGTAGGGTATCCATTTTAGTTTCCATGATTGCATTAGTTTATACAAACAAAGAACGGCAATGGGAACCGACGAAAAAATGAATAAATTAATCGAATTATGGATTATTTTAATTTTGGCTGTTATCCATTTCTTGCTGTTGGCGCAATTCGTCCACTTTGTTTTTGTCGGCAAACTCATCGGTTTTCCCTGAGAAGGCTTCCAGCAGTTCAGTGATTGCATCCATATTCTCGGCAGTACGCTGGTAGATATCGGGGAGAATCTTTTCGAGGCGGCTGTCGCCCAATTCGATGTTATCAACTTCTACTTTGCCGATTTTTTCCAGTACAGCCTGCTGGCTCCGCTTAAGGTCGTCCAGTTCCCGGACAATCTTCTCCATCAATTCGAATTTCTTCAACTTATCCATAACATCCGCTTTTACCCATTACAAACAATAAAAAGCGAAAAAGGTTTTAAAAGCAATAGATATTCGCGAAGTTTGCCCGTCTAGATAATGTCGAAAAACAAATTGAATTCCATTGATGGTTAAGCGAGCTGTCTATATCCTCTTGTTGCTTTTACCGGCGATGGCTGATGTCCAAGCGCAGTGGAATGATAGCACACATTATTTCATAAAGCTTTCTTCGACCAATTCAATCAACCGGGCAAATGACAAAAGCGCTTATCTGTTTAATAACGGGCTGGGGTTTTCTATCCGGAAAGAGCGGGTAAGTCTTAACTGGAATAATACCTGGCTTTTCGGTGAGCAGAATGGCGCCAAAACCAACAATGACTTTTCCACTACTTTTGATGCCAATTTTTATCGGCCCGATAGGAAGTTCTTTTACTGGGGCCTTGCCAATTACAATACCAGTTTTTCACTGAAAATCAAGAACCAATTGCTAGCCGGTGCTGGGGTGGCATATAGTTTTTTCGATACCGAGTCGGCCTACCTTAATCTTAGCGACGGATTTCTGTTTGATGCCAGCAGTATCCTGGAAGATGAATTGCCCATCCATTACCAAACGGTACGCAATTCTTTCCGACTGGCGTACCGGTTTGTCATCCATTCGCTGGTGGTGATGCAGGGCAATAATTTTTACCAGCCATCGCTCACCGATGGCTCAGACTTCAATATACGTCTTAATAACGATGTTTCCTTCGCTTTATTCAGAGGACTGGCCATCAAAGCAGCGCTCACCTACAACCGTGTGAACCGTACGGGCAGTGAAAACCTACTGTTTACTTATGGACTTTCTTTTGAGCGCTATTTCTAGTCACCACTGGCTTTTACGGCTAAAAAACACGTATCTTCAGTCCATCCAATGCCGGATCCAGCCGGATTTGGCAGGCGAGCCTGCTTTGGTCATCTGCATCGGGTAAGGTATCGAGCATATCAAGTTCAGCGTCAGATTGCGGCTCAAGCGCATCCATGCCCTCGACCACCTGGATACGGCAGGTAGCGCAAAGCGCCATGCCACCGCAGGTGGCCAGGATGTCGTAATCAGAAGCTTTGAGTACTTCCATCAGACTGAGGTTGATGCCGTCTGGAATTTCCAATTGCCTTATTCCGCCTGATTGGTCTTCTACCGTGATATGGATGATATCTGTCATCATGTTGTCCATTAGAATGCGTTGACACCGTTTACCGTAGTGTATTTAAAACTGAGTTTTTCTGCCGGATAGACGTATTTGAAGGCACTTTGGGCCATCAATGCAGCCTCATGGAAGCCGCAGAGTATGAGTTTGAGTTTACCCGGATAAGTATTGATATCGCCAATGGCATAGACACGCTCCACACCCGTGGAATAATCAGTGGTATCTACGGCAATTGCCGATCTGTCGATGCTTAGTCCCCAATCAGCGATTGGCCCTAGCTTGGGGCTCAATCCAAACAGCGGGATGAGCGCATCGGCTTCCAATAGGGTTTCCTTCTTGTCTTTGCCGAGGATGCCAACGTGGCTTAAGGTGCCATTCCCATGTACGGTGTTGAGGTTGCTCTGCAGCAGCAGGTTGATTTTTCCACGTTCGGCCAGTGAAAACACCTTTTCTGCCGAGTCTGGAGCTCCACGGAAGCTATCGCTGCGGTGTACCAATGTGACTGCGGCGGCGATGTCACTAAGAAAGATCGTCCAGTCCAGCGCCGAGTCGCCCCCGCCTGCTACAACGACACGCTTGTCGCGGTAGGTTTCGGGGTTCTTTACCATATAGGATACGCCGCGGCCCTCGAAACCGGTGAGGCCCGGAATTTCAGGCTTGCGGGGCTCAAACGAGCCGAGGCCCCCCGCGATGACGACCACCTGTGCGTGTATCACGGTGCCTTCATTGCCTGTGACGTGGTAAGAGCCGTCCGGCTGGCGCTCCAGTGATTCCACCCGCTCGCCCAGTGTGAATGAGGGACTGAACGGCTCGATCTGCTTCATCAGGTTGTCTACCAGTTCCTGCGCGTTAATAGCCGGAAATCCCGGAATATCATAAATGGGCTTGTGCGGATAGATCTCAGAAAGCTGGCCGCCCACCTGGGGAAGGGCATCGATGAGGTGGCAGCGCATTTTGAGCAGGCCGGCTTCAAATACTGCAAACAAACCCACGGGCCCGGCCCCGATGATGCAGATGTCTGTTTTATGATGTACGTTCATTTTTTATTTTATCTCTAAATTATCATATATCGTATTCAATATACGCTTCAGGTGCTCGAAATCTGTCTGGTCAAGATTTTTCCAGGCCTGCATACGTATTTCACTAATATTCCCGGCAAGCGTGTCGATTTTCTGTTTCCCCTGCAGTGTGAGGTGAACTACAAAACTCCGCCTGTCTGCCGGGTTCGCCCGGCGTTCAACCAGGTTTTTCCGAACCAGCAAGTCGACGATCCGGGTAAGCGTTGGCTGATCCTTACCGCAATGCTCCGCCAGTTCTTTTTGTGATAAATCGGTGTGTTGGCGGAGTTTTTTTAATATCGACCATTGATCTACCGTAATGCCAAACTCACCGCAGTTGAATTGATATTGTGCATACTGCTTTACCCGGCGCGCGGTGCGCTCCAGCAGGAATGAATAGGCATTGTAATGTTCTGTTTGCATAACAATAATTAGTGTGACAAATATAGTGGTAATCGATGATATCCGCAAGCGGATACCATTCAATAAAGATTATCGGATATTTTAAGGTTATGTTATTCTTCGACGATATGCCCTGCTTTTTCTTCGGTATACTGGATATAGGCTGCTGCGGTAATATCGCCGTTTACATTGAGCGTGGTGCGCGACATGTCCAGGATGCGGTCGACCCCGTAGATAAGGGCGATGGCCTCACCGGGTACGCCGATGGAGATGAGGATGGTGACGATGACGGGTAACGACCCGCCGGGTACCCCGGCTGTACCTACCCCCGCCAGGATGCACAGCAATACTACGGTGATCTGCGATCCTATGCTCAGGTCTACATTGAAGACTTGAGCCAGGAACAATACGGTTATTCCCTCAAACAGGGCGGTACCGTTTTGGTTGCCGGTACTGCCGATGGTGAGTACAAAATGAGCGATCGGCTTGGGGATTTTCAGTTTCTCGATACTTACCCGTATGGCCGTGGGCAGGGTGGCATTGCTCGAACTCGTGGAAAAGGCAGTCAGCGTCACTTCCCCCATATCTTTCATGAATTGGACCGGATCGCGCTTGGCGAAATATTTCAGGATGATGGAATACACCACGAACTGATGGATTGCCAGTGCACCGAGTACGACGAGTACGTACCATAGCAGGGACACCAGGAAATCGGCGCCTACGTTCACCACCATGTTGAACAGCAAGGCAGCCACGCCATAGGGTGCAAGTGCCATGGCATAGCCGATCACTTTGATGACTACCTCATACATGCCTTCCAGGAAGCTTTTCAGCGTAGCGGTTTTTTCTTCACCTACAGCGGCCATGGCAATCCCGAAAATCAGTGCGAAGAACATCACGGAAAGGAGCCCGCCGCCGGTATGGCTGGAGTTATATGCATTTGCCATTTCATCAAATGGATTGCGCGGTATGATCTGTGCAATCACATCACCCACGTTGCGCTCATCAGCCTTGTTGGCCTCCGCCTGTGCGTTCGCCTTGGCAGCCTCGGCCCCGAATTCGTTGACGAGGTATTCGCGTGTCTCGGGGGAGATGGTCTTGCCGGGATTGATCACATTCACCATCGTAATGCCTATCAATACGGCTATGAAACTTACGATGATGGTATATATGAGGAGCCTGACCCCCATGCGTCCGAGCTTTTTCACATCACCGATTTCAGCGATCCCCAAGATCAGTGCCGATAGGATGAGGGGGATTACCATCATGAAAATAAGGTTCATGAATATCCTTCCCACAGGCTCAACCCAGTCTACAATGGTGTCGAGTGTTTCTTGTTGTAACCCGAGGTTCTTGACAATCAATCCGGCCACGATGCCGAGTACCATTCCAATGAAAATCTTCGTGTGTAGCTTCATACTGGTTAAAATATCGATTTCAGGTAAATATCATCGATGTGAATTCGTAAACAGTGTCGCAAAGTTAGAATTATAATCCGAAACACTAGTATCCGGTAAAAGCTAGTGATTGTTTTATTTAAATTTTGGTAATTATATACTATCCCCACCTTTCCTTGGCGGGGATTTTTATTTGCATCCTCGATGTCTTTGTATATATTTGGAGTAACCAAAGATAAATGATTATGGAAGACGAAAAATATTTAGTTTCCCTAGTGGATTCGGACGGTCATCTTAGAATAATAAACAAAAGATATATCGTGAAAGTCGATGTGAACGATTACGGATATACTTCTATTATGGTTGAAGTCCCTTCTAATCCACCTTACGTAGTGCAATATGCATTCAATGAGCCTATTGATGAAATTAAAGATATGCTCATTAAATAGAAACAATGGTCATATCTGTTAGCTGTTCTTTAAGAACGTCAACAATGTCGGCGGCTTCTCTATAAGTAAGCCCGTTTAATAAGGGTTTTATGCCCTCTAATGTGGCCACCTGTTCTTTGTTGAGGTTATGACCTTTTCCGCTTCTGCCATAGGGATACGACAGGTTACTGTTCCGTATCTGTTCCCTCGTCTTTGTGGGATTTTTACCTAATGGGATGTGGTGTGAATTTTCCATGATTTTTGTCTTTTTTTAGTGAATTGATATATATACATTTGGGAAGTTAATATAAATAGCGAACTCGTTACGGTTACCGAATCACCACCTCGAAAACCAGACACATACGAGTATGGGTTATGCTCACGCCATGCGTGGGTGTCCTCATTACGTATGTGCGCTTGTGGTGAGCGTGGTAGCCGATGAGGCCCCACGCTGTTTTTTTATAACCGCCTAACAGGGGCTAAGGCAACCGAATAAATCAAAAATGTTTTCAAAATTATCAAAGACAATCGCCATCATTGCGTTTATGGCGGTGCTTACCGCTTTTGTTTCCTGCAACAAGGACAAAGACCAGAACCCCATAGTCGGAAAATGGGAAATGACCCACTCCGTGGAATGGGAAGTCAGCAACGGGCAAAAAATGCCGGAGACCAAGGACACATTCCATCCAGACGGAGTGTATATTATCGAATTTAATACTTCTGGCAGCGCAAGTTCTTATGCTGACGGAGACTTACAAGGTACCGGATCATACAAAGTGTCCGAAAACGGGAAAACCATCACGTTTGTTTTCGAGGGAGAAACAAGTACACGGGATATTTTGACCCTCACCTCTACTGACCTAGTATTAGATCACGCAATAACACAAGATGACCACGGAGAATATTATTGGTACGAAGACCATTTCAAAAGAATAGACTGACAGACAACGCTAAACCCCACGGTATAATGGAAATGAAAATAAACCGATTCACCACAAAACACGGTGTTGGCTACGTTGGTCAGAAAGATGACGTGACATACGAATTTTCGGACGGGATGTTTCTTGACAAAAAAGACATAGAAACAGACCTAAGTTTGGATTTGCCAATTGGAGCTATAGAACTATACTACAGGGAATCGAGAGACGGGTAGGGAGTGTTAAACTAACTGTGTCAGGCCTACCTTTATGGTCTTCCGCCCGCGGGCGGAAGACCATAAAGG
>NZ_JAMXAY010000023.1:0-35016 GCF_025460835.1 Parapedobacter soli | reverse complement strand
TGGTCTTCCGCCCGCGGGCGGAAGACCATAAAGGTAGGGAATTTTTTCACGCCAAATCCAACACCATCCTTCCGGGGAACCAGATTGCCAGCCGCAGGGCCGTCTCCCCCCAGTTGGCCAGTGGCATGGTCCATTTTTTCTTGATATTCCGATGGGCCAGATAGATGAGTTTCAACAGGGCCATATCGGAAGTGAAAGCCCCCTTGGTTTTGGTCACTTTCCGTACCTGGCGATGGAAACCCTCGATCGTATTGGTGGTATAGATCAGTCTTCGGATCGACTTGTCGTAGCGGAAATACGCCGTTAGGTGATCCCAGTTCCGGCGCCATGACTCGATTACCTTCTCATATTTACCGCCCCATTTCTCTTCCAGCTCGTCCATCCGGAGTCCGGCCAGGTCTAACGTGTCGGCCTGGTAAACGGGCTTCAGGTCCTTCACGAACTCCTTACGGTCCTTGCTGGCAACATATTTCAAACTGTTGCGGATCTGGTGGATCACGCAGGTCTGCACCTCGGTGTCCGGGAACACGCCGGCGATCGCCTCGGGGAAACCTTTCAGGTTGTCGATGCAGGCAATCAGGATGTCCTGCACACCGCGGTTCTGCAGGTCGGTCAGTACACCCAACCAGAAATTAGCCCCCTCACTCTCTGACACATACATCCCCAAAAGCTCCTTGTGGCCATTGCGATCGATGCCCAGGATGTTATAAACAGCCCGCGATACAACACGGTGTTCTTCCTTCACCTTATAGTGCATCGCGTCCATCCAGACAATCGTATAAAGCGGGTCCAGGGGGCGGGACTGCCATTCCTTAACCTCAGGGATTACCCGGTCGGTAATCGCAGACAGGGTGGCATGGCTGATATCCGTGTCGTACATCTCCTTGATATGGGAGGAAATGTCACGCAGGCTCATGCCAAGGCCATACATCCCCATAATCTTCTTTTCAAGGCTGTCCGCTAAAACCGTCTCCCGTTTCTTGACCAATTGGGGCTCAAAACTCGAACGGCGGTCGCGGGGCGTGTCAAGATCGATGGGCCCGGCAGAGGTCCGCACTTGCTTGCGGGATTTACCGTTGCGGCGGTTGCCACCCGAGCGCTCCACTTCGTCCAAATGGCTCTCCATCTCGGCCTCAAGGGCCGCCTCCAAAAAACGCTTCAGTAACGGCGCAAAAGCCCCGTCCTTACCATAAAGAGATTCGCCGCTGCGCAACTGGCGCAGGGCTTTCTCCTGCATCGCATCAAAATCTAAATCGGTACTGTTCATAATTACTGTATTAAGTTAAGCTTTTATTCTTAACTGACACAGTTCGTTTAACAGTCTCGACGGGTACGTGAAAGACCTAAATTCATGGCTGGAAGACCATTACCCTGAACACCTATCCTCCAGATCAGAAGTCAATAATAAAGCTGTGTAACGAAGAAACACCTTTAACAAGGGGCCGAAAGGCCGTCCCTCCGCTGTAATGGCGGTGGGACTTTTATTTCTTTGGTTTCAGCAATTTGGCCACAGCCTTATCGAACTCCCTATCCCCGCTGCTTTCCTTTTGGGGAGCGTCGGGGTTTTTCCTTTTGGCTTCTTTAATGGCCTTCCATATTCTCGGGTTTGGCTTTGTTTTACTCATGCTACTAAATCCCTGTATTTAAGACGGACATCCATGTTCCGTATGAAGACGTCCATTTGTTGCTGTGCGCCTAAATTACGGTAATTGTATTTGAATACAAATTCCTGTACGTACTTGTCGAGGTGCTTCCGGCTTGCCCAATGGTATATCCCTGTAATGCCCCGTTTAAGGTGAGACCAGAACCCTTCCAGCGTATTCGTGTAGCAGTCACCGTCAACATATTTGCCTTTGCCGTGCTCCACGACTTTACGTGTATAGTTGCTTTCAAAATCCCTGTACACATTAAATTCGTCCGTCATTAGCGTTGAGCCCATTTCTATATTGGAATACACGAGGGGACGCAATACCTTGCCGGATGCAGCGGTTATGACAGTAGCCCTAAGTTTGCCACCACGTTCAAACATGCCGAATACTGGCGTCTTGTCTTTATAGGCTCGTCCCTGAGAGTTCTTGACCTTCTTATCGTAGTGCCGATTTTTGTTCTTACCGCCCACGTATGCTTCATCCAGCTCAACCTTGCCTGCCAATTTCTCCTGTTTATCGTTACCCAATACGGTACGCATCCTCTGCAAGAGGAACCATGCGCTTTTCTGTGTTATGCCGACATCCTTGGCTAATTGGATGGAAGATATACCCTTTTTATGCATAACTAGATATAAAGCAACAAACCATGTTTTAAGCGGCAGGTTGCTCGCCTCGAATATGGTTCCCGTCTTGGCGGTATAAATACGCTTACAACATTTGCATTTGTATCGAATACCGTCCTTAAATACCCACGCTTCATCACCCTCACATCCTTCATGCGGACACTCCATATATCCATCCCAACGCTGACCAGCTAAATACTGGTGACATGACTTTTCATCGGGAAACCGATCAATAAGCTGCAAGAGGTTGTCGAATTTAGGAACCATAAGCTATTGTTTAGTACAAAACAATATGCTATTATTGTGCCAAACCAATATAAATTATGGAAATATTAAAAGATTACGGAGAACTTATCTCAATCACGCTGATACCGTTTATATTATGGGGGTTGGGGACTTACTTTCAAAACAGGTCTGCTAAAAGGAAAGCTAAAGAAGACCTGTTTTTAAAACTAATGGCTAATCGTAAGAAGAACCCTTTGTCGCAGGACTGGGCCGATGCGCTAAATCAGATTGACGTTGTTTTTCAGGACAGTCAGAAGGTGCGCTCAGCGTGGCGAGCTTATTACGATAGCCTTCATCCAGATTCACAGCATTTCTCCAATCAGAATTCTTTTCAGTTAGATTTAATGTCTGAGATTGCGCAAGTTTTAGGATACCGTCATCTACGTCAGACCGAGATAGATCGATTTTATGCCCCTGCTTTTTTTGGGAATCAGATGTCAAATCAGGATTTGATTTTTCGTGAGCAACTGAGAGTGCTAACGCATTCAAAGAACTTGGCAGAACCGTTTTCAAAAAAGGAATACCAAAAACACCTGAAAGAACTGAACCGAAAAGCATAAGCTTCTTTTCATTCTTTTTCATCACAAAAACAAAAAGCCCCAACCGGGGCGTTACGAAATCTGTTGAGGGTTAGGTTAGTATATAATTACCTAAATTTTTATGATTATGGCAAAGCCTACTTTATCATCAAAAATCGGCACCGGAGCGAAATTGCTCCAATATGCCGAAACCGTACTGGTAAAAACAACGGAAAACGCCAGTATCTTCACGGATCCACAGCCTTCGCTCGACGACCTGTCGGCGGCGATTGAACAGTTCAGGACGAGCATGACTGATGCGACCTTCCGGGACATGGGCAGGTAGTGCTCAAAAACCAGCACGCTACAGCGCTGAAGAAAATCCTTTACAATCTGTCGCTGTATGTGGAAACGGTAGCCCAAGGTGATCCGGCTATCGTGCCGGCGGCTGGATTTATCCCTTCCAAGCAGATGCGTGAACCGGTGGGATTGTCGCCCAAGCCGAATGACCTGAGGGCACAGGTCCGCGATGCGGGTACCCAAAGTGTGCACGTTCGTGTAAACGCCTGGAAACACGCCCGCTATTATCAGTTCGAATTCAGGAAGGTCGGATCCGGTGAAGAATGGACACGCATACTAAGTACGCGGTCTAAAATACATATTTCCGGCTTGGACTACCTGAATGAGTATGAATTCCGGGTGTCCTACCTCGGGTCTAACCCCACCCTGAACTACAGTGACATTGTTCGCTGCGCGGTGGTGTAACAGCATCCCGTAAGATTTTGAATAGGTTTTTTTGTAAGTATCCGGTAAATAGCGTTAAGTAATGAAGACTATTGTTATAAAACATCCGCTTAGGGATATTGTGTCTATCAATTGAAGGAAAACAGCTTTCCCTCGCCGATTGAGATAAGCGCGCTGTAAGCCTACCGCCGCGCCCATGACGAAGCCTGGCGTATGAAACTCCGGTTTGAAAAGGAAAGGGGAGAAGTGCTATTGGCTCATATCGAACTGGATGGGCTGAACGCTGACATGGAAGAGCTGGAAAATATACGGGATCACTACTTGAACGAGATTGATTTCTCAAAAGCTGACAGCCACAGGGATATGGATATTCGGCTCCAGGTTGAGCTACGTGACTTTTACAACCAGGTACACCAACACCAACAAACTTTGGTGAAATTTTACGATTACATCGGGCCGCTGACCCAAACATATTCCGATATTGTCGCTACGTATTTCAGGGGTGAAAAACCGTTGGACCCGTTGCAGTTCAAGGTACTTGACGATGTATTTACGTTTCATGACGATATGCAAGTATCAATTAGTTCACTGGATAAAGATCTGCAAGGATTCCTGCAAATGTTGACCGATATCTATGCCTTTCTGGATGATGATTACATCAGTCACTATAACACACTTCTTACCGCCTATAGCGACGCCTTGTAGCAGTCTGTAGGGTTGGTTAAATCCGTACAAGTGTTTAATACAGTCTGGGAATAGGTAGGACAATCAAACCTGTTCAAAAAAGCCGGAAATCCGATCAGCACTCAATATGGCCAAAAAAAGGCCACCCTTTACAGGCGGCCTTTTTGGGTTTTGACTCTTAGTCCCGATGAGGTTATGCTTTCGCAGGCTTCAAGTTAGCCTTGCTGGCCGTATCGTTAGAAGAAGCCGATTCGCTAATGCCTTTCTTTCCTTGCAGGTCGACAATCAATGGTGCCGCCAAACATACTGAAGAATAAGTGGCTACGATAATACCTACCAAGATGGCGAAAGAGAAGCCCCTGATGACTTCGCCACCAAAAATGAACAGAATAGCCATTACGAAAATCACGGTTAGCGAAGTCACAATGGTACGGCTCAGTGTCCTATTGATTGCCAGGTTGACCGTATCAGCGATAGGCTCACTTTTTCGCCGTGGCATGTTCAGGTATTCGCGCAATCGGTCAAACACCACCACCGTGTCATTAACCGAATAGGCAATTACCGTAAGTATCGCTGCCACAAAATGCTGGTCGATATCCAAAGAGAATGGTACGATACCGTCTAATACCGAAAACAGGATGAGAATCACCAAGGCATCATGTATGGTTGAGATAGCTGCTGCCAAACTATATTGCCACTTATGGAAGCGGAAGAGGATATATAGTGCGATGACTAATACAGAGAAGATACCAGCATATATGGCTCTGGATTTAATGTCGTTGGCAATGGTCGGCCCAACTTTCTGTGAGCTTAGTATATCATATGTATTTCCACTGATTTTCGACAGGCCTTCGTTGAGTTTGTCCAGCACCTCTTTATCCGCTGCGTCGTCGGTGTCATCGATGTGGTACGTGGTCGTCACCCGGATCTGGTTGTCGGCACCGTAGATTTTTACCTCGGTGGTAAGGCCGAACGTTTCATTGAGGTTGGCACGTACTTCTTCGAGGTCGATGGCTTGGTCGTAGCGCACCGTATACGTGCGGCCGCCCTGGAAATCGACACCCAAGCTGAACCCTTTGACAAGTACGACGATGAAACCGATAACGAGGAATAAACCCGAGATGAGATAGATTTTCTTCCGATTCTGCACGAATGCAAAATTCGCATTTTGCAATGTATTTGCACTCCATGGATAGGAAACCTTGATATCCCAACCTTTGTTCAGCATCCAATCAAAGATAATCCTGGTGATAAAGATGGATGTGAATAACGAGGTGATGATCCCGATCATGAGTGTGGTCGCAAATCCGAGGATAGGCCCGCTTCCGAAAAAGAACAGGATAACGCCTACAAGGAACGTGGTGATCTGGGAGTCGAGGATCGACGGCATCGCATGTTTGTAGCCGTCTGCTATGGCCTGCCTGACCGATTTGCCGAGGCTCAGCTCTTCCCGTATCCGTTCATAGATGAGTACGTTGGCATCCACCGCCGTACCGAGCGTCAATACGATACCCGCAATACCCGGTAAGGTCAGCACCGCATTGAGCGATGCCATGATACCCATCAGGAAAAAGACGTTGAATATCACAGCTACATTGGCCACCCAGCCACCGCGGTTGTAATAGAATATCATGAATATCAACACGACAACTAGACCGATAATGGCCGAATTGATACCTGCGTCGATTGCGGCTTGGCCAAGCGTCGGGCCCACAATGGCCTCTTCAACAATTTTGGCTGTTGTAGGTAACCGGCCGGCCTTTAATACGTTGGCCAAGTCCTTGGTGTCTTCGATGGTAAAGTTGCCCGTAATCTGCGATACCCCGTTAGGGATCTCGCCCTGAACGGTAGGGGCAGAGTAGACAACACCGTCCAGTACGATAGCGATGGCCCGTTTGTTATTCGCATCTGCCGATGCGGCAGCCGTAATCCGCCGCCATTCGCGCGCACCTTCGCTGTTCATATACATCGTTACCATCGGGCTATTCGACTGCGGATCGAAATCGTCTTTAGCATCTGTGATTACGTTGCCGGCTAACACGGGGCCACCTTCTACTCCGGTGGGTTTAATGGCATACAGTTCCAGTTGCTCGGGCGTACGCGGGCTGGGCTTTACACCCCACAGGAGCTTTACGTTTGCCGGGATGATTTGTTGGACCACAGGATCTGCTAGGAAATCATTCACCTTGGCTGTATCCCGCAGCTGGGCATAACCCACAATCGGCCCCGGGGCGAGCATCGGCTGGTTGTTGGGGCCTAAGCCCGTTGCAGGCCGCAAAACGTTGAACAGCGGATTCTGCAATGCCAATTGGCTTTCCGACGAGTCGGTGGTTGTTGAGTCCTGGCCGGCACCGAGTGCGGCGAGCAAACCGGCATCGGTAGTATCGGCAGTGCTATCATCGGTAGAGGCAGTGCTTGTTTTTTGCGTATCACGTAATGTGGAGGCCAGTGCGCTGTTGACATTTTCCAACATGGGGTATATTTCCATGTTGTCGTATGTCTCCCAAAACTCGAGCTTGGCTGAACCCTGCAAAAGCTTACGGACACGCTCTTCATCGTTTACGCCCGGTAGCTCGATGAGTATACGGTTGGTGCCTTGCTGTAGTTGGATATTGGGTGAGGTAACACCGAATTTGTCAATCCGCGTACGCAATACTTTAAATGAGTTGTCGATAGCGTTGCCGGCTTCTCGTTGGAGGAAATTGGCAACCTGTGCGTTGCTGCTATTTGCGTTGATATAAGCAGCGTTGTCTTTGGTTGCAAAGAAACTAGCCAAAGGTACACCAGGGCTCAACTTTTCAAACTCTTCGACAAACAGGCTTACATAGTTGCTTTGGCTGCTCCGGCTCTGGATATTGGCGTTTTCGAGTGCCTTGTTGAAGTTTTCATCCTTCGGGTTATTGGCGAGGTTGCGGACCAATTCCTGCAGCGATACCTCCATCGTTACGTTCATGCCCCCCTTCAGGTCCAAACCCAAAGCAATTTCATTTCCTTTGGCTTCGCGATAGGTGTACTTGGCTATACCCAAATTATACACCACCTCTCCGGCCATGGAATCCAGATATGCATTCTCTTTCGCCATGTCGCCCTGGGCATACGCTGCCGCATCCCGTTCCACCTTGCGGGTTACGAATGTGAATGATAGGGAATAGAGGCACGCGATGGTGACCACTACTACCAAAAATTTAATCAACCCTGTACCTTGCATTTTCTTTCGTTAGCTAGTATTAATCTATTCTGATGTTTTAACAAATTTTAGTTAAGACGGCAAAGGTATAAAATTTTTGTCTAAAGCACACCGTATTTTAGAGTTTATAAGTACATGAAAACATCGTTTTGGCAGACTATTTGCTAAAAACCCCGTGGGGCTTTTCGAAAAGCTACCGTAGCATATAAAACAATAACATGATGAAGAACGTATTATTAACGGCATTGGCTATTTCAGTTTTGATGTTGGGTGCGCAAGAGTCGCAGGCACAGGCCCGTTACCGGACTGCGCTGGGTTTAGGGATAGATCTGGGTGATGGCCCAACACTGGTGGGGCCTCAGATTAAGCATTTCTTTGACGGCACCAATGCAGGGAATGCCCAGGTGCTGTTCGGCGACAACGTCACAGTGCTGGGGGTGGATTACTCTTATAACCAAGAATTTAGTGGTACCAACGGCCTGACTTGGTATGTGGGCATCGGGCCACAACTGGCTTTCGTTGATCGAGATGGCCCATGGTGGTTCTATGGCGACGGCGATGGCGACAACGAAACGTTTTTTGCCCTTCGCCCTGCTGCAGGCCTAGAATTCAAAATCCCGTCAGCACCATTGGCTTTCCATTTCGACTGGAAACCGTGGTGGAACTTGAGTAACAACAGCCACTTCGAGCCCGCGCGGTTCACCTTAGGCTTTAAATTCACCTTAAAATAACAAGGAAAATTTGTATGCGAATTATGAAAAGGAATACACTTTTAGTGGTGGTGGCCGTGGCCCTGGCTACACAGCTGTACGCGCAAAAACGGGTTTCCCCGGGTATTCGGGCGGGCGTCAATCTTGCCTCGTTGAGTAATATCAATGCTGATTTCAAAACGGATTTTTATGCCGGCGGTATCCTCGGCATCAACCTGGGGCAACGTTATACGCTACAGCCCGAGTTGATTTATTCACGGCAGGGGGCCAACAACGTCCTCTTTTCGGGTGAGGAAACCGGCGAACCCGACCGGACGGAAAAC
The DNA here is from genome assembly GCF_025460835.1 of Parapedobacter soli. Classification (GTDB taxonomy): domain Bacteria; phylum Bacteroidota; class Bacteroidia; order Sphingobacteriales; family Sphingobacteriaceae; genus Parapedobacter; species Parapedobacter soli. The sequence continues at coordinate 26,293 of NZ_JAMXAY010000023.1, read as the reverse complement.
GTGACCATCCAGTACCTCTCTTTAGGGGTAATGAATAAGTTTTATCTTGTGGATGGGTTCCATGTGCTGGCCGGCCCGTCGCTCGATCTTAAAATCGGCAAGAACTTCCCGCGTATTGATTTTGACGACGAGGATTACGGCGGTGTCGACCTGGGGATTTCACTCGGGTTAGGATACACCCTACCAATCGGCCTCACGTTTGAAGGGCGCTTTAAGACAGGTATGTTGGATGCGTTCAATAACGACTATTTCCTGGGGCTATTTGATGACCCCGATGATATTTCGCTAAACCGTGTATTTCAGCTAGGTTTGAGTTACTCGTTTTAACGTATCCCGGATAATAATCCCACGACCGTATTCCTGGTCTATGGCTTGGGGCCCGCTCAAGCAATTAGATTTGGAATACGGTTTTTTTTCTTGTGGAAGCCACGGAAAATAAGTAATTTTGCCCGGCAAATAATAACCCCAACAGATATTTGCCATGCAATTAGATCCCGAAAAATTCGTAGCTGAAGGCCTCACCTACGATGATGTGCTGTTAATCCCCGCTTATTCCGAAGTATTGCCCCGTGAGGTGGATACATCTACCTATTTGACAAGAAATACCCGATTGAATATCCCTTTGGTATCCGCAGCTATGGATACCGTAACAGGTGCCGATCTGGCAATTGCCATAGCGCAGGCCGGCGGATTGGGGATGCTGCATAAAAACATGACTATTGCCGATCAGGCTGCGGAAGTGCGCAAGGTGAAACGGTCAGAAAGCGGTATGATCCAAGACCCGGTGACACTCCGGCAGGCCGCAACCGTGGGAGATGCGTTCCAGATCATGAAAGAACATCGAATAGGAGGCATCCCGATCACGGACGATCGGGGTAAGCTAGTTGGCATAGTTACCAACCGGGATCTCCGCTTTCAGAAAGACATGAAACGCCCCATCGCAGAGGTGATGACCGCGGAAGGATTGGTAGTAGCGCCCATCGGCACGGATCTGCTGAAAGCTGAAAACATCCTACAGAACCATAAAATAGAGAAATTGCCCGTAGTGGATGATGATTATGTGCTCGTGGGGTTGATTACATTCAAGGATATCCAGAAATACCGCCACTACCCCAATGCTGCCAAAGATAAACATGGTAGGCTTCTTGTCGGGGCGGCGGTTGGTGTAACTGCAGACACCATGGAACGCGTAGCCGCATTGGTAAAGGCGGGGGTAGACGTGGTAACCATAGATACTGCACACGGACACTCGAAAGGTGTAATAGACAAGTTGAAAGAAGTAAAGGCCAACTTCCCCGACCTGGAAGTCATCGTAGGCAATATCGCCACGGCCGAAGCGGCGATTGCACTGGCCGACGCAGGGGCCGATGCGGTAAAGGTTGGCATTGGCCCGGGGTCTATCTGTACCACACGTATTATTGCAGGTGTGGGGGTACCACAACTCTATGCGGTATACGAAGTAGCACGGGCGCTTCGCAGCCGGGGCATACCGGTTATCGCCGACGGCGGTATCAAACAAACGGGCGATATTGCCAAGGCCATAGCGGCGGGTGCAGATACGGTAATGGCAGGTTCACTCTTCGCCGGGGTGGAAGAGGCACCTGGTGAAACCATTATCTACGAGGGGCGTAAATTTAAATCATACCGCGGTATGGGTTCGGTGGAAGCCATGCAGAAAGGGTCGAAAGATCGTTACTTCCAGGATGTTGAAGACGATATCAAAAAATTGGTTCCCGAAGGTATTGTAGGGCGCGTAGCCTATAAGGGTACATTAGCAGAAGTGGTGTACCAATATGTAGGGGGGCTCCGTGCCAGTATGGGCTATTGCGGGGCTCCGACAATCAAGGCGCTGCAAGATGCCCGCTTCGTGAAAATTACCGGGGCAGGGTTGCGTGAAAGCCATCCACACAATATCACCATTACGAAAGAAGCTCCGAATTATCACAGTAAGCCATAGCGGATAGGGTGGGCTAGCCCAACCCATCCATCACTCGTGCGATGATGTCCATCCCCTTATCTATGGCTGCCTGGTCAATGATCAGTGCTGGTCTGAACCGTATGGTGTGGCTGCCGCAGCCGAGGAAAAGGGCACCGTTTGCCAGCCCCTTGGCTATGAATGTGTCGCGTAACTCGGGGGTTGGTAGATCAAAGGCACAAAGTAGGCCGAGACCGCGTATATTGGAGATTGTCTCATAACGGCTTGAGAGGTTGCGCAGGTGCTGTTGCATATGTTCACCCATCTCGGCTACCTTGGCCAGCAGCTGGTCATCCTCGATGATTTCAAGGATCTTCGTCGCCCGCACCATGTCGGCCAAACTGCCGCCCCATGTGGAATTGATACGTGATGGTACACTGAAAACGTTGGTGTCTATTTCATCGATCCGCTTACCGGCCAGGATGCCGCACACCTGCATTTTCTTTCCGAAAGCAATGATATCGGGGCGCGCACGTTCGCCGAAATGTTCGTGGCACCAGAACTTGCCGGTGAGACCCACGCCGGTTTGGACCTCGTCATACACCAATAGAGCCTCGTTTTCGTCTGCGAGTATACGTAGCTGTTCCATAAATTCGGTACGGAAGTGGTTGTCGCCGCCCTCGGCTTGTATTGGCTCGATAATGATTGCACATATATCATCTTTGTTGTCAGTAAATGCCTGCTTTATTTGTTTAATTGTCTGTTGTTCGCGCCCCCGTGTTGCAGCCACGTTTTCCGTTGTCTCGGGGAATACCCGCATGGGGCTGCTCACACGGGGCCAATCGAACTTGGCAAACCACTTTGTTTTGTTGGGCAGCGTATTGGTTAGGCTCAGCGTATAGCCTGAGCGTCCGTGGAACGCCTGTTCAAAGTGGAGTACTTTCGTCCCTTTTTCATAGCTATAACCTTTCTTGAAGTTTTTCTGTACTTTCCAGTCCATGGCGGCTTTAAGTGCATTTTCTACAGCGAGGGCCCCGCCTGATACGAAAAATGCATGCGGCAGGTAATCGGGGATAGCTATCCTTGCAAATGTCTTCACAAACTGTGCATACTCCACCGTGTAAACATCTGAATTGGAAGGATTGGTGATAGCCGCGCGAAGTAGGCTATCCATAAATGCGCTGTCAGCTGTCATTTTCGGGTGGTTATAGCCTAGCGGAACCGAGGCGAAGCAGGTGAAAAAATCAAGGAGCTCGCGCTGGTATCTCGAGTCGTAGATGGTTACCCCTTGGCTGCGCTCTATGTCGAAAGTCATGTCATACCCGTCGGCAAGGATATGGTTGGATAAGGTATGATGGACATCTCGGGGGGCTACTGTGATTTGGTACATCATAATAAAAGCAGATTGGTTATGCTCAAACTTAGATAAAGTTGCTTTAAAATGCAACTTTATCGATCTCCCAGCCGTAGCGTAGAGACGCCCGTTATAGCGGAGTTATAAGCGTTTTGCCGTAAGGATACAAGTTTTTAGGAGGGCTTATTTGCGTGACTTTGCGTGTTTTTAGGGTTTAAACGCATTAAGCTGAGTTTTTCAGGCAAACTGTTCATGCAGTCCCATAATACCGGTTAATCCACCCGTGTGGACGACTAATATGCTTGAGCCCGGATTGAAATGATTGTGTTCGGCTAGATCAAACAGACTATAAAGCAACTTTCCCGTATAAACGGGTTCGATCAGGATCCCTGTTTGTGAGGTGAACTGCTTGATGAATGCAGTGAGCGTAGGCGTTGTCTTGGCATATCCGCCAAAGTGGTACCCCGTATGGCTAGTCAGGTGCTCCAACGGCATTTCGGGATATAGCGCATGGACGGCAGCCGGAATAAAGTCACCGCCGGCCAATACCGTAACACCATGGAGTTGGGTGCCCAAGCCCTGCTCGGTGCACCCGTGTAGCAGTCCAGCGATGGTAGTACCTGTGCCGCAGGCACAGAAAATATGGTCGTAGGGGCGCGGTAGTTCATCGATGATTTCCGCGCAGCCCGCGGCGCCTTCGGTGCTATATCCCCCTTCATCCACAAAATAGGCCGTAGGTACATGTGCAGCATATTGCGCATACAGAAGCGGTTTGTCCCGATAACTTGCCCGATTGACAAATCGTAACTCCATACCGTATATTTTGCATAAAGACAGGGTCGGGTTTGATACCGGCTCCCCGCGTACAAATCCTGTTGTCTTAAACCCGAATGTCGCTCCGGCACAGGCAATGGCCAACAGGTGATTGGACCAGGCGCCGCCAAACGTTACGAGATGTGTTTTTCCAACTCGTTGGGCCGACTGGAGGATGTATTTCAGTTTACGCCATTTGTTGCCGGAAATAAACGGGTGGATCTTGTCGTCCCGCTTGATATGTACGGTAAGTGACTTGTCGTTGAATAGCTGGAAATCAAGCGGCTCTACAGGACTATGAATATCGAATGGTATCATCGGCTTGCGAGCAAATTTAGGTAAAAAAAGCGGTAGCTAAGGGTTGCTAATTTTTTTTTATGTTTGCGCAATGGCTGACGACATAGCATTGGTGGACTCGGACGAGCAGGATTTGTATGAGCATCTGCGCATTGTGGTAGACAAGGGGCAGGCGTTGTTGCGAATCGATAAATTCCTAATGAACCGTGTGGAGAACGCCTCGCGCAACCGGATCCAGCATGCGATAACCGCTGGTACGGTATTGGTAAATGGGACATCCATTAAAGCCAGTTACAAAGTAAAGCCATCGGATACCATTACCGTTGTATTGCCCCATCCACCCCGCGATACGGAAATTTATCCGGAGGATATCCCGTTGGATATCCCATACGAGGATGACGATTTGCTTATTGTCAACAAACCGGCAGGCATGGTGGTACATCCGGGGTATAACAATTACACCGGTACATTGGTCAACGCGTTGGCCTACCATTTTGCCAACTTGCCGCAGTTGCCTGGCAATGACGGCCGGCCCGGGTTGGTGCATCGGATCGACAAGGATACGAGTGGGCTGTTGGTCATAGGGAAGAACGATTGGACATTGACTTTCTTGGCAAAGCAGTTTTTCGACCACACCATATCACGCAAGTATATTGCGTTGGTGTGGGGCGATATCGCCGAAGGAGGTACCGTTACGGGGTATATAGGCCGTAGTGCGAAAGACCGGAAAGTGATGGCGGTGTATGACGATGAGGAGAAAGGGAAGTGGTCGGTTACCCATTATCGGGTTTTGGAGCGCTTGGGTTACGTGACGTTGATTGAATGCCAGCTGGAAACCGGGCGGACCCACCAAATACGGGCACACTTGCAATCGATCGGGCATCCGCTGTTCAACGATGCGGCGTACGGTGGCGACCGGATTCTGAAAGGGACGGTATTCAGCAAATACAAACAGTTTGTGGAGAATTGTTTTGCACTGCTGCCCCGCCAGGCGCTCCATGCCGAGAGCTTGGGTTTCGTGCACCCCACCACCCGCAAGACCATGTCGTTCCATACGCCGTTGCCGGATGATTTCCGCTTGTGTCTGGAAAAATGGCGTGGTTATGTATCTGCACGCGAACAGGGATAAGCGGCACGGGACTTGCTATGTGGAATACCATTGCGAGTCGTTTATTTTTTTACGTTATAAGTTGAGTGGATGCCGGTACATTTTATAGATTTCAACACGAATTTTATACCTGAGCAAGAAGCGATTCTGACGGCCGACAATAGGGCGTTCCGATATGGCGATGGCGTGTTTGAGACCATGCGCTGGATGGATGGCGACATCCGGTTTCTGCAGCACCATATTGTGAGGCTCCATGAGGGCATGCGTATGCTGAAGCTCGAACAGGCCACGGTGTTAGATGCGCATTTTATCCGTTCCCGTACCGCAGAGCTTATCAAGCGTAATGGGCTGGAAGGCCAGCATGTGCGGGTGAGGCTCCAGGTGTACCGCGGCGGGGGAGGTCTTTACAGCCCGCAACAGAATAATGCATGTTACATTATCTCCGTTTCCAAAGCTGATCCCGATGATATAAAGCACCGGAAACTGGGCTTGATTGTCGATATATATAGCGAATTCAGGAAGCCGTATAGCGAGCTTTCGAAACTGAAATCATCGAACGCGCTGGTATACGTTATGGCTGGACTGTACCGTACCAGGAATGGATTGGATGACGTGCTGTTGTTGAACCAGGAGGGGTTCCTGTGTGAGTCGCTCAGTTCCAATGTGTTCATCAGTTACGATAAGAAGCTGTACACACCGGCCATCAGCGAGGGTTGCATAGATGGGGTGATGCGTAAGGTAGTCATAGAGTTAGCGCTAGACAGCGGTATAGAGGTTATTGAGGCGCAGATCAGTCCTGATATTTTAAAGGAAGCCGACGAGATTTTCCATACCAATGCCATACACGGTGTGCAATGGGTAATGGGTTATAAGCAGAAACGTTATTTTAACCGTATGTCACGTATGCTGCAGGAGCGGTTGGCCTTGGTTAGTTGCTGATTTCTATAAACCCAACCAGCTCGTCCCAGGTTGTCCCCGCCCGCCGGTTGTACACCAATAGTTGATAGGTGTTGTTTGTTTCGAAGTGATTGCCACTGGCAAACGATACGTCTACCGAGCCGGAAGAATCAACCCGCACGTATTCGTAATCGTACAGTCCCTGTTTGAGTAACAGCGAGCATTCCCATGTTTGCGTTGCGGGGTTATAGGTCATTTTATTGGAGTCGTCCCGGATGTATTTGTTGAACGCCCCTACGACGTACACCGAACCCGGTTCGGGGGCATCCTCTTCCAAAGAAAAGGTAACCCAAGCATAGTCAGACTCTGTGTCGGCATTGGCCTTGTCTTGGTTTCGGATGAAAAAGTTACCGTTTTCATCGAATACGGAAGCATAAGATGCGTCCCGATAATTTTGGTCCGGTAAGAGGGTAACATATACGGCTGTGTCCATTCGGATGTTAGCGATTCGCTCGGAAGCCAGGCGCAGGCTGCGTAGATCGATGTATCGGAATTCGTTACCGCCACCAAAATCCAATGTGTTATTGTCATTGTAGGTCAGCTCGTTGTTACTGACGAAAAGGGGTGTGGTGAGCCGTTGCTGGATGTCTGGCCGTTGATTTTGCATCACCAGGATAGAGATGTCTTGATAAGGGTTGTTTACAGTGAGCCCTCCTGTGTTGATTTTGAGGTTGATTTTCTGGTTGCTGTTGCGCTTAGCCACGTTTACCGACGGGACAAGCTGGGGAGATACAGTCATTAGCGGCGCCAACACATAAAAGCGCCGGCTGATGATCAAGCGGCTTTTATCGGCGTCTTCATAAACCTTTAGCAGGTAATTGCCCGCTATTTTGGGCTGGGTGTTTCGCGTCGGGAAGTCCACGCGGTAGTGTGTATAAGGTTGTAATGTGGTTACTGACGGGGTATAGTCTAAAATGCGCTCTTCATTGAATCCCTCTGCGTATTCCAATGGCGATAGCCTACTGGGTTTCCAGTCCGTGCCGCAATGTTCGATGCTGAAATAGAAGTTTCTGACGTCGCCGCGCAGGTCATCAAACGAAAGTGTTAATTGGTCGTCGCTGTGCAACTCGATTACGGGAAAGGCGTTTTCAACATCCAGCGGATGTAACCGGACGGATTTTATGGCGGGCAGGTAGTTGATATTATCGTAAACCAGTTCTTGTTTCGGCGTCCGTTCGCGGGTGGCCCGTTTCTTTTTCTTTTGTGCAAATGCCCCCAAACAGAGGGGGAGTAAGAGGGCCAGTGTCAAGAACTTCTTCATGTCAACTATCAATTTCCATAATTTCTTCCGCCAATTTTTCCCATTGTTGTTGCAACTCGCTCAATTCGTGTTTCAGCATGTCATAACGCTGCGTGGCGTCTTCCAGTTTCGCTTGGTTCGCATACGTTGTTTCGTCGGCCATCATCGCCTCAGTGGCAGTTTTCTTCTCCTCTAGCTGTGAGATACGTTCTTCAATCACCTCGAGCTCTTTGTGGAGCTTTTTCACTTCCCGCTCTTTGGTAGGTGGTGTTTTCTTTGCCGTGGATTGTTTTGTTTCCGTTTTTGCCGGTTTCGGTTTAGGTGCTGCTTTTTTCACAGTATCATCCGTCGTCCGCTTAGCCTGCCAATCTTCATATTCCTGGTATGTGCCGGGGTATTCTTTTATTTGCCGATTTTCAATGTACCAAATCTTATTGGCCACGTTATCCAGCAGGTAGCGGTCGTGTGAAACAACGATGAACGTTCCCTCAAATTGCTTAAGTGCTTGGATAAGGATATTGACCGATTGGATGTCCAAGTGATTCGTAGGTTCGTCCAATACCAGGAAGTTTGCATCCGCTGTGAGTGCCTTTGCCAATGCTACCCTCGACTTTTCGCCACCGGAGAGTACCTTTATTTTCTTGAAGGCGTCGTCACCCGTAAAGAGGAAGCATCCTAATATAGCGCGTAATTCGGTCTCCGTGTGTTTGGGTGCAAATAATTGCAATTCCTGCAAGATTTCGTTATCCAGGTGCAGTGCTTCCAATTGGTGCTGCGCAAAAAACGTTTGGGTAACGTTATGACCGGGTTCGGATTTCCCGGTAAAATCCCGGTCGGCATTGGCTACGATACGTAATAGTGTAGACTTACCTTTTCCATTGGCGCCGATGAGCGCTATTTTATCGCCCTTCTCAATGATTGCATCGGCTCCCTCCAGAATGGGGATGCCGGGATACGACTTGGTTATATTTTCGAGCCGCGCGACATGCCGGCCGGATTGCTTGCTGAATTTGAAGCGGAAGTTCACACTAGGGTTATAGTCATCCACGTCGCTGACTTTCTCCATGCGTTCCAATGCTTTGATGCGCGATTGGACCATTTTGGCTTTGCTAGCTTTTGCCCGGAACCGCTCAATGAGTCGCTCTTCCTGCTTAATCTTGGCTTGCTGGTTTTTGTATTGATTGCTTTGTATTTCTTCGCGCAAGGCTTTCTCTTCTAAGTAAAACGAGTAGTTTCCTGCATATTGCACAAGTTTGCCACGTTTGGATTCGACAATGGTGCTAACCACTCTATCGAGGAAATACCGGTCGTGAGATACGATGACGATTGCTCCTTCAAATGCTTGAAGGTAGCCTTCCAGCCATTTGATGGAGGGTAAGTCAAGGTGGTTGGTCGGTTCGTCGAGCAGCAGGATATCGGGTGCTTGCAGCAATATCCGGGCGAGCATGACACGCATCCGCCAGCCGCCCGAAAATTCGGAAAGCGAGCGCTGTTGGTCGCTGTCGCTGAATCCCAATCCCGCCAGGATCTCATGCGCACGGTATTCAATGTTATAGCCGTCCAGCGCTTCGAATTCGGTTTGCTTGTCGCTCAATTTTTGTATGGTATCGTCGGAGTAGTCCGTTTCCAACTTTTTGAGTAGCCGTTCTATTTCGGCTAGCAGTTGGTTCTGCCGTTCGAAGGCTTCCATAGCAACATGTAGGATACTCTTGTCTGACTGGTAAGACAGCAAGTCTTGGTTCAGGTATCCAATCTTGATGTCTTTTGCCATCGATATGGTACCAGCGGTAGGGGAGTACTCACCCACAATCAGTTTTAACAAGGTGGTTTTTCCCGTTCCGTTAGCGCCGATAAGCCCTGTTTTGTCGCCAGGCTTGATATGCCAATTCGCGTCATCGTACAACGCACGCGCACCGATTTCAAATGTGAGGTTATTTATCGCGATCATTCCGGGTGCAAAAGTACGTTTTTTCAAGCAAAGGGCACCAATTTACAATCTAAAACCTACCTTTGCGACTATGTACAAACTGGTGAAACCATTGTTGTTTTCAATCGACCCTGAGAATGCGCATGGCGTCGTATCGGGGGGGCTACGGTCGTTCTGCAGATTATGGGGCAGTAAGCGGTTGCTGCGGGCAGCCTACGGCTACGAGCACCCCGGCCTCGAACGGGAAGTGTTCGGTCTTAGGTTCAAGAACCCAATCGGGTTGGCAGCCGGATTTGATAAAAATGCTGAATATGTAGCCGAAATGGCCGCGTTGGGCTTTGGTTTCATCGAAATCGGCACGGTAACTCCGCGCCCGCAACCGGGGAATCCCAAGCCGCGTTTATTCCGTCTTGTTGACGACCACGCATTGATTAATCGTATGGGGTTTAACAACCAAGGGGTTGATGTGGCGGCAATGCGGCTTAGTCAATTGAAAGACAGACAAGGTATCATCATCGGGGGAAACATCGGCAAAAATAAGTCGACACCAAATGAAGAGGCCGTAAGCGATTACATCAAGTGTTTCGACACCTTGTTTGACGTAGTAGATTATTTTGTGGTCAACGTGAGTTCGCCAAATACACCGGGCCTCCGTGCGCTGCAGGAGAAAGAACCATTGACACAGATTTTAAATACGTTGCAGCAGCGCAACCGGAAGAATGATATAAGCCGGCCGATCTTGCTGAAAATCGCACCGGACCTCACCAACGACCAGTTGGATGACATCATTGAAATCGTGACGGAGACGAAGATTGCCGGTGTGATAGCCACAAATACGACAATAGCGAGGGAGGGGCTGCGGAGCCACGGCCGCTTGGTAGCGGAGGGTGGCGGACTGAGCGGTAAGCCACTGCGGAGCAGGGCCACAGAAGTGATCCGCCATTTAGCGACAGAATCAAAACGGGCTTTTCCTATCATTGGAGTGGGAGGCATACACAGTCCGGAAGATGCCCTTGAAAAGCTCGATGCAGGGGCAGCTTTGGTGCAGCTTTACACCGGTTTTATCTACGAGGGCCCCGGTCTGATCAAGCGTATCGGTAAGGAACTGGCTATCAGCAAGCGCTGAACATCATAATAAAAAAATAAGCCCCCGCCTTTTTCAAACGGGGGCTCTCGGTACGAATGTAGTTTCTTCTATAGAAAATTTTATTGCAGCGCGTCGATACGGGCTTGCAGTTCTGCGATTTTATCTTTGTCTTCCTTAATTTCCCAATATTTTTTGAGATTGGTCAACGCTAAATATGACGAACCATCCAAGTCGACAGCTTTCTGCAGGTAGGGTAATGCGGTATCAAAGATGTCGTAAGCTTTCTGTATTTCGACGTCGTATTCCGCTTGCGGAAGACTTGCGTTGTTGGTTTTGTTGAAATGATCGATACCCTTATTAAGGATTAAGCCACCCAGGTTGATATTTGCATCGAGGTAAGCCGGATTGATGTCGAGCGCCTTCCGGTAAGCAGCTTCGGCTTTTTCTATTTCATCCATTTCGCTGTATGCGATGCCCAGGTAATAATGCAAGTTCTCGTTTTCGGGGTCTTTGGCTACCTGGGCATTAATGGTATTGATGATTTCTTGTTCATTTCCTGCCATCAGGTTCAATTCGATATTTTGGGTGGCCAGTTCAGCATCGTCAGGGTATTTGCTGGTGCCTATTCCTGCGTATTTGATTGCATTCGTTGTGTCACCCTGCATGAGGTATAGCCTGGAAACGTCCAGTATGATTTGCCTATTGTTAGAGAAACTGTCAATCGGTACGAGTTCCACATATTTCGCGAGTGCTTTATCGTAATCTTGTGAATTAATGGCCGCTAAACCTGAATAGTAGAGTAGGGTGGTGTCACCTGGGAGGTATACCAAACCTTTATCAAAAGCATCGTATGCGCCGACAAAATCTTGGCTATCCCATGCTTTTACACCTCTGTTCAGTTCGTACTGTGCGACAATTGAGTTAAGGATATTCAGGTTTTGAGCCTGTTCCTTTTCTTGGTCAAGGCTTAGTGCCTTTTCGCGTGCATCGGTAGCAGCCTGAATATATTTTTCGGCTGCGTCAGTTGAGTCTAGCAACGCAAGATCAGCATTTACAAGCGCATAATATGTCCAGGTCTCGGCTAAATCTTTTGTTTTCTCATGCTCGATGGCTTTTTCCAGCGCCTCTTTCGCGGATACCAAGTCGGTTGCACCTAGCGCAGAGCTTCCGATAGACTTCACCTCATTGAATTTGTTGTAGCTGGCTTTTGCCTTTCTCAAATTGCTGGTTTGTGAAAAGGCCGCGGAAGAGGCTATCACCAGCATGCCTAGTAAAATCGATTTCACTTTCATGATTCTAGTTTATTGTGAGTTGATTTAATATGTTATTTACTCGTTCTAGTTGGAGAATATCACCGGATTGGTCGTATAGCACCGCTAGCGACTTCAACGTGTTGACTTCAGAGGGTTGGATCTGATTTGCCTTCAACAAGTATTCCTGCGCTTTACGCTGCAAGTCCGCATTATCAGGCTGTGAGATGTATTGCTTCAGATATAACAACCCGAGTTCCAGGTTTCCTTCAAAGTTATTGGCATCTAGGCCAATGACTTTTTCGTAGTATTTTTTTGCTGCCTCGCTGTTACCTTCCATCTCATTCGCATAGCCAGCAATGTAATTTAAGCCTACATTTTCTGGTTCATGGGCAATGGCGTCGTCTATCAACGGAACAACGGCCGCATAGGCCTCGTCGGCCATGTAGGTGTTGATCAATGTAAAGAGTACCTCCTTGTTGTCAGGGAACAACTGCCTTCCTCTGATGAGCGTATTCAGTGCTTCTTCATTGTTCCCCTGCTTGACATATAATTGAGCGAGCTCAAGGATATAAGTAGGTGAAGCCGTTTCAGATTGGGCAGTAAGGCTCTTGTACCTTTTGATGGCATCTTCCGTATTTCCCGATCTTAAACTTAAGACGGCGAGGTTGTGCCGGACATCGATGGCACCCCCGCTGATTGAATCAACCTTCTGGTAGTGCTGGAACGCCTGTTGGTAGTTTTCACTGGCCACAGCCCGGTTCGCCTGGATAAGGTATGCTTTAGACAACGAACGGCGTATATAGTCGATCTGCGGCTCGTACTCAAGGTCGACAGGTCTGTTGGTCAGCCGCCTGAGTGCCGACAATGCGATATCGATAGGGTCAGACGGGTACTTTTGCGTACGGTTCGAATCAACCACTGCCAATGTACTATATACCATGCCGCGAAGCAGGATATTCCTGAAGTTTGTAGAATCACGCTTTGTCTTAAATGCTTCGTCAGCAAATTTCCTCGCGGTTTCCAACTGTTTAAAATCTTTTGACTTCGTGTATCGAGCAAAACTGTTGTTGCCTTCTTTGAGGTTGGACTGGGAAAGTGCTGGCGATATACCAACGGCCAGCAGCAATACCACAATCGTTGCTGCCCGACTACTATTCTTCATCAGACGGTGAAGTATCACCTGTAATGTTATTTTCGCTTTCACCGGTGTTTTCACTATGATTTTGGTTTTCTCCTTCTTCAATCTCATCTTCTTCTTCGCGCTCCACCTTTGTTATAGACGCGATCTCGTCATCATCATTCAAGGTAATCAACCGCACGCCCTGCGTAGCTCTTCCCATCACACGTAGCTCATCTACCGCAATCCGTATGACGATGCCGGATTTGTTGATAATCATCAGGTCATCGTTGTCTGTCACGCCTTTAATGGCTACCAATTTACCAGTTTTTTCGGTGACGTTAATGGTTTTTACGCCTTTTCCGCCACGATTGGTTACCCGATAGTCTTCAATATCCGTCCGCTTGCCGTAGCCCTTTTCGGAAACGACAAGTACGGTAACATCCGAATTATTAACACTAATCATGCCAACTACTTCATCGTCTGGTCCGGCAAGGGTGATGCCGCGGACACCGGTTGCCGTGCGCCCCATAGGGCGGACGGTAGACTCGTTGAACCGGATAGCTCTTCCAGACTTCAGGGCCATAACGATCTCACTGTTGCCGTCTGTCAGGCAAGCTTCCAGCAGCTGGTCACCCTCATTGATGTTGATGGCATTGATGCCATTCGCCCTCGGCCGTGAGTATGCCTCCAGCGACGTCTTTTTAATGGTGCCCCGTTTCGTACACATGATGATGAAATTGTTCTCAAGGTACTCTTGGTCCTTGAGGTTTGTCACCTTGATGTAGGCCTTTATTTTCTCTTCTTTCGGAATATTGATGATGTTCTGAATGGCCCTGCCGCGTGAGGTACGGCTACCCTCAGGGATTTCAAATGCCCGTAGCCAGAAGCAGCGCCCGGCCTCGGTAAAGAACAACATGTAGTTGTGTGCCGATGCCGTGATGATATGCTCGGTGAAGTCTTCCTCCCGGGTATTGGTGCCTTTTGCTCCCTTTCCGCCACGACCCTGCCTTCTATATTCACTCAGAGGAGTGCGTTTTACGTAGCTTTCATGTGAGATAGTGATTACAATTTCCTCATCTTCGATGAAATCCTCCATGCGCATGTCCTCTGCCGAGTGCACGACGGTGGACCGCCGCTCATCACCGTATTTCTCTTTTATTTCACTAAGTTCATCTTTGATGATACCCATTCGGAGGCCTTCGTCCTCGAGCACTGCTTTCAAGTATTCGATGGTTTTCATTAATTCGGCATACTCCTCTTTGATTTTGTCACGTTCCAGTCCGGTTAGACGGCGCAGGGTCATATCGAGTATCGCCCTTGCCTGTATATCGGATAAGCCGAACTTCTCCATCAAACCTGTACGGGCATCATCGGGTGTCTCCGATGCACGGATAAGCTTGATTACTTCATCAAGGTGGTCGAGCGCTACGAGCAAACCTTCAAGGATATGCGCTCTTTTTTCGGCCTCGGCCAGCTCAAATTTCGTGCGCCTAACTACTACCTCATGTCGATGTTCTACGAAGTAGATAATCATATCCTTGAGGTTAAGCAGCATGGGGCGGCCGTGCACCAGCGCAATATTATTTACACTGAAAGAGGTTTGTAGGGCGGTGTATTTGTATAGGTTGTTGAGCACGATAGAGGCGTTTCCATCGCGTTTTATATCGTAGACGACCCGCATTCCATGCCTGTCGGATTCGTCGCGTATTTCCGAAATGCCCTCGATTTTTTTCTCGTTAACGAGGTCGGCTGTCCGCTTAATCATGTCCGATTTATTCACCTGGTAAGGTATCTCGGTTACGATAATTTGCTCACGTCCGGTTTTGGTGGTTTCTATTTCGGCTTTAGCCCGCATGACCACCCGGCCACGACCCGTTTGGAATGCGTCCTGCACACCGGCATACCCATAGATAATGCCACCAGTTGGGAAATCGGGAGCTTTGATGTATTGCATCAACTCACTGATTTCAATATCACGTTTATCGATATATGCGATGATGCCGTCTATCACCTCCGAAAGGTTGTGAGGGGCCATATTGGTGGCCATACCTACGGCGATCCCTGACGCTCCGTTTACCAAAAGGTTAGGGATACGTGTGGGGAGTACGGTTGGCTCTTCGATAGAGTCGTCGAAATTAGGTTGGAAGTCAACGGTGTTTTTGTTGATATCTGAGAGTAACTCTTCGGCGATCTTCTTTAGTCGTGCTTCTGTATACCGCATGGCTGCCGGGGGGTCTCCGTCGACCGACCCATAGTTACCCTGTCCATCAACCAACGGATATCGCAAGCTCCATTCCTGGGCCATGCGCACCATCGTATCATATACAGATGAGTCACCGTGGGGGTGGTATTTACCCAATACGTCACCCACGATACGTGCAGATTTTTTATAGGGCTTGCCGCTTGTCACCCCCAGGTCGAGCATACCATACAGCACTCGGCGATGAACCGGTTTCAAGCCATCTCGCACGTCGGGCAACGCACGTGATACGATGACAGACATCGAATAATCGATGTATGCTGATTTCATTTGGTCTTCGATGTTGATGGGGATAATCCGGTCGTTCGCCGGAACGAGGTTGTTGCCGTTTTCTGTTTCTTCAGCCATTATATGTTTACCGTTCTTAAATCAAAAGGCACAACGAGGATTATGTCTACATCCACTAGTTGCGCATGCGAAATTACGAATTTTTTAGGTGATTCTATAAAGTTTTTTGGAGTGATGAGGCACTGGCGATGGATGGCTTGCAGTTGATGGGCGGAGGACTGGTGGCGTGATTTTGTTATTCCTTAAGAATCCTTAACTTTGCCGCTCATCACATCCTCTTTTTTCACCGTCCAAATCAATGCAGTTTATGAAAGTACATACGGTAGCTAATTCGACGAATATTATTTATCAGTGGACTTACAATACACTTGTTGGCTGGGGTGTGCCCGCTGAGCAGGCAGATATTGTCAATCTGTTTGTATTGCTGGGGCTATTCGTTATCGTGTTCAGTATCGTTTATTATGTACTCCGCAAGCTCCTTGTCAATGTATTGGCTATTTTCGCCAAGCGTTCGAAAACAAAGTTTGATGATCACCTCGTGCACAATCGGGCAATGGCCCAGCTGGCGCGGCTGATACCCCTTTCTATTTCTACACAATTCATCCCCGTTATCTTCGCTGGCTTTCCAGAGTGGGTAGGTCCCGTACGTACTTTTTTTGATATTATCTTAGTTATCGTATGGGTGATGCTGTTCAGGGCATTGTTTCGGTCTGTGCGTGATTACCTGCGTACTAAGAAAGGATTTGAAGACAAACCGCTTGACAGCTATCTCCAGGTGGTCGTTATCTTTATGTTTTTCATTGCGGGTGTTATCATTTTTTCCTTGGTAACAGGTAAATCCCCGTGGGCATTTCTTGGAGCCATGGGAGCGGCATCGGCTATTTTGCTCTTGGTGTTTAAGGACACAATTATGGGTTTTGTAGCCAGTATTCAAGTCTCCACCAATGACATGGTGCGGGTGGGTGATTGGATTGAGATGCCAAAATACAACGCAGATGGAGATGTGCTGGAGATCAACCTCAATACGGTCAAGGTTAGGAATTGGGACAAGACCATTACCACGATTCCCACCCATTACCTCGTCACGGATTCGTTTAAAAATTGGCGAGGTATGCATAGTGCTGGCGGGCGCCGTATCAAACGGTCGATCAGTATCAAAATATCGACGATACGCTACCTGGAGAAAGACGAAATAGAACACCTCAAGAAAATTCAGCTGCTGAAGCCATTTATCGAGAAGCGGCAGAAAGAAATCGAGCAATATAATGAAGATAGCGGTGCTGATCCGACGATGCCGGTGAATGGTCGGAAGATGACCAACGTAGGGTTGTACCGCCAATACATTACCCTGTATACCGCCCAGCATCCATTGATTCACAAGGGATATACGATGGTCGTCCGCCAGCTCGAGCCCACGCAGTATGGTTTGCCTATACAGCTCTACATGTATGTTTCAAATACCAAGTGGGCAATCTACGAAAATACAATGGCCGATATTTTCGACCACCTGTTGGCATCTGTCAAATTCTTCGGACTGGAGGTCTTCGAGGCGCCGGCAGCTGATGATGTGCGAAGTCTGGGATTGTCATCGCCCAGGGCTGATGCCGATGTACCGGTGCCGGTTAAGCAGAGCTACGGGTAGTGTAGCTGGCTGTCAACGCGAACGGGCATCCTGGAGTACCCGCATCGTCTCGTCTACCATGGTTTTGGCAACATCCCGCATTTTTGTATTGCCGTCGAAATCCGCATCGAGCGTTACTTCTTTACTCTTTTCTTTGTAATTGAATTGCAGGTAAAATCGGGCTACAGGCTCTGTCATGTCAGGTGCCCCACTAGTCATATCGTCCGGTAGGTTCCAAAAGCCCAATTGCGTTGCTTTTCCGTGCAGGTATTGCAAGTCGTCCTTGCGTAGCCGTACGGTATCGACGATTACTGAATCTCGCACATTTACAAACTGATAGACGCCGGTTTTGGAATTAAACTGATTGATGAGGTTGTCGCCATCACCATATTTAAGTACAATTGATTCGAAGTCTGCAAAGCGGAAAGGTGCGTTTTTGAACATTTGGCTGTAATAATAAAAGCAGTACAGCAAAAAGGGGAAGATAATGCAAATTGCGAGGAAAATCTTTTTGGAACGGTCGCTCATGATTTCAATTCAACTATGCGGCAAAAGTAAGTAAAAAAAATCACCTGGGTGCCCTTGCACCTAGCGTTTCGGTTTATCCAGTCGGTTGGTCAGCACCAATAGCTGCGGGAACGTCGAAGCACCGTGGTTGCTGAGGAGGCTCAATTCGGCGAGGTTGTGTAAATATGAACCCAATACAATATCAATGTCTCCGTCGCCGTCGAAATCGGCAAGCTCCATGGTGAGCCATTTACCATATATAGCATCGGGCAATGCATGAGGGACAAACTCTGGACACTGCGGTTTGTTTGGGTCCTGGATATGCTCAAAATAGATGAATCCGTTTTGGAGCTCGTCTTTGTCGGCATAAAACGAAATCGCTGCAATATCTAAGTCGCCATCGCCGTCGAAATCGCTCGCCATTGCCTTAGACGCACCGTAAAGGGGGAAAAACCAGCATTCGGAGAAACTGTAGTTGCCATTGTTTAAGTATATGCGTATACCATGGTAGTTTTTGTTGATACGTGAGTAGTCCCAATTATCGCCATTGGTTAATAGGATGTCTGGATAGCCGTCTTCGTTGAAATCCGAGAGTTCGAATGAGCTGGCTCCAAAGGCAGGGTGGAACTGGAGTACCACATCCTCACGGAAATTGCTGTTACCCAAATTGTAAAAAATGGAAAGCTGCTCCCACGCCTGCCCCATTAGCACCATCAAGTCGGGTAGGCCATCTGTATTGAAATCGCCTACCTCTACTTTTAACGCACCCGGCATCGCTTTCAGCACATGCTCCTTGTGGGGGTCAGCACCATCGTACCATGATAGTTTGCCTGTATGGTTTCCAAAGCCACATACTACTAGGTCTTCTTTCCCGTCAGTGTTGAGGTCTGCACTGGCAAAATATACCGGTCGCGATAAAGCGGGAATGTTGACCGATGATATCGATGGGGAGGTGCCGGCTGTATCCAAAGAAAACAGTCGTCCCCGTTGTTGGTCTGACGGGGTGAAGCTGCCGATGGTTAATAAACGGGGTGGTGCATTTTCGGGAAAATCCGCTGCGACGGGGGCACTTTCCAATGTCCAAGCCGATTGAAAAGCGAACCTGTTGTCTAGAATGTATAGCATATGCTGTGCATCGCCCACGTACAATTGGCGGGAGGCTGCGTTGTATCGGAGCATGCTGATTTGAGGCATGGGCTTTTCGTCAAACGATAGCCTCTTGACGTCAAATAGGGGTAATTGTTGTCTGATCGGGCGGTGTGCTGCTTGAGGTAATGGCCGTGCGGGAGCCTCTTGTTTATAATATTGAACTATTTTTTCCCAATCGCCCATGGCTAACATCGGTTCTTCCGGATAACTGTTCAATGCACGAAGTATAGGGCGCTCGATTAATTCGATGCCCTCATATGGATCGTAGCCGTCTATACGTATACCAAGCCGCTGCCCCATGTTCGGCAAGACACTTTCCGTCCATGTGCGTTTATCCAACAGTGAAGGTTGGGGGAAACGGTGGCAAAGTCCGCAATACCGAGCGGCCAGCTGTGCCCCTGATCGCAAGGAATCTGCCGATTTCGTAGCTGAATCCGTCATTTGTTCGGCCCGCGTTGGGTATTCTGGCCGGTAAGCCAGCATTGCGATCACGGCGAACAATGCAACGATGACTAATCCGGTTCTCATGGAATATAAGCTTGTAAACTGCTACGACGTAATAAGCCCAGCCCGTTTCAGCAGGGCTTCCGGTTGTGGTTTTCGGCCTCGGAACCGGACATACAGCTCCATGGGATCTACTGTGCCTCCTTGGCTTAATAGGGCTTTAAATTTGGCTGCAGTATTGGCATCGAATATTCCTGTTTCTTTGAAGTAGGCAAAAGCATCAGCATCAAGCACCTCGGCCCATTTGTATGAGTAATATCCTGCAGCATACCCCCCAGCAAAAATATGCGAAAAGGATGGACTCTGCGCCGTGCCTGGGACATCGGGGTAGAGCTGCGTATCACGCACGGTGGTTTTCTCAAACTGCTCGATGGATGTATTGTCGGTCAGCTTGCCGGTGTGATAGGCCATGTCCAGCAAGCCGAAACTCAGTTGTCGGACGGTTTGATATCCTTCCATAAAGTTGGCAGCAGCCACAATTTTGTCGATCTCCGTATCGGGCAGTACCTTGTCGGTTTGGTAATGACGTGCAAACGACTGCAGGAACTCTTTTTCGTAGCAGTAGTTTTCCATAAACTGTGAGGGTAACTCCACAAAGTCCCAGTATACGTTCGTGCCGGAAAGGCTTTCGTATACCGTATTTGCAAGGATACCGTGCAGGGCATGGCCAAACTCGTGGAAAAGCGTGGTTACTTCATTGAAAGTGAGTAGGGAAGGGGTGTCACCCACGGGTCGCGCAAAGTTACACACGATAGAGATATGGGGCCGTATCTGATGGCCGTTTTCTATCCATTGCCCCCGGTAGACTGTCATCCAAGCTCCAGCCCGCTTGCCTTCACGTGGGTGCCAGTCGGCATAAAGCAACGCCTTATGCTGGCCGTTTTCGAGTACTTCATAGACGGTCACTTCCGGATGGTAGGTGGGGATATCAGCGCGTGTGTTGAAAGAGAGCCCATATAGCCGGCCTGCGGCGTCAAATGCGGCGTCGAGCACACGCGGCAGTGGGAAATATGGCTTCAGTGCTTCCTCGGAGAGGTTGAATCTTGCTTCCCGCAATTTTTCGGCATAGTATGCGTGGTCGTAAGGCATCAGTTCGCTGATGCCGTCTGTTACAGCAAGCTTCCGCAATTCATCCACTTCGCGTTGTGCGAATGGCTTGGCCTTAGCGAGCAGGTTGTCCAGGAAATCCAATACCGCGGCGGGTGAACCGGCCATCCGATCCTGCAAGACAAAATCGGCATGGGTGCCGAACCCCAGCAGGTGCGCCCGGCGGTGGCGCAGGTTAACGATATGGCGCACGATATCCTCGTTGTTGTGTTCGTTGTCTTTAAAGGCCCGCGTTGCATAGGCCATATACAGTTCTTGGCGCAACGAACGATCGTCGGCGTATTTCATAAACGGTACGTAGCTGGGGAAATGCAGCGTGAATACCCAACCGTCCAGTTCGCGCTTCTCGGCAGCTGTTTTTGCGGCCGCAATGATGGAGTCGGGAAGGCCCGCCAGCTGCGACTCGTCCTGTACATGCAAGTGATAGGCATTGGTCTCCTGCAAGACATGCTGCGAAAATTTCGTTGTCAGGGTAGCCAGTTGCTTGTCGATGTCCCGCAGCTCTTCCTTGTGCTCACCGGAAAGCATTGCACCGTTCCGTACAAACCCCCGGTAGGTTTTGTCAAGCAGCCGTGCCTCTTCGGGAGTCAGCCTGGCCGGCTCCACTTCGTCATGTACTACTTTCACTCGATTGAACAGCCGTTCGTTCAGCATGATATCGTTGTTGTATTCCGCCAATACTGGTGAAAGTTCCTGTGCGAGTTGCTGGATTTCGTCGGTAGTCTCGGCAGCGTCGAGATTGAAAAACGTGGCGGCGGCGATATCGAGCGCTTTACCCACCCGTTCCATAGCGGCAATGGTGTTGTCGAAGTCAGCGGGTTCGGGATTGTCAACAATGCGTTCGATTTCCTTCTTGGCCTCTGCAATCAACCGGTGGATGGCAGGTTTGAAATGCTGGGCTTCAATCGTGTTGAAGGGTACGGCGCCAAACGGCGTGGCAAATGGCTGCAAAAGTGGGTTGTCCATGGATCTCGTGTTTTTGTGGGCATTGTGAAAACTGCCGTATTGAAAACGGTTCAAACTTAGATAAAGTTGCTTTTATATACAATTATAACCGCGTTAATAAAAAAAGCAATCTCCGCTGCCGCTGAGAAACGATTTTTATAGCGGAAAACCTACTAAAATCCATTGCATTTTGCAGCTCGTATGCCGGTTTTGCTTACGTCGCGCTGGGATGGAGCAGGTTGTTTAGGTTTTCCCAGAAAAAAAGCTGTAGTTTGCCGCGTTTCTCCAGCAGGATGATGTGCACGTTGCGGAGGTCCATGATCCAGACCCGTTTTTGTTTGTAGCGGCTGATGACCGTGCCGAAGATCCGATCCGTGGCCAGTTGGGTGTATAGATCCCGGTGGATAGGCTTGATGGCCGAAAGATGATGCGCAATCAGGGTATCGAGCGCAGCCATCGAGAAAGCGCCATCTCCACGTTGGTTGGGGTTGCCGTTGAGCATGTTTTCAATCATGGCCGCCTGCATATCTTCGATTTCGTCTTTAAATGGATAAACGAGCCGTTTAAGGTCGGTCGTGTCGGTTTGTTCGACGGCGTCCTTTAATGATCGGAAAAAATCGGCAACCATACGGTAGCCGGGTTGCTGAGCAGAAGCTATCGTAGGTAAGACGAGGAGTATAATTAATGCAAATGGTCTCATCTAACTAGTCATTACGGAGGTGTGCTTTAATCATGGCGTAATCAGTACGCATCTTTTATGCCCGCATCTTCCCAATCTATCCAGACCTTTTCGTTGTCTTTCGATAGGTACGCAGGGATAACCATGCCGATTTGGATGCTCGACAGGTAAATTGGGTCAATCAACTTTTTCTCCGTGTGGCTAAATGCTTGCGTCGAATCCGTGTTGATATCGAATGTAAATGCATATTGGTGGATGCTGTTGACAATCGTCCCGGTGCGTTCAATGGCTGTGAGTATGGCAGTGCCTTTAACGCCGTCTGTTTTTAATTCCCTTATCTCTTGATCCGACAGCCCGGTGCCGCCAAATGTAGAGAACAACTGCCAGCCCAAAATAGCCAGCCCCGCAAGCATGATGATGGCAACACGGCCTTTTTTCGCGTTTCCCATGTATGTTTATCATTGATGTAAGGCAAATTTAAAAAAAAATCGCAATCTCGTTGATAAACCATGAGCCAAACGCCGGCGCGAAAATTGAGTTAAAATGGAGATGCTTTGCTGGATATACGTATAAAATTATTATCTTTGTCGTATATAAACCCGAAATGGAGGTAAAACATGGATGCCAAAATAACCCTTTCTTTTGATAAGCACGTCGTAGAGCAAGCCAAAGCTTTCGCTGAAGCTCATCACATCAGTTTATCAAGGCTCACCGAATTTATTTACAGGCAGCTCGCGCACAAATCATATGAAAGTCTTGAAGAGCTTCCCATTTCCGATTGGGTGAATATGCTATCCGAAGGGAAAGTTGAATATCAACGTTCGCCGCGCAGCCGCAAGGCCTTAAAAGACGAGTACCTTGCCACCCGGAAATGAAGATATTCCTTGACGCCAATGTATTGATTGCAGTGCTGAATAAGGAATATCCTTTGTTTAGCTACGCGGCGAAGGTGTTGAGCTTAGGGGAGCGCAAAGGCTTCACGTTGGTCACCTCTCCACTGTGTTTAGCTATTTCCTTTTATTTTGCGGAAAAAAAATCCGGCACGGCCTTAGCGCGGACCAAGATCGAACTGTTGGTATCCCATTTGGAAATCGCCGGTGCTGATGCGGATACGGTGATGCGGGTCATAGACGACAAGCGCATCCACGATTTTGAAGATGGCCTAGAATATTATGCAGCTCTGCAAGCAGCGTGCGAGGTCATCGTTACTGAAGACGTGGGTGACTTCTATTTCTCAGATATCCCTGCATGTGGATGTGAGAATTTCCTAACGCGGTATGTTTTTAGAAACCGATGACTTTCTGGGGACACCACGTATAGCGGTGGCCAGAAGCGGGTTCTCAGGCCAAGCGTGCTTGGGGTAGCGCCGCTTGAGTTCCTTACGTACCTCAAAGTAAGTGGTTTGCCAAAAATTACGGAGGTCTGTGGTCACTTGTACGGGCTTGAATCCGGGCGAGAGAAGATGTAATACTACCGGTGTTTGGCCGTTGTTGATGCATGGGGTATCCAGCAACCCAAACACTTCCTGCAAGCGTACCGCTAGGACAGGAGGGGCGCCAACGGGAGAGTATTGCAATCTGACGGTCGACCCGCTGGGTACCTCGATTGTTGCGGGAGCAAGCCGATTCAAAGCTGTCCTTTGCTCGTGGGACAGGCTGTGAGTGAGTATATCAAGGACATCCAGTTTCTTTAATTCATCGACTTTACGGATACCGGAGAGGTAAGGTGCTAACCACTGTTCCGGCTGCTGCAGGAGGGTCGTGGTGGTCACATCGGGCCATCCATAATTCGGGTGCCAGTTCCGTAAGCTACCTAATCGGTTTTGCCAGTGCACCACTTCGTCGGGAAAAGGGATCAGCTGTGCTCCCTCGGTACGGATGGCTTCAAATAGTACGGGCATCACAGCCTCTTTCGTGGGTAAGGAAAGTGGCGTAGACTGTAAGGTAATGTGGCCGATACGCATGTCTTTCGTAGCGACGATACCTCCTTTTTTTGTGTCCCATACAATACGTTCCGTCTCGCTAGCCCGCGCCATCAGATCTGCCGGATCAACGGCTGATGCCAAGAATACTTTGCCCAGACTTCCCCTTGCATCTAGCGAAGCGATTGCCAGCCATGGTTCGTTGGCAAGGTCGTCGCCCGGCGGTGTTGCCGCCTGTTTGCCATTTGCTAGCCTGAATGTACCGCGGCCATCGTTTCGCGCTTGGGCAATCCGCTCGGGGTAAGCAAAAGTGAGTAGGTGTCCAGTGGCATGTGGATTGACCATACCGTTGTCAACGTCAACAGTAAGTAACTTACGGTAGGAGAGGGCAATCTTTTCGATATTGTCGAACCGCTTGCCCTGTTTGTAATGCAGCCGGTGCCTGCGTAATGCTTCGACCCGGAGGTTGATGTCGATACCCACACCGCGTCCGAGCGGGTCGCGCTCTTCGAGTAGCGCAGCTAAATCGGTAGCGAGTCCGGCTTGGTTGAAGGTCTTGCTTATTAGTAGCATATGGGCCAGACGAGGGTGGCAGGGCAAAGCATGTATATCGCGGCCGTGGGGTGTTATTTTTTGGTCTTGCAGGGCGCCGAGCGTGTGCAGTAGACTACTCGCTCGGGCTGTACTGCTTTCAGGTGGTGGCGTAATCCAGTCCAACTGTGTTACGTCCTGCAGCCCCCATTTGGCGGTATCGAGCATGAGTGAGGTCAGGTCGGCCTGCAGTATTTCGGGCGTCCTGTAAGCTTCCATACGTTGCTCGGTGGCACGCGACCACATCCGGTAGCAGGTGCCTGGCCCTAAGCGCCCGGCGCGGCCCGCCCGTTGTTCGGCAGCGTCCAGCGAGATACGCACGGTTTTCAGTCGCGATAGACCAGATTGGGAGTCGTAGATCATGGTGCGCGTATATCCGCAATCGACCACCACGCCGATACCCTCAATGGTGAGACTGGTCTCGGCGATGGAGGTGGCTAGTACGATTTTTCGTTGTCCTGTCTTATCCGGCTGAATGGCAGCATGTTGTTCGGTAAGCGATAATTGTCCGTATAGCGGATGGATGGCGGCACCTATGGCGTTGTGGCGTAACAGGTGCTCACACGCCCGTATCTCAGCTTCGCCGGGCAGGAAAGCAAGGATATCGCCTTGTTGCTCTCGCCATGCCAGGATGATTGTACGGGCACATTCGTCAGCCAAGTCTTCCGGATGGGTGTCCTCCGTGTGGATAACGGATACCGGGTACATACGGCCTCGACTTTGTATTACCGGTGCATTAAGCAGGTCAGCAAGTGCTGCGATATCTAAGGTAGCCGACATGATGAGCAGGCGTAGATCGGGACGTAATACTTGCTGGCTTTCACGGCATAGCGCTATCGATAGGTCGGTGTGCAGCCGTCGTTCGTGAAATTCATCGAAAATAACCGCACCGACATCTTCCAAGGCGTTGTCGCGGTGTAACATGCGGGTGAGGATCCCTTCTGTAACTACCTCTATCCGGGTTCGTGACGACGTTTGATTCTCGAAACGGACACGATAGCCTACTGTTCCGCCCGCCTTTTCACCGAGTAGTGCAGCCATGCGGTGGGCAATGCTGCTCGCTGCCAAGCGGCGTGGTTCAAGCATCACGATCTTTCGCCCTTGAAGCCACGGCTCACCTAACAGCGCAAGTGGTATAATGGTGCTTTTTCCAGCCCCCGGCGGCGAGCCGACAATCGCACAGGTGTGTATAGCCAACTGTTTGCGCAATTGCGGCACGATTTCCATAATCGGAAGCGTGATATGTGAGAGGTCTATCGACATGATCTTAGACCGACAAAGATAAAAAACGCAAATAACCCAAAAGAATGTCTGAGTGGCCGTGCACGTCGCTCATGAATACTTATGATAAAAAACAGTCATTATGAGAAAAAAACAGGGGAATCGAAGCTGAAATGTGGGGTTTACACTTATTTTAAATATGATTAATGATAAAATACAGTCAGTATTGGTTAACGTAGAGGTGTGATGCGGAGCGAATACATCCGACCTTCGTCATACAAGTTAAGATACTAATCAATAGCTACCATACTTATCGATGACAAGGTGGGTGAATTGTCGTTTATTTACAACCAAACTCATCGCAAATGGATAATTGCTTATTTCAACCCGGATTATGCATTAGAATAAATGAGTTTAGGGGGTAGCTGT
>NZ_JAMXAY010000022.1 GCF_025460835.1 Parapedobacter soli | reverse complement strand
GATTGATAAACAAATAAATGATTTAAACATATTCTGATGAAAAAAATACTCTTTTTATTTGCTGCTTTCGGCCTGCTGGCCGCATGCTCGAAAAGCGACACTGGACCGAAGTGGAATGACAAACTCGGCTCCTGCCTTCAAAACTTCGATTACCAGTACGAAAAACTACTCACGAAAGCAGATATCGGCAAGCACATTGACATCGATGAAGCCACCTATAAACTAGAAGTCAGTGCAATGAAAGGTCAGTACGGAAATGCCACTTACTCATGGAACAGCGACCGCCCCGATGTGGAGATGGAATTGCTAGGTCATACAATCATGACTCCCGACAAAAACCGGGCGGAACTTACGCAGTTGCATTTCTACAATGCGAAGGAGCTCGAACTGTATAGCCAACAGTCGGTCATCGACCTATTCGATATTGAGTACCGGAAGTTGTCTGACGCCGAGGTAAAAGAAATGCGCGAAAATTTGGAGCGCGAATATGCTGGCGACCCGGCAGGACTGGAGCAGGCCCATAAGTTTCTCGATGCCCGGCTCGACTTCGATTATAAGCGTGTGGAACAATTGGGCGACCGGGCCTATTGGACTTGGGGGGACTATGGCCTTGAGCTAAACGTACTAGCGGGTACTGCGTCTTTCTCACTGCGTACCAAGTTCAGTGCCGATGCCGAAACCACTTTATCAATCACAGTCGCTCTTGCTAAAGAAATTCTAGCAAAGTGTAATTAAATTAATATTCGGGTCATTAGGAGGTCGGCAACACGTATCCCCCCGTGTCAACAACCAATGTGGGCTGCGATTGCTGTATATCGGCAATCGCGTCGCCCGTAACCTTAGTTTCATAAAGATATACGTGGGTCAGTTCCGGCAAGGATTTCAAATAATCCATTCCCGTATTCCCGATGGCGGTCGATGATAAGTTGAGGTATTGTAGCTGGAGGCACGCTGCCAGTGCTTTCAACCCCTCGTCGGTGACCAAGGTATGCTCCAAATGAAGCTTTTTAAGTATCGTCAGTTCACCGATGTGTGCCATACCCACATCGGTGACTGCTGTTCGGCCTAGTTGAAGCTGTACAATATTGTCCTTTAGGTCAACCAGGACTTCGGCATCCTCATCGTTGAAATCAGGGGCATTTATGGCACTGATCATTACGTAATTGCTGCCCTGTGCAACTGGCATCACTTTTATGCCTCTTTCCACGAGCCGCTGCACGGCAGTGGCATCGAGTGGAGGCGCCTCGGGCATAGCTTGTTTTGCGTTTCCTGCTTCCAACTGCGCCAATATGGTCGCTATCTCTTCTGGCTGCTCCACATCGGCCACCAAGCCTTCAAATGGTGCACCATGCTCGATCCACCACCCAATCAACGCTATTTCTTCGGGTGTTATCGGCGTGCGCCCCTTCGGCGGCATACGCTTCTCGTCACCTACGGGAAGTGTTAATCGGGTATAAAGCTCACTTTCATTGAGTTCGCTGGGCACAATTACTGCTCCACCATCCCCACCGGTAAGGAGACTCGCCTGCTGATGCAGTGCCAATCCGCCTTCCTGCTTCGTCGCACCATGGCAACTTTGGCAGCGCCGAGCCAAAATGGGTTGGATTAACCCGTCATATACCGCTGCCTCTTGCACGTTCTCAATTACAAACGGCTCTTCCACTTGCTCAATACCAAACAATCCGCCCAATGCCGGCGGCATCGCATCAGTTAAATAACCTTTCCCGTGGGTGAGTGTGCCCCCGTAGTGGCCTGTTACGCACAACAATACCATCAACATGCAAAAAATCGAAAAGCGCCATTTCACCAACGACCTCATCCCTGCACGCCGCTCGGCTAAGCGGTGGTAAAGCCACCACACAAGTATACTCAGTACTGCCACCGCGATTCCAAACCATTGGTGGAACCCCAGCGTGCGATTGTCGTAACCGCCAAAGCTGGCGAGCAGGAACCCGAGCACACTGGCAAACACAGCAGATATCGCCCCCACGAATAATGTGAACGGGACCGCTGGGGCAAGCCCTGAATACGCTGGCCGCCTGGCAACCAGCGCGATTACAAATGAAATAAACAGTATCCCAATAGGCAGATGGACCAACAAGGGGTGCCACCGACCCAGAAACAAGAACAAATCACCACCGTTTTCCATTATTGGGTGTACCTCGCTTTAAGTTGTTCAAACATATATTTATTTATCGACCACTGATCGGCCACCGGCTGGCGCGTATAGGGCAACACCGGCATATAGGTAGGCGGCCCAAATTCGGAGGTAATCGTCAGCGTCGTATTCCCCTGCTGTTGTTGATGTTCAACCACACGGTCCCACCACTGCAGGTGTTGCTGTACAACGTCTTTCCACTCGGGGGCCCTAGGATCGTTCACTTGGGGTCCTTGTGGGTGCCCTATCCGCGCATGGATATGCCGGGTGCGCGACAGGGCCAGTTCGACCGCTTCTTGCTGATCACCAAGCATCGACTCATGTACATTGCACCAATGCGAAATATCCAGCGCAAGCGATAAATCAGGCAGGCCTTCAAGATACGATTTCGTAATATGGGCCGCAAAGCTGAAACGACCCCTATGGGTTTCATGTACTACTTCAACACCACTTTCCTTACTGATAGCCGTAGCCGCATCAATCAACGCTTCGTTCTGGGCAAACGTAAAGTAATCCTTACCTGTATGGCAATTGACCAATCGAGGGCGCTGGGCGACCGCACGCTTTAGGTTGGCGGTGAAATTTTCCAAATATGCATCAAACGTATTGCCGTTGCCAGCGCTCAGCAAGATAAGCTCCAGCCCGTATTTTTCCAGTGCTGCTTCCATCTCTTTCCTCTCGGAATCTTCGGCCGGCAACCACGTCTCCACACCATCGAACCCTGCAGCTTTCACCCGCTTACAAAACGCCTCCCACGTTTCGCTCATTCCCCAGTTCGTACAGAAAAAACTGACCTGTAAGGGTTTGGTATGTTCCTGTGCTTTCAATACCATCATTGAACATAAACATATGACTGACAAAACAACTTTGTGCATCTTTCTGATCTTTTTCATCTTTCTAACCGCGCCTCTTAAACAATGGCGCTGATCAACTCCCCGCCCACATCGGTGAGCCGGAATGGCCGCCCTTGGAATTCATAGATCAAGCGCTCGTGATCAAAACCCAGCAGGTGCAGCATGGTGGCATGCAAGTCGTTAACCGACGTCCGGCCGCCGATCCCGCTAAAGCCGATATCGTCGGTTTCGCCGTAGCTTACACCGGGTTTTATCCCACCTCCAGCCAACCAAACGGTATACGCGTCGGTATGGTGATCCCGCCCCAGGAACGGCATATCTTTGTCGTCGCGGTTCTCTTGCATGGGCGTGCGTCCAAACTCGCCTCCCCACACAACCAGCGTTTCATCCAATAAGCCACGCTGTTTCAGGTCCATCAGCAATGCCGTCATCGGCCGGTCTATCTCTTTGCACTTGTCGCGGAAACCAACATCGATGGCCTCCCGGGCGCTCGTCCCGTGGCTATCCCAACCCCAGTCGAACAGTTGCACGAAGCGCACCCCCTGCTCTACCAGTTTGCGTGCCAGCAAGCAGTTATTCGCAAACGACTCCTTTCCCGGTTCCGTACCATAGAGTTCATGGATATATTCCGGCTCACTGTCGATGTCCATCACCTCAGGTACTGCAACCTGCATATTAAACGCCATCTCATACTGTGCAATACGTGCTAACGTTTCCGGATCACCATAGCTGTTGTATTCTTCTTGGTTCACCGCATTAATGGCATCGATTGTTTGCTTCTTCAGGTCTCGCCCCATCCCTTCCGGATCGCTGATGTACAGGACGGGGTCGCCTTTGGACCGGCATTGTACCCCTTGGTAGACCGATGGCAAGAAGCCGCTGCCCCAAACACTTTTTCCCGCGTCGGGTGTTTTGCCCCCCGACGTCAGTACCACAAAGCCGGGCAGGTTGCTGTTTTCTGTCCCGAGGCCATAGGTTACCCAAGACCCCATACTGGGCCTCCCTAGCCGCGCATGGCCGGTATGCATAAAAAGCTGCGCCGGACCATGGTTAAACTGTTCGGTATGCATCGCTTTCAGGAAACTTACCTCATCCACAACCTTACTGAAGTGAGGGAGGTAATCAGACACCCATGCGCCACTCTGGCCGTGTTGCTTAAACTGGGCCTGTGGCCCAAGCATCTTGGGCACCCCACGTATAAAGGCAAACTTCTTCCCTGCCAATATTGATTCGGGGCACGGTTTGTTATGTAACTTATGGAGTTCCGGCTTGTAGTCGAACAATTCCAATTGCGACGGTGCGCCAGCCATATGTAAATAAATGACGCGCTTTGCCTTAGCAGCGAAATGCGGTGCCCGGGGAGCCATTGGGTTTAACGAGCCGGAGGCTATCCCCGCATCCAATGGGCGACCTGTGGAGGAGGAACACCCGCCGAGTCCGCCCAACATAGACCCCAAGGCTATCCCACCGATGCCGGCTACACACTCTCGCAGAAAGTGCCGCCGGGTTACGGATTGCAACTGGTATTGCTGTGCTTCTTTTGCCAACTTATCGATATCCATAGCTCTCATGATTTAGTTAAGAATTCATCCAAATTGATCAAGGCGTTTGCCACTACCGAAAATGCGGCAATGCTGGCATCACCGGGCTCGGTCGTTCTAAATTCACTATTGAATTGCTCCAATGCGTCGGCATTTGCCGAATAATACGCATACGCCTCGTCGTATAGTTTCCGTAGCGCTTCTTTCTTTTCAGCAGCGAGGCTACGTTGCATGGCCACTTGATAACCGTGCGTTATTCCGGCGTCGATTTCACGCTTTCCCCGCTGTGCCATCCGCTTGCCGAGGTGGTAAGCAGCTTCGAGATAAACCGGGTCGTTGAGCGTTGTGAGTGCCTGCAGTGGCGTATTCGTACGTATCCGGTCTACCACACAGACCTCCCGGCTGGACGCATCGAACGTCACGAACGACGGGTACGGGCTTGTACGCTTCATAAAGGTATAGATACCCCGCCTATACTGGTCTTCTCCCTCGCTTTTCCGCCATTCCGCACCACTGTACACGGTCATCCAAACCCCCTCGGGCTGATGGGGCATCACACTGGGGCCATACATCTTCTCGCTCAATAACCCACTCACTGCCAGCGATTGGTCCCTAATCTGTTCCGCACCCAAACGGAATCTTGGTCCCCGTGCAAAATACTCGTTCGCTGGATCCTTTTCTATTGCCCTGTCATCTATGGTGGATGACTGTCGATACGTCCTTGCCATGACCATTTCCTTCAACAGGTCTTTTACCCTCCAATCCATTCCATGCATGAATTCCAGTGCCAGCCAATCGAGCAGCTCACGGTGTATCGGTGGCGTACTCTGGGTTCCCATATCGCCCAACGGTTCCACCAGTCCTCGGCCGTATAGCTGTGCCCACAGCCGGTTCACCACTGTTCTCGCCGTCAATGGGTTATCCTTGCTCACAATCCATTGGGCAAATCCCAGCCGGTTCACGGGTGCGCCTTCGGGAAAATCATTCAGCACCTCGGGTACCGCAGGTTCCACAGCTTCGCCATGTACCAGCCAGTTCCCGCGTTCGAACACGTGCGTGGTTCGGGCCATATCGGGCGGATTCTCCACCATAATCGGCACAGATGGCGGCTGGTGGTTCAACAGCTCGACAAAATCCGCCATTTTCTCTTCATACTGCGGGTCTTCGGCACCTGCTAACCGTGGCTGGAATGCCATCCACTCCACCATAGCCACCGCCTGTGCAGGCGAAATAGACGGGTTCCGGAACGTCAAGTACAGATCGTGTACACCGGAGAGCCGTTCCATGGGAACCGAGATCACTTGGCTGGCTTGTGTTGTTGGTATCGCAAAATCGGCCAACATCCGGCCGGTTGGTGATCCGGCACGAATCTCCATCCTACCGCCCGGAGCAGCGCCGAAATAATTCAGGTAAAACGCGTCCTTACCGTCAAGTGTAATAGCCTTCATCCGCGCTGTGCCACCGTTGCGCATGGCTAGCCACTTGGTGTCGGCAAGTGCACCATTCTCCAGCGAATCACAATAGTGCGCATGGTATTTCGGCTCCAATGTGGTCAGGAACAGCGAAACCGACGCAAGCTGATCGCTGGTTGCATACTGGCTGAGCCACGTTTTTATGCTGTCTATCTGCTGCTGTTCGGCCGCTCCATACAGCCGCAGCTTCGGGTGTTCCCCATAGGTATCCTCATCGCGTGTATTATTGAAAAAGGCATACGATTTATAGTATTCTTCAAACTTAAAGGGGTCGTAGGTATGGCTATGGCATTGTACGCATTCAAACGTGGTGCTCAGCCATACCTGGTAGGTGGTATTCAACCGGTCCATCACGGCCGCTACGCGAAATTCCTCGTTGTCGGTTCCACCCTCGTCGTTGTTCATGGTGTTCCGGTGAAACGCAGTTGCGATCAGTTGATCCTTCGTAGGCTCTGGCAACAAATCACCAGCCAACTGCTCAATGGTAAATTGGTCGAAGGGCATATTAGCGTTGAATGCCTTAATCACCCAATCCCTATAACTCCATATTTCGCGTATGCCATCCCGTTCATATCCCTTGGAGTCGGCATATCGAGCCAAATCAAGCCACCACGACGCCCAGCGCTCACCAAAATGCGGTGACGCGAGTAGGCTATCCACCCGGATTTCGTAAGCATCTTTTCGGGTATCGTTCAGGAATGCCCCCACTTGGTCCGGTGTAGGCGGTAGGCCCACGATATCGAGGTGCAGGCGGCGTAGCAATGTTTCTTTTTCGGCTTCCGGTGAAAAGCCCATACCCACATCTCCATGCCTTTCCTTGATAAAATAATCTATATTGCTCGGGAACTGGCTTCCGCCCCCACCGAAGAGGGCACCCAATGAAAACCGGGGTTTGGGCACCGGCACCGATTCCGGCAATGCATACGCCCAGTGCGATCCCCATTCGGCTCCTTCATCCACCCAGCGCCTCAACACGTCAATCTCATCGTCACTCAACGGGGCTGCATTATAGGGCATCCGTAGTTCCGGATCGTCTTCGGTAAGCCGTTGGATAAAGCTGCTGTGGGCGGCATCCCCTTTCCGGATTGCCGGCTCGCCCGACTCGGTGGCTGCGAAGGCCTCCTCTTCGAACAACAAACTGAAGCCGCCGTTTTTCTTTACTCCCCCATGGCAACTGATGCAATGCTTGTTGAGGATTGGCTTGACCTCCGTACTGAAATCGACACGCTTTTCCTGCCGCAGGCTAAATACCCCGATGAGCAGTATAGCGACACCTATAACACTATATACCCCAATTTTCTTCAACATATTGCGTTTCTCCTGATTTACTGGTTAGCACCGTTATTCCGTCAACGAACTAATCGTGTTTTCTTCCAACGATACGGCGGGTTCAAATTCCCCACCCTTCATATAGGTTACAAAGCTATGTAATAATTGGCGTGCTGCGGGCCTTTCAGCCATCTTTTGATGAAAATCAATTCCCGAAACTAACAGCCGGCCATTGCCGACCTTGCACTCAAATGCCAGCGCCAACGGCCGGGCGGTTACCCAATCATCGATCACGCGCACTATCGGCTGCAACCGTTCATCCACCGATTGCAAGTTGATGGCATTGGAATACGTCATGGCGTCCCACCATTGCCAATTACTATGGTATTCGGTAGGAAACTCGGCTAATGCCGGATGTTCGGGATCGCACAAGATTCCTAACGTGTGGGGCGGCTGGCCACGTGTCCACGCGGTATTCCAAAAAATGCTGGAAAACCCTACGGCAATATCGCCACCCTTTTCCTTCCGTAACGTTGATTGGGGCAGCGACCATAGCACTGATTTTCCCTGCGCCAGCAACGACTTCGCTTTGTCGTCAAGCTTGCCCGTAATGTAAATCTCATCGTCGTAGCGGTACGTTTCATCGGGGTACACAAAAAAGTCCCATTGGTTCCGGTAGTCACCCACAGCTACTTCCAATGTTAGCTGGGTTGCCTCGTGGATGGCTCCGAGCGACTGGCTTATCTGCCCCACTTCGATATTGTTTCCAAAAGGCAGGTCGATCGGGCCAAATTCACCCGTGGTAAACGTACCACCGTCTTGTTTTAAGATCCGCCATGACGCAGCAGCCCCCGTTATTGGTGTCTTGCCATAGTGGGCTACCTCTACAGGAACCACCAATTTTTCACTGTTCAGGTAAACCATCTTCGGAAACCGTGCCAGTGGCACCGTTGTATTGGTAAATTGCCGGAATTCAGATGCCTCTACATAGCCTTTTTCTTCCCAAAAGGGGTTTAGCACACCCACGAGCGCTGTCCCTTGCCCGGGAAAGTCGTGTAAATCGAGCAATTGAAAACCACCGAAGTTCGGTGTACGAAATGCCGCTTCGATATCAGCCTTATAGCAAAGTACTTGGAGCTTTCCGGATGCCATCAGGAAATCCTCGGCAAGATCGCCCATGCCATTTGCGTTCAACCGATCCCTGAATATCTCGAAATTTTTGGCCTTCAATACGCCAGTGTACCGTTCAATCTCTTTGAAATCAGGGTACACGCACCATTGACCGATTTCGTGGCTAATGGTCGGGATTGTGTACGGCTCGATGATTTCCCGCCAATCGTAATCCGTGGCTGGGGCTTGGCCGTTGATAATCGAATTCAACCCTTGCCCCCAACCCTGAATCCGGGGTTGGGGAATATTATTGAAATCATTCTCGGGTATCGCCGGCCAGCCGGCTGCGGTTGTATAGAGGCGTCTGCTGTCTTGGGCCCTCCAATATTCCACAAAATCAGCAAGAAATTTCACATGATTCTTTCCAGATGGTTCGTTCCCGTACGCCATGAGTACAAAAGAGGGGTGATTGCCATAAGCTCCGAGAATCAAGCGCGTTTCGTCGTAGATATAACCGTCTAGTGGCTTGCCATCACCCAGGGTTGCCCCTTGGTTTGCCCACGAACTGCTCTCCACTTGCAGGTAAACACCAAGGCTGTCTGCTGCCAGGAATGCAGCTTTCGGTGGGCACCATGAGTGGAAGCGGACATGGTTCAATCCGTAGTCCTTGATGACTGCAAAGATGCGCGCCCATTCGGCCACCGACGTTGGTGGGTAGCCGGTTTCGGGGAAAATACAACTCTCCAAGGTACCCCGGAAGAAAACGGGGCGCCCGTTCACCAACACCTTACCATCAGCCACCTCGATGTTGCGCATACCGAATTGGCTGCGGACGGCTTTGCCTGCTGTCCCACCAATTTCGAGAACAGCCTCCATTTCATAGAGGAACGGATCAAACTCGTCCCAATGGGAAAAGTCCGTGCCCATATCATAAACCACCTCAATAGCTGATTCGTCTTTCGATAGGACGATGTCTTTCGTTACCGCGTCGAGTTTTCTCCCTGTGTTTTTTTCAGCGACGGTCAACCTCACGGTAGCAGGGACATCTTCCGCCCCCACATGCTTGACGTGCATGCGGGCAGTCACATTGTGCGCATCTATACTTGGAAAAAGTTGCAAATCGGTAATCGTTGTGGCGCGCAGCGGGTAGATGGCTAGCTCCCCAATCATTCCGTTCCAGTTGCTCTGCGTATGGTCCGAAATACTATGGGAGTTCTGGCCAACATCGATGTCTTTCGTACGGTTGTCTACCCGGATTGATAGCGTATGCTTACCCGGCTTCACGTATTCGCTGATATCGAATCGATGTGGCGTGCCCAAGCTGTTTTGCATCCCTATTTCGTTACCGTCAATCCATACACGGGTCTCCCAATGTGCGCGTTCGATAAATAGCTCCGCACCTTCTTCGAATCCGGCATCCGGTATCGTAATTTCCCGTTGGTACCATGCCGCCCCTTTGTAGTAAGTATCCGGCTGCAGCCAATAAGGCACTTTGATGTTGCCGGGCTGCCTGTAGGCTTCATACTCATCGGCCGTAAACCAGGTGGAATCCATAATACTTCCAGTCCACGGCGTATTGATATCCACTTCAAACCCTTTCCCATTGGTTGTCATCGAGCCGGGGAGCGTTACTTGATCGGCCAATGCCGTCTCAAACCACCGGCCTTCCACTCCCTCATCGTCTGGATCGATTGCAAAACGCCAGGTCCCGCTTAGTTCGAGTGCGCCGTCGGTCCGCACAGCGTTTGTTCTACAGCCCCATGCGTGGAATACCAAGCCTATCAGCAAAACCGCGACCACATCCCGTATGCGGGTGGTCCTCATAAAATCATTTCCTTTTGTCATCATCTTCTACTTAATTTTCCGCAGTCAGTCGGATAGAATCCGACCGAATATCCGCATTTAAAAACCAATCGGGCCGGCATTCGCTTCAGTAGGCCATCCCGGGTTCTGATAAATCGGTGATGAATTTAAGTCATTATCATCTGAAGTAATCAAGAAATGCTGTATGGCGACCGGATTAAAATAATGGGCCATTGTCCAGCGGTAGCCATTAAATGCCAGTGAGGTCGGTGTCTTCTGGTGTACGCGTAAGTAAGGGCTTACCGCTGGATCGGAAACGGCACTCCGATCGCCAATACCATAGGTAAGTGCTGCTGCATCATACCAGTGCTGCATAGGCCCCCACAATTTAAACCCTTCAATATGATATGGTGCGTCGATGAGTTGATCCATGGCTCGCCACCTCCGTAAATCCATGTAGCGTAACCCTTCGCCCATCAATTCGCAACTACGCTCGCGGCGGATATTGTACAGGATCTTATCAACAAACTGTCCGCCCGAATAAACTGCCCAGTCATTCGTCGCCTCGATAGAAAGGTCGGTCGCCTCGATGGTTTTCTGGAAATCGGTATCCACGCCGGCCCGCTGCCTAATTTGCTGCCAATACGATTGAGCCGTTCCGTCTAGGCTTCCGTTCTTCTCGTAGCAAGCTTCCATGTAGTTGAGGTACGCCTCAACAGCTCTGAACACGATGCTCCCTACATCACCCCGCCCGTTACCATGTTGTGCGCCGTCGTAGACATTGCCTTTGCGGGCAATATAGCCGGTCGGATTGTCGTGGTTGCCAAGTACGTTCAGGATATCGGGAACAATTACAATGGGGGTTGCATGGGTGCCCAACGGCGAGGGGTGTAAAATATTAATCTGTCCCGGCTGGGCCAGGAAGAGCCATAGGCGGCCATCGCGGTCTGTACGCACATCTTCGATGTAATCATCGCCCGCATAACCCGATCCCGGAGCATAGATAGGTAGGCCGTTTGCCATCACAAAGCGGTCTATGTAACCACGGGTATACCCCCATCCGTTATGTTCCTGGATACCGTTAGGTATGGAGTTCATTATTCCGAGCCCGAGGTCGTAATCGCGCCACAACAACACTTCGCTGTAGCCCGACAGGTCGGTTTCGCTAAACATCTGTGCAAAGGGATTGGCCTCGCTGGCCAACGCAAACGCCTGGTTGTCGGTTTCGGCCCGCGCTGTCATGGTATTGGCCACCAACGGCACCGCGTCGGCCACGGCTTTTGCCGCATCCATTGCCTGTGTCAGGAAGAATTCGATTTCACCCTCAATGCTTCCCGATTGGAAGTTATACGAAGCGTTGTACTCCTTGCTTTTTCCCGGCCATTCGGGTCCGTTCGGCACGAACGCGGTACCGCTGAAATACTTCAGGAATGTTCCTTGATAAAGGGCAACCCGAGATTTCAGCAACTGGGCGCTGGCTTTCGACAACCGGTTCTTCTTGCCGTCAGGAGATACTTCATTCATCAGTATGATGGCCGAGTCGAGATCGGAAAGGATAAAACGGGCAACCTCGGTTTGGGGCATACGTTTACTTGCCTCGGTCAGTACGTCCATCTGGTCGGGCAGCGTGGTCCTGATGATCGGGAAATCGCCTAGCGATTGGAGCTTCTGGAAGTAATTCCACGCCCGCAAGAAATACATCTCGCCGATATAATGCCCTATCGCGCTCGTATTGCCGGCAATATCGCCCGCCTCAAAACGGGGCACCACCGTTTGCAAGAAATAATTACATTGGAAAATCTCGGTAAAAGACCACTCACCTCCGCTTTGCCCCACCTTCCATTCACCGGGCACAAACCGGTTATTGTATGATCTTCCCGCCTGCACATCAGTGTGCATATCTTTGTTGAAATGCTCGAATACGGCTAGCGTACCATACCGGTTGATAGCATAGGCAGCCAACTGCGATTCTTCTACCAGGTAATTTTCGGGAATAATGTCGGACAGCGGTTCCCGCTCCAGAAATTCCTTATTACATGCGTAAAGTGCTAGCATGGCCACGCCTGCCAGCATCATCAATTTTATCTTATGCTGTTTCATCTGTTGTCGTTTTACAGGGTTAAACTGAGGCCGAAAGCATATACTTTAGAGAGTGGGTAGGCGTTTCCTTCCCACCCTCCGTCTACGGTCTCGGGGTCGAACATCTTGGCCATCTTGGTGATGGTCCAGATGTTCTCACCCGAAAAATAAACCCGCATGCGCTGGATGCCTACTTTCTGGGTGAGTTGTGCAGGGACTGTATAGCCCACCTGGAGGTTTTTCAGCCGGATATAGGATGCATCCTGCAGATAGCCCGTTTGCACGTGATGGTTTTTATCGCTCAGCAGTGGCCGGGGATAATATGCATCGACGTTCAGCCCCAATGGATGATCTGGATCGTCCCTGAAATAATCGGTATGCGATTTCAGCCCTACCGTATTCCATACCGAGGCTGCTGTTCCCCAGAAATAAATATTGTTATTGAAGTAGTCGCGCTTCAATACGGCCTGGAAAAACACGCGTAAATCTACCCCCTTGAAGTTGGCGCCCAAATCGAGCGATGTCAGATATCGTGGGGAGCTGTTACCGATCACAGCCAAATCACCGTGGTCACCGATGGTATTGGAGCCGTTGTTGACCAGCCCATCGCCGTTGAGGTCGGCAAACATCAAATCGCCAGCCTGCCAGTTGCTGCCCAGCGGGTTTTGGCCACCATTCGGTAAGCCGGCCAGGTGTGCATCCATCTCCTCCTGGGTTTTGGCAATGCCCACAGTGCGGTATCCCCATATCTCGCCCGCCATGCGCCCTGCTATGTAGGTGCCCAGGTTCCCTGTCGGATTAGGGTACCGTGTGATCTTAGTTCGCGAATCGGCCATCATAAAGCGCGCATGATAACCCAGCCCATTGGCCAGCCGATCGTTCCAAGCCACTTCCAGTTCGATACCCGATGTTTTCAGATCCGTGTTATTGGTCCGCGGTACGTCCGTACCCAAGTTGACAGGTAGCTCAGGCGCCGGCCCGATCATGTTATCGGTATACCGCGTGTAGTAGTCAACTGTCGCGCTCAGGCGGTTGCCGAAAAAACCCAAATCGGCCCCTAGGTTCCATGTACGGACCTGTTCCCACGAAAGTGTAGAACTGATGAGCCCCGGCG
Organism: Parapedobacter soli; assembly: GCF_025460835.1. Lineage (GTDB taxonomy): Bacteria > Bacteroidota > Bacteroidia > Sphingobacteriales > Sphingobacteriaceae > Parapedobacter > Parapedobacter soli. The sequence goes on along the minus strand of NZ_JAMXAY010000022.1, from coordinate 61,359 downwards.
CTGAAGCAGTATTCGGCCGCGCGCCGTTCACTAACCACGTACCATTTGAACTATTAATGGGCATTACCACATAGGTCGGGTACCAATCTTCGGTATTTTGGTTGCTCAGTTCACCATATGATCCCCTTATTTTCACCACATTAACAAACCGTTGCACCGGCGACCAAAAATTCTCATTCGATAAATTCCACCCCGCGGAAACCGAAGGCGAATAAATCCAGCGTTTATCCTGACGGAACCGTGACGATCCGTCGTAGCGGAGATTACCTTCTATCAGGTACCGTTCGTCATAGTTGTAGTTTATCCGGCCGAAATAGCCTTGAGTAGACCAATGCTGGTTGGCGCCCGAAACTTCGGGTGGTACCGGCTTCCCATTGGGGTCATTGCCAGACGTACCATCGATCACCGGCATGGAAGGAACAATGATTCCCTGGCGTTCTGCCATCAGGCCGCGTGTTTTCATCAATTCAGCTTGAGTACCTATCAATGCCTTCAAGTGGTGTTCCCCGAAAGAACGTGCGTATTCGGTATAGATATTGGTATTCATGTAATTCTCGCGGCCGGCTTCCTCGTGTACTTCCGACGCCGTCAACGCTGGATACGGCTGACCGCTTACATCATAGTTATAGGTCCGCTGCAAATCCCAGTGGTAAAATACATCCGTGGTGCTGTAATTGATATCGCCCATTACTTTCCAACCTGCCAACGGTTCGACCGTCAATTTCAGCTGCTGGGCCAATCGGTCGGTCTGCCGTGCACCGCGGCCGCCGTCGCGTAGGCTCAATGCCGGCGACGGACTGTCGTACAGGTATCCGTTGTTATCGTAGAGGGGCAGCACCGGCCAGCCCTGCCTACCAATATTCATATTCAACGAATTGGTCATGTAGCTCGGCCGTTCGAACTCTTCCCGGCTATAACGGATAATGTACGTCAGTGACGTTTTATCTGATAGTGCGCCATTAATTCGACCTGTCGTATTATAACGGCCGTAGTTATCGCCACCGAATCGCATCAAACCGGTCTGATCCAAGTAATTGCCCGCTACGTAATAGGTTACCTTCTCCGTACCGCCACTCGCGCTCAGCGCGTACTCCTGCGATGGTGCACTGGATCGATAAATCGCCTTGTACCAATCCACATTGTCATTCCCCTCAAAATAGCCGTCGCCCCAGATATTTTCTTGGCCGGGTCGGGGCACGAGCGTAGTGGTTATTTTTCCATCCATATAATCTCTTATCCGCTGTATCCGCTCATCCGTGAAAAAGACGCCCTGTGCCGAGTTCAGCCGGGCATCATTGAGATAGTGCACGAAGGTGTACGAATCCATCATCTCGGGGAGCAGCAACGGACTACTGGAACGGAAATTGCCGTTCGCCTGTACCACAGCCTTTCCCGACTTACCGGATTTGGTAGTTACCAGGATAACGCCAAAAGGCGCCCTAGAACCATAGATTGATGAAGCCGCAGCATCTTTAAGGACAGAAATGTTGTCAATATCCTGAGGACTGATGGCGTTGATGTCGCCCTCCATACCGTCAATCAAGATTAGCGGTGCTCCGCTAGACCCCTCCCCAATTGTCCCGACACCCCGTACATTGATACTTGGCCGATTTTCTAAGCTTCCACCTAATGCTCCGCTTTGGGTGATGTTAAGGCCCGGGGCCGCACCCTGTAGCGCCTGGGCCGTGTTGGATACCGGCCGCGCATTCAGCGTTTCTGAGCTGATGGTGGATACTGCACCCGTGAGGTTCTCTTTTTTCTGGGTCCCGTAACCAACCACTACCACTTCATCGAGCCCTTGGTGTTCCTCATACAACGTTACATTCAAAAAGTTACCGGAAACCGGTACTTCGGCGGTTGCATAACCAACATAGGAAAATACTAATGTCGCATCTTGGGCCACGCTGATCGCAAATCGGCCTTCTTCGTCGGTACCGCTTGCCGCCGTACCGTTTTTTACCCGTACGGACACGCCCGCCAAAGGCGTCCCGTCTGCACTGCTCACCACGAGTCCATTGACCGTGCGCACGTCCTGTGCTGTGGCGCCTCCAGCAGCGAAGAAGGCGATCGCCAGACAAAGAAGTGGTATCTTTATCAGCCGGTCTACAAATGGTCTGCGCACGTCAGGCCCACTTGACCCCCGGCGCTTTCTTTTCATTTTTCGGTTCATAATTTATTTATTTAGTGCTATGTGTATTCAAAATGAACTGGTACTATCCCCATGATACCAGTTGCTTGTTTAAATCGGCCGCTTTCGCAGCGTTATAATATTCAAGCGCATTTTCCTGTTCGTTTAATCCTGCATATCCCAATGCCATCACGTAATAGCAATGTGCTTTGTTGCGTACATTCAAATCCTCTTCCCAAATCGCCAAATCCGGTAGCGACACCGCGAAGTAATCAATCCGGCAATCATCGTCCAGATGTGTTTGGCCATGTTCAATCAGTTGTCGGAAATACGATTGTGCCCGTTGCTCATCACCAAGTGCACGCCATGCCATGCCACTGAAGAAAAACTGGTCCGGTTGCGGGTCGTTATAGAAAAATGCCTGTACCGGTTCTGCCGCACCATGCGTAGCCTGCTGGAAATATTCATCCGCCAGCGCTGCTTCCCCTAGGCCGCGGTAGGCCACACCTTTGAAATAGTGGATATCGTTTTCCACCACGGTGGCCAGCTTCCCCTCGCTCAGGTTCTCGGGGAAGGCATCCGTTTCGTTAAGCAATTCGAGTGCCCCAGCAAAGTCTTCCGCTGCAATCGCTTGGCGTGCCAACTCCAGTCGACAACGCAGATACTGTCGGGTAATCTTCCCTTCACCTCCCTCCCAGGGATGGAATTTCCGGTTATCAATCAAGTCTTTCGCCTGTGCGTACCGTCCCAATTGGTTGTGTAAGGTTACCCACTCCACATAGAGGTCATCCCGTTGATCTACCAAATTGCGGTACTTCGCTAGGCGTTTGTACCGTTCCTCATGGGGCTGGTTCATTTTTTTGTAAAGCTGATCAAGCTCCATGAGCAACCGGGCATCGCTTTCATCGCACGCAAATGCCGCCTCCATCAGTTCAACAGCTTTTTGTTTGTTGTTCCGTTTGTTGTAATGGGCTATTGCCAAGTTGCGCAACACGATCGGAAACGACCTGTCCAAGGCTGCCGACCGCTCCCAAGCAATTATGGCCTCGTCATATTGGCGGTTGGCATACCAGAAATTACCCAAGTAATAATAGGCTTTGGCATCTTCGGGAAAATACTTGACGGCGGTTTCAAGGATCTCCACCTCTTCTATCCGGTTGGGGAAACACCAATCGGCCGATACTCCCCGCGCATAGGCAAACAGTTCGTCTGCCCGTTCATTCCGCCCTATTTTCGCGGCGATATAGCCTAACGTGTAGTACGTCATTGGGTAGGCGCCGATATCATCTCCCAATGTTTCCAACAGCTGTTGGGCTTCCTCATACAATCCAGCACTTGCAAAATCCAGCGCATATTCGATACAATCATGTGCACTCCGGCGGAAACCTACTTTCATTTCGCCAAGCACGGTATTATCGCCAGTCAGCAGGTATTTTTCGAATAGGCAACCCACATTGAAGCGGTCGATTTCCAAGGATTCGTCAATCCAGCGCATTGCTTTTTTGACACGGCCCATTTTCCTCAGGATGGAAGCTTTCAACTGGCGGGCTTTATGGTGGTGCCAGTTGTTGACCAAGCTTTGCTCAACGTGTTCAAGCGCCGATGCCCAATCGCCTTTCCGCACATCCAAAAGCGTCAGTGCATAGTATCCTGGGGCACGCCATGCCTCATTCCAGATGGCTTTGTAATAGGCCCCATACGCTTCATCTACCTTCCCTTGGAGTACCAGGCACCACCCTAAGTGATAATAAGGCTCTCCGAACTGCGGATTGGGGTTGCGGCGTGTAAGGGTGGCGATGGCGGTACGGAAATAGCGCTCTGCCGCTGCAAATTTGCCGCGCCGCGTCAACAGCAAGCCCACGGCATTATTGGATCGTACATCTCCCGGTTCACGTTTTAGTGCTTCGAAGTAATAATCCAACGGGTTATAGGTGGCATGCCGGTATTGTTCCAGATGGAGCCCGATGAGATAAAGCTGTTCAACCGATTCCACATCTTCTGGTCTTTTGGGCGCCGTTGCCGCCGCGGGCGTGGCCTGTTCCACCATCGGCTGTTCGGTGTAGGTAATCAATGTATGACCGTCGTCATCCGCGACAACGAGTTTCAATTCACTCGCCTGCCGTCCCCCCACAGCTATCTCTTGTACCAAAGGAGTGGCCGGGCCGCAGGAAACGACGTCGTCAAAAAGCGGTGTCCCGTCTATTGCCGTCAACCTGATCCGAAGGCGTTCGTGGTAAGCCGTTGTGTAGATGATAAGCTTTGCCTTCTCGCCGACCAGTTCAAGGTTAATCGCGGCATCTTTGGTTGCTTCTTTCACATAGCCCACTTCCGTATAGGGCATGAAATATTGCACCCAGGTTTTCTCTTCGTACGGTTGCAGCCACGCGAAATCAGGCTGGTTATCGGTATAAACGCCGGTCATCAGCTCAATATAAGGGCCATCTTCGTCGGTAAGGTTCCGGTCCCACGCTTTCCCGAAATCACCGCATCCCCAGGTCCATTGCTTCTTTCCCGGCGAAATATGGTGGTTCGCCACATGCAATAGCCCTGCCCGTTCGTTATCGTCGTAGCCGCCGATAAAATCATAATCTGACTTGATTGCCATGTAGGAGGTGGGTACTGGTATGTTCTTATAGCGCGAAATATCCACCCCAGCCGTATAATCCTGTTTGTAATAAAAACCCGTTGCTATCGGGAATGCAGATACGTCGCGCTTTCCGTGGTCAAACACCGCGTGTACATCCGGTGGGAAAACCGACTTGTAGTGCTCGCCCGCAGGGATAGCTGGATTTGCCCACCATAGAAACGTTTGCGGAAAGGCAGTCCGGTTATACACCGCTGCTTTAACCTCGATATATGCTTTATCCGGGTATAAAGTGAAACCCTGCATGCCCTTGGTTCGGAACATCCGCTCAACCTCGCTGCACCACAACGTCATGCTGCCATCTTCATGCTCCTCTATTCGATAATCCGTAGGCAGGAAGGTGCTGGGCCGGTGGTGCTGTGGCCAGTTGAATTCGATTCCCCCCGAAATCCACGGCCCCGTGAGCCCTACCAACGCAGGCTTTATTACTTGGTTATAGTACACAAAGTGGCGTTTGTTCGCTTTGTCGTATGCCATCTGTATACGCCCTCCCAGTTCGGGCAGTACCATCACTTTGATGTATTGGTTTTCTATAAATAAAGCGATATAGGGTTTACTCACTTTTTCGTCGGCGATTTTCTCGATTACCGGATAGGGATAAACCACGCCGGAACTCCCCTGGTAAACCCGCTTTTCCAGAAACATCGGATACTTCTCCGCCTCGCCCACTTCGTAGGTCGGCAGATAAATAGTCTCCTCCCACGCGCTTACCGCATTTCCCTGCACCGTAGATGCTGTTAAGTAATTGATGGATTCGTCTGTCGTCATTTAATCGTTGCTATAACTCCTACCGCGGGCGACGCCCGGTCAGTTTCTGTTCAATTTCTTCCAACGTTTGTCCCTTGGTTTCGGGCAGCTGTGTTTTAACGAAGAGGAAGCCCAGCAGGCAAACCACGCCATACAGCCAGAACGTCCCGTATGCACCAAGGGCGGTATTCAACAAGGGGAAACTATAAGTCAGGATAAAGCATGCTACCCACAGCGAAAACGTGGCGATGCCCATTGCCCTACCGCGAATCCGGTTGGGGAAGATCTCCGAGAGCACCACCCATGTCACGGGAGCCAGCGTCATGGCGTAGCAAGCAATCGCCGCGACCACCAATAGCAGTACCGCTATGCCCGAAACTTCCATATAATAGCAGAAGCCCATCAATGCATAGATGCAGGTTAACCCCAATGCCCCACCCACCATCAACGTGCGCCGGCCAATCCGGTCCACGGCATACATACCCACCACGGTAAACACCACATTGGTTGCACCCGTTATAACGATATTGAACAGGATATCTGACACCCCATAACCGGCAGCCTCAAAAACCTCCTGTGCATAATTGAAAATTACGTTAATGCCACACCATTGCTGAAATGCAGCAATGACGATACCAATCAACAGAATTTTCCGTATTGGTGGGGTGAAGAAATATCGCCATGCGATGTGCTCCTCCTCCGTTTGCGAGGTCTGCTTAGCTGTTTCGACGGTCTCATCAGCATACGCCTCACCGCCGATCCGATTGAATATGGCTCGCGCCTTTCCATACTTACCGTGCAGGGTCAACCAACGCGGGCTTTCAGGAATGAAAATCAACAAGACCATATACAGAAGCGCAGGCACCCCGCATGCCCAAAACATCCATCGCCATCCTTCGTTCACGTTCCATGAGCGTTCCAAATCAACACCCCCACCAACCGGTTCAGCAATCAGCCAATTCACCACCTGCGCCATCAGGATACCCAGTACGATGGTTAGCTGATTGATGGAGACATACACCCCCCTTGATCGGGCAGGAACGATTTCAGCAATATATAGAGGCGCTAGCGCCGAGGCAATGCCGATTCCTACTCCGCCGAGCACCCGGTACGTAATCAATGCCGACAGCGTATTGGCCATTCCCGTTCCGATAGCCGACAGCAGGAAAATAACGGCAGCTGCCAGCATTAGTGGCTTTCTGCCAAGCCTATCCGAAAACGACCCCGATACCACTACACCGACAATACAGCCAATGATCGCACTGCCCATCACCCATCCTTGCATCAGCGGTGCATCAGCTATACCAAAGTATATCTCGTAAAATGGCTTTGCCCCACCGATAACTACCCAATCGTAACCGAAGAGGAAACCTCCTATGGCCGCAACCAGCGAGACCATCAATGTATATACAAGTCGTTTACTAATCATAATTATCGGTCACTGAATAAGCAAAAGTAGGGGTTCACAAACCGCGAAAAATGTAGAATCCGTTGAAAAACATGTAAAAAAATACGACCTCGTCGTTTACACCTCCTGATTAAGCGGATGAGAACCACGGCTAACCAGCAACTCCTAACACTATTCTTAAACATACACCTCATTGTTTTACAATTATTTAACAATAATTACCACCTTTGCATTGGAATTATTTTTGTTTGAAGATGACCAATATTATCGGCCCTTTGTTAAAAACCACGAAAATATATGGAAAAAATACCTGATGGATTCAAAGGCGAAAAAGCCATCGTGCTTCCCTACAGCGTCCGTGATTTCCAAGCGGAAAACACACTGACGGAAAACCTATACGTTACGCATATTGGCTACTATCCCCATGCCAAATCCCATTTTCGCGACCGCGTAGCCGGTGCCACTGAGCACATCATCATTTATTGTGAGGAAGGGCTGGGATGGATCCAAATCGACGGCGACAAATTCAACCTTTCTAAGAAGCAGGCATTGATTATTCCGGCATCCACCCCGCATGTTTATGCGGCGGATAAGCAATTTCCGTGGAGCATCTACTGGATACATTTCTGTGGGCGGCATGTGGAACGCTATGCGTCCATTATGGGCAGGGTACTCAACACGGGTGCCGGGCCGGAAACCAACCATGATTTCAGGACGGGGCTTTTCGAATCAATTTTCCAAAACCTCAGTAACGGTTACCTTCAAGACAACCTGGAGTACAGCAGTGTATGCCTTCGGCATTTCCTCGCGTCGTTTTTGTATGTCCCGCAATTCAATCGGTTGTCGATAACCGGTGAACAAGACATTGTAAACACCAGTATTGCCTACATGAAAAGCCACCTGGAAGATAAGCTAACGCTGGCCGATATCGCCGGATCGGTTAATTACTCACCTGCCTATTTCGGGGTGCTATTCAAAGAGCGAACCTCCTTTTCACCGATCGAATACTATAACCAGCTAAAAATACAGCGGGCCTGCTCTCTCCTGCAGTTCACCGATTTAAAAATCAAGGAGATTGCGTTCAAACTCGGTTATTACGATGCGTTTCACTTTTCCAAGGCATTTGCCCACGAGATGGAAATCAGTCCTCGGGAATATCGGGTACGTTATAAATAGGAGGGTTCAAATTCGCCCCAAAAAGGCTTGTAAATTTAAGACAAGCACTTTAACCAAATGCTTATTTTTACAACTTATGCAACTATGGCGGTGAACAAATCGCGCTAGCGGTTGTTTTCCATATATGGACAAACGATATATATTGGCTGCTGGTGGTCTCATTGTCGGCACCGCAGCTTTCGCATTAAGCAGCTGTTGGCAGTCAAAGCCCAAAGGTGTTAACGTGGTTACGGACTTCGATCTCAAACGCTATCTTGGCGATTGGTACGAAGTGGCTCGGTTTGACTTCCGCTTCGAAAAAAACCTCAAAAACACGCGGGCACATTATGCATTGAATGATGATGGTACGGTGAATGTAACCAACTCCGGATACGATTATGTAAAGAAGCGGCACAAGGTTGCAAACGGTAAAGCTAGAATGGTGGGCAAACCAAACGAGGGTAAGCTAAAAGTCTCTTTCTTCGGCCCCTTTTATTCGCCCTATAATATTGTCACTATAAAAGGCGGCTACAAATACGCACTTGTGATGGGGAAAAATACCGATTACATCTGGATTTTGTCACGCACCACCTCCTTATCCCCGGAAGTGAAAGAGGAGTTTCTGGAGATAGCCCGTAAAGCCGGATATGACCTCAGCCGTTTGATCTGGGTGAAACACGACTGATTACTCCACATACACCGGTCGGTCGTAAATGAATTACTCTACGCTACGATCGTATCATTAGACAGCTTTTCCAACTTAGCTGCCAATTCACGGCTTTCGCGTTTCATCCGCGACCTTTTACGGTGGGATACCACGGCCGCCGCGGTGGCTATAAGAAATAATGCACTGACTATAAGCAGGTAAAAAAGTTCGTCTATCCCTCTCGTTGGGTCACTACCGAGACGAATATCTTAAAAAAATTGACGGAAATGAGAAAGACTAAGCCAACACAATTTTACCATACGTATGGCCATCTTCAATCAAGGAGTGGGCCTCACGTATACCGTTGGCCGTAAGGGGCAACACCGTTCGGATAAGCGGATCCACCTTCCCCTCGTCCATCAGTTTCACGATTTCATTCAAGTGATTTCCTCCTTCCAAGGTAACGAAAAAGCTAGCTTTCACCCCATACATTTCCTCCAGTGCTGGGTTTGGCGGCTCCTGGATACTCACCATTCGTCCACCTCTTTTCAATACGCCATAACTTCGTGTCAATACCTCTCCTCCTACAGCGTCAAGCACCACATCTACCGGCATGTCTCGTAACACTTGGGCAAAATCCTCTTGGTCGTAAACAATCGCATGGTCCACTCCCAACCGCTTCAGCCACGCCACATGCCGCGTGCTGGCGGTAGCGATCACTTTGGCCCCCAAAGCCTTCGCAAACTGTATAGCAAAGCTACCGATACCACCGGCGCCCCCTTGTATCAATACCCGCTCGCCGGCTGTCAGCCCGGCAAATGTGGTCAACGCCTGCCAAGCAGTCATCCCCGCCAACGGAAGTGCGGCCGCTTTCTCAAAGGAAACACCATTAGGTATCTTTTCCAATAGGTTCTCATGGAGCGCAGTATATGCTGCATACCCACCATTATCGGCCAAGTTTGATTTGGCAAGCACGGCATCCCCTACTTTGAAACGGCTGACCGCTGCCCCCACCTTTTTCACTACACCAGCAATATCCAAGCCCAGCACCAGTGGAAACTCGTAGGCCAGTATTTCCTTCATATAGCCGGACCTGATTTTCCAATCGACCGCATTGACCGACGCAGCACGGATTTCCACAAGGACATCCTGTTCACCGATCAGCGGCATCGGTATATCGGCGTCATTCAATTGGCTTATGTCGCCATACGATGTTATCACAACAGCTTTCATTCACAGATTATTTAGTGCGTCGCGGGTGGTTTCAATACGGTCCCCGCAAACGGGTACGCACAAAAATATAAATAACAAGTCTCACTTTCAAGGATTGGCTGCTAATGTCCTATCCTGAGGCCCGGCACAATTGTGTACTACATGTCAAATTTCATCAGCAGACTTCGCCGGCTGCAACGGTATATTTAACTTAGCCTAATCGCGCGAGAAGTCTTCTCACAACGGTGGAATCTAAGTGCTATCGATACCGAGCACCGTACTAAAAAATGCAACGAAATGGCCATCGAAGAAAAACTCAATGAAAAACAGGGACACTGGATACTTGCAAAGGTAGGCAAGAAAGTTTTGCGGCCCGGTGGCCGTGAGCTAACCCAAATCCTGATGAAAAACATGGACATCAATCCCTCGGACGACGTGGTGGAGTTCGCTCCCGGACTAGGTTTCACCGCGGCAATTGCCTGCGCGAAAAAACCGAGAAGCTATACCGGCGTGGACAACAACAAACAAGCATCCGAACTAGCAAGGAAAAACGTGAACTACGACAAGATGACCATGATCGTAGCCGATGCCGCACATACCACCCTACCGGACAATCACGCTACTAAAGTATACGGCGAAGCGATGCTCACCATGCAGCCGTTAGAACACAAGAGAGAAATCGTCCGCGAGGCAGCACGCATCCTGAAGCCGGGCGGCTACTATGGTATCCATGAATTGGGGTTGTGCCCGGACAGCATCTCCGAAGATATCAAGCAACGCGTTTACAAAGACCTTAGCTCCAATATACGGGTACACGCGCGGCCACTCACCACGGCCGAATGGTGCGACCTGCTTCAGGGCGAAGGGTTCGAAATCATCAGGGTAGACTCCAATGCGATGGCATTACTCCAGCTCGGGCGCGTACTGCAAGACGAAGGCCTGTTGCGCACCTTAAAAATCATGTATAATGTAACCACCCATGGCGAACTGCGCAAACGCATCCTACAAATGCGCCGCACTTTCCGTAGCCATCAGAACGATATGAATGCCGTGGCCATCGTCGCAAGGAAGAAATAATTCACTTTCTCGGTATTTTTTCGTATATTCGTTCGATTTCATGGCAATACACGTTTACAAAAATACACTAGTGTCGCTCATCGGCTACGCTTTCTGATAATTTCCTTTTTTGAATATTAAGGTACAACCTGCAGGCTCCCTGCGGGGCCTGGCCTTGTGGGTATATGCAAACAAGAATAATCACATATAAATTCATCTAATTAATGGCAGAAACATTTAGTAAAAGAGAACGAAGAAAGAAGAAAATTGAACGAAGAAGAGAAAAAGAACTCCGGAGGGAAGAACGGCGCAACGTGGTAACCAAGCAGAAAACCCTGGAGGAAATGATGGCCTACGTAGACGAGAACGGCAACCTCACAGACACCCCACCCGATCCGAAAAATATACGGAAAGTAGCTGTTGAAGACATCGTCATCGGCGTCCCCAAAGCACCTGCAGTAGACCCCGATGCTGCACTTAGTGGCGTGATCAGTTATTTCGATCCGTCTAAAGGTTATGGATTTATCATCAACGACCAAACCAAAGAGCGGTTATTCGTGCACGTGAACGACCTCAGCCAGCCGGGTACCGAGCTCCGTATGGGCGATAAGGTTTCCTACACCCCCATGCGTAGCCCGAGGGGCATGCAGGCTGTGTCGGTGGTGAAACACTGATGCCTTACTCTACCGTAACCGATTTCGCCAGGTTACGCGGCTTATCCACATCCAGGCCACGTGCCACTCCGATGTAATACGAAAGCAACTGCAACGGGATGACCGAGAGTAGCGGAGCGATGACTTCGTGCGCCGGCGGCACCACCATCACGGCTTGGGCAAGACCGGCTACCGAGTTATCGCCTTCGGATACCACCGCCAGTACATTGCCTTTCCGTGCATGTATCTCTTGGATGTTGCTGACGATCTTCTCGTGGTACGTGTCCTTGGTGGCCACAAATACCACGGGGAGCCGCTCGTCAACCAGTGCGATGGGGCCATGCTTCATTTCTGCCGCGGGATATCCTTCCGCATGGATATAGGAGATTTCCTTCAGTTTCAGCGCCCCCTCCAGGGCTATGGGGAAGTTGTATCCCCTACCTAAGAACAGGAAGCTCTCCGCATCTTGGTACCGCAGGGCGATATCTTTGATGTTCTGCAGCTGGTTTTCGATAATCCATTCCACCTTTGCCGGCACCTCATCCAGCTCTTTCATCAACGTATGGAACAGTTCGTTGGAAATCGTACCTCTGATCTCTGCCAATTTCAATGCGATCAGCTGCAATACAGCCAACTGGGCGGTAAATGCCTTAGTACTGGCTACGCCGATTTCCGGCCCCGCATGGGTATACGCACCCGCGTCGGTAATGCGGGCAATGGATGAGCCCACCACATTGACGATACCGAATATGGTAGCCCCCTGCCGCTTTGCATTTTCGAGTGCTACCAGTGTATCGGCCGTTTCGCCGCTTTGTGAAATGGCCAGAATGATGTCATTGCGTGACACGATGGGGTTGCGGTACCGGTATTCCGAGGCATACTCCACCTCTACGTTTAGCCGGCACAGCTCCTCGATGAGGTATTCGCCTACGAGGCCGGCGTGCCAGCTCGTGCCGCAGGCCACGATGACGATACGGTGGGCGTCGCGTACCTTGTCTGCAATCTTATCCAGCCCGCTCAAGGTAATGTGCCCTGCCTCGGCGTTCAGCCTACCCCGCAGCGAGTCGCGGATAGTCTGGGATTGCTCGTGGATTTCTTTCAGCATGAAGTGCTCGAAATTACCCTTCTCAATGGCCGCCAATTCCAGGTCGAGCTCCTGCACGAAGGGCGTGATGCGCTCGTTGCCCAGGTTTTTCAATATCAGTTCATCGGGCCTCACTATAGCCAGTTCATAGTCGTTTATATATACCACCTCCTTGGTATAAGCCAGCATGGGTGAGGCGTCTGAGCCTAGAAAATGCTCACCCTTGCCTACACCGATTACCAATGGGCTCCCTTTACGGGCAGCAATGATGGTGTCAGGCTGATCGGTTTCTATGAGTAAGATTACATACGCACCCGAGACCCTTTTCAGCGCAATCCGCACGGCTTCCTCCAGCGAGCATTCATTTTTCAGCTTAATATCTTCGATGAAATTCAGCAGCACTTCCGAGTCGGTATCGCTACTGAAAGTATAGCCCTTTTTTATCAGTTCATCTTTGAGCTGTGCATAGTTTTCGATGATACCGTTGTGGATCATCGCAACCCTGCCCGATTTGGACAGGTGGGGGTGTGCATTCCGGTCTGAAGGTTCGCCATGCGTAGCCCAGCGTGTGTGGCCAATACCTGTAGTAGACCGCGTAGGAGCTCCGTTGGCAAATTCTTCCAATGCCGCAACCATCCCCTGCTTCTTATAAACGGCGAGGTGGTTACCGGTGTGCAATGCCACCCCGGCGCTGTCGTAACCCCGGTATTCCAGCTTTTTCAGTCCTTCAATCAGAATGGGATAGGCTTGATTTCGGCCGGTATAGCCAACGATTCCACACATAGCGTATTATTTAGTTTTTAACATTAACGGCGGCAAAAATAATGATTTTGAGATTAATCAATCGGTTGCGTAGGCTTTTTTTCAAAAAAACTCGCCGCCAGGCGGCCGATGCGCAGCCCGAAACGATCGACTGTTGCTTATCAACACTATTCTCATTAGATTTGGAACGCACACATATAACCCCCTTATTATGCGACGGCAACTGCGTATCATCTCAAAGAAAGTACTGGCTATTCTTCTATTCTTGGCGGTAGGTGTACATTTTTCCGCTACCGTTCCTGACGAAGGGATGTATCCCCTGAGCGATCTCGACCGTGCGGGGCTACAGCAGGCTGGTCTCGAAATCGACCTGAAAGACATTTATAATCCCGGCCAGGTCAGTCTGGTAGATGCCCTGGTGAGGGTTGGTGGCTGCACCGGATCGTTCGTGTCGGAAAGCGGCTTAATCATCACCAACCACCATTGTGCATATAGCGCGGTGCAATTGGCCAGTACACCGGAGCAAGACTACCTCACCCATGGGTTTGTTGCCGATACCCGCGAAAAGGAAATCCGAGCCCAGGGGCTGACCATCCGCATCACCATTGGGTATGAAGACGTTTCTGCCCGGATATTGGGGGCTATCGCCGGGGTCGATGACCCGGTAGAACGCATCCGTATCATCAAAGAGGCCAGCAAATCCATTGCCGACGCAGCTGTGGCTGCCGATCCGGCCATCACGGCGGAAGTCTCTGAGATGTTTATCGGCAAGAGTTACGTCCTCTTCAAGTACCAAACCATCGAAGATGTACGGCTCGTATATGTACCCAGCCAAAACATCGGCGAATTCGGGGGCGAGACCGACAACTGGGAGTGGCCGCGGCATACCGGCGACTATTCATTCCTACGGGCCTATGTGGCCCCAGACGGTTCATCAGCGCCCTACGCCAAGGAAAATGTACCATATAAACCCCGGAAGCACCTAAAAATCAACCCGCAGGGCGTAGACGAAGAAGATTTTGTCTTCATCTTAGGCTATCCCGGCCGAACTTACCGGCATCGGCCCGCCCAATATATCGAATACCAACAACGGTATCTCCTGCCCTATGTGTCGGAGCTCAATGACTTCCAGATCCAGCAAATGGAAGCTGCGGGTGCTGCGGACAAAGCCGTTGAACTGCAGTTGGCCACACGGATCAAACGCAACGCCAACGTGATGAAAAACTACCGTGGCAAATTGAAAGGCCTGCGGAACATCAACCTGCTACAGACCAAAAAAGAAGAGGATGCCGCGCTGGCCAACTTCATCCGGAACACACCCGAATTGGAGAAGCAGTATGGCACGCTGATGACAGATATCGATGCTCTCTACCAGGAGATCTTCACGGATGCCGAGCAGGAAATGTGGCTGGCACAAATATATAGCAGTACCAGCTTGCTCCAAGTCGCACGAAACCTGAACCATCTGAAAAAATTACTACAGCAACAGCAAACATCCGAGCAGCGCGAACAGCTGTTTGCCAGCAATATCACGGCTTTCAAAGGCTACCTTGACCGTATCTATGCCAGTTTCAATGAAGCGGTCGACGCCGGTATCTTTAGCAAAATGTTGCAAGATGCCTGGCAATTCGAGGGGCAAAATGAACTGCAAACCATTGCGGCTTTGGGTATCACTGAAGCGCCACAGGTAGCAACATTCGCCGGCAATCTGATTAGCAACACTCAGCTTACCGATAAATCGTTTGTAACCAACGAGGTACTAGCATCCGCATCAGCTATTCTAGCCTATAATGATGAGCTCCTGCAATTCGAAGCCGCGTTGGCAGCGGAAATCGATACGCGGATCAAGCCGGAACAGGATCGGCGCGAAGGGCTGCTCAACCGGCTGATGGGCGATTACGTCACCGTAAAAGAACATTTCCTGAAGCGCGATTTCGTACCCGATGCCAACGCTACGCTGCGGCTCACCTACGGATATATCCGCGGCTATTCCCCCGCCGATGCTACCTACATGAAACCATTCACCACCATCCGCGGCCTTCTTGAAAAGGGTGCTAGCGGGAATCCCGTTTATGACTATCCATCGCTCATCCGCGAGCGCTGGGAAGCCAAGGATTTCGGCCCGTATGCCAAAGACGACCTGGGTGATGTCCCCGTCAATATCCTGTATGATATGGATACCACCGGCGGCAATTCGGGTTCGCCCATCATGAACGCCCGCGGCGAGCTGGTCGGTGTCAATTTCGACCGTGCTTACGACGCCACCATTAATGATTTTGCGTGGAACGAAAGCTACAGCCGGTCTATCGGCGTTGATATCCGTTACGTCCTCTGGGTGGCCGACAAAGTCGATGGCGCAGACTTTCTATTGGATGAAATTGGAATTAAGGAGTCGATATACAATTGAAAATCAATTTTCCATAATTTAACTAACCAGAAAGCCACGAGTATGGACGAAAAGAATAGCCTTCATATACTCTAATAAATTACAAGTTTTAGGCCTTTACTGCAGAACAGATGAAGGAGATTGCCAAGGAATTACCGTTAACGATTAAAGATAGAGCCATGATTTATGATTCAAAAGGGGCTTAAACAGGGCATTGAAGCAGAGAAGGCTGCTGTAGTAGCCAATCTTTTATTGCCCAATAAATTCAGCATCCCCGAAATCACTAGTTTTGCCGGCGCTGCAGAAGATTCCGTCAAGAAAGTCCGCGTTGGCCGCATTCTTAGCATCGCCTTCCGCGGCTTAAATCAACGGAACGAGCATTCCTGTAGATGGTGGAAAGATCGGTGCGATATCGTATGAATTTATCCTCGAGAATCGCCGATATGCTCTTCTCAGAGAGCAATATCAACCGAAAATGCTATTTGAATAAAGCGCTTTTAACTGATATTGCTATATTTAAAAAACAATAATAGGCGTATGGAAGAGCTGATCGGCAAATCAAACCGAATCGTCGGAAGACAATCCCTAACGTTCAAGCGCACACTTTATGACACTATCGATTGGTCAAATGGACTGATTGGCATCATGGGCGCCTCGGAACGGGAAAAAACACCCTATTACTACATAGGCAATAAGATACCGTTGTGGCTATTAGGAATGCTGTATTATGAGCAGCACGATAAAGGATACCTCAACCATGTGATACGTTTGCCGTCTCCAATTCCTCGAATTCCAGGCCCATTAAACTCTATTGCTCCCATTCCTACCACCGAAGCCAGCGGCTTAAAATTCCACCCCTGTCATTCACTGTCCATCCGGACAATCTACACCTACACCTACACCTACACCTACACCTACACCGTTACCTCATCACAACGAACTGGTACCGACCAGAGCCAACGCGCACAACAACATGACCTTCCGACTGCGTGGCACCCGTATACAGCTCCGTATCTTTCAATGCCTTGCCATTTACGAGCACATCCTGCACACGATTCGCCGGGACGTACACCGTTGCCTGTGTATTGACCGGAATTTCTACCGATTGGTAAACACGATCCCCAGTTTTGCGCCAAGACGATCGTATCCAACCGTTAATGGAGCGGTATGCTGCATCAAGCTCGTTGATCCCTGCATCGATAATCTCGGGCTTGATGGTGATCTTCCGGTAACCTGCACCATCCGATCGGATGCCGGCCATGTTTCCGAACATCCACTCGTTTACCGCGCCGAACGCATAGTGGCTGAACGAGTTCATGCTCGCATTATGCACAAACCCCTTGTCTTTCGTATAGCTGTCCCAACGCTCCCAGATCGATGTGGCACCGTTGGCTACCTCAAAACCGAGCGAAGGATACTCCGTACTCAAAATCAACTGGTAAGCCTTATCCGAACTCCCCGTTGCCGACAATGCCGGCAATAGCGGCCTGAACCCTAGAAATCCGGTCGTGAGCTTGTTGCCATTGGCTTCAACCAATTTGCGCAATCGCTGCCCCGCATTCTGTTGCTGTGATGAATCCAAAAGCTGCATATAGATGGCGTTCGCGTAAGCCGTTTGGGTATTCCCATCGAAGCCCAAGTGCCCGTCTACATAGCCTTTCCCGTCGCCATACGCAGTGGTATCAGTCATGAATTTACCCTGCTCGTCGCTATAGTGCTCAAAAAACGCCGTCATGATCGCCTCACTTTCGGCAGTGTATCGCCGAGATCCTTCGTCATCCCCTATGGCTTCGACCAGTTCGGCCATAAGCCGGGCGCAATACGCATAGTACAGCGTGGCGAGTAAATCGGGTGAGGTCTTTTTGCCGATCGATAACCAGTCTCCGAAACCTCCTTTCGGACTTACCTCATCGAAACTGGTTTCCTTGAATATCCGGTCGCCTCCAGCCTTCCCGCGGAGAAAATCCATGAATTTTCCCATATACGGTAGCGACTGCTCGACGATGCGCGTGTCGCCATAGGTCCGGTACATTTCGTAAACACAGATGATACCTGCCTCAGACCATCCGGGAGAATACGTATCGGTCGCCCGTATCGCCCCCTTTCCGTCCGGCCCCACCGGCATAGGTGCATAAATCGGATAGGCGCCATTCGGCCATTGTGCATCGTTCAGATCGCGCAGCCACTTGGTGTGGAATGCAGCAATGTCAGTATTGAACGTGGCCGAATGGATGTACACCTGGGCATCGGCAGTCCACCCTTGCCGTTCATCACGCTGCGGGCAGTCCGTGGGGATATCGAGGTAATTGGAGCGCTGCGTCCACACGATGTTGCTATAGAGCTGGTTCAGCATGGCGTTATCGGTCTCGAATACACCTACCTCCGGTGTTGACGAACTCATGGCCAGCCCGGTCAGCACATCGTTGCCAGGCTCCCCCCGTAACCCACTAATCTCTACGTACTGGAATCCATGGAAGGTGAACTGGGGTTGCCATTGTTCGCCTGCCGGGTCTCCCCGGAGTACGTAGGTATCCGTAGCCCGTGCCCTGCGCAGGTTCTCGGTCACCAACGACCCATCGGGATGCAGCATCTCACCGTAACGGAGCACCACCGAATCCCCTTTATTGCCCTTTACATGGAGCCGTACCACGCCGGCAAAATTTTGCCCGAAGTCAACGATGTATTTCCCATCTCCCCGTGGTGTAACCGACTTCGCTTTCAATTCGTGTGTAATTTCCACCGGACTGCCGGGATACAATTGTATGGCGCGATCCGAGCGATCGGCATGAACCTGGGCTGCCTCCCATGCGCTATCATCGAAGCCCGCCTGCGCCCAACCGTCCAGCGCTAACCGTGCATCGTACGTCTCTCCCTGCAGAAGGTCGGTTTCCCGCAAAGGCCCTTGGCTTGCACGCCAGGAGTTATCCGTCAAGATCGTCTCCCGGCTTCCGTCGGAATACGTTATTTCTACCTGCGCCTTGATAAGCGGCACATCGCCATAGAAACCCCGAACCGTCGGCGAGCCCACCAGCAGCGCGTATCCGAGGTAGCCGGCATACCACCCGTAAGAGAGTGTGGCCGCAAACGCATTGCTACCAGAATGAAGGTATTCCGTTACGTCATAGACGTTATAATATACACGTTTGTTGTAGTCGGTCCATCCCGGTGCGAAGTAGTCGTCGCCTACCCGCTCGCCATTGATGAAAAACTCGTAAACGCCCAATGCCGTAACATATAAACGGGCAGACTCGACATTGCGAGTCACTTTTTGTTCTTTTCTTAGGTAGGGCGCCGGTGGCAAATGATACGTATCGCCCTTACCGTAGGCAGTCAGGTCAAACCCAATCCAATCGGCTTTCCAATCGGCAGCATCCAACAGCCCCGTTTCCCACCACGTGGCTTCGCTCCACTCTCCCGGCTCGTCATGCTTGTCCCAACTTCTTACTTTCCAATATACGCGTGTCCGGGCGGGTATCGGGCTCCCTTGGTATTCAACCTGGTTCGTGGCGTCCGTATCCACCTTCCCCGAATCCCAAAGGTCGCCCCGGCCTTGGTCCAATAACTCGGCAGACGAGGCGACCAACACCTGGTATGCCGTCTGGTACTGACCATCACCGCTGGCCTCCAGCTCCCAGCTCAACCGCGGACTGGCTACATCAATAAAGGGGCTTTCTTTATACTCTGCACGGAGGTAAACAGGATACAGTTCTTTGCCATCCACGTACGAAAAACAAACTGCTAACAGCCAAGCGAAAACAACTAGACTTTTCATTATCGGATAATTTTAACGCCTTTGGGTGCATGAATGGTCGACTTCACCTGCCCATCGGCCTGTTTCTCGTGCTTTACACGCAGTACGCCGTAGGGCGTGGGGTAGGTACCTTCCACAAAATCGAGGTCGCCGAGGTGGGGCTTGACGGAAATACGTTTACTCCCCGGCTCCAGCACCTTGATGCCCAGCACATGTTCGGTAAGCCATGCTGTAGGTCCCGACGCCCACCCATGGCAGAGACTGTGGCGAAAACCCACATAGCAGTAGTCACCGTAATCCCCGTGCACATCTATCTTGCCGTCAGGAACCAGCTCGTCGATGCGGCCCGCATTCTTTATCCATCCGATATCGAAATGCTCCCAGAACGTTGTCGCTCCCAAGTCGAGCATACCGCCCCAGTATTCGCGGATTACCTCCATCGCTCCGCCATAATTGCCGGCCTTCGCCATGGCCTGCAGCATGTAATATCCATAAAACGTAGATAAGTTTGCCGCACCGCCCGCGAATAACACTTCTTCGGCCTGTTCTGCGGGCATCATGCCCACCAACGCCATCAGCGCTGCGGCTTGCTTGGTGGAACCTGCGTCCGGCGTATAGCGGGAAAGACGGTCAACGGCATCGGCCGCGACTTGTTTTGTTTCCGTATCGCCCAATATTTCGCTCAGCTCCACCGCAATAGCCAACGACCACTGGGTCATGGCCTGCAGGCCGGCATGGATCGCCACTGGGTCTTCGCTGGTCGGCCAATCCAGGAACCGGTGGCCATCCATCTCCTCCTTGCCATCTTGCCTCACTTTACCGGCAATCTGCCGGACAAGGCCGGCCAGATACGGCTGCTGCTCCCGGAGATAGGCCAGGTCACCGTGATGCATATACCAATCGTGGTGCAAGATGATCCACCACATCGAATACGTACTGATTCCGCTCATCCAGCCCGGCAACGGCGTCACGTCCCGGGCCAGGTCCAAGCTCTTCGGCACCACCTCGTTGTATCCGAATACGGCATTTACCGTGGCCACTTCGGGATGCAGGTCGCCCACCCAAACCAAGCGGTCGCGCTTAATCCCGTCCCAAAGGTAGTCCTGCATGTTGAGGTGTACCGTATAGGCACCCGTTTGCCAAATCCGGTTCAGGCGTTCATCGCTGCTATGAAATGAGCCCAGGTAGGGTATATCCCGATAGCTAGATATCGCTCGCACTTCTTTCAGGTGCAGCTCGGCGTCACCATCCAGCAGGTCTATGCGGACAAAACGGAAGCCACTCTCCCCTACCTGTATCTTGCCGAGCCAGGGCACCAAAATTTCCATGTCGCGGATGGCATGGTCGTTGGTAGCCCCCCGCTCCCCGAGTTCAGCCATCGCCTCACTCGCCGATTCACCGAAGCGGATACGCACCTTACGTGGCGTATTCCCCGGGTTCCACATGCCGGTCACGATCTCCAACCCGCCATGCAGCTCCTTCCCGAAATCGAGGAGGATGCTGCTTCTTGCCGGTCCTTCATTTTTCAATACGGTGATGCTTGCGTTGGTCAGGTCAGCTTGGCCATTCCCCGGCTGGAGCAACTGCTCTTCATTGCGGATATCGCCCGATTGCCACAAAATACGGGTGGGCGATACATACTCGCGCACGATCTCATTCAGTGAGTCGGTATGTATTGCAGCGCTTTGACCTGAAGCCACTTTCGCATTCAGGCTTCCCAGTAGAAATACAATCAACAAAGACACGCCTATTTTTATCATAATCTGTAAAGTTAACTAGCTGGCTTTTATTCGCGGTAAGATTACAGATAATCGGAGAATTCGGTATCCTGCACTCACCTGATGAGGAGGAGTTCAGGTCCGCCCTTGGTGTAGATCGACTCCCCCTGCACCTATCGGTCCGGAAATCGCAGTAACGGCTACCACTCGGCCAAACTACCGTCTTTCAACCGCCAGATGGGATTTTTCCATTGGTGGCCCACCTTTTGGGCTTTACGGACTGCCTGCTCGTCGATCTCCACCCCAAGCCCGGGGCGCTGGAACAACTGGATATACCCGTCTTTGACCGCAAAATCCTCCGGATTAGCTACGTAATCCAATAGGTCGAAGCCCTGGTTGTAGTGGATACCGATGCTGCTTTCCTGGATAAAGGCGTTGATGCAGGCAAAGTCGATGTTGAGTGCCGCGGCAAGGGATATCGGGCCCAACGGGCAATGTGGCGCCAGCGCCACGTCATACGCTTCTGCCATCGCCGCTATCCGCATCACCTCCGAAACGCCGCCCGCATGGCTGAGGTCGGGTTGCACGATGTCCACGTGGCCATCATGCAACAGATGCTTGAAATCCCACCTCGAAAACATCCGCTCGCCCGTGGCGATGGGGATACTGCTATAAGCGGCAATCTGTGCCAACGCTTCCGAATGTTCGCTCAACACCGGCTCTTCGATAAACATGGGCTTATAGGGCGCCACCTCGTCGATTAGCCTACGCACCATCCCCTTGTGCACCCGGCCATGGAAGTCCAATCCGACGTCGAGCTGGTCGCCGAACTCCTCGCGCAGCAGCCGGATGTTCTCCACCACTTGGGTGATATCCTGCTGGGCGGCTATCCAATCCATCGCGCCAGTGGCATTCATCTTCACAGCCGTATACCCTTCGTTTACCCGGTCGCGTGCCTGGCTGATCACGACCTCGGGATGGTCGCCGCCGATCCAGCAATACATTTTCATCTGCTGGCGCACGGCGCCGCCCAGCAGCTGGTATACCGGCAGGCCTATCGACTTACCTTTGATATCCCACAGTGCTTGGTCGATACCCGAAATGGCACTCATCAATATCGGGCCGCCACGGTAAAAGCCACCTCGGTACAATACTTGCCACAGGTCCTGGATGTCGTGGGCCGACCGGCCCACGACGTATGACTCCAGCTCCCGAACGCAGGCGGCTACGGTATCGGCACGTCCTTCCACGACGGGCTCCCCCCATCCGATGATCCCTTCCTTCGTGGTTACCTTGAGGAAAAGCCAACGCGGTGGCACGGTGAACAACTCCAATTTCTCAATGATCAGTTTATCTTGCATGGTCATACGGTTTTATGATTCGAAAGTATGGTGCAATTTAGTGATGGACTGGCTAATGGTTGTTGGATCGTCCGATAGGAGGCTCCCGCCCATGCCCACACCCACCGCACCGGCACGGAACCAGTCGCCGGCATTGGAAAAGTCTACGCCACCCACGGCAATGACCCGTATACCGTTATAAGGGCCAAGGAGCGCCTTCAGGTAGGCCGGCCCCATTACCGATGCCGGGAATAGCTTGATGAAATCGGCGCCATAATTTATCCCTTCAGCTACCTCCGTGGGCGTCAGCGCTCCCATCACCACGGGAACACCGTTGCGATGCGCCGTTGTGATTACGTCAATATTCATGTTAGGCGTAACCAGGAACTGGGCACCGAACGACAGGGCTTCGTCTGCCAGGGTATCATTCAGTATCGTCCCAGCGCCGATCAACACATCCGGAAATTCCGTCCGTGCCTGCTTGATGGCCTGGCCGTAACCAGGCGTATTGCTCGTTATTTCCAATACGCGTACGCCGGAAGCCACCAGCCTCGACACCGTAGGCAACACTTCGGCTTCTTCAGCCAACCGCACAATGGCGATAAGCCGTTCCGTTTGTATCCTTGCTATAATTTCTTCTTTCGTCATATCTTATTGGCCACTCAGCTCTTTTACAGTTGTTCCAGCGACTTATTCTTGGTTTCCGGCAACACGAACAGCACAAAAAAACAGGTTTGCCACCATGGCCAGCGCAAAGAAACCGAATATATAGGCAACGTAGAACATATCATTTTGATTTTACTCATAGCATGTAAAATTGGTGTTAAATGTATGGTTATTTTTTGATTTAAACGCTGGCCAATACACCGCCACCAATGTAAATCACCATTTGCTTTCTGGTCACAAACGTAGGTGGACAAAAGCCCCGCTTCAACTTTTGGCAGTAATTGGCAGCATTTGGCATAAATCACTGCCAATCGCTGCCAGTTGTTCGACAGTTGTTCGAGTGGCCTTCGACAATCCTTCGACAATCCTTCGACAATCCTTCGAGACTGCTTCGGGAATTGTTCGGGAACGGTTCGGCTGCCCTTCGGCAACTTGTCGAAGGGCAGCCGACGGCCACTCGAACACCCGGCGGGCATGGCCTTAGCCAAAGCTTAGCCATGCCCGGCCCGTCTCAGGGGCATGGGCTACCACCGCTCGTACCATACAGGTCTCGGCATAGGCACTAAAAAAAATTGCCATTGGCTTCAGCAACCAATGGCAATCACTCGCGGACGCGGATAAAACCGCTCTTATCTAAAATACGTAACGGGCTGTCAAGCCGCTATTGAATAAGAACCCGTTGATACCACCATAAGACTTCACGAAGTGTGCAGTAGGTCTCAAATCAGCAGAAAATGCAAACGGCGCATTCTTCAGTTTGTAATCCACCCCACCGGTAGGGAAAATACCGATTGAAACACCACCCCAATCTTCATAATCAGAAAACGTGTTGGCAATGATAGCACCACCACCTACAAACCATTTAAACCCTTCGATATTACCGATGGGAAAATGATGCTGATAGGCACCGGATAATGACAGGTTAGTAATCCCGTCACTGTAAATTCCATAACCAATGCTTGGCTTGAAACCCAAGTCAAACTCCAACGCGGCAGGTTCAGAAATAAAAGTCTTGAAGGCCGCACCGATCAGATCATAGTAGCCGCCACCCAACCGGAGACCGATAGAGTTCTTGTAATCACTCTGTGCAGATGCCGTGAAAGCAAATGCAGCAAACAGGGCCAATAACGTCAATTTAATTTTCATGGTCTTATCTTTATATTAAAAAACGTCCAAAAGTAAGCTATTCCACGGTTAGGAGAAAATAATTTCTTTACATAAGAAAAAAATACCTAAAAACAGGTAGGCCGACACGGTACCCACGGCAGTAATATAATGGTTATTGAAATTATTAACCATTATTCCATTTAAAAAGCATACCTTTGCACTCCGACAAAACAGTCGGAATATCCTCACGCATCATCCCAGACATTCCCACTGTTTAGCAAATGTAGCGTTGAAAATTAATTAACATTTTTCACCATATAATGCCCAGAAACACTTCCATTAACTCGGTTTTAATTATCGGTTCAGGCCCTATCGTTATCGGACAAGCCTGCGAATTTGATTATTCCGGATCACAGGCCGCCCTTTCGCTTAAAGAAGAGGGGATTGAAGTATCCATCATCAACTCCAATCCGGCCACCATCATGACCGACAACGTAATTGCCGACCATGTGTACTTACTGCCGCTTACGTGCGAGAGTATCGAACAGATTTTACAGGAGCAGCAGATCGATGCCGTACTTCCCACCATGGGCGGACAAACGGCCTTGAACCTATGTATCGAGGCGTCAGAACGCGGGCTTTGGGAGAAGTACAACGTCCAAGTCATCGGTGTTGACGTGGCTGCTATTGAGAAAACCGAGAACCGGGAAGAGTTCCGCAAGCTGATGGTCGATATCGGTATCGGTGTGGCCAAATCCCAAATTGCCAACTCATTCCTCGAGGGCAAGGAAGCCGCACAACAAATCGGTTTCCCGTTGGTCATCCGGCCTTCGTACACGTTAGGCGGTACCGGCGGTGGCTTTGTCCACAAGAAAGAAGAGTTTGAGGCCGCATTGAGCCGTGGGCTCCAAGCATCGCCCACACATGAAGTATTGGTGGAGCAGGCCGTATTGGGCTGGAAAGAGTTCGAACTCGAATTGCTGCGCGACAATGCGGATAATGTGATCATCATCTGTACCATCGAAAACTTCGATCCGATGGGCGTGCATACGGGCGACTCGATTACGGTAGCGCCGGGCATGACGCTGAGCGACCGTTGCTACCAGGAGATGCGCAACCAGGCCATCAAGATGATGCGTGCCATCGGCAACTTCGCAGGCGGCTGTAACGTACAGTTTTCGGTAAACCCCGAAAACGAAGATATCATTGCCATCGAAATCAACCCACGGGTGTCACGCTCGTCGGCACTAGCTTCCAAAGCAACCGGCTATCCCATCGCCAAGATCGCATCAAAGCTTGCTATCGGCTACAACCTCGACGAAATCCAAAACCAGATTACCAAAACCACTTCAGCTTATTTCGAGCCTACACTGGATTACGTGATCGTAAAAGTCCCCCGCTGGAATTTCGCCAAGTTCAAAGGCGCCAACCGCGAGCTCGGCTTACAGATGAAGTCGGTGGGCGAGGTGATGGCCATCGGCCGCACGTTCATCGAGGCATTGCAGAAAGCCTGCCAAAGCCTGGAAACAGGCCGCCATGGCCTGGGTGCCGACGGAAAGCAGTTGCGCAACCTGGAGGAAATCATGCACAGCCTCGAACACCCCAGCAGCGACCGGCTCTTCCACATCAAGGATGCCTTTGAGCTGGGTGTACCGCTTGAGTCTATCCGCAAAGCAACGAATATTGACAAATGGTTCTTAACCCAGATCCAGGAGCTGGTAACCCTGGAGACCGAATTACGCCGTTACCAACTCAACAATATCCCTAAAGACTTCTTCATCACCCTCAAACAAAAAGGCTATTCGGATACGCAGATTGCCTGGTTGCTGGGCAACGTATCGGAAGATGATGTATACAACCGCCGCCGGGAGCTGGGTATCCGCCGGGTATATAAGATGGTAGACACTTGTGCCGCTGAATTCCCTGCCCATACACCGTATTACTATTCAACCTTCGAGGAAGAGAACGAATCGGTGGCATCCGACAAAAAGAAAATCATCGTGCTGGGTTCGGGACCCAACCGCATCGGGCAAGGCATTGAGTTCGATTACTCTTGTGTGCATGGCCTATTGGCCGCCAAGCAAGCGGGGTACGAGTCGATCATGGTCAACTGTAACCCCGAAACGGTATCGACCGACTTCAATATGGCCGATAAGCTTTATTTTGAGCCCGTTTACTGGGAGCATGTCCGTGAAATCATCGAACTGGAAAAACCGGAAGGGGTTATTGTGCAGCTAGGTGGGCAAACCGCACTGAAGATGGCCGAGCTGCTCGAGTCCAACGGCATCAAAATCATCGGTACTTCTTTCCAAAACATGGACCTGGCGGAAGACCGTGGCCGCTTCTCCGACCTGCTCAAATCGCTGGATATCCCATATCCCAAGTATGGCGTCGCCGAAAGTGCGGAAGAGGCCCTTGAAGTAGCCAAAAAAGTAGGTTACCCCGTACTTGTCCGCCCAAGTTACGTATTGGGTGGTGAGCGCATGAGTATTGTGATCAACGACGATGAATTGGAAACCGCTGTAGTGAAACTGCTGCGTAACCTACCCGGAAACCGGGTGCTGATCGACCATTTCCTCGACCGCGCAGAAGAGGCTGAGTCTGATTCCATCTGCGATGGAGAGGATGTGCACATCATCGGCATGATGGAGCACATTGAGCCGGCAGGGATACACTCCGGCGATTCGAGCGCGGTATTGCCGCCATTCAGCTTATCTGAAAATGTGAAGCGCAAGATGGAGGAATATACCATCAAACTCGCCAAAGCGCTGAATGTCTGCGGCCTGCTTAACATCCAGTTTGCTATTAAAGATGAGAAAGTATATGTAATTGAGGCTAACCCGCGTGCATCGCGCACGGTGCCGTTTATTGCCAAGGCTTATGATGTGCCTTACGTCAATATTGCAACCAAGGTGATGCTGGGAGCCAACAAACTCAAAGACTTTACCATCGAGCGCAAACTGAAAGGCTATGCCATCAAAGAACCCATTTTCTCGTTTGACAAGTTCCCTGACGTGGACAAGCAGCTCGGACCGGAAATGAAGTCCACCGGCGAGGCCATCCGTTTCATCAAGGACCTCGACGACCCGTTTTTCAGGGAGATGTATGCCAAGAAGTCGATGTATCTGAGTAAGTAGCGGTACACCAAGTATTTATACAGCCCCGATGCCATAACGGTTATCGGGGCTCTTTTTTGAAGCCCCGCGTTGGCCGTCAACCGCGCTCCACCACTTCGATGCCATCGACCGACAGCTCCGACAGGCGCGCATGTTTCACCGACCGGCCGAGCTCACCGAGCACGGGCACACCATTTACATAATGCTGGATATAATAGGAGCCCCGGTAATCGTGCTGCTGCAGAAAGTGGACCATCTGCTGTAAATCGGCTGTCGTGATCAGGTCACTGTGCACAGTGGTACGTACCTCAAACGGGACGTTCGACCGGTTGAGCAACGACAAGCTTGCTGTGAATTGGGGGAATAGCCCCGATTTTGTAATGGCGTGGTAACGTTGCTCCAACGCCTTGAAATCGAGGGCTACGTAATCAATAAGCCCTTGTGCAATCAGCGCCTCCAGTACTTGGGGCCGCGAGCCATTGGTATCGATCTTTACCTCAAAACCAAACGCTTTCGCTGCCTCAAGCAATGGGAAAATCGTTGGGTGTAACGTGCATTCCCCTCCGCTCAGTACCACGCCCTGCAACAACCCTTTGCGCGACCGCAGGAACTCCAGTGCTTTTTCAATGGACATCCGGCCTTTGCCCAGCACAATATCGGGGTTGTAGCAATACGTGCAGTGCATATTACAGCCTGCAAACCAAAGGATGCAGGCTGTCTTACCGGGATAATCCAATAACGTAAAAGGGGTGATGCTATAGATGGGTGTTGGCACGGCGTTCGGTAAAATGCGTACGTTGCCGATGTTCACCCTTCTTTCCGATATTGAAACTCTCTACCGGACGGTGGTACCCCATTACTCTCGTGTAAACCAAGCATTTGCTTCGTTCCCCCTGATTTTGCTGCAAAACCAGGTCATGTTGCTGTTGTGTAGTCATCTTGTATTGTATGTTGGTGAGTTGCTAAAATAAGATCGTCGCATTTAGGGCAGTATTCGTGCTCTCCATTAAGGTAGCCGTGCACGGGGCAGATACTGAATACCGGTGTAACGGTGATATAAGGCAATTTAAAATTGCTGATTACCGTCCGCACAAAGTTGCGGCAAGCATCGGGCGAACTGATCTGTTCGCTCATATACAGGTGCAACACCGTACCACCCGTGTACTTGCACTGGAGACTATCCTGCAACAGCAACGCTTCGAACGGGTCTTCGGTATAGTCTACCGGTAACTGCGAGCTGTTGGTATAGTAAATATTCTCGCCCTGTCCCGCCTGCAGGATATCCGGGAACCGCTTTTTGTCCTCTTTGGCGAAGCGGTATGTCGTCCCTTCGGCCGGTGTGGCCTCCAGGTTATATAGGTTTCCGGTGTCTTCCTGAAACTCCCGCATACGGTTACGGATGTGTTCCAGGATTTCCGTGGCCAGGGCCATACCTTCATCCGACACGATATCCAGCTTATCTTCGGAAAAATTCCTTATCATCTCATTCATCCCGTTGACGCCGATGGTCGAGAAATGGTTGCGGAAATGCGGCAGGTAGCGCTTGGTGTAGGGGTACAGCCCCCTATCGTACAATTCCTGGATGAACTTCCGTTTTTTCTCCAAGGTTGATTTTGCCAGGTAAAGCCAATGGTCGAGCTGCTTAAAGAGACCCGCCTTGTTTCCTTTATAGCGATAACCGAGGCGGGCCATGTTGACGGTGACCACGCCGATGCTGCCGGTCATCTCCGCACTGCCGAACAGCCCGTTACCCCGTTTAAGCAGCTCGCGGAGATCCAGTTGCAGCCTGCAGCACATGCTGCGCACGGCGTTGGGCTTATACGCTTCGGGGTTCTCCACCCGGTTACCCGACTCGTCGAGCATATACTGGCTTCCCACAAAGTTCTGGAAATAGGAAGAGCCGATCTTCGCTGTATTTTCGAACAATAGCGTAGCGTTCTCGCTTTCCCAGTCGAAATCTTCGGTGATGTTGACGGTAGGAATGGGGAACGTAAATGGCTGTCCATTGGCATCCCCTTCCGTCATTACGGTATAGTATGCTTTGTTGATTACATCCATTTCCGGCTGGAAGTGCTTATAGCAGAGGTCTTCCAACGTGTCTGCCCCGCGCTGCCGGGCCAAGCGGAGTAATGCTTCATCCTGTATACCTGCAAAGAGGTGTGCAGTCCGCTTTGTAGGTATCTGATCCTTTAAGTCATCCGGCACATTCCAGTCCAAAGTAATGTTGGTAAAGGGCGACTGTCCCCATCGGGCCGGCACGTTCACATTATATACAAAACTACGTATAGCCTTCAGCACCTCGACATAAGGTAGCCGATCTTTGAACACATAAGGTGCGAGGTAGGTATCGAACGAACTGAATGCCTGTGCCCCAGCCCATTCGCTTTGCAAAATACCCAGGAAATTGGCCATCTGCCCCAATGCTTCCCTGAAATGGTTGGGGGGTCTGCTTTCTACGCGGCCACGTACACCGTTGAACCCTTCGTCGAGCAATACCCGCAGGCTCCATCCTGCACAATACCCGGTAAGGCAATCCAAGTCGTGAATATGGATATCGCCGTTACGGTGGGCATATCCTTCTTCCTTGCTGTACACCTTATCCAGCCAGTAATTGGCGATTACCTTTCCTGCGGTATTGTTTATCAGCCCGGCACTGGAATAGGAGACATTCGCATTCGCATTGATACGCCAATCGGTTTGGCTGATGTATTCCTCGATAGTCTGTGTGCTATCCACGTAAGTGGTATCTTCATTAAAGCCGTGGATATGTTCCCGCTGCAGTTTCCGCGTATGGCGGTATAGCATAAACGACCGCATGGCTTCGAAGTGCCCCCTATCGTAGAGTGCCTTCTCGATACAATCTTGGATCTCTTCCACCGCCCAGGTGTCCTTTTGGTTTAGCGATTCCATCACCGCATCGCCAACCTCCGGGTCCAGCGGCTGCGATACACTTTCAAACCCCTTGGCGATCGCATCGCTGATCTTGTAGGGCATAAACGGCTCATAGGCGCCACTTCGTTTGATAACGTATTTTTCCATACACACAAAAGTACCCCACTATGGAAGTAGGCTTTATGACCATACGCACAAACGGCGGGAAAAGATATTCACAAAATGCGATGAGTGTGGATATCTCGGGGCTGGGCGCCCGGTTGATAATCCTACTGTCAAAATACGGAAATGCGGTCCAAATCACCTAAATTAATCCTACTTTCGCGGCCGTATTGAAGGGGCGACCCCTATTTGACAGGATGGATAAAACAGCAGAGACTACGCGATTGGGTAAATTCTTTTTACTTACGGGCATTATATTGATAGCTACCAATCTCCGCGCCCCTATTACGAGCGTAGGCCCTGTGGTCCCCCAGATCCAAGACGCCCTGCGTCTCTCCAATACGTTGGCCGGCCTCATCACTACCATCCCGTTGCTGGCATTCGCCCTTCTTTCGCCGGTGGCGTCCAAATTGGCAGACAAGTGGCGCATCGAGACGCTGCTATGGGCGGCTATATGGACAATCGGGATAGGACTGGTTGTGCGGGCGTCGTCAAACGCCGTGCTGCTCTTTACGGGAGCCGCACTGGTGGGGTGTGGCATCGCGTTCGGGAATGTCCTTGTTCCGCCATTCATCAAACATCGTTTCCCGCGAAAGATCGGACTGGTTACGGGTATTTATAGTGTGGCGATGAACATCACCGCATCGCTGGCTTCGGGCTTCAGTATCGCCATCGGCCAGTGGACGGGCCAGGGCTGGAAGGGATCTATCGGTGTATGGGTGGTTTTTTCGGTTATTGCCATTCTTTTCTGGATTCCGCAATTGAAGGGCCATCCGGAGGAAGCACACGCTAATCGGTCTGCTGTCCGCCAAAAGGCGGGCAAATCCATGCTTAGGTCGAGGCTCGCATGGTGCATCACGATTTTCATGGGGCTCCAATCGTTGCTTTTCTACTGCGCGGTAGCTTGGCTACCAGTGGTTCTCCAGGAGTGGGGGATGGCATCCGAAACCTCGGGCTGGGTATTATCATTCGTGCAATTCACCCAGCTTCCCGTTGTTTTTGTAGGCCCCATTATCGCTGGCCGCATGAAAGACCACACCCCGCTGGTGTGGTTTATTGGGGGCACATTGATATTGAGCCTGGCGTTGATCATTGGCTGGCGCACGCAGTTTATCATTCCTGCCGTTATTTTATTCGGCTTGGGTACGGGGCTGGCATTTGCCGTGGTGATGATGTGGTTCGTGCTTCGCACAAGGACAACGCATGAGGCCGCCCGGATTTCGGGTATGGCGCAATCTTTCGGATATGCGCTCGCTGCGGTGGGGCCACCACTCTTCGGCGCCCTGTATGACTTGGCGGGCAACTGGGAAACGCCTTTTTTCCTACTCGTCGCAGCCTCTCTCGTATTATACGTAATGGGCATCAACGTTGCCAAACCGCAACAAATCGATGGTTAACCGTGTTTTATAGCGGCATAGGGGTTAAGCTGGCTTCAATGCTGGTATTTTAACGTCAAACGCGGCTAATTGGAGCAGTGCCTCCTCCGCGGCTTCCATCGCCGATTTCATATCATCCATGTTTGTTTGCGCGTATTGCTGCATCGATGGGATAATGGACCGGTAGTACTCGATACCTTGCAATAAATTGTCCCTAAACCTTCGGTAATGGTTGATTTGCTTTTCGGTAAACTGCTGTTGCTGTTTTTCGATTTCGCCCTTCAGGTAATCGATATAAAGACGCAGCTCGTTGACGAACAGGTTGGAGCGGAACCGGCTGTTCAGCAGGTTGGCCCTTCCGTAAATATGGCCCACCATTTCTTTTAGCGATGCAATTTTGGAAAAGTATACCAAGTTAGGGCCCGGGCATATTGTCACTGCTTTGAGCTTATGCTTAGGTGGAATACCATTGGTAAGCACCGCCGGGGCTGCAAGCCCTTCGCACAGGCAATCTTTTTCGACAATCGCTTCGGCCGCCTGCCGGTACACTTGTTCGTCGGGGAAGTTGGCCCGAGCCTCCTTAAGTTTGAGGTTTTGGTACTGCCTGGATGCTGTGCAGATGGGTTTATCGGTAAACTCCGTATTGAACGACAGGAATTTCTTGTGGCAGGGGCTGCCGGGCCGGTTACGTACAACCCGTTGTTTGCGCTGCTCCTCGGAGCTGCTTAGCCGGAAATTATGGAACGGTACGCCCAGTGGCGATGCATCGCTTAGGTAAAAATCATCCGGCTGGGCATTCGCCAACTTGGTGAGCGTATCGTCGTCTACGTTGGTTGCCTCGGGCACCAGTAGAAATGGGCTGCCCCACCCTGTCCCATCCAATTGGTAATAATCTATCAGAAACCGATCCTCCCCCACGGTACCGATTCCGCCCTGCACCGTAATGCGTTGGGACGGTGCCACAACAAACCCGTACCGGCCTTTCGCAGCAAGCGCAGCGTCACACAGCTGCTTCATTTCGGCGTAAAGGACCTCCCGTTGCGACTTGAAGGCTTCCATGATAGGGCCAAGCAAAACCCCGTCGCTAATGAAAGCGTGCCCACCGCAGTTCAGGCCCGACTCAATCCGGAATTCGGATACCCAAAGCCCCTTCTTTGCCAATAGTTTGCCTTGGATGAGGGCCGACCGATAGTCGCTTACTTTTAAAATAATCCGCTTGGCTAGCTTTCCTTGCCCATCGGGGTAAAAATCATCAAATTGCTCAAAATAGCTGTATAGGCGCGGATTGAGTCCCGCAGACAAAATAACGGACGATTGGAGTTCACTCATCGCAAAGCCCCGGAGTGCAGCTGACGCATCCGAATATTCGGGGGGCAATGGGGTGCCATCCGGCGCATAATTGGTTTTGTCGACCTTCGTCATGATATTTACGTCAATGTCCCCAGCGGTGACGGCCGCGCGGAGGGCCGCTTCAAGCTCCATGCGCTCGTTACCACTGCTTCCGCGTAGGGTGACATACCTGTTTTTCATCGGAGCACCTTCTGGGAGTAATTCGAAATAACGGGTAAGGTCGCTGTCTTGTTCAAAGGAGCCGTCGCGCAGCCGCTCCATCTGCCCATCAACGATATCCTTTAGCAGGTTAAGATAGGCGGTGATCCGCTTGGCCCGGTGATCTTCTGATTTGGCCGGAATAGGATCGAATGGCCGGCCGGTCTGTGCCGCGTAAAACTCACGCATCTGCTCCAGTAAATGGTCATCAGCCAGTGATAGTGCTGATGAAATGCCAAACCGTGCTACTTTCAGCGGTGTATCGATCGTAAAACCCAGCCCCATTACGGGTATATGAAATGTATGATTGGTACTGTTCATTGTGTATGTGTTGGTTTACAAAATTAGGGGTTCCACACCCGCATTGGGTGACTGCGCTCAGCTGCATAATTGATAGCTGTCACAAGTTACGGTTAGCTTGCACTTATTTATTCCAGTCCCATCTGTATTTTTCCCTCGTCAGAGATCATATCGTAATTCCAGGAAGGCTCCCAGACAACCTCAATTTCGGTTTGGCGATCGGGGAAAGCGGCCCCCAGCGCGTTTTCCACCCCGTTTACGATAGCGCCGCCCATGGGGCAGCCGGGTGTGGTGAGGGTCATGGTTACCTTTACTTTCGCCGCATCTGTAAAATCGACGCCATAGATGAAACCGAGGTCAACGATATTGACACAGAGCTCGGGGTCGATCACCTGCATCAGCGCCGTCTGTGTTTTGAGTAATTCGGCGGCAAACGGGTCATTGAGTTTTATTTCCATCTGTCGTTGTTGGGGGATTATTAAAAGTTGGTCACGTTGACCCCCATGCCAACGTGACCTGCGGCGCCATCACCCGCCGCAACCATCGCTGTTATGCCTTTGACTGGCCTATACCGCATCAGCATTGCTGAGGCGTTCTTTCTCCAGCTTCAATGCCTTGGGGAACAGGATATTATTTTCCAAATGGATATGTTGGAAGAGGTCATCCTCAAACTCCTTGATTTTATCGAAGAGATAGGTGTATGAGTTGCAAGCATCGGCCGGCAGTTCATACCCTTTGGTCAGCCTCCTAAGCTCTCTGAGCTCATCGCCTGTATCATCATGTTCAGCTTCCATCATATGCACCGGCCCTTCAATTCCTACCGTCATCTGTGCGCGCTCACCGCTGCTCTCCAATGTTTTGATTGCCGGAAACAACACCCGCTCTTCCTTTTGGAGGTGGCTATACAGGTTTTCCATCAAAACCTTCACTCCTTTTGCCAGTTCAAACAATTCGGGGTGGGTATTGCCGTGGCGCGATGCAACCTTATCAGCAAGCTGCTCGATGATCGGGCCGTTCTCGCGCGTGTACTTGTGGTGTACGTTATAGATATAGTCTGCCAAGAAACCTAAGTCCCATGAGTCGAAATCGTGTGTAGCCTGCCCGCCGCCCGCTGCTTCCGAGCGCGCCAATGCGGCCTTGACTTCTTCTTCGTCCAGACCCGCTTCGGCTATTGCCTCTTTCAACGTGAGCTTGCCGCCGCAGCAGAAATCGATACCCAGTTTCTTGAAAACGTCAGCCTTACGCACATCCTTTGCCGCAATCTCGCCGACAGTCTCTTCAGCCTGCTCCTTAGCGGGTTTGGTAATCTGCACTTCCCAGACGTCGGGACCCGATTGCAGGTAATCCCAAGTGAAAATATTGCCACGTTCGCCCAGCAATTGGTAATAAAGGGGGCGCGGGTCATGGTCGTTGTGGATGATGAAGCTTTCGCCTTGCTCCAACGCATCGAAATGCTCGAAAATCGTGGGATGTTTTAGCCGCGGTTCGATCTGCGTAACATCCAGTACTGCTGTTTTAATCATGATTACACCGTTTATTGTTAAACACTTGCTAATATCGGACATTTTTGTCCTTTATTTATTTACAACTTTATTTTTTGACACTATGTTGTCATTTCATTGCGCTACTACACACATCTTACCTGAATAGCTAGGTCGATTTGCCTTTACCATCAAAGGTCCCGCCGCTCGAAAAACCTCGTTGAGAACCATGCCGGAACAGCAACCCACAGCAACAACACCAAGGCCGTTATCGCCATGCCCCACCCTGTTCCGAAGAAATTCCGGAATATAGCACCAGTATACCCCATCATTGCTGATAGATCTACCTGCAATAAAATCAATATCCGGCTGATATCAATCGGGTTCAGCATGGATACGGCAATCATCCCGTTTTCAATCGGATAGTCCGAGAACTGGAATAAGATAAACAATACTAATGCGTCAAAAAGCAATGCGAAATAGAGCCACAACAATATGGATAGGCCTATCCCCTTTGCTTTATCGCGGATACGCACAGCGGCCCACATCGCCACCGATACGAAAACGACAGAAAGTATCGTTCCGCAAAGCAACAATATCATGCCCGAGGGGGTGAATGAATAAAGCACGATCGGTATACCTACGCCGATTAGAAAGGCGAGTGCCATGGTACCGGCCAATCCGGTAAATATACTAAGCCATATCGTCTTCCTCTTCAGCGGCTGGCTCACCAGCAATTCGATAAATTCCGCACTATTATATAGGTATACCGTAGAAAAAATAATACTCACCAGCGGTACCACAAACAAGATGATGTTCAGCAAGCTCACCACGCCTTTATCGGCATTGTCTTCTATGCTGAATACACTGCCGGCCAAAACGAATAATACGACAGCGTACACCAATATTGCCCTGCTGCGGAGCAAGTCTGCGATGACGTATTTGATGATTTTATTCATACGGAAACCCCTTTCGTTGGTTCTTCGTTGGTCATCACTTTTGCAATCGCCTTTCCAAGTTTATCGGTACCTGTTTCTTCCTTCAATGCATCGAGCGATTTGTGGAACAGCGGGCGGCCTTCCTGCATATACACCACTTCAGTGACCAGCTCATCCAGGTCGCTCAATACGTGCGATGTGATAACAATCAACTTCTCTTTATTTCTCTCCGCCAGGATTTTATCTTTCAACAACTCGGTGGCCACCGGATCGAGTCCCGCCGTGGGCTCGTCGAGGATAAGTACTTCGGGCCTGAACATAAACGCCAGGCAGGCGCTGACCTTTTGCCTTGTGCCACCCGACAGCGTACCCATACGCTTGTCTAACATCGTGTGGAGTTCGAAGACTTCAAAAAGCTCCCTATCCAATGCGGCTTCCGGCACTTTACGGATATCCTGCATCATGTCCAGCACCTGGCCAATGGTCATGTTTTCCGGATATCTGCCGATCTGCGGCATATATCCGATATCGCGCCGGTACTCCCATTGTCGTCCAATGGGGTTACCTTTAAAGAGCAACGTACCCGATTGCGGCACCACCATACCCAGTATGGTTTTAATCAATGTGGTTTTTCCGCTGCCATTCGGGCCAATCAATGCGATGCACTGCCCTCCCTCCAGGGTGAGCGAAACGTCATTTAGCACCTGCAGTTTTCCAAACCTTTTGGATATGTGTTGAATCGTAATCATAATGCTACAGGCTTCATCATCGGGGCATCATCTTTTAAATCTTCCGGTATCAGGCTGGGTACCACCCGTTCGGTACGGTCGAGCAGCGTAACCATGAAGCT
Organism: Parapedobacter soli; assembly: GCF_025460835.1. Taxonomy (GTDB): domain Bacteria; phylum Bacteroidota; class Bacteroidia; order Sphingobacteriales; family Sphingobacteriaceae; genus Parapedobacter; species Parapedobacter soli. Next base: position 24,233 of record NZ_JAMXAY010000022.1, on the reverse strand, counting down.
ACGGAACAGCAGCATGGCCATCGGATACTTCTCTACTACCATCGAAAACAGACTAACAGGCCGGTATGGGACATCTCCCTCCCGGTCCTTGTTGAGATCGTACCCTTCGTATTTATCCCAATAATTGCGTATAAACCTATTGAGTTTCAACGAGCCGTTAGTAGCCAGATCAAATGTGTTTTGCACAAAGTTATTCTGCGTGAGCTCGTTGTCCATACAGCTGGATTGCATTTTCAGCGCCCACCCATTCCCTTCAAATTGGTTACGCTGTATTTGCACGCGGTTGCTCCCTTCCATCAGTATCCCTGTGGTATTCCGTGAAAACACATTATGCTCTATGTGACTATCGGTAATGTCTTTAAGCAACAGCCCATACGCCGCATCACCCCAATTTTCGCTGAAGGTATTGTTTTCCATGCGCACCTGTTTGGTATACATCACCGCTACGCCGGCACCGTTTCTGGAAAATGTATTGTGATAATAGCCGTTTTGGTGCGAAAACATAAAATGCAACCCATACCGGCGATTATCCAGCGCCTGGTTGTCGCGCACCTCCGTGTGTGTTACAAACTCCAGGTACACTCCATCGCGGTGCCCAACAATCGTATTGCCCGCGATATAGAGGCTATCACTTTTCCAGCTGTGTATGCCGTTTCCGGTAAGCTGCTCGGTTTCGCCGTAGGCGGTGAGCTTATTGTTCCGTATCGTGCACTGCTTGGAGCTTTGTATATAGATACCGAAGAAGTTATCGTCGAGGATGTTGTTTTCAATTGTCGCGTGGTGGGTATCGTAGACCTTTATCGCCGCGATATCCCGTATCGACGATTTGCCCGATGCTATAACGGTAAATCCGTTTATCGTTACATAGGGCACAAAAACGGAAAACTGTTCATGTTCCTTTTCACCATCTATTACCGGGTTGTCCACTCCCATCAGCGCTACGCTCTTGTGGATGGCAATATTACCCTCGCGATAGGTCCCACCATGCACTCGGATGGTGTCTCCGTCCGCTGCTTTTTCCAAGGCCTGCTTGATGGATTTAACTGGGTATGATGTGCCAACCTGAATGGTAGCGGCATGCGCCATGCCGCCCACCATCAGGGAAACACACACACTAAAAACAATATAAATCCCCCTCCTCATCTTTCCCTACCTCTCCTACTTCCATAACTCGTCCCACGTTAGCTCCTCGCCACCGTGGACCTCCTGCACCTTCATTAAATCTTCTTTACTGGCAAATGCGGCGACATCACCGCGCATCGGGCTTTTCAACGATTCGCTTTTCAACAGGAAAAGCCCTTCCGAGGGGAGTAATTCATTCGAATTACTGTAGTCCGGCAGATAGAACTTTGCCACTTCTTCTTCGGCAACACCACCGGCCTTCACAAACGCGACCATGCACTGCACATCGTCGAAGTTATAAGCACGTCCCTTCTTGGTTGCCAGTTGGCATCCAAAACGCGCATCGCTGACGGTCATCCTACAATGGGCGCACTGTTCGTGGCCGTAGTTGATCGGTGTAGGGCCGTCGCTACCGCAGGCCTGTGCGGCCAGTGCCAGCACGATTCCGAATGTGAATATACTTAACAACCGAATTACCTTCATGATATCTGTTTTGCTTTTAAGGGGCGCCACTCGGCATACACGCAATACGCCAGCAGCACACCACACGAAATAAATATCCAACCTCCGATGTCGGGTATTGAAAATGCACCGAAGTTGAGGAGCTGTTTAAACCCGATCAGGGGCGGCTGGTATGCCATGCCGGGCACCTGTATGGGTGCTGTCGGGTCGAGATCGTGCCCGTATTCGTACAGCCAGCGCCAGAAATCGACCATAGCTACGATTCCGAACAGCAGGAACGCACCAAACAACACATACAACCACCGGCGCCTTCCGACAAGCCCGACCAAGATAAAGGCAAGGCCATAGATACCGACCAAATAGGGTAGTACTGTGAACTCAATGAAATCATCAGCACGGAGTACTTTCATTCCGATATAATGGTTCAACCCGTTGATTATATCGACGTGCCCGTCGAGTTTATAACTATAGATCAACAGTTCGAGCCCTTCGGGGTATTGGGCTGCGTCCAACTCAATACGCCATATCGGCAATATGATGACTGCAAGCAGAGCCAACCCGCTGATAACGAGTATGGCTCTGTGCAATGACTTCATAGGATGTTGACTTCCCACGTTATTTATTTTGTACCGGTATAGGCCGTAATGGGCACATTACTTCCTTTAGGTGATACCCGCACGTAACCAGACATCTCTTGGTGCAATGCGGAGCAGAAATCCGTACAATAGAAGGGGAAGATACCTACGCGGTCTGGTACCCACTTGAGCGTTGTCGTTTCGCCGGGCATGATCAGCAGTTCAGAGTTGTTTGCCCCTTTGATAGCAAACCCGTGAGGCATATCCCAATCTTGCTCGATGTTGGTAACGTGGAAATAAACCTCGTCGCCCAACTGGATCCCTTCGATAACGTCTGGAGTGAGGTGAGACCGGATGGTGGTCATGTATACCCGCACAATATTCCCGTCGCGCTCTACGCGCGCTTCGGCTTCGCCATTCGTCTTATGGGGGTGCTGGTTGGCATTGATATCATATATCTTCAGCGATTTATCCATCAGCATATCGGCCGGAATAGACTGCGCATAGTGTGGCTCCCCGATCGTTGGGAAGTCAAGCAGTAATTCCATTTTGTCGCCACTGATGTCAAACAACTGTGCGCTGTGGCAGAGCTCCGGCCCAGTAGGTAAGAAGCGGTCTTTCGTTATTTTGTTGTAAGCCACCAGATACTTACCATACGGATTCTTGGAGTTCCCGCCAGCCACCATCAGGTGACCTACGGAATAGTAGGTAGGCTGCCTATCAAGTACTTCGAGCGACTCCACATTCCATTTCACTACTTCTGACGAAACGAAGAAAGACGTGTAGGCATTTCCTTTTGCATCAAACTCGGTGTGCAACGGGCCCAATCCTGGTTTTTGAACTTCGCCATGCAGTGCAGACTCATATTTCACTACAGGTATGCCGCCATACTTTTCACCTTCAAAATCCTTGTTGGCGATAGCATCCTGCAATTTTGCAAAACTGAACACTGGGATCAGTGCAGCCAGCTTCCCGCTACCGACGATATACTCACCGGTTGGATTCACGTCAGCACCGTGGGGTGATTTCGGACACGGGATCAGGTAAGCCAAGTCGTCAAAATCAGCCACATCCAATACGGTTACCTCGGTTTTTATTTCGGAGGTAGCGCTGTGGGTATGTTCATCCCATTTGTTATGGGCATAACGCACGTTGGTTTGCACCGTGCCTCGTCCGGCCTTGAAATACTCTTCGGCTTTCTTCCAGTTGATGGCCATGATGAAGTCCTTATCGTTTTGTGAGGAATTAACCTCCTGCAACGTATGGGCTTGTTCTGAATTATAGCAGCTGATAAACAGCCATCCGTTTGACACGCCCTTTCCGGCGCTCGACAAGTCGAAGTTGAGTCCTGGTGTTTTTAGCTGGAACGCAATATCGAATTCGCCGGTTTCTTTATCCACACTTACAAAGCTGATATGCCCTTTGAAATTCTCCTTATAGGAGTCGATGGGCACGTCGCTCTCCGGTCCGTCGGGCGGTACGCTGAAGCGGGTTGCCGCAATGACATACTCGGAGTTTTCGGTGGTAAATGGCGAACAGTGGTTCCCGCCGGTATTGGGTATTTCAATGATTTCGGCCGTACGGAAAGTCGTTAAATCGATCCTCGCCAACCGCGGTGTGTTGTTGGAGTTTGCAAACATCCACTTGCCATCGGGCATGCCGTCTGTAAAAGACGATTCGATGTGGTGGAGGTCATCCCAAGGCACGAAGCCATGTGATGTCATCAGCATAGGCTTGGTTTCTTCGCTGAACCCCCATGCTTTTTCGGGGTCGACCGAAAACACGGGTATTACCCGGAATAACCGACCACTGGGCAATCCATACACACTCATCTGCCCGCTGAACCCACCGGATGTGAATGTGTAAAACTCATCGTACTGCCCTGGGGGCACATACGTCCGCTGGGCTGCGTTTCCTGATACCGCGCTCCCGGCACCTTTGGGCCGACAAGCGTTGAAAGATAGCGATACCGCCGCGACGGCTGCCACCCATAAGAGACATTTTTTTGGTTTCATGATAAAATTGTTTTTGTGGCGTCATAGAGCCCACGCTATTTAACTACGACAGGCTCATTATTAATATATTCGTATTAGTGATTGTTTAAAAATCGCTATTTTAGCCCGTCATTTTGCCTCATGAATTCAAGGATTTGCCGTGCATCCTCATCCGAGAGGTTCTGATTGGGCATGCGTACCAAACAGATTTCCAGCTGGGCCTGCAATTCGGGATCCTTGTCTATCATCGGATCGGGGTTTGTGATAAAATTCATAATCCACTCGGGACGGTGTTTTTCCGAAACACCAGCCCATCCCGGACCAACCAGTCGCTCGTCGGTATACTTATGGCAGCTTGCACATTTCAGGTCGGCAATCACTTTCCCTTCCTGCGCCATGGCCACATCCAATTGTTCACCTACGTCGACATTGTCGAATTTTCCCTCGCCTCGCGTAGGATCGTAGTCTTCGGGATTAGCTGCCGATCGGACAGCTGTGTTGTTGTCGTTGTTTTGTTTTCCTCCTTGGGAGCACGCGTAAAGTGCGATTCCCAGTGTCAGTAGAACCAGTAACTTTTTCATTTTAATTGTTTTTAGGGTTAATTAATATGGTAACCCATAAAGGTACAAATTGTTTTCTCATTTGCCGTATACGTGTTCGTTTCATTGGAAGCAAAACTACCCAGTACCGCGCGTTGATTTTATGCGTACAGTCACAAAAAGGTTTGCTTTATCACACTATCTAACAGCAGGAACGAAAGACATCACTACAAATCAACACCTTACAAACGCAATTTATTGATTTATGATTGTTGTCACTTCTACAGTTGACCACAGTCATGCGGGTGTCTATATAGTAATTGTTATCTTTGCCTATAGCGGTGGTCAATGGGATGGCCGTACCACTTTAATCTCAACATACCATGATCGACACCAATTTGCTGTTAGAAAAAGGCGCAACGTATCGGTATACCGAAGCGGGTGAGGTCATCTTCAACGAAGGTGCACCGGCTGCATTCTATTATCAACTGGTGTCGGGCAGGGTGAGGTGGTCTCATTTTGAGGACAACGGCAAAGAAGTGCTCCATAAAATCGTTGAAGATGGTGAAGCCTTCGGCGAGTTTCCGCTGTTTGATGGCGAACCCTACGCGGCGAGTGCCATAGCGGATTCGCCCTGTACCATTCTGCGGCTGAGCGCCGCATCGTTTCACGAACTGCTTGCCGAGCGGCCCGACATCCACCTTGCATTCAGCAAATCATTGGTTTCGCATCTCCGTTTCAAATTTTTCTTACTGAATGCACTATCCAAAAACAATCCCCAAACTGTTCTTGTCGAACTTATAGACTATTTTAACCAACATGGCAAACTGATATGCAAAGACTGCAACCGCCTGATGGTTACCCGGCAGCAGTTGGCCAACATGGCCGGCTTACGGGTCGAAACGGTCATCCGTGCTATCAAGCAACTGCAACAGGAAGACAAATTATGCATCGTGAAAGGGAAAGTATTCATTCCAGCAGACGGGATATAGTGACGGTTCTTAAACATATTTCCGTACGCCAATGGGTGGTTTTGGCCTTGTTCAATCTGCTATTGGTTGCTGCCCTCGGTCTATTGATGCGCCTGAAGGTCTTGCTTCCCCTGCCTTCCATCAACCAAAAATTCCTTCTCCATGCCCACTCCCACTTTGCATTCTCCGGCTGGGTATCGCATGCATTGATGGTATTGGTCGTGGCAATGGTCTTCAACCGGAAGCAACACGACAGTTTACCTTGGAAATACCAGCTTACGATTATTGGCAATCTACTGGCTAGTTATGGTATGCTCATTGGTTTTTTCCTGCAAGGTTATGGGCTTTATTCCATCATTGCATCATCGGCGGGGGTGGTCATTTCCTATATTTTTGCAGCCATGTGTTGGCGGGACCTATCGAAAAGCAACAGCAGTCCGCTTGCCCGCCGCTGGCTGCGAGCGGCACTGGTCTTTCTCGTATTGTCGTCTATAGGTACGTTTTACCTGGCCCACCTCATGACGTCCAACAACATGGACTCCCGGTTGCAGCTCGCGGCCGTATATTTCTACCTGCATTTCCAGTACAATGGCTGGTTCTTCTTCGCATGCATGGCACTGCTATACCACTGGCTCCATCAGAAAGACATCATTATCAACCATTCCAAAACCATCTTTTGGTTATTCGCGATAACATGCCTGGTCAATTACCTGCTTTCGGTGCTTTGGTGGGACATGCCGATCTGGCTTTACATCGGCTTGGTAGCCGCGGTGATTGCACAGAGTATAGCATGGGGGCTGTGGCTGCGTAGCTGCACGGCGAACCTGCTGCAGTTGAAACATTTACTCGTTGCCGTGGCAAAGTGGTTGCTCCTCGGTGTTGCCATCGCTGCCACAATCAAGTTTATCCTCCAGGGACTATCGGTTATTCCGTCGTTGAGCCAATTGAGCTATAGCTTCCGTCCCATCGTTATCGGCTATTTACACCTTGTTTTACTAGCCGTCATCAGCCTATTCGTTATCGCATACGGCTATATGCACGGATGCCTACGGATCAACCGGCTGGCCCGCTGGTCGACCACCGTCTTAGTAATCGGCGTTATATTGAATGAATTGCTCCTGATGACACAGGGAATTTCAGGATTGGCGCGTACCCCTATAAACCACATCCCGCTGTTGCTCGCGGCCGCAGCCGGCATACTCCTTCTCGGTATTATGGGGATATTTTTGAGTCAAAGGAAGAGACATTTCTAAGTGGGAGTATTTAAGCGACTTTATGTTTATTATAGACAATGTTTCTCAGGCTGTTTTTAAGAAATCCCTTTAGGCTTAAATCTTCATCCACATACGGCCAATGGACACCGGTCCCCTTTCCGATGAGTTGGTAATTTCTCAATTGATCTCCCGTGGCACCTTTCAATCTTGGATACTGCGAAATTGATTCTCTACTATTGGCCAATGCTTTTCATTTTCACATCTCCTGTATCTTCTTAACTTTGCAGTATATCAAAAATAACGATTCCATGTCATACCGAATAGAACACGATACGATGGGCGAGGTGGAAGTACCTGCCGACAAGTACTGGGGCGCGCAGACAGAGCGTTCCCGAAACAACTTCAAGATAGGCCCTTCGGCTTCCATGCCCAAAGAAATCATCGAAGCATTTGCTTACCTTAAAAAAGCGGCTGCTTACACGAATGCGGATGCGGGTGTGTTGCCGGCCGAAAAACGGGATCTTATCGCTCAGGTATGCGACGAGATACTGGCTGGCCAATTGGCAGATCAGTTTCCACTGGTAATCTGGCAAACCGGGTCGGGCACGCAATCCAACATGAACGTCAACGAAGTCGTGTCCAACCGTGCCCATGTACTTCAGGGCCACAAGCTGGGCGAAGGGAAGCCGTTTATCCACCCTAACGACGATGTAAACAAATCGCAATCATCTAACGACACCTATCCGACCGCCATGCATATCGCTGCTTATAAGCGATTGGTGGAAACGACGATTCCGGGGGTGGAGAAGCTGCGCGACACACTGAAGGCCAAGTCTGAAGCGTTTGCCAATGTGGTCAAGATCGGGCGCACCCACCTGATGGACGCCACTCCCCTTACGCTGGGGCAGGAATTCTCTGGGTATGTGGCGCAGCTCGATTATGGCCTCAAGGCACTCCGCAACACCTTGGCCCACCTCTCCGAACTGGCCTTGGGTGGAACGGCCGTGGGCACCGGCATCAATACGCCGAAAGGGTATGCCGAAAACGTCGCCCGGTACATCGCTGATTTTACAGGGCTGCCCTTCCGCACAGCACCCAACAAATTCGAAGCCCTTGCCGCGCACGACGCTATCGTGGAAAGCCACGGGGCATTGAAACAATTAGCCGTATCACTGCACAAGATAGCCAACGATATCCGTATGCTCGCATCGGGCCCGCGGTCCGGCATTGGTGAGATCACCATCCCGGAAAACGAGCCGGGCTCTTCCATTATGCCGGGTAAGGTAAACCCCACCCAGTGCGAAGCACTCACCATGGTGGCCGCGCAAGTCATCGGCAACGACGTAACCATCGCTTTTGGCGGGGCCAACGGACAATATGAGCTCAATGTGTTCAAACCCGTTATGGCAGCAAATTTCCTCCAATCTGCCCAGCTTATCGGGGATGCCTGCGTTTCGTTCAACGATCATTGTGCGGCAGGCATCGAGCCCAACTACGACGGCATCAAAAAACACCTCGAGAACTCGCTGATGCTGGTAACAGCACTCAACCCGCATATCGGCTATGAGAATGCAGCGAAAATCGCTAAGAAGGCGCATAAGGAAAACACTTCACTACGCGAAGCGGCCTTAGCGCTCGGGCTGCTCACCAATGAACAATTCGACGAGTGGGTACGGCCAGAGGACATGATCGGGGGGTTGAAATAAGTGAAGCAGCCTCTCCTAGCCTTCCTGGCCGGCGTACTTTTTTTGCTTGCGAGCAGTTGCCGTTTTAATCCCGACATCCAGCATCAAGGAGCGGATTACCTGCAGGGGGTTTGGATCCAAGACAGCATCCCCATGCAACATGCCTTGCTCCAATATACGCGGCACGAGCTGAAGTTTACATGCGATTCCATCTATGCCACCATGTGGGTCACCTCAAAGGTGAGGAATATCGCCGACTCCTGTTATAACGATGGCCAGTGGATTGAATATGCCAAAGGGGTTTATGTGGTGCGGGGCGACAGTTTAATTGTTGATGGACTATATACCAAACCGGATTGGCGGCAAAAAATATCAGGCTGTTACCGCTCGGGGCAATACCTTCCACGGTTCAAAATCGTGCGATATACAGCCGACTCGCTGATGCTCGAAAACCGCTACGATCCTCGACCGTTGTTACTGCGTAAAACGGCCGATATCACCTGCGTTCCTAAGAAGCGCTGGGAGTAGCCAAGTCCAGTTCCACATGGATTTCGGTTCCCTGACCGGAAGAATAGATGTGCACCTGCCCTTGGAAGGCTGCCACGCGCTGCCGTACATTTTTGAGGCCCATGCCCTCCTGTACTTGTTGCTGGTCGAACCCTATACCATCGTCTTGCACGGTAAATGATATGCGGTCTACTTCTTGCACCAGCTGCACGTTGATGTGTTCGGCCTGGGCATGCTTAAGGGCGTTGCTCACGAGTTCGTGGATACAGCGGTAAATCATGATCTCCAGCTTTTCGGGCAGCCGGCTTTCATCGCCGAAGTAATGGAAATCGGCTATTGGGAGTGCTGCACAGAAATCTGCCAGTGAAGCTTTGAGGCCAAACCGTAGGAGTGACTCGGGCATCATGTGGTGTGCTACGCGGCGAAGCTCCTGTATGGAATCATCGAGCATGCCCAACGCCGTCTGGAACCGGGACACGTCGATGGCTTCCAGTACCGCGTCACCCTTCACCTGTGGGAGATTGAATTTCACGAGCGACAGCATACTTCCCAACCCGTCGTGCAAGTCTTTCGCTAGTCGCGACCGTTCGGCGGCTTCGCCATCCAATGTTGCCTGTACCGCCACCAACTGCCGCTCTTTCTCCAGCCGTTGGGTTTCTTCTTCGGCCAATTTACGGCGGCTCACAGCTAACCGGTAACGTATAAACGCGAAAGCCAGGGCAATGAGAAGGATGATAGCTCCGGCCACCCCCAGCCAGACATATAGTTGATGTTGCTTTTCCAGGGCGGCTATTTTGAGTTCTTTCTTCTCGGTTTCATATTTTGCCTCCATCCCGGAGAGCGATTGCTGGAATGATTCATTGCTGTAACTATTTACAGCTTCGCGGTACCGATCAAAATAATCCTCCATTAAATCGAAATTCCCCAAGCGGGCATATATGACAGGCAGGTTGGAATATACCGTTAGCCTTATGTGATGGTTCGTTGAGTCAACTTCCAACGCGGCCAACGCCGCCTCGGCTGATTTTTCATATTGCTGCTTACAATAGAGGATACTGGAGATATCCGAGTATGAGTGGGCGATGAGATCCGTATTGGCAATCCCTTTTGCGAGACGAAGTGCCTCTTCGGCGTATTTCAGCGCGCTGGTATAGTCGTCATAGTGAAAATACGCACCGGCAAGTGTTTGCAACGAGTTGATCTCGTTAAAGCGGCTCCCTGATTCCCGGTGGATCCTAAGTGACTCCTGGGCATAATGGATTGCTTTCTCTTTGCCGTCATCTTCGTATTTATAGACACTACTCAAAGAGAAATAGATATCACCCAGGTTTTGCATATCTCCATTTTTCAGGGCAATTTCTTCTGCCTTCTCGTAATAGACCAATGCCTGTTCATTATTCTGCATCAGGTGATAGGTTCCGCCTATGCCCATATAAACGTCACACAATTTCCGGTCATCTTCGAACTGTTCGCCTATCGTCACTGCTTCCAGATACTTCTCCAATGCCTCGTCATACTGCCCTTGCCTTCGGTAGAGCTGTCCGTACATTTTGAGAACGGATACTTCGCCATAGCGATCATTGGCTTGCCGTGTTGACGTTAGCGCCTTGTCGAAAAAGAAAACTGCGGAGTCTAATACCGCATCCATATAATAAGAAGACCCTACGTAATACAAAAATGCTGCCTCAGACTTTTGGTCGCCAGTCGTCTCCGCTAAATCCAGCCCTTTTGCACTGAAATACCGGGACCGCCCAGGGTCGTCATTGATATACCCCTGGGCCAGGCCTTTAAAGGCATCGATTTTTTCGGCGTCAGTCAGCCCTTCCTTTGCCAACACCCGTTCCAATGAGTCCAATGAATCCGATGGTTGTGCCGACAGTGCCGGTGGGAAGCCAATTGCGGTCACTACAACGAGCAGCTGCCACAAGGATGCCTGTCTGCCTTTATAGCCTATCATAAAGTTATCAATAAGTGGTTGCCTATCATTCTGCCAGTAAACTTACAAACAAAAGTAACGTATTTATACGCAGTAAAAACCCCCTTTGGGGGGTAACGTGGCAATGTTGGCAGCTATACCTTTGCTCCCACTATTTTATAAACATCGTGACATACGCAACAATTTAACTAGTGATAAGCATGAAAAAAGCAATTTTTATTCTCTTGGCTGCCTTTATAGCCGTATCAGTAAACGCACAACCATTCCAGAAAGGGACAACTGCCGCCAACGTCGGCATCGGCCTGGGGACTGCCCTGGGCGGGCTCGGGAAGGCTCGCCCTGCCATCGGTGTTTCGGTAGACCATGGCTTTTGGGACATTGGGGGGCCTGGTGTAATCAGCCTGGGTGGTTACGTCGGCAATACCGGGTACAAATACACCGACGCCGGCTACACGGCGAAATGGAATTACATCGTTGTCGGCGCCCGGGGTGCTTACCACTACAACGGTTTTACGGAGCTGTCCAACCTGGACGTCTATGGTGGGGTGATGCTGGGATATAACATCGTCAAGTACACCGCCGATGGGGCTGGCGCCGATCTGGCCAACAGCTATGGCAGTGGCCTCGGCCTCTCAGGGTTTGTGGGCGGACGGTGGCTTTTTACGGAAAACGTGGGGGCCTATGCCGAATTGGGATACGGTGTATCGGTATTGGCGGTGGGGGTAACGTTTAAGTTTTGAGCGTAGGTGGCTGCACACTAATGAATGTATGAAAAACATGCAAACACAAAAAAAGCGTCCCGCCGATGGCGGGACACTTTTTTGATTTACAATCAACTCAAACTATATTATTCTTCTAAAATGGCAAGTCATCATCTTTCCCATCATCGGCAGAAATATCCACGGTTGGTGGCGCAACTGCCTGCTGCGTGGCTCCTGGTTGTCCTGCCGTCACCGGCTCGGCGGTTACCTTAGCTACGCGCCACGCCACCAGCGAATTGAAATAGCTGGTTACGCCGTCTTTATTTGTCCACGGACGTCCACGCAGATTAAACGACACTTCTACTTCATCGCCGACATTCAAGCTGTCGAACAACGCTGTCCGATCCTGGGTTGCTTCAAACCGGATGTATTCAACAAATTGCGGATTTTCCGCATACTGTACGATTAGATCCCGCTTCTTGAATGTGTCTGTCACTTGCTGCACATCGCCAATCTCGTGTACTTTTCCTCGTATTTCCATTACTTCTTTCTTTTTGGCAAATCCGGCCGGATAATCGCTACCAGCCCAGTTCCGCCATTCCGGTTATTACAATTACTTATCTTTAATGAAATGGTAAAATTAGGCATTTTTTGCTTACGATAATACCTACCTTTGCCAAAATCTTATGGAAGTTTTCAACACCCCGAGTAAAATCATCATTACCTGCAACAGACGACTCTCGTCCTACCTGCAGGCGGAAGTGCGGCAGCTGGGATTCGACATCAAGCGTGGTTTTGCCACCGGCGTAGAGCTATTTGCTACCGTAAGCGACTGCATCCGGCTGAACCTCAACCTGCATTGTGCGAGCCAGGTGCTTTACTCCTTGGCAACCTTCCGCGCGCGTAACCCGGAAGAGCTTTACGAAGCGTTATCGCGTATTGCATGGGAAGAGCTCATTGCTTTTGACGGCTATGTTTCCGTTACGTCCAACGTCAACAACCCGACGATTACCACACCATTATTTGCCAACTTAAAGGTGAAGGACGCCATTGCCGACCGTATTAAAGCCAAGAAAGGGCTCCGGCCGGACAGCGGTCCCGACCAACATAAAGCCGTGGTGCATCTTTATTGGCAAGACGACCAGGCGGAGGTATTCCTCGATACTTCGGGTGAAACATTGGCCAAGCACGGCTACCGCAAGCATCCGGGCAAAGCACCGATGCTGGAAGCGCTGGCCGCGGGTGTGGTATATGCCACGAAGTGGGATGGCCAATCGCCCTTTGTGAACCCCATGTGTGGCTCGGGTACGCTGGCCATCGAGGCAGCACTCATTGCCACCAACCGCAAGCCGGGCCTGTTCCGGATGAACTACGCGTTCATGCACATCCTCGGCTATGACGAGCAGGTATTTTTTGCCGAACGGCGGCGACTGAAAGAACAGGTAAATAAAAAAGCTGCGGCTACGATCATCGCTACCGACTTATCGAGAGAGGCGGTAGAGATCGCACGGGCTAACGCAAAAACCGCCGGGGTGGATCAGCTAATCGATTTCCAGGTATGCGACTTTGCAGATACCCCCTTCCCGGAGGGGCCGGGGGTGGTGGTATTCAACCCCGAGTATGGTGAGCGGATGGGCGTCCATACCAAGCTAGAAGCCACTTATGCCCGTATTGGCGATTTCCTCAAACAACGGTGTGCCGGCAAGCATGGTTATGTGTTTACAGGCAATCCGGATCTGGCCAAGAAAATCGGCCTCCACACATCGCGTAGGGTTGAATTTTACAACGGGAAGCTCGATTGCCGCCTTTTGGAATACGAAATCTACGAAGGCAGCCGCAGGGCCCACCCTTAACTTCCCATCACCATCATCGCTGCATCCCGGGCCGCCTGCTGGTTATACTCATCGGTCATGCTTTTGTGATTGATGAGGTCTACGATGGTCCCTATCCAGCAGAAACCAAGCGTCAGAAAATAGATGATCCCCATCGCCACCTGATTGAGCACGAAACGCTGGACACCTGCAAACCCGAGGAAGCCAAGCAATGTAAATAGCAGGATATCTTGGGCATTTTTCCTTTTACTATCATAAATAAACACGAAATGTTTCGTTTGCTCCTCGGTAAATGTCTTGGTGGCATGCTCCAAGTATACCAACTCTTCGGGAGAAATACCCCGGATGGTCATCAGTATATTACGGTTGCTCATGTTGGTTATATTTTGTCAATAGATAATATTCTCTTTTTGATAATACGAAGATCCGGTAAACGATGACCAGAAAAGCCGGTATGCCGAGCCAATGCATGCCTAACGAGGCTTCGATGTTCCCGTGCATCAGCAGGGCAATTGAGCGCCCCACCCCACACCCGGGACACCAGGCTATGCCCAAATTATCCAGCGGGCACAACGAGAAGTGGTGCACATGCGGATCGGAGAAGTAAAGCAATCCCAACGCCGCTATCCAGCACATCCATTCGATGGGCAACTTAGAAAGCGCATAGCTACCGTACATTTCCACTAGGACACTTATTAAATCATAAAGTTACAATAGATTTCTAAATTATCGTTATCCCGATTTCACCCCTTTGATAAAATGTTTACCTTTAACCCGTCTAATCCGGTGGATTAGTACCGTTCGATTTTGTAAAAAAATAAAATATGAAGCCCTTGATCCGTATTTTCATCATGTTAATCGTATGCACCATGTGGCAGGTAACTTCCGCTCAATCCGTCAGCCAGGTCATCGCCCACCGCGGGGCATGGAAAGTAGAGGGTCTTCCGCAAAACTCCATCGCATCGCTGCATCGCGCGATCGAATTGGGATGTGCAGGCACCGAGTTTGATGTCCACCTCACCAAAGATGACGTGCTGGTAGTAAACCACGACAACGATTTTTATGGAATCGATATCGGTACGGCCACCTATGCGGAATTGTTGGCTAAAAAACTCCCTAACGGTGAAGCCATCCCTACTGCGGAGGCTTATCTCCGCGAAGGGATGAAGCAGCAAAAGACCAAACTGATCTACGAGCTCAAAACTTCCAAACTGGGTAAGGAACGTACGCTGCACTCAGCCGACCTATCCGTTGCGCTCGTTAAGCGCTTGGGCGCGGAGGACATGGTAGAGTATATCGCTTTTGATTACGATGCATGCAAGCGTATCGTTGAACTTGACCCGAATGCAAAGGTGTATTACCTCAACAGCGACTTGCCTCCGGCGCAACTCAAACAAGATGGCCTTGCCGGCCCGGATTACCATTTCAATGCATTCAAGCAAAACCCGACCTGGATAAAAGAAGCCCATGATTTAGGACTTGCCGTGAATGCGTGGACGGTTAATACCGAAGACGAGATGCGCAATCTACTGAACCAGCACGTTGAATTTATCACCACCGATGAGCCCGCGTTGTTGTTTGATGTAATCGACCGCTTCAATGCCGAGCAACATACCAGGGAGTTCAACGTGGCTACCTACAACATCCGGTATGATGCGGCCAGTGATACCGGTAACCTCTGGAAAGACCGCTCGCCGCATCTGGCACAGCTTATCAAATTCCACGGATTCGATATCTTCGGTACGCAAGAGGGCCTCAAGCACCAGCTCGAAGACCTTTCCGGTATGCTACCGGGTTATGCCTATATCGGCGTAGGCCGTAACGATGGCAAGGACGGGGGCGAACATTCTGCGATATTTTTCCGTACCGACCGATTTGAAGTGGTGAAAAAAGGCGACTTCTGGCTTGCCGAAAACACAGAGATACCTAATAAAGGATGGGATGCCGTCCTTCCACGCATCTGCACTTGGGGTCTTTTCAAAGATAAGCAAACAGGTTTCGAGTTTTTTCTTTTCAATGCGCACTTCGACCACCGAGGCGTAGAGGCCCGTAAGGAAAGTGCCAAATTGATTGTCAAAAAAGCGCATGAACTGGGTGCCGGTATACCGATGATCATCATGGGCGATTTCAATGTCGATCAACACAACGAAAGCTATCGCGTACTCAACGAAGGTGGCGAAGTAACCGACGCGTACGAACTGGCGGCGGTGCGGTATGCACCAAGCCCTACTTTTACCGGCTTCGACGTGAAGCGCAAAGGCGACAGCCGCATTGACCATATCTTCCTGTCAAAGCCGTTTGATGTGACCCGCTACGGAATCCTCACAGACAGCTATGAAGGGAAGACACCATCCGACCATTTTCCGGTAATGGCCACGGTGCGCTACTGATAAGATTAATGATACGACACAACTTTACCCCATGAACACGTTAAAACTATTCTCCCTGGCGTCCTGTTTACTGTTTTTCACCCAATGCGATACGCTTAGCCAATTACCTGGTAGCGGCACCTCGGGATCGGCCACTTCTTCCAGCAGCAGTTCGAGCTCATCATCCGTGAGTTCCAGCGAGGCAGCATCAGGCATCAAACAGGCCTTGAGCCAAGGCCTGGATCGCAGTATTAAATCCTTATCGGTTACCGACGGTTTTTTGGGCAACGCGGCTGTGAAGATACTCATGCCGCCCGAAGCACAGAAAGTGGAGAGCGCGCTCCGCGGCATCGGGCTGGGCTCACTTTGCGACAACCTTATCCAAAGCCTCAACCGCGCCGCAGAGAGTGCCGTGAGTGAGGCCGCACCAGTTTTCGTTTCGGCACTCTCGAAGTTGACCATCCGCGATGCGACCAATATTCTACTCAGCGGCCAGCAAGACGCTGCCACCCAGTTTTTCAAACGTACCACTACCGATGAACTAGCCTCGCGGTTCAGCCCCATCGTAGAGGGCGCCCTCGGCAAGCACAATGTAGCCCAGTATTGGAATGCTGTGGTAACGCGTTACAACCAGATTCCGCTGGTGAACGAGAAAATAGAAACCGATTTGACGAAGTACGTTACGGGTAAAGCGATTGATGGGCTATTCCTTAAGGTAGCTCAAGAAGAACTTAAAATACGCGACAACCTGGGCGGTTCCCGTACCACACCGCTGCTGCAGAAGGTGTTCGGCTATGCCGATCAACAGAAAAACTAACAGCATTACTGAAAAAAAGCCGTTAAGTTAGGCCGGCATCGTTTGGATATCCAACTAACTTTATCTAAGTTTGAGCATGGTCCACGTCTTAACCCAACGGAACAGTATCGCCAACCATTTCCTCGCTGAACTGCGTAATATCGAAGTACAGCAAGATCGCATGCGTTTCAGGCGTAACCTGGAACGGTTGGGAGAGATTTTTGCCTACGAAATCAGCAAGACGTTCGCTTATGACCCTGCCGAGATAGAAACTCCGCTAGGCATTGCTGAAACCACGCTCCTTGCTGAGCAGCCGGTGTTGGCCACCATCTTACGGGCTGGTGTAGCCATGCACCAAGGGATGCTGAACATATTCGACCAAGCCGAGAGCACGTTCATCGGTGCCTACCGAAAAACCAAGAAAAGCGGTGCATTCGAAGTGCGCAAAGAATACGTGAGCAGTGTTGACCTCAATGGTCGCACCGTCATCCTTGTGGACCCGATGCTCGCTACCGGCCGGACCATGGTACTTACGTGCAAGGAGCTGCTTGACGATTTCGATATCAAATCGCTCATCATTGTTACCGCCATCGCGAGCGAAGAAGGCATCGCGCACGTACAGGCATTCTTGCCACAGGCCCAGCTATGGGTGGGTGATGTGGATAGCGAGCTCACCAGCAAGGCGTACATTGTGCCGGGCTTGGGCGATGCAGGTGATTTGGCTTATGGGGTGAAAGATTAGCTGTCGCCAACTAAATAAGACTACAGCTTCAATGAGCCAGGAGCCTTTCGGACGGGCTATCGGCTATCAAATCAAGCGTTTTTAATGTCTTTTTCACAAGTTAGTAAGTTCTCGACGTGTCCAGCTGTCATTTAAATAGCCAAGAATCGAAAAGTAAGTCCTTCGGGCAGTAGGAGACCAAATAATATCGTAAGGCACAATAACCCACCTGGCAACATATCAGATTACCCGTCTTTGATGTTAAAAACCGGTCAAGTGTTAATAAAAACTTCACATTAAGTTATTGGTATTAAGGCCCTTTTATCTTTACCTTTAACTCGCTTACTATAGCGTTCTTTTCCGTATCGTTCATTAAAAACCAATTTTATGACTTGGAAAAAATTCAGTGGCGAACCCATCCGCCAACCCATTATTGACGAAGTATCCACCGCGATTGCCCGCGAATATGCCCTGGGCAACAAACTCAAAGTCTGCATCGGCACCGACTCGCAGGTGAAAGCCGGCACCACCGAATTCGCGACCGTTATTGTTTTCGTGCGCGAGGGCAAGGGCGGTTTCATGTACATCCATCAAGACCGCACCACCCAAAAAATGAGCATCAAGGAGCGCATGCTTGCCGAGGTGCAGCGCTCCATTGAAATTGCTTACGCACTCTGCGATCTCTTGGACCGGTACCACGTAGACCTCGAAGTGCATGCTGACATCAACACCAATCCGATGTTCAAATCAAACCTGGCATTGCATGATGCCATGGGTTATATCCTCAGCATGGGTTTTGTATTCAAAGCGAAGCCAGAGGCATTTGCAAGCTCGGCTTGTGCGAACAAGGTGGTGCAGTGAATGTAGTATATTAATTCGCTGGAGTTGCCGACAGGTAGTTATCGAGGTACTTTTGGTCATTTTCATCCGAGTCCTTGTACTTTTTTCGGGTCTCATCCAGCTTTTTATGCAGTTCCTCCCGGATATCGGCGTACGATGGGTCCCCATACACATTGTGCATTTCCTTCGGATCCTTCTCCAGATCATACAGTTCCCACTCGTCAATATCGTAATAGAAATGAATTAACTTGTAGCGGTCCGTTCGGATACCGTAGTGCCGTTTCACCATGTGGATGGATGGGTATTCGTAGTAGGTGTAATAAATGGCATCCCGCCAATCGTCCGTTTTTCCTGACACCAATTGCCTGAACGATTCGCCTTGCATATCGGTGGGAACCTCTACGCCGGCATAGTCCAGGAATGTCGGTGCGAAATCCAGGTTCTGCACCAAGGCATCGCTCTCCGTGCCTGCCTTAATCTCTTTCGGATAGCGAATCATAAGCGGAGTCTTCAGCGATTCCTCGTACATAAACCGCTTGTCAAACCATCCATGTTCACCCATATAGAAACCTTGGTCCGACGTATAAACCACGATCGTGTTTTCCTCCAGTCCGTGCTCTTTCAGGTAATCAAGCACCCGCCCCACACCATCGTCCACCGCGGCGATGGTGGCCAGGTAATCCTGCATATACCGCTGATAGCGCCAGCGCATCAGGTCTTCCTGCGACATCGAAGGATAACGCTTTTTGAAATCTTCGTTTATGGGGTCGTACACGGCATCCCAAGCTGCACGTTGCGCTGAGTCCATCCGTCCCAAATTGTTATTGTAGGCGTCCTTGTCCCAATCCAGGGTACTCGGTATACCGAGTTCATCCATCAGCTCCGGCTTGACCTTGGAATCGCCTGCCCAGTTCATATCCTTGAGGATATTCATCTCCGCTGATTTAGCTGCCGTACCGCGCCCCTCATAATCGTCAAACAATGTCTCGGGCTCAGGGAATCTCATCTTTGCGTATTCCTTGTAGTGCCGCTCGGCAGCCAGCCATTCGCGGTGCGGTGCCTTCTGGTGGAACAGCAGGCAGAAAGGTTTATCTTTATCACGCCCTTCCAGCCACTCCAATGCCAAGTCCGTGGTGATGTCCGTCACGTATCCATGCATCCGCTCCTTCTCGCCGTTCACGATGAAATCCGGGTTGTAATAGTGCCCCTGTCCGGGCACAACCGCCGAATAGTCGAAACCCTGAGGCAGACCGTCCATGTGGATCTTGCCAACCATTGCCGTCTGGTAGCCGGCTTGTCGCAGCAGCTTGGGAAAATTGTCCTGCTCCCAATCGAATTTCGCTACATTGTCCACCTTACCATTTATAAAACTATGCTTGCCAGTAAGTAGCACCGCCCGGCTCGGTGCGCACAGCGAGTTGGTAACCGTTGCCCGTGTGAATAATACTCCCTCGGCTGCAATCCGGTCAATATTCGGTGTCTTGTTCATTCCGTATCCATAGGCACCCACCGCCTGGTAGCCGTGGTCGTCGCTCATGATGTAAACGATGTTGGGGCGAACATGTTCATTGCTTTTCCGTTGTGTACAAGACATTCCAAATCCGACGACGGCAATTCCTATGAAACTCCAAACACTAATAATAGCTTTCATAATTTTTTCAATGACTGATGAGCTCAATGTAAATAATTATTGCCGTGTTTGTCAGGGCTATTTACATTTCGGTTCCATTATCGCTGTACGCTATCGAGCCATGACTTGTGCAGTACTAACAATTCTGCTACTTTTTCCGGGTATTCCCCGGCCAGATTCACCTCTTCGCCTACATCTGATGGTAAATGTACCAAAAACAGTCGGTTTTCATTTACTTTGAGATCCGCATCTTGATGAGGATTTGAATCGACAGGGTTACCTAACAACTTCCAATCGCCTTTCCGCACAGCCCAGCTACTGACGCTGTCATCGTAGGAACCTGTTTGCCAGTGAAGCTCACGCGACGGTATATCCCGATGGTTCTCCTGCAGGAAGGGAAGTAAATTGACTCCTTCAACACCCTGATGCTCGTACTTAGCACCGGTAATGGCGGCTAT
The DNA here is from genome assembly GCF_025460835.1 of Parapedobacter soli. Taxonomy (GTDB): domain Bacteria; phylum Bacteroidota; class Bacteroidia; order Sphingobacteriales; family Sphingobacteriaceae; genus Parapedobacter; species Parapedobacter soli. The sequence continues at coordinate 3,881 of NZ_JAMXAY010000022.1, read as the reverse complement.
TGTTGGAAACCAATCCATTCCAGATGCGACGGCATCGTACTTCACTCCTTGTGGAACAATCCCCGGATAGCTAATAATGGCTGGCACTCTGATTCCTCCCTCAAACATACTAAATTTGCCTCCACGATAGGGACCGGAATTCCCTCCTCCCCAAAATGCACGCTCTTCGTAAGAATGGCCATGATCTGATTGAAAGACAATTACCGTATTCTCCAACTGTCCAGTTTCTTCTAATTTTCTAATTACCTGTCCAATGCGTTCATCCAATGTCGATACAAACGCAGCATATTCCCTGCGAGGTGAGGCAACATTTTCGTAATAATCTAACCACCTCTGTGTGCCTTGATAAGGATAGTGCGGTATATTGGCTGCCCAATAGATAAAGAACGGTTGGCTTCGCTCCTGGTCTATAATCGCATTTATTTCCGCTACCATTAAATCCGGGAAATATTCCCCCGGTCGGTATACTTCCTTTTCATTCTGGAATAAATCATGTTTGTTCGGGCCACTCCAAAAAAAGAAATGAGAATAGTTATCTATACACCCGCGCTGGTGACCAAAAAAATAGTCGAACCCCTGTGCATTGGGAAGTTTGTCAGGTGCATGGCCTAGGTGCCACTTACCAACCAGTGCGGTATAGTAGCCACTGCTTTTCAACAACTCCGCCATGGTTATCTCCGTCGATGGCAGTCCACCGGCCATCCCTGTATCCTTTTCCGGAATAGGTACGTTTCCCGGCAATCCTGCTCCCAAATTAGATTTACCTGTTAAAAGTCCAGCACGTGAGGGAGAGCATACCGGTGCAACAGCATAGAATTGGGTAAACCGAACACCAATGCTTGCCAAACGGTCGAGATTCGGCGTTGCCAAGTCGTCCGATCCGTAGCAGTTCAAATCGATGGTTCCCAAGTCGTCGGCCAAAATAACGATGACATTGGGTTTGGTCTGTGCCAAAACCGTTTCAGTCACAACACTTCCTAACGCCACCAATCCAATGAATGCGATTCTTCTTAATTTTCCCATATTTCTGATGAATTTATTTACCAATTCGGATTTTGTTCTAGTTCGGGGTTCAAATCAATTTGGCTAGGTGGGATAGCCCAAAGATAGTCCCGCTGACTATTAAATGTCCTTCTTTCGATCACACCACCTGCTGCGTTATAAATCGGACTATTATTGGTTTGTTCAGCGATTTTCCACCGTCTTATATCTGAATAATAGCGCCCTTCAAGCGCCAATTCGACCCGCCTCTCCAAGCGTATTACCTCCCTCATCTCATCCTTCGTTAACCCTTGTTTCACCAAAGGCATTCCGACAGAAGGCCTTTTCCTGATTTCGTTCAATGCCCAGTACACGTTATCAGTCGGGCCCGTAGATTCATTCAGCGCTTCAGCATAATTTAGGAGAACCTCGGCATAGCGCATGATGATGATATTCAATTCCGAATTATTAGCAACAACGTTGGCTATCGCAACATCGTCCTTGTACACCGTATGCTTCTTGTTTCCGAATCCGGTAGTCACCACATCTTGACTGGTAGCTATTTGACCATTATATGGATACCCTGCGACAACTATGGATTGGTGGAGCCTCGGATCCCGATTCTCATATGGTTTTTCCGAATTATATAGTTCGGATTCGTCAATCGATGTCCCGTCAATCATCAAATAAGCATCTACCAAGTCTTTCAGTGGCGCAGGTCGGTTCAGTAATTTCGAGACATGATCAAAGCCATGTGTAAAAAATGGCACTTGGTATTGGATATCGAAAATGACCTCAACATTGTTTTCATTTTCAAGGTACCAGATTCCCCGATAATCACCAAATAATTCATATCGATTCAAGTCGATTACTGCTTTGGCTGCCTGAGCGGCTTCGCTCCAACGCTCTTCGAAGAGCAAAACTCTCGACTTCAGTGCTAACGCCGCTCCTTTAGTCGCTTTTCCCAACCCGGCTTGATCATAGCGAATTGGCAATACTGTTGCCGCGCGATCTAGGTCTGAAATAATCCGGTCTATAATTATATTTTTTTCTGTCCTTGGCAGGCGTCCATGAAGTTCTGGATCCGGTGTCTCCAAAATAAGGGGCACTCCGCCAAAATGATCTACGAGATAGTGATAAAGCAAGCTTCTGATAAACAACGCTTGTCCTGCAATCAATTGCGATTCTTCCAGTTGCATGGGACTGTTTTCAAGGCGGTCAAGCAGCGTATTACATCTGCCAATTCCCTGATAAGCGTTATTCCAAAGGGAAGAAAAAAGCCCGGTTGTCGCCAAAGCTGATCCGTTAGCAATGGCATCCGTCCCGTTTGCTTCATTATACGCTTTGGCATTGGGAGTAATCATATCTGTTTCTCCGTTAAAAAGGTTATACATGCCGTATAGGGAATTATAAACTCCCGCAAGCCCCGCTTCAAAGTGCTCGGGTTCCGTCCAAAATGTATTAGCACTATACTGGTCGCTTGGATCCACCAACAATGCGTCATTGCACGACACAATCGAGAGTATAATCAATATAGAGGCGAGTAAGTATTTCATAGTTGTCGTATTAAAAAGTCAGATTGATTCCGGCAGTATACATTTTTACCGATGGATATTCATAGTAGTTGGCCTGTTTTACATTCCTTTCTGGATCGAAGTCATTCATCTTCGAGAAAGTCAACACGTTTTGCCCGTTAACGAAGAACATGCATCGGCTAACCCCGATTTTGCTTAGGAAACGTTCTGGAACGGTATAACCCAATTGGATGTTCTTCAACCGCAGGTAAGATGCATCCAGCAACCAAAAATCGGAGGTGAGGAAGTTATCATTTTGGGAGTCTTCATAAGACGTCAGGATAGGCAACGGCGCATTAGGTCGCTCCGGTGTCCAGGATTCATTCGCCCATCTCTCGGTTACCGATGTTGCAAACCAGAATGGCATCGCGATAATGGCTTCCGGATAGGTATTCACACCTTTGACTCCTTGAAAAAACGCATTCAGACTAAAACGCCTATACGACAAATCAAATCCGAAGCTGTACGTATAATCTGGCAACACACTTCCGGTGACCTTCCGGTCATCAGAATTAATGACATTATCATTATTTTGGTCTACGTACTTAATGTAACCGGGTTTAGTTGTAATGTTCTGGAATGGATTGGCTTCGATTTCTGCTTCAGATTGGAAAAGTCCGTCGCTTTCCAAAACAAAATATGAATCTATGGGATAACCCTCTAATGTGATAAATTTGTTTCCACCATAGATAATTTCACCATTCAAATTCGTTACTTCATTTATATTGTAATTCAATCCTAAATTGATTCCATAGTCTAGGCTTCCAACCCTATTACGATGGGTGATTCCCAAATCTAACCCCACATTCTTGACCGATCCAATATTTTTTATCGGCCCGCCAAGGTTACCTACTTGTGCAGGCAAGTTCACCGGTCTTAAGATATCATCCGTTCGCTTGTCGTATAAATCTATTGTGATGTCAAAACGGTTGTTAAGCAATGAAGCATCGATTCCAAGGTTGCTGATTTTTGTTGTTTCCCATGTAATATTCGGATCCCGGAATGATGTAACGGCAACCCCTGACCCTACATTTCCGCCGAACAAATATTCATGACCCGTTTGAATGAGATTGACATAACTGAAATTTGGAATATCTTGATTACCCAATACACCATATGATCCCCGTAATTTCAACGCAGAGACCCAATCTTGAGATGCTAGAAAATCTTCCTGATCCAATCGCCATCCTACCGACAATGAAGGGAAGAAGCCCCATTGATTTCCTTCAGCAAACCTAGACGAACCGTCGTACCTGAAATTTGCTTCGAATAAGTATTTACTTGGCTCTATGACGGATAGTGTGGGTAATCGAATTTTAGCTTACC
>NZ_JAMXAY010000021.1 GCF_025460835.1 Parapedobacter soli | reverse complement strand
TTTACTGACTGTTAGTGTGTTGTACAGAATTTAAGGGATGACTAACTACTCAATACTAAAAAACACAAAAATGAGAACACCAAAATTAATAACCAACTACAATCACCTGAATGATTCGGACCTCGCTTCATTCGCCACGCGTACCGCCGATGCGCTGCGCACGAACACCAACTTCCCCGATATGGTACCGGCATTTGCCGATTTCGAGCCGTTGGCGCTCGACTATATCGCCAAGCAGGCCATCACGGCCAGCGGCCGCGCCAGCGGGCAGCAAAAGGAAGAAAAGGATGAAGCCCGTAAGGCGTTGCTGAAATCCCTGCGCGCCGTGGCCAGCTATATCAACAATTTCACGGATGTGAGTTCCATCCAGCTGAGCTCGGGTTTTTATCCTGTGGCTGACCCGAAGGCACTGCAAGGCCCCGATCCGGTGGAGTGGATAAAGTTCCGCCAGGGAAGGCTGCCCGGCGAGATGATCCTCGATTGGGCAGCGGCGAATGGGGCAAAGGAATATGAGTATACCATCGCTGATGCAGTGGATGGCGAAGGACAGCCCATCTGGGGCGATATCCGCCGTTCCAGCCGTAGCAAGGGGGTTATCGTTACCGGCCTCGAAAACCGTACGGAGTACCGCGCACGCGTGCGTTCCCGCAACATCAAGGGCGAAAGTGCCTGGAGTACCGTTGCCACCGGATTTACCAGCTGGTAGCCAAAACCGGCCGGTGCATTCAAATCGGGGCGGTGTCATTCGGACATCGCCCCTTTTTCACATCTGTTTATTAAATACGATTAAAACTTACTTGACATGAGATATCACATATTAATCCTTTTGTTTGTATGGCTTTTATTAGGCTTTACCTCCTGCGCAAGCCGCAGGAGCAGCTATTTGGAAGATGCCAAGCAGGCGCTGACCATTCACCATACCGAGCAGCGGTCCACCGACAGCCAAGTCCACCGGTTAACAATTAATAATTATCTTGATTCCCTCCGGTATCACGAGACAGCCACGATCACACCGCTGGGCCGTTTCATCTACCACCCCGATTCGGGGTACCGGGGCCGGGCCAGCCTTGTGCAACTGCGGCGCCAAGGTGTCCGTATGGAACGGCACTCCTTCCACAATAGTGCACAGCACCTTTACCGCGCCGCTGCGGAGGTTTCCGACAGCGTAGCAACCGAAGAAACCCATGCCGTGGAGCAGCGCGAGAGACACCATACCCCGTGGTGGTGGGTTGTTGCCGCGCTGGTGCTCGTGTTGATTATAGGCCTCCTTGCCAGGTGGTTTTTCCATTGATTCCATTGGTTTTCCCACCAATCCGGGCTCGGGTTATACCCGACCGGTTTCGGTATATACCGCACCGGTTTCCTCCTGCATTCGACCGGTTTCGGTTGGTGTTGAGCTGGAACCAGCCGCAGTCTCCTCGGATTGGTTCTGACACGGCATGGGGCCGGGGATGTTACGGATGGGTTCAGGTTGCGCCGACATGGGTTCAGGTTGTGCCGGACTGGGTTTGGGCGGCCGCGCGCTGATACCGGTTGCGTCCCGTATGGGTTCGGGTACGTTGTGCCCGAACCCGTTTTCGTTTAACCCGGGTCTGGCCGGACACGTCGGTAAACCATGGGCGTTGCATCCGATATCGGGTGCCTTACACCCTGACCGGTGGCTGTTCCGGCTTAACCCAAGAGGATCGTGCCTTAATCCAGCCTGGTGCAACCTTAACCCAAGATGACCTCACACCAGTCCAATGGAATCCCAACCCCATCCAATGTGAGTTCATCCAAACCCAAGGTGACTTCGCAACAACCCCTTCCGCATGCAACCGAACCCGGTTGCGTTAGCCATGAACCCCTGTCTGTGCCACATGGATTGAGGACTGTTTGACCGGGGCCTGGCGGGGCGTTACCCGGTTTCCGGTAGTGTCGGGGTGGGACCGGGGTGGGTTGCACTGGGTCCAGTGCGGCGTTTCCCGGACTGGGTGCGGTGTCTCCCGGAGTCGGTACGGAGTATCCAGCTAAGGTCTTAAAAGCGCAGCAGCGCACCAGAGTAAGGGAGCTTGCCCGTGCATATCACCAGTGATCCGCCTTCTGTCCAGATAGTACTGCCTATCGTTCTTTTTGTTGGTGCCTTCGCATACTTCACGCATATCATCGTTTTCATCTAGGTAAGATACCAGCGTAAGCCAAGCCTTCTTAACTGCAGGGCCATAGGTTTTAACATCCAACCAGCCCTTTTTTACGCCAGTAATCATTGCAAATGTAAACATGCCCGTGCCGGAGGTCTCTGGCCATGATTCCTCGTCATCAATCAGCTGTCTCCACATTCCTGCTGGTGTTTGGTAGCGTAGCAGCGATGCCATCATGGTTCGGTAGCCTTCCATAATAACCGCATAGTGTTCGTTGGTTTCTGGGAGCGAACTGAGCAGCTCGGCCATTCCGGCGGCCATCCAACCATTGCCCCTTCCCCAATAAAATGGGACATCCGGCGCGTGGTAAAATAGTCCATTTGGCTTTTGTAATTCTTTTAGATAGAATACCATCTCCCGGGCTGCGCGCTCGATATATTTTTCCTCACCAGTAACACGATAGGCTTGCGCTTGCACGGCTGTAATCATGTACATGTCATCGATCCACAAACGGGTTTGCCACGTGTATCCTTGATAGTAGTAGTCGAACGATTCGGGTACGACGCGTTTTCCTTCCGGTGGGCCCCATTGCTTATCGGCGATGGCTATTCCCATGTCGAAGTAACGCTGATCATTTGTTTGCCTATAAAGTTGAAGTGGGACGGACCCGAAGACACAGTAATCCACATGGTCGGGTTCAGGTACCATCTGTTTCTCGGTAGTGAACAATGGCTCGAAACGGTCGGCTAGTGCCTTTACCAAGGAAGTATCGTTGCTTTCTTTCGAAAAGTTGAGCGCGCCATACCACGCGCATGTTTCGGGATAGGTAATCACCCGCGGCGGCGTGGGCTTACCGAAATTGGGATGGGGGGTAGCGATAAAGCGCCAGGCAACCTTGGTGCCGATCTCGAGCGGTGATTTACCTGTCGGCCACTCCTTGAGGTTCGCCGGTTGCTGGGCAATGGCCTGAAACGAAAATAGGCACGCCAGCACTAAAAATAATAAACTTGGACTTCTCATCGCAGTCGTCTAACTTCATAACCTAGTTAAGGTATGCAATAACGGTATATTTTTTTATAGCTTACTTTCTTGTTTTGGCTATTTACTCTAGGATTTTGGCTATTTATTGATTCACTTGCGCAGACTGCATGTATTCTCGGGGGCTCATGCCAAAGAAGGATTTGAATGACCTACTGAAGTATTTGGGATCATTAAACCCTACTTGATAGGCTACTTCGCTGATGGTTAACTGGTGTGGATACTCTAATAGACGCGCTGCTTTCCTTAACCTGATCGAATTGATAAGTTCAATGATATTCAAGCCGGTAAGTTGTTTTACTTTTTGAAAGAGCGCGGTACGGCTTATACCGATTTCGGTAGCCAGCATATTGACGTTGAATTCGCTTTGGGTTAAATTCTGCTCAACGATTTCAATGATTTTTGCCAACACATCATGCGTTGTGGTAATCTCGGGCATTGGCAAAGCAGGCTCCAGAAGATATTCTCGGATGAATTTTCTCCGTATTCCTTCCCTTGTTTGAAGGATATTAGAGATTTTCAGTACGAGCACCTGGAAACTAAAAGGTTTCGTGATATAGTCGTCGCTGCCTCTTTCCAGTGCTGCAATCACATGTTCAGGGGCTGTTCGGGCGGTGAGCAGGATAACTGCAATATGGTTGGTTTCGTTTTCTGATTTGATTTTTTTCAGTAACTCCATCCCATTGCTTATAGGCATCATGACATCGCTGATAACGATGTCCGGCTGCGTTTTTCCGATCAGCTCCCAAGCTTCGGAGCCATCGCTCGCTTCAATGACCGAATACCGGCCGCGTAACCCATCTGCGATGAATGACCGCAATTCGTCGTTATCGTCGACTACAAGAATGAGGGGCCTATCGCGATCCGGCTTCGGATCTTTGTTGAGCGATTCATTTTCCGAGTCATTGTAAAATGAAGAAGGGATCACCGATTCGGGCAGTTCACAATAGGTCCCATGTTCTTCAGTATTAAGAAGTACCTGTTGGCTAAAATGGTTTTTACCCATCGGGAGCAATATGGTAAACCGAGTATTGATCTCGCACAGGTCGGTCACATCGTTGCGAAGATTGCTAACAACAGTAATCTTACCACCGTGCAGTTTAACAAGGCCATCGGATAAAGCAAGGCCAATGCCCGAACCGGAGACACTGCGCGAATTATTGCTTTCCGGGCTATGTGCTTGGTAAAACTGCCCGAAAATGGCATCCTGCCTGTCTTCTGGTATCCCGATCCCGCTGTCTTCCACAATAATCTGGACAGCGCCTTCAGGATAGGTATCCGAAGGCGGGATTTTGCCTAATTTGACATGAATGTTCCCACCAGCTGGCGTGAATTTGAACGCGTTTGAAAGGAGATTGAACACCACCTTTTCCAATTGATCCGGATCTGCCCACAACATCTGCGGATGCCCCAACACGTTATCGAAACGAAGCGTAATGCGTTTTTCATCGGCAAGGTACCCAAACGTATCAATGAGTTGACCGAGGAAACCCGCCATTTCGATACGGCTAACATGGAGCCGCATAAGCCCACTCTCCTGTTTCCTGAAATCCAATATCTGGTCGACAAGTCGCAGTAATCGCCGGCTATTACGTTGCGCTGTGTGCAATAAGGATTGATAAGTATGCGGCAGGCTCGGCTCATCCAGCAGTCGCTCAACAGGGCCAATGATCAATGAAAGCGGTGTGCGGAATTCATGTGATACGTTGGCAAAGAAATTGAGCTTCTCTTCATGGATTTCCCGTTCCTTTTCAAGTGCCATATGTTCAATCAACAAGTCGTGTTTCAACTTATTGCGTGCATTGACAAATTTAAGGCATATATACACGGCAATACCCGTTATCACCGCGTAAACCAGATATGCCCACCAGGTTTTCCAGGGAGGTGGGAGGATATGGATGTCCAAAGCAACGGGGGTGTCATTCCAGATCCCGTCGTTATTTGCGCCTTTGACCAGCAGCGTGTAATGGCCGGCGTTTAGGTTGGTATAGCTGGCAACGGGAGTCTCCACGTAGTTCCATTCATTATCAAACCCTTCAAGTTTGTACGCATATTTGTTCTTCTTGGGTATGATGTAATTCAGAACGGCAAATTCGACGGAAAAGACATGCTGATCGTGTGGTAACGTGATGGACTTGGTTACGGAGATATGCTGGGGAAGTACATCGGATGTGCCTGGGGCAAGAGACTTGTTGAATAGTTTAAAATCTGAAAAAACAACCTGCGGGACGAATGAGTTTACCTTCATGCTGTCTGGCGCAAATAGGGTGAATCCACGGGCGTTGCCAAAAACCATATGCCCGTTTTCCAACTGGGAATATGCTCCAAAATTAAATTCATTGCTGTTAAGGCCATCGGCGGTGTCGTAGTTCCTGACGAGGCCAGACATAGGGTTGAATCTGCAGAGCCCACCATTGGTACTTAACCAAAGATTACCCAGTTTGTCTTCCAATATGCCGAATATGTTATTTCCCGGCAGACCGTTCCCCTGGTTGTACCGGGTAAAGGTATGATCTCGCGGGTTGTACCGGTTCAACCCGTCGTTATAGGTTCCTATCCAGATGTTTCCTCTATTGTCTTCAAAGATACTGATGACTACGTTGCCGCTGATGGTATTCGGATCCGTTGGATCCGATTTGAGTACCGTGAAGGTATCCTCGCCCGGGCGTTTTAAATTAAGCCCGTTTTGTGTGCCCACCCACAGATTTCCCCTCGAATCTTCAAAAAGCGAGCGGATATGGTCGGAGCTGATCTGAGGTTGTCGGAGTACTTCAAAGCTATCTGTGTTGTTTTTTCTTTTAATGTTCAGCCCACCCCCATAAGTCCCGATATATAAATCACCTTGCCGGTCTTGTATAACCGCGTAAATCCGGTTCTCAGAAAGTGACCTTGGGTCGCCAGGGTCGTGTTTGAAGGTTACAAAGGTTTGTTCGCCCTTCTTAAGCGCATTCAGTCCCCCTTGGAAAGTACCCACCCACAGCGTGCCTTCGTTGTCCAGGCAAAGTGATTTTACGTTATTGTGGCTGAGACTGCCTTTATGCTGGGGGTCATGTTGGAAGCTGGTGAACTGTCCGGTTGTTATGTCATAGTGGTTCAGTCCCCCTCCTTCCGTTCCTATCCATAAATCACCGGTGGGCGCCTGGATAAATGAACTCACCACATTATAAGTCAGGCTATTGGTGTTAGGATGGTGGTAAAAATTATGAAAGTTAGGGATGTCAGGATCCAGGATACTTACGCCACCGAAGTAAGTGCCCACCCAGATTGACCCACGGTTGTCTTGGAATATCGGCCTTACGGAGTTATTACTAATCCCGCTTGATTGTTGGTCGGTATACGTATAGAACGCCCCATCCCGATACAGGCTGAGCCCCTTAAATGTGCCAAGCCAGATGTTTTCTCTGCGATCCTTTACGATGGACCGTACATCGTTGTCGGGAAGTCCCTGTTCCATTCCCGGAAAGTGCTTGTGGTAGGTAAACGTATTTGTTTTGCGATCAAGAATATTGATACCTCCACTCTTGGTCCCGATCCATAGCTTGTCTTTTTCAACCTCAACAATCGTATTGATCCAGTTGTCGGTAAGTGAGCCCTTCGTTTTGCCTTTCACATAATAGTGCTCTACCGTCAGTTTATCCGGCTGCTTTTCGTCGACCATAACGCTTAGCAAGCCACTCTCGGTACCCAACCAAAGCAAGCCGTCGGCGCCGGCAAACAAGCATCTTACCTTGGAAAACACATGATTGGTTGTGTCAATGACGACTTCATACTTGCTGAATATTGATTTGATATTTGGCGGCACGTCTTCGCCTATCCTGAACAATCCGCCATTGGTGGCAATCCAGACATCTCCCTTTTTGTCATCCGTAATGGCATATACAGAGGGTTCTCCGTGGTCGAGGGGTATGCGTATGAAGCGGTCGAGCGCCCGATCGTACAAGTTGAGGCCATTGCTTGTCCCAATCCACAACCGGTGGTATTGGTCTTCGAACACGGCCTGGATGAAATTATCGGTTAAGGAAGTGGTGTCGTTGGGTGCGTTCCGGTAAACGGTAACACTGCCGGCGTCGTATTTGTTCAATCCATCCCGTGTGCCTATCCACATCAGCCCTAGGTAATCCTGGCTAATGGCATACACCGTATTTTGGGATAGTCCATCAACCACATTAAGGTGGGTGAACTTCATATGCGGATACTGTGCCGATGCCTTCAATAAGAAAGCGGCACACGCGAGACCACATAAAACGATGTTCCTGAATAACATTTTCGGGATAAAATTGGTTACAACCAAATGGTAAAAATAAGCTTTTATTTAATAACCTGTGGCAGATAACGGCGATTTTCCGATAACAAGCTATTTTTTACCCCTTTTTCTGTCGAAAAATGCACCTCTTTGTCGGCTGTCCCTCCCAATTTTACAGGCTGTAAACAAGGGCGTTTTTCGCCTTGCCAAGTATAAGCATATCGTTGACATGTTGCTTTCAACTGATTCGATAGGAGTATACCGTAGTTATGCGTTCGATTATCCATGTAAACTAAAATAGAGAAACGATGAAACCACAATTACTGAAAGTGTCGTTTGGCCCTGCGCAGTCATTCAGTGTCAGGCAGGATTCGCAACCATCTATTAACAACAAATGGCATTACCACCAGGAATTGGAGTTGATCCATTTCCATAAAGGGGAGGGTATGCAATTCATCGGCGACAGTATGCGGCGTTTTAACGAGGGCGATATCTTGCTGGTGGGCCCTTACCTGCCCCACTACTGGCGGTTTGATGATGAGTATTTTGAAGAACGCCGGCACTCATCCGTAGATGTAAGGGTCGCTCATTTCAGGGAAGACCTTTGGGGGAGTTGCTTCATCAACCTGCCCGAGAATAAATCGTTGAAAGACATGTTGGAACAATCCAAAAGAGGTTTGAAGGTAAACGGTGGGAACAACACGGCTATTGCCTCCTTGCTGGCAAAAATGCTCCATGCGGATGGCGCTCAGCGATTGATCCTCCTGACCCAGATTCTGGTGGAAATAGCCAGTAAAAGTGAAGTCGAACTGCTTTCCTCCGTTGGCTTTCAATCAACCGTCGAGCAAGCCGAAGAGGAACGGCTGAAAGACGTATATGAATATTCTTACCGCAACTTCCGGAAACGGATTTCCTTGGATGAAATCGCGGAAATCGCCAACGTAAGCCCCAACTCATTCTGTAGGTTTTTCAAATCGCGTACACAGAAAACCTATTCCCAATTTTTAACGGAAATCAAAGTAGGGCAAGCCTGCAAGCTGCTCATTGAAAATCGGCTAAACGTAAAACAAGTCTGTTTCAGCAGCGGATTCAACAATTTTACCAGCTTTTATAAAAGCTTCAAAGATATTACCGGCAGAAGCCCGCTTAACTATCAAAAAGAATATGTGAATTTTTAATCATCGATATCAAATCCCTTAGCTTATGAAGCTTCAAAGAATCAGTCTAATTATTGTTTTTTTACTTTCTGTTGTTTCTGTCGCCGCGCAGATCACTTGGAAAGAGGTGTTGCCCGGTGTCTGGAAAGGAAGTGCCGGAGCGCCGGATGCTTACAATTTTTTAACCGTTACGGAAGTGCAACCACGTGAAGATGCCATCCAAGCCATGGCCAGCGCGCCTTTTCCGTTGGAGCGAGCGAAAATAACTGCTGCGGTGTTGAACGGCGAAACCTATCTACGCTTTCCCCTGGAAAAGGGAGAACAGGTATTTGGTTTCGGTTTGAATTTCCAAAGTGTGCATCAACGCGGGAAAGTGCTGAACCTGCACGTGGATCATTATGGTGGCAGGGACAACGGCCGGACCCATGCGCCGGTTCCCTTCTATGTGTCGTCACGGGGGTATGGGGTATTCATCAATGCTGCTCGATACCTTACTGTCTACGCCGGCACGGCGGTCAGGTTAGATAGCGATGATTTTCCTGAGGTAAAAGACCGCAATTTAGACAAAAGTTGGACTTCGCGCCCCTATTCAGATGCTGTGGAAATATTGGTTCCTGCCGACGGTGCCGAATTCTATGTTTTTGCAGGTCCCTCGCCCCTGGAGGCCGTGAGCCGCTTTAACCTGTTCAACGGCGGTGGCTGCCTGCCACCAAGATGGGGGCTCGGGTTTACGCAGCGGGTCAGAACGCTTTATACGGAAGAAGATGTGGCTGAAGAGGTGCAAGCGTTTGCTGACAGGGGGTTCCCACTCGATTTCGTCGGACTTGAACCTGGCTGGCAAAGTAAGGCCTATCCTTGTACGTTCGAATGGGATTCGACACGCTTCCCAAGACCACAGCAGTTTGTCGATGATATGCTTGCCAAAGGAGTCAGAGTGAATCTTTGGACCAACCCCTATGTAGCACCGCAATCTCCCATTTATAAATCCATACTGCCTTTCACGGGTTCGCATACCGTATGGCTAGGCGCGGTTCCGGACCTCACCATGCCACAAGCCCGCGACTTATTCTTCGGCCAATTAAACAAAAGCCAGGTAGCTATCGGTGTGAGTGGTTACAAATTTGACGAAGTGGATGGTTACGACCATTATTTATGGCCCGATGTGGCTACGTTTCCTTCCGGAAAGACGGCCGAACAGCTGCGTCAAACCTACGGATTGATGATTCAACGGTATAGCACGGAGCTTTTCCATGATCGCAACCAGCGTACGTTCGGTTTGGTACGTGGATCCAATGCTGGTGCTGTATCCTATCCATACGTGATTTACAACGATTACTATAACCACGAGCATTTTATCACTGCACTCATCAACAGTGGTTTTTCGGGTGTTTTATGGACGCCTGAAGCGCGCGCTTCGAAATCCGCCGAGGAGTGGTTGCGGCGTATGCAGTCCGTGGTATTCTCACCGATGGCCATGATCAATGCGTGGTCAAGCGGCACCAAGCCCTGGTCGTACCCCGAAGTGGAAGACCAAGTACGCGAAATGGCTATCCTGCGAATGCGGATGATGCCCTATTGGTACAGCGAGTTTGCAAAGTACCATTTCCAAGGAATCCCGCCTTTCCGTGCGATGAACCTGGAACCCGGGTTCCAGGCAGATCTCGATACGCAGGAGGGATCGACCGACCTAGAAGAGAACCCGTATGCCGAGGCCGTCAATAAGGAGGTGAAAGATCAGTATATGGCAGGGGAATATTTGTTAGTTGCCCCCATGTTTGCTGGACAGGAAAGCCGGTCTGTCATCCTGCCAAAAGGCAATTGGTATGATTTCTATACGGGCGAATATGCAGGAAACGGTGAGGTTATTACCGTAACACCGGGGCTGGACCGTATCCCGGTCTATGTAAAAGACGGCGGCATCATTCCGTTCGGTCCCGTGCTGATGCATGCACCCGAACCGGGCGAAAAGATCGATCTGGAAATCAGGTATTACGGCCATAAGCCAGGCACATACCATTTGTATGACGACGATGGAGTAACGTACGACTATGAGAAAGGGGATTACACCTTCCGCGAAATACGTGTGGTTAGGCAGGCGAATGGTACACTGAAGACGAGCATTTCGGCCCCGGTATCGGGAAAGCCAAATACTGTTGCTTCTATTGAGTTTGTTGCCATGACGAAATAGGTATGAAGAAGGGTATTTTTATCATCGCATTATTCCTTACTATAGGTAGCTCCGTCCATGCCCAAAGAAGTGGGAAGGGGACGGATTCCAAGGATACATATTTCATAAAGGCCGCCCAATTGCTGAAGAGGCAAACGCTACATGAAGCCAAGAACGCGTTGCGGCAAAAGCCGATTACGATTACGACGTACAAGGCGTCGAGAAGCGCGGGTGGTATCAACGATTTTTATTCCGAAGGCGATTATTGGTGGCCAGATCCCGACGACCCCGGCGGTCCCTATGTCCAGCGCGATGGCCTCTCCAACCCGGATAATTTTGTAGCGCATCGCCTCGCATTGATTCGTTTTAGCGAGCTTATCGGCGCGTTGGCATCAGCCTATAAACTAACCGGCAATGAGAAGTATGTCCGCGCTGCAATTCCACACCTGAGGGCGTGGTTTATCGACGCGGAAACCCGCATGAATCCCTCGTTGCTATATGCGCAGGCCATCAAAGGCCGGTTTACGGGGCGCGGTATCGGAATCATCGATACCATACACCTGATGGAGGTGGCCCAGGGCATTCTGGTCATGCAGGCGCATATCGATCCTGCTGAATTGGAACGTATCAAAGCTTGGTTTGAAGCCTATCTGGATTGGCTGATGACCCACCCGTATGGCCAGGCGGAGATGAATGCAATAAATAACCATGGCACCTGTTTCGTGATGCAGGTTGCCGCCTTTGCTGCCCTGACAGGAGATGAAGAGCGATTGTCGTTTTGCAGCGAACGCTTCAAACAGGTGTTGCTGCCCGATCAAATGGCCGCCGATGGTAGTTTCCCCCGCGAAATTAACCGCACCAAACCTTACGGCTATTCGCTATTCAACCTGGATGCCATGACCATGATCTGCCAGATACTTTCATCGCCCGAAGACAATTTATGGGAATACGTCACCCCGGATGGCAAATCCATCAGGAAAGGGATAGCCTATCTATACCCTTTCGTCAACGACAAAAGCAAATGGCCCTTTTCCCAAGATGTGATGTACTGGAACGATTGGCCGGTAGCCCAGCCCTTTTTGTTTTTCGGGGCATGTGCATTTGAAAATGACGCCTGGTTTGCCACCTGGAGCAAGCTCGACCATAAACCGAACGTGGCGGAAGTAATACGGAACCTCCCCATAAGGCACCCATTAATTTGGATAAACTGATTTTCACTATATAATATGAAGTATTTTAAATTACCCCTAACCTTAGTTGTAGCGATGTGCTTACTGGCCGGTTGTTCTGCCCATATTCCAACCGATGGGCGGGTTGATAAAGCTGCGCACCAAATACAGTTATTGCTGAAAGAAACAGATAAAGTTAAAGAGCAGAACGAACAGAGGAATCTGGTGGCGCCCCGCACCATCGAAGCGGGGCGATTGAAATTGGTCCCGTCGCGCGATTGGACCAGCGGTTTTTTTGCTGGTTGCCTCTGGTATCTCTATGAACTCACCGGCGATAATGGGTGGAAAGAACAGGCAATATCATATACAATTGATATTGAAAAAGAGAAATTTAATGCCGGTACGCACGATATGGGTTTTAAAATCTATTGCAGTTACGGCAATGGGTATCGGCTTACCCATAGCCCACAATATCGGGATGTAATCATCAAGGCTGCGAAAACGTTGTCCACACGTTATAATGCCAAGGTTGGTGCCATCCGGTCGTGGGATCATAACCAGGATAAATGGGAATTTCCAGTCATTATTGATAACATGATGAACCTGGAATTACTCTTTGAGGCCACCAAACTCACCGGCGATTCCTCTTTTTATCAAATTGCCGTAGCCCATGCCAACACAACTATGGAGAATCATTTCCGTGAAGACTTCAGCAGTTGGCACGTCATCGATTATAATCCCGAGACAGGGGCTGTCGTACATCGGCATACGCATCAGGGGTACGCGCATCATTCGGCGTGGTCTAGGGGGCAAGCATGGGCGCTGTATGGCTATACCATGTGTTACCGTGAAACCCACGATCCGCGGTATTTACAGCAGGCGGAGGCGGTTGCCGCATATATGTTCAACCATCCGAATATGCCCAGCGACTTCGTGCCTTATTGGGACTTCGACGCTCCAGATATCCCTGCTGAACCTCGGGATGTTTCGGCGGCGGCAATCATGGCGTCTGCGCTCTATGAACTGAGTACATTCAGCGAAAAAAATGAGGGCTATTACGCAAAGGCCGATGCCATCATGCGGAATATCGAAGACACCTATGCTTCCCGGCCGGGAACGAATAAGGGGTTTATCCTGGGGCATAGTACGGGCTCGAAACCATCGGACAGTGAGGTGGATGAACCATTGATTTATGCCGACTACTATTACCTGGAGGCTATGCTTCGGGCGAAAAATAGGTTGAATTAATAGGTTGTGGCGCTTTTTGCCAAAAGTGCTTATGACCAAGCCAATATCCGATATAAATAAAAGTCTGGTTACGTGTACTTTAGTAGACGAAATAAATCTCACTGAAATAACTAATTGGTAAACCTTTAAAAATGCGTATGGACGAATTTACCTAATTGAACGTGTGCAGTCCGTAGACCGGTATGGACGCGTTGTATTTCAGGGCGGACCGTGGTGTTAAGTACGAGTATCACATAGCCTTGACTAGTTAACCAAATGAATGCTTAATTGAAAATTTGAACATGATTATGAAAGATAGTTCACTGTGCCGTAAGGTTGGTGTTGGCCTTCTCATATTTGCTTTTTGCGGGCATCACCTTTCGCTGCATGCAAAAATGGTCGCTGAAAGCACCTTCATCAATATCCTAGAAATCCATTCTTTCCAGAAGGAGATTCGTGGTACGGTCACCGATGCGCAGGGGCCGCTTCCCGGAGTATCGGTGACCGTTAAAGACCAACAAAATATAGGAACAACCACAGACTTAAACGGTAGGTTCTTCTTGGAAATGCCTAGCGAAGATGCGATTCTGGTATTTTCGATGGTTGGATTCGAAACCCAGGAAATCCCCGTAGCGGGGAAGGAGGTAATCAATGTGGAACTCCAGATGGTTGAAGGACAATTGGACGAGGCAGTGGTGGTCGCCTTCGGTACCCAAAAAAAGGAATCCGTTATCGGGTCGATAACAACTATTAATCCCCAGGAGCTGAAAGTCCCTTCGAGTAATTTGACAACGGCATTAGCTGGACGGTTGGCGGGTGTCATTGCTTATCAGCGCAGTGGTGAACCAGGGATGGATAACGCCGAGTTCTTTATCCGCGGAGCGACAACCTTCGGTTACAAATCTGACCCGTTAATCCTCATCGATGGTATGGAATATTCGACAACGGACCTGGCACAGTTAACACTGGATGACATTGAGAGTTTTTCTATCCTGAAAGACGCGTCGGCCAATGCGTTATATGGTGCGCGTGGTGCAAATGGTGTTATTCTGGTCACGACCAAACAAGGTAAAGAAGGGAAGCCTAAGATTAATATTCGCTTCGAGAACTCGATATCATCAGCAACTCGTAATATCGCGTTGGCCGACCCAATTACTTATATGCGTTTACACAATGAAGCGTATATTACCCGGCAGCCAAATACGCCTATCCCTTATTCGCGCAGCAAAATAGATAATACCGTTGCGGGCACCAACCCAGTGGCTTTTCCGGCAGTAGACTGGCAGGGGCAATTGCTCCGTAACCAAACAATCAATCAACGTTTTAACTTCAGTTTGGGCGGTGGGGGCCAGGTCGCTACGTACTATGTGTCGGGTGCTATTAACCAAGATAATGGCATATTGAAAGTAGACGATCGGAATAACTTCAATAACAACATCGATCTGAAAAAATATAACCTCCGTTCGAATGTGGGATTGAATGTGACCAAATCGACACGCGTAGATATCCGGTTAAACGGCAATTTCGATGACTATAATGGCCCCTTGGATGGTGGGGAAGGGATATACCGGAAGATTATGCGGTCCAGCCCGGTCCAATTTCTGCCCTATTACCCCTATGTGCCGGGTGCTGGTGGCACGGCCAAACACATCATGTTTGGAAATCTTGAACAGGGAGATTACCTGAATCCTTATGCGGATATGGTGAAGGGTTACAAAGAATCTGCCCGTTCGCTGATGGTAGCGCAAGTAGAATTGAAGCAAGACCTGTCTTTTATAACACAAGGATTAGCCCTGAATGCGATGAGTAATGTCAATCGGGAGTCGTTCTTTGATTTAAGGCGCCAATATACTCCGTTTTTTTATTCGGCGGGTAGTTACAATAAGTTAGATGACACCTATCGGATTACGCCGATCAACCCTGATAGTGGAACCGACTACCTGGATTTTCAGGAAGGGGATAAGCTCGTGTCGTCTGTATTTCATTTCCAGTCGGCACTGACATATAACCGATCGTTGAAAGACAAGCATGTACTGGGGGGCACGTTAGTACTCTTGCTGAACTCGCGGTTAGATGGTAATGCGGGTAGCCTGCAGGAATCGTTGGCTGCCCGTAATCTGGGGATTTCCGGGCGGGCGACTTATGGTTTCGATAACCGTTATTTCGCCGAATTTAACTTTGGCTATAATGGATCGGAGCGCTTTTACAAAACCGAACGTTATGGGTTTTTCCCATCAGCGGGCTTAGCTTGGCAGATTTCCAATGAAAAATTCTTTGAGCCGCTGTTGAGTACCGTCAGCAAGCTGAAAATAAGGGGTAATTACGGGCTGGTAGGCAACGATGCTATCGGCAGTAAGAACGAAAGATTCTTCTACCTTTCTGAAGTAAATATGAGCAATAGCGGCATGGGGGCAACTTTTGGGTCACGCGGAGGCTATTCGAGACCAGGTATCTCCGTAAGTCGCTATGAAAACCGAGCCGTTACATGGGAAACCGCGGCAAATTCGACGTTCGGACTCGAATTGGGACTATGGCGAAAATTGGATATCATCGCTGAATATTTTACGGAACACCGGTATAATATTTTGATGAGCAGGGCTTCCATCCCGAATACGATGGGCTTGCAGGGAAGCGTGCCGAAAGCAAACGTGGGCGAAGCTCGATCGAGGTCTTTTGAATTGCAGGTTGATTATAATAATGCGATTACGCCGGATCTTTATATCGGTGTACGCGGTAATTTTACGTATGCACGCAATCATTTCAGTGCCTATGAAGAGCCCGAGTACGCTTATCCGTGGCAGTACAGGGTAGGTCATTCGACTTCACAGCGGTGGGGATACATTGCCGAACGCTTGTTCGTGGATGATGAGGAGGTACGCAGCTCTCCCACCCAGAATTTCGGCAGTAACCCGACGATGGGGGGCGACATCAAATACCGTGATACCAATGCGGATGGTGTGATCAATACGCTCGACCAAGTGCCAATCGGCTATCCGACCCGGCCCGAAATCATTTACGGCTTCGGTGTTTCGGTATCCTATAAAGGCTTTGATTTCAGTACCTTTTTGCAGGGATCGGCAAGGTCTTCTTTTTGGATTGACCCCGAGGCGACAGCCCCTTTTGTGGAATATAGAAGCAATGGTAACGATTTGGTAGGATATCGACTGCAGAACCAATTGTTGCAGGCGTATGCTGATAATCACTGGTCGGAACACAATCAAAACCTATATGCGTTATGGCCGCGCCTAAGTGCCTATCCCATCCAGAACGGAAGCGGTGGCTCGTTACAATCAAACAACACTCAATCCAGCACTTGGTTTATGCGTGATGGCTCATTCCTCCGTATTAAACAGGTAGAGTTGGGCTATTCGATTCCGCAGGCGCTCATTGAGCGTATCCGGGTGTCGAACCTACGGCTGTATGTTACTGGAAGTAACTTGTTTACAATCAGTAAATTTAAATTATGGGATGTGGAAATGGCAGGTAATGGATTGGGGTATCCTGTACAGAAAGTTATCAATTTTGGTATCCAGGTTGGGTTTTAATCGATTATGATGATGAAAAAAATTAGCATATTATTATTCAGTGCATTATCGGGCATTTTCTTTTCGTGCGACAAATACTTGGATGTTGTCCCCGACAATGTTGCTACCATAGATTATGCATTCAATTTAAGGGCGTCTGCTGAGAAATATCTATTTACATGTTACTCGTATATGCCCGATCATGGCCATTTCAATAGCAACCCGGCGTTTATGGCGGCAGATGAAATATGGAATGCGAATCCACCGGCTGACGTATCAAGTAACTTTTACAATATAGCCTTGGGCCTTCAGAACGTGTCGAATCCCTTCGGTAATTTTTGGAGCGGCAGTAGAGGAGGGAAGCCGTTATTCCAGGGTATCAGGGATTGCAATATTTTTCTGGAGAACATCGATAAAGTTGAGGAAATGGATGTTTGGGAAAAAGAGCGCTGGAAAGCAGAGGCAACGTTTCTGAAAGCGTATTACCATTTTTATTTGATGCGGATGTATGGGGCTATCCCTATTATGAAGGAAAACTTACCCATTGCCGCTACACCGGACGAAGTGCAGGTTTATCGGCAGCCGGTAGACACGGTGGTCAGCTACGTTGTACAGCTCCTAGATGAAGCCTATGCGAATCCGAACCTTCCTGAAACGCTTGGCGGAACAGAGCAATCGGAATTAGGGAGAATTACCAAGCCGATTGTACTCGCGTTGAAAGCTAAAGTATTGGTTACCGCGGCGAGCCCATTGTTTAATGGTAATCCGGAGTATGCCGATTTGAAAGACAATCGTGGCGTGCAGTTGTTCAGCTCGTCGTATGATGTGGATAAATGGGTACGTGCCGCCGCTGCCTGTAAAGAAGCGATAGACTATTGCCACTCTTTTGGCTACGGACTTAGCCTGAATAGTGGCCTTGCAACCTATACCGTCAATGATACCATCGAAAAGGAAATGAGGGTGCGTACTGCCATAACGATGGAAGGTACGACAGAAGTGATATGGCCCAATACGAACAGTATGGCCGACGTAAATATGCAACGTTGGTCGATGGGGATTATTAAACCCGGAGCGACCAGCAATAGTGGGCCGAAAGGTATCCTCGCACCAACGATCAAAATGGCGGAAATGTTCTATACCGAACATGGCCTACCGATTACAGACGATAAAACCTGGGATTATGCGGGCCGTTATGAATTGGCGACAGCTGGTGAAGAAGACCGCTTCTACATTGCATTGGATTCCAATACGGTAAAAATGCATTTTGACCGTGAGCCCCGCTTTTATGCCAGTTTGGGATTTGATAGGGGCATATGGTTCGGTAACTGGGTTGATAACTACGACGTAACCAACGATCTGGGTTTCATACGTGGCCGGAGTTCTGAAATTTCTGCCCGCCAGGGTATCAGTAATTATACGATTACCGGATACTGGATTAAAAAACTGGTTAATATCGAGACGTTCTGTGCTGCCGATGGAAACATCACCAACAATATCGTACGTTACCCATGGCCGGAAATTCGGATGTCTGATTTGTATTTGCTCTACGCCGAAGCCCTGAATGAAGTGGGCAACGGGTATACACCGGAAATTACCGAGTACATCAATTTGGTGCGCTCCCGTACTGACCTTCCGACGGTGGAAGAGGCGTGGGATCAATATTCCACTCAGCCGGGTTACTACAATACTAAAGAAAACCTGAGAAACATTATTAAGCAGGAGCGTGCCATCGAATTGGCATTCGAAGGGCATCGTTTCTGGGACCTGCTACGATGGAAAGACGCACACCGCGCATTAAATCAACCGGTAAAAGGGTGGGATATCACCCAGAAAAGTGCCAATTCTTATTACAGGCCAGTCCTGCTGTTTAACCAGCACTTTACAATGAAAGAGTATTTGTGGCCGATTGAAATTGACGAACTGCAAATAAATAGGAATCTGGTTCAAAATCCAGGTTGGTAAAAAGTAAACAAAAGATAACGTTAAACGATGAAACATTTTAAGATCATGCGCTCCTTGCTCCTGTTTATCGCAGTTGTAGCGTCTTCTTGTGAGGAGGAAATACTGACCTCACCCTATGAGGACAGCGGAGCTCCAAAACCGATCACAAACGCAACCGTAGAAAATATTGCGGGCGGGGCCGTTATTAGCTATACGCTACCCGATGACCCCAATTTATTGTATGTAAAAGCGGAGTACGAAAGGCACGGCGAGATCGTTGCGTCGAAATCTTCTTTTTATAAAAAATCAGTACGTGTTGAGGGGCTGGGCGATACCAATCCGCGTGAAATTAAGCTTTATGCGGTGAGTCGTGGAGAGAAGGAATCCGAGCCAACAATGGTGACCATTAATCCACTCCCACCTTCTATTTTTGACGTAATGGAATCGTTGGTTATTAAGGAGTCCTTCGGAGGGATGAACGTACAGTTTTTAAATCCGGAGTCGACCGGTGAAACCCCCTACAATATTGTCATTGGTGTCGTGGCGTTTGACGAGGAACTGAAAGAATGGAGGGATGTTGATGCACATTACACGGGGCTGGCTAGCGGGGCATTTTCTGTTCGGGGGCTGGAAGCAGTAAAGCGGCAATTCGGTTTTTTCGTCAAAGATACGTGGGATAATGTCACTGACACAGTAGCGATGGAATTGACGCCGATATACGAAGAGGAGCTAGGCGCTCCCAGTTATGCCCGGGCGAAATTCCCGGTACCCCAGACTACTCCATTGCCAATCGACGGTTCACCAATAGCGGAGCCCGGTAATCTGGGTTCATGGCCGTTTGACAGATTGTTCGACGGGGTTATTGGTAACAACGGGTTTCATTCGAATGAGAAAAATCCCCTTCCCGCCTGGTTCGCGATGGATTTCGGCGAGAAGGTACGGCTAAGCCGATATAAAGTGTGGCAGCGGATGCACGACAATAATGAAACCTATTTCTATAGTCACGGAAATCCACATGAATGGGAAATTTGGGCAACCAACGACCCGAATGATGTGAATAGTTGGGTGTTGCTGGATCATCGGGTTATGGTGAAGCCCTCTGGCTTGCCCATCGGTCTGGTATCAAATGACGATGTGGAAACTGCCCGGAATGGCCATGAATATGAATTGCCCATAGAGACAGCCGCATATAGGTATATTGCATGGAAGCATATCGATAACTGGGCCTCTATCCAAGGGTCGCTTGGATTTCTTCACATGTCGGAGCTGAAGTTTTGGGGGCAGAAAGTAGACGAATAAGTATAATGTACTAGATAGCATAGTTATGAATATAAAACAGCATATCCGATATTTCTTTTTTTTCATGATGGGGGGGCTTTTGGTCTCCTGTGGAAAAATGGACGCTCCATACAATGAGTTTTTACAGGGCGGAGAGATTGTTTACAACGGCAAGGCTGAAATGTTACAGGCGTTTCCGGGTAATAACCGTATAAAACTGAAATGGTATATCATTTCAGACCCTAAAATAACACACGGCAAAATTTTCTGGAACAATCCGGCCCATATTGAAGGGGAGACGCCCATTCCCGGGCAACGGCCCGGGGGCAGGGATTCGCTGGAAGTGCGTATCCAGCGCAGTGCCGACACGGATTCCGTGGAAGTCATTATCGACAAACTGATAGAAGGCGTTTATACCTTTGACGTATATATGTATGATGACCTTGGCCATTCTTCGGTGAAGGCGGAAGTGATTTCCGATGTATATGGCACAGCATACCAAGCCACTGTGGCTAACCGGCCAATTGGTACGCTTCTGTTAGATACCATTGGCGAAAAGAGTGATTTGTATATTCCGTGGTTTGGCATCGCCCAGCAGGCGGTAGCGGTAGAGCTCCAGTATACGGATGTTTCGGGTGAGGCGAAAACAATGCAAATAACACAGAAGCCCCACCCGATTGATCCCCGAAGAGGTACGGTGTGGCAAGAGCGTGATACCATTTTTAATTATATGGAAGGAACGGGGTTCAAATACCGTACCGCCTACCTACCCGACCCCACTGCCATTGATACATTTTATACAGCGTATACCGATTTGCAAGCGGATGATATCGCCTATTTTATGCTTCCGCCACCGCCGGTTGAAGATGCAAATTTCGCCCTTGGTAAAAAGGTTACTTTCAGTAGCTCAAGCGGCCCGCTGACCGACGGCGACCGTACTACGGGAAGTGGCAGGTGGCAACCTAGCAGTGGTGAACGAGCCGACTTGAATGTGTGGTTTTATGTTGACCTTGGTGAAACAACGGAAATCAACACTGCAGGTCTCTATATTCCTAAAGATCCACATAAGGTGCCTTATTTTGAAATATTAACGACTACGGAAGCTGAGATAACCTCCAGCACGAAGTGGACACGCGCCTATGTGCAGTTCGAAGCCCCTCAGGCAGAAAACGTTATTACATTTCCTGCAATTGAAGCGCGATACGTAAAAGTGAGCTTGAATTTAGTAGCGGAGAATGCAAACATCAATGTCTCTGAGTTTGAACTCTATAACATACCATAATAACTTTGAATGTTGATATATACGAACAAAAGCGAAAGACATTCTTTTGTTCACTAAGTGAATAGAAATAATGAAATATTTGGTGGTTGCTAAATATTGAAAAGATTAATATCGAGTTTGAACGCTATAATATAATAGGTCTGAAAAACTAAGGCCGCAATACCGCGGCCTTAGTCTTTAAATCCCTAAGCTCAAGGCTGAAAATAAACAGGATATGATGCACTGGACACATTTTACACATTATTTGACCCTCTGAAGGCTCCCAGACCGGAGCCGAAGAACCTTTGTTAACACGACTGCCTATGAAGCAATTATTTATTATTATAAGTGCACTTATACTTAACCCCACTGCCTGTACAAAAAAGGATAAAAGCAGCATTGAAAGTGTAGAAAAAGCACCCGCGGCGGTGAGTGCATTAACGGTACATCCCGGAAGGGAGCGTGTAAAGCTCACTTGGAAGCAACCTGTTTCTGAAGAGGGGATAATGAACTATCAGGTATCCTGGAACAACGATGCAGATTCACTTAAAATAGCTGCTCCTTCAATAGACAGCGTAGGTGTTATGATACCCAATCTCGCTGAAGGTGATTACGCCTTTCTAGTGCATTCATACAATGCTAAAGGAGTTAGATCACAAGGTGTTGCTATCAGCGGAAAGGTTTATGGCAGTCAATACGAGTTGGGCCTAGTAGGCCGCCCCATAGACTATGCATTTTTTAATGATGCGACGAGCGCTGTTACAATCAACTGGAAGGCTGCTTTGGGAGACGCAATAGCCTCTGAATTAAAATTTACCGACAACAGTGATATGCAGCAAACAATACTTGTTTTGAAAGCTGAGATGAGTACCGTGCTCTCGGCATATAAGCCTGGAAGCGATTTTACCTACCGAACATTATATAAGCCTCGTGGAGCAATAGACACGTTCTATACGGCCTATGAAATCGTTACCGTAATTGAATCTGATGACGAGGACGGTAAGTATAGCAGTATGGTTACGCTGGAAGCTGACGGTCCGGGAAACACCTATGAATTACTTGGCAGTGTGCTGGGAGGTTCGCCGGAAGAAACTCCCGACTGCGGCCATACGGATTTTGGCAGACACATCACAGAAGAATTTAATACGGAACTCAATAAACATGTATTTGCTTTTTTTGCGCATACCGCTTTCGATGATGATCGCTGCGGAGCCACAGACCGGCAGCGGACGGAGATTAAGACCTACAGTCCTTCACCCGCAGCTGTAAAGGCATTTAATGGCGATGAAATGATCTTCAAATGGAAGTTTAAACTAGCGGACGGTTTCCAGCCTTCTTCGTCTTTTACACATATCCATCAAATCAAGGCCGGAGATGGCACGAATGCTGGGTCGCCGTTAATTACGATTACGCCACGCTATGGAAATCCGGATAAATTGGAAATCATCCATACCGGGAACACCGGAGCAACGTCACTGAATAAGGTACATACTGTGAATTTGGAAGCGTTTAAGGGAGCCTGGATAGAAGCGGTGGAGAAAATCAAATTCGGTGCACATGGCACCTACTCCATCGTACTGAGAAGAGTAAGCGACGGCACCGAGCTGCTATCCTACGAAAACAATGATATTGACCTTTGGCGTTCGGCTGCTACGTTTATACGGCCTAAATGGGGTATTTACCGTAGCTTGAATAACAAGGAAAGGTTACGAGATGAGAAAGTTCTTTTTGCCGATTTTGTAATCGGTAAAAAGTAACAGATTTAAAATGTGAAGATTGTCTATATGATTAAAGCTATGCATAATTTGAAATTGATATTGACATTGACCGCTGTAGCCTTCGCGGTATTTGTTCGGGCGCAACCTGTTACAATCAGTAGTCCGGATACTGCTGTGACGCTACAGGTAATGAGCGCTGAAGGACAGTTGACCTATACTGTGCAGTATGCCGGTAAGTCCGTAATCGATCGATCCCGCTTGGGGATGGTCGTCGATGGGGTAGACTTGGGAAAAAGCGTACGTTTGGGTGAAGTGGAATCTTACGCGGGTGAAAGGACCTACCCGATGCGGGGCAAGCATTCGCAAGCTACGGACGCCCACCGTGGAGCACGGATCACCATCCGTAACGAGTCGAATAATACGGCGTACCAACTTGACGTACGTGTATTTAACGATGGGGTAGCATTCCGATACATACTGCCCGGCAGCGGGGAGCGCCAACTCACGGCCGAATCGACGTCATTTGCCGTAGTTGACGGAAGTACGGTGTGGCATCACGGTATCACTGCCATGCATTATGAAGAAAAGCACCAGCAAAGTGATGTCAATGCGATTGTTGCAGGTACATGGGTGGCCCCGCCGATGACGGTAAAGTTGCCGGATGGCAGGGGTTTCGCGGCGATTACTGAGTCGGGCATTATCCAGGCAACGGGCGAAAATTTTCCGGGGATGGCATTGGAGGCCACTGGGCAGCGAGTTTTTGAAGCGCGTTTGGGCCATGAACATCCGGCAAATTTCCCATATGTATTGCGTTACGGCGAAGAAGACCATCAAAGGCTTACGGAGCCACCACTATTGCACGGAACCATTGAATCGCCATGGCGCATCGTTATGATCGGCCAAGACCTCAATACGCTGTTTCACAATGACATCGTACAGCATGTTGCGCCCGCACCGGATCCCAACGTATTTCCAAATGGTTTTGACGAGGCATGGATGAAGCCTGGCCGCGCCGTGT
The DNA here is from genome assembly GCF_025460835.1 of Parapedobacter soli. Taxonomy (GTDB): domain Bacteria; phylum Bacteroidota; class Bacteroidia; order Sphingobacteriales; family Sphingobacteriaceae; genus Parapedobacter; species Parapedobacter soli. The sequence goes on along the minus strand of NZ_JAMXAY010000021.1, from coordinate 54,943 downwards.
GGGGGTATCTTACGGACGAACCTCGGACACTGGCCGGAATGAAAAATTTATCCAAGCTGGCCGGTGACTTGGGGTTTGAATATCATGTGGTAGAAGGCCATTGGCAGCGATGGAGTATCTCCGAGCGGAAGGAATTGGTTGACTATTCCAATCAGTATGGAGTGAAACTGTTGTTCTGGAAGCACTCAAAAGACATCAGAGACCCCGAAGCCCGACATGAGTTTTTCAAGCATTTGCATGAACTTGGTGTGGCTGGGGCTAAGATTGATTTCTTCGATCATGAGGCCAAGGAGATTATTGACCTTTATGCGGCCTGTTTGAAGGAAGCGGCTCATTATCAACTCGTCCTTAATTTTCACGGCGCTTACAAACCTGCGGGCGAATCGATTACTTGGCCCAATGAAATGACCCGCGAAGCCATTCTCGGTTTTGAGATGCGGGGTCCATGGGCCATACACAACACAACACTCCCATTTACCAGGATGCTGGCCGGCCACGCCGACTATACGCCGCTTCATTTCGGTGATCGTCGGGCAGAGACGTCAGAAACGCATCAGGTAGCCAGTGCTATCGTTTTACAGGCACCTCTGCTGATCTACGCGGCACACCCGCAAGAGATGCTCGACCACCCTGCCGTAGCGGTGATTAAGCAGATCCCAACGGTGTGGGATGAAACCATTGTGCTTCCAGGAAGTGAAATCGGTGAGGTTGCGGCGTTTGCCCGGAGAAGTGGCGATAAATGGTTCATTTCGGTCATGAACGGCGAGCAGTCGCGTTTTTTGAAAATCGATCTTCCATTCCTCGGCCCGGGCGAGCACAAGATAACCATGGTACGTGATAAGCAGCCGGAGTCGGCGATGGTATCATTGGTACGCAAACGTCGGTCTTTCGGCGCGCAGCAGGGGGTATTAATTGATGACGAGACGATTGCCCACAACGAGTCGTTGTTTGTTGAGTTGGTTGCAGGTGGTGGTTTCGTTGCGGTTATTGAGTAAGGTGAAGGGCTATGAGGAATAGGTCTAATCGATTGTTTTTAAGCGTGCTGGCCACTATGTTCGTGGCTGTTGTACACGCCCAATCCAATGCTACGGCCGATTTGGCAAAAAGCGAGTGGGTCAGCTTGGATGCCAACGATAAGTTGCAATACCAACGGTTGCCACAAGGCGACCAGATTATGGATTTTTCACATGCCGGCTATAAGGGCGGAGGGATAGCGCTGCCTGATGTTCCTGTCCGTGTTTCTGTAAAACCTTCCGGAACAGGAGATGATACGAAGACTATCCAGGCCGCAATAGACCAGGTTTCGGCCATGCAACCGGATAAATACGGATTCCGTGGCGCTGTGTTATTAACTCCGGGTACGTTTACCTGTTCAGAGACAATCACTATTACGACGAGCGGCGTGGTGTTGCGCGGCAGCGGCACAGGTAATGAAGGGCCGGCCAGCACCATTCAGATGGCTGGCGGCAAACATACAGCCATTGTAGTGAGCAGGCCACGCAATCGCGGAGCAGGAGGTGTTACTGAATCCGCTAGAACGGTGTTGACCGACCGTTATGTGCCTTCGGGATCGGTGATGTTTGCGGTCGAGAACGCGGCTGACCTGGCTGTGGGTGATACCATCCAACTCCGGCGACCGGTGACCAAGGCCTGGCTTGAATTTATGGAAATGGACAATCTGGTCCGGGATGGCAAGCCCCAAATCTGGATACGTGAAGGTACCCGAACGGTTGCGGAGCGGCGAATTAGCGCAGTAGATGGCAACCGGATCACAGTCGATGTTCCGTTGTCTGATTCGTACGATGCTGTTTACCTGAATCCGCCGGGCACGGAAGTTGTCAAAATCAGTGATTCTCACCGGCTTAATCAATGTGCGGTTGAATACCTGCACATCGTTTCGCCGCCACAGCCTTTTAATCATACGCAGCAACTGTATGCCGCCGTAAGGTTAAACGGCGAAGACTGCTGGATGCGCCAAGTACGCATTGAAGAAACGATGAATAGCGTCAGCATAGGCGGCCAGCGGATTACACTACAGGAAGTATCGGTAGTCCGGAAGGCACGGCACGAGGGGTCTTCCAAACCCTCGGAGTTTTCGCCCAATGGTGGCCAAGTGTTACTCGATCGCTGTTCGGTAGAGGGAGACAATGTGTGGTTTGCTGCGACGGGTGGCGGTATATCAGGTCCAATCGTGTTGCTCAATTGCACATTTAAGGGAAACGGCCGTATTGAAGGACATCAGCGATGGACTACCGGTATCTTGTTGGATAATTGTCATCTTCCCAATGGCGGCATCGATTTCAAGAACAGGGGATCCATGGGATCGGGACATGGGTGGGGAACGGGTTGGTCGGTAGCATGGAACTGTGTAGCGAAATCGTACGTAGTACAGCGACCGCCCGGAACCCATAATTGGGCCATTGGGTGTATCGGTGAAAGCACCCCACTTCCACGCCCATTCGATCGGTCGCCCCTGCTACCAGAGGGTTCATTTGATGCTCACGGCACACCCGTTGCGCCGCGAAGCCTCTACTTAGCACAGTTGGAGGAGCGATTGGGAAAGCAGGCATTAATTAACATTGGCTATCCATAATGATAAACCTGATTGCGCTGCCAATGCCCCTTACCATTAAGCCAATATCCCTGATCTAAGCGATATTGTTTGTTTATAAATTTGACAGATAATGTGTCTCAGTCTATGATGGAAAATATCAGGTTTTCTCCCTTTTTTGTCTTTATGCTATTCCACTTCAATTTATCTGCAAATGTCGTAGTGAATAGCCCTGATGGAAAAATTGAGTTTAAGATTTCTGTCGTTGAGCAAACGATTAGTTATTCAGTAAATTTTTTGAAAAATCCAGTTATCGAAATATCCCCTATGCATATGATACTGGATGGGGAAGATTTGTGTGACCATGCTGAACTCGGTCGCGCAGAAAAATATTCGGTGGATGAAAAATATCCGACAAGAGGTGTGCATTCCTTAGCGATAAATAGATGTAACGGAGTGAAAATTCCCATTATCGCTAAAAATAACACCAAATATTTTATTGAAGTCCGAACGTATAACGATGGTGTAGCCTTTCGGTTCATTATTCCCGGCGACCATCAGTGTCGCATTCCTGATGAAGCAACGGCTTTTAATCTCCCCACTTCATCGACCGTCTGGTACCACGATTTTTATTGGCATTATGAGGGTGTGCATTTAAAGAAAGATGTTTCGGAAATAGGAAAAGAGGAGTGGGCAGCTCTACCATTAACATACCGATTACCTTCAGGCCACTATGCCGCTATCAGTGAAGCCGATTTGAGAAACTACGCTGGTTTGGCCTTGCAGGCTGATGGTAGGGGAGGGTTTACAACAAGACTTGGTCATACGCAACCTTCTTCCTATCCTTTTGCACATGATTATACATTGGAAGATGCGATTCGTTTATCAAAAATAGCAGCAATCGAAGGGAACATCACTACACCATGGCGGACCGTTACCATTGGTGCCGACTTAAATACGTTGGTAAACTCAAACTTGCTTACCAATCTATCGCCTCCGCCGAGCAATGTGCTTTTTCCAAATGGACTTGAAACAGATTGGATAAGACCCGGCCGCTCGGTTTGGGCTTGGTTGGATGGTGGCGAGCGTACCACAGAGGGAATGAAAGAGTTTTCCAGGCTAGCTGGAGAACTGGGGTTTGAATACAATACGGTTGACGCTTTTTGGAGCAGGTGGACGGACGCGCAAATTAAAGACCTGGTCGATTACTCTGCCAAACAAGGTGTCAAGATTTGGCTATGGCAGCATGGCAGGAACATACAGAATCGCGATGAACGTCGTCAATTTTTTAAACGTTGCCATGATTTGGGAGTTGTTGGAGTAAAACTGGATGCATTTTCTAACGAGTCCAAGGAATTCATAGACCTTTATCAGGATTGTTTGAAAGATGCTGCTGAGTTTAAGTTAATGGTGAATTTTCATGGGAATAATAAGCCAAGTGGAGAATCCAGGAGCTGGCCGAATGAGATGACCCGTGAAGGTATTAGGGGGTTGGAGTACGGTAGGAATCAAGATGCCTGGGCGGTACATAATACCACGTTACCATTTACTCGTTTACTTGCGGGGCACGGAGATTACACACCGGTTATTTTTGGTGAACGACGTTTGGAAACAACGTGGGCCCATCAGGTAGCGACAGCAATCATTTTCACCTCACCGGTACTCATATTCGGGGCAAACCCAAATAGCTTGCTCGAGAATCCTGCCGTAAACGTAATTAAAGACATCCATGGTTCTTGGGATGAGACGTATGTTTTACCAATTAGCGAAGTCGGGGAGCTAGCGGCATTTGCCAGAAGAAAAGGAGATACCTGGTTCCTGGCAATCTTGAACGGAGAAGCCGCGAAGCGATACCAGGTTCCACTTACTTTCTTGGAAGAAGGAAATTGGTATGAAGGGACGGTATTAAGTGATAGAGCAAGTAATCCCGCATCCCTAAAAGTAGACAAAGTTTTTAGCCGATCCACGGATGATATACCTGTTCATCTAAGTGCCGCTGGCGGATTCGTAGTGCGGTTTAAAAAGACCAAACAATAACTTTCTGTGATCATGTTTAAAATTTATTGAAATGATAAAACGAAGTGTAAAATTAATCAAACCCTATATGAGACTTTTTACAACACTCATTCTTTTGCTGCTTTTGACGACCAGTCAACTATTGGCATCCATTGTTACACAGTTCACCGTTAGGGGGAATGTCTCAGATGATCAAGGCGTTTTATCCGGGGTATCGATCAAAGTCAAAGAAACCGCTAGCGCTACGGTTAGTGATCAAAACGGAAACTATGAAATAAATGTGCCTGCAAATGCCACGCTGGTGTTTAGTTTTTTGGGTTACATTCAACAAGAGGTTGCAGTTAATGACCAGTCCGTTATCAATATCATTTTAGCGCCGGATTTAAGGCAACTGGAAGATGTGGTGGTTACAGGTTATCGTACGCAAACCCGGGGGAGTATAACCGGGTCGGTGTCGTCCGTTAATAGTTCGGACTTTAAGGATACGCCGGTTGACAACCTTTCTAATGCGTTGTCTGGCAGGCTGTCGGGGGTCACCATAACACAAGCCGCTGGAACCCCGGGAATGGAGTCTTCTATTCGGGTACGGGCACAAGGTACATTTAACAATGCCGATCCGCTATATGTTATCGATGGCATTGTAAGTGATAAATTCGCATTCGATGGGTTAGGGCCAACGGAAGTGGAGAGCATCACCGTATTGAAAGATGGGGCTTCAGCCGCAATTTATGGTTCGAGAGCGGCCAATGGCGTTATTTTGGTGACTACAAAAAGAGGCAAGGAGGGTGCGCCTCGGTTGTCATATAGCGGTTTGGTGGGCGTGCAAACGCCAACAAAGCTTCCTAAGACGTTAAATGCATACGAACATGCTTCTCAAATAAACCATCAATTAAAATATACGAATGTGCCAACCACCGACGCTAGGTATTATACGCAGGATGAGTTGGATTATTTTAAAACGAACTCTTGGGATTGGGTGGAGGAAATGTGGAAGGACCCACTAACTACTCAACATTCGTTGGACGTGAGTGGGGGAACATCCACGGTACGGTATTTCTTGGGGGGGTCATATAATTATGCCACAGGTACTTTCGATAATGTAGGTTACAAAAAGTTGAATTTACGAGGCAATGTGGATGTTTCAATAACGAAACACCTTAAAGTTTCTCTTGATTTAAATACAGACAAGCGAAATACGAATGGACCAAGCTGGGATATCAACAATTGGCGGTTGGAAGACCTGTACAAGGCCTTATTGCTAAGATCGAGTATGGTACCTCCATATATCAATGGGCAGCCTGTAGGTAATTGGGTAGAATGGCATCCGGGTGTTGTGCTCGATCGCGGCTCAGCCGGATACAACGATAGGGAATGGAACGGACTCAATTATACCGTAGCGTTAAATTATAAAGTGCCATTTATTGAGGGGTTAAGTGCGAAAGTCTCCTATAACAAGTATAATAGAAATCGGTATATCAAGCAGTTTAACCTACCGTATAACATGACACTCTTCAATACCCTGGGCGAACACAATCACATCGTGGGAGATCAGGCGGTCGGTATAAGACCGCGGGCAGCGGCCGAATTTTTACAGTCGAGATATGACAAGGGTGACCGGTACCAATTTAATGCCCAACTCAATTATACTCGGAGTTTCGATAAGCATAATATTGATGCGTTGCTGGTCTATGAGCAGGCAGAAGAAAGCGACTTGTATTTTAGTGGTCGTAGGGATGATTTTATCTCTGCTAAAATCGACCAGTATGTCGGAGGTAGCAATGTGAATTCTACTGTGAATGGGTCTGAAAGTGAGCTGGCCAGACTGTCTTATGTTGGGCTGATCGGTTATAATTATGCGCAGAAATATCTTTTAGAAGCCTCATTCCGTTACGACGGGTCAGTCATTTTCGCACCGGAAAAGCGCTGGGGATTTTTTCCTTCCATTTCTGCGGGATGGCGGATTTCAGAAGAGTCTTTTTTTAACGAAAACGGATTTGTAAATGACCTTAAATTGAGAGCGTCTGTCGGTGTACTGGGGAATGATGCAGTAGGCAACTTTCAGTGGTTACAATCATACAATATCGTGCCGGGAGCCATTTTCGATCAGGCAACGTTCGGCTTGGAACAGGGTGTTCTCGCTAATAGGGGGATAACCTGGGAAAAGTCATTATCGTACAATGGAGGAGTCGACGCTCAGTTTTTGGACAATAAGTTCAATATCAAAATCGATGGATTTTTTAGGCACACATATGACATCCTTGGATCGCGGCAATTAAGCCTTCCAAGTACATTAGGAGCTGCTATGCCTGATGAGAATTATCAAGAAATCGATTCCCGAGGTTTTGAGATCGAATTGGGGTATGCAAACCAGACTGGAAATTCCGATAAATCAATCGCTTACTTTGTGCGAGGAAACTTTGGGTATGCAACCAATAAAGTAACCAAGTTGGACGAAGCAGAGAATATACGGCCTTACCTGTCGAAAATAGGCCGCCCGGTGAATGGGATTTTAGGATATGTAGCTAGCGGTATCCTACGCACACAGGCTGATCTGGATGCCTTACCCGAGGGTTATACCATCTTAGGTGTGGCTCCCCAACTTGGAATGTTAAACTACAAAGATCTTAGAGGGCCGAATTCAGATTCACCCGACGGCCGGATTACTTCAGACGATCGGATGTATATTTCTGACTATCGTATTCCTCCGATGAATTTCGGACTGTCTTTCGGTGCTTCCTTCGGTGCCTTCAGTGTTGATGTACTGCTGCAAGGGGTTGCTGGCGGTAACGCTATGTTGCCCACATCTGGAAGGGATATCCAAGCACGAGCGGAGGAGTCTTCATTTGCCTATTGGGCCGATAGCTGGTCTCCCGAAAATCCAAATGGAGAATACCCCGGATATCGGGTAACGGGTTACCGTACACGTTTTGACGAATCAACTTTCTGGCTTCAAGATCTTACTTTTTTGCGGTTTAAAAACATAAATATTTCATATAGCCTGCCACAAGGAATACTTAAGGGAATCAATGTGAAAAGTACAAGGATATTTTTCACAGGATCGAATCTTTTCATGCTGTATAGCGGCAATAAAATTTATGATGCAGAGATGAATAACATTCAATCGTATCCCATGATGGCAACGTATTCTTTCGGATTAAATATCGGACTATAATTCAAACTGTTTTTATTATGAAATTCTATAAATTTATATATATAACGCTGGTTGGTTGCCTCCTGAGCGGTTGCGAAAAGATTTTAGATAAGAAAGACCTCGGTAAAATAGGTGAAGCGGACAATGTATGGAATGACCTTGATCTGGCAACAGCTTACGTCAATCGGATACACGCGCAATGCTTGCCGGAATGGAATACGTCAAACGCAGGTATTTCTGACGAAACCGCTGGAGGCGGAAGCTATATGTACGGGCAATTAACGGAAAATTCGGTCGACTATTGGCCCTATGATCATATCAGAAGAATCAACATTTTATTGGCGGAGATTGATCAAGGTACCCTAGAAGATGCAGATAAACAATGGCTAAAAGGCCAAGCACTGTTTTTCAGGGCGTGGGAATATTTCGAGATGGTTAAATTATATGGGGGGGTGCCGCTCATTCTCGAGCCCCAGCAATTGACAGATGATTTGTTGGTGAAAAGAAGCAGCACTTCTGAATGTATGCAACAAATCATTGCAGATTTGGATTTAGCAATCGAATACCTGCCGGCGGTCTCCCAGGGTTCGGCCGAGAATAACGGCCGGGTACATAAAGGAACGGCTCTGGCCGTAAAGGGAAGGATATTATTATATTATGCTAGCCCGCAGTTTGATCCTGATCAGGATGCGACTGACCGTTGGCAGGCGGCCTATGATGCTAATTTTGAGGCCAAAGCATTCTTGGAAAGTATGGGATTCGGCTTGTATCCCAGCTTCTCCGAGCTATGGTTTGAAGAAATGAATAAGGAGAGTGTTTTTGTGAGAAGATATCAGTACTCCCCAAGCGATCCGGCCAGTTATAATAACTGGGCAGCTGCCACTCGTCCACTGGATGTCTCGCAAGGCTCTACCGGTGGCAATCGGCCGACATGGGATATTGTGCAAGCTTTCCCAATGAAAGATGGGAAAGCTATTGATGATCTCGCCTCTGATTATGCATACGACCCCGACTACTTTTGGCTGAATCGTGACCCCCGTTTTAACCAGACAATCGTTTATAATGGGAGCTTGTGGGAACTTGGGATGTCTGCAAGACAGAGTGGACGGATTCAATGGACGTATATTGGGTCTGAACAAAACAGCCCTACCCCTTCAGGTTTTTATACGCGAAAAGCGATAGATGAGAATCAGAGTGCCATCCAAGCATTCAACAGCAGTACGGATTGGATTGAACTTCGATTTGCAGAAGTTTTACTCAACCTGGCTGAAGCAGCAAACGAGATTGGTAAAATCGAAGAAGCGTATACGGAGATAACGGCATTGAGAGCGAGGGCAGGAATCGAATCGGGCACCGATAGTAGGTATGGTTTAGCCGATGGGATGAATATTGCTCAGATGCGGGATGCGATTATGTTGGAGCGAAAGATTGAATTTGCCTTTGAGAATAAACGTTATTGGGACTTAAGAAGGAGAAGGTTGTTCGAAGATGAATTAAATGGGACCCGTCGCTATGGGCTCACCATTACATTGAAAGTCCCGACGGACCAATGGAACGCGGTGCGCAATTCAATGACTTCGCAAGAGCTCATCAGTCATTTGAATACGAATTATACAGACTACTTCGAGAGCGCACCGAAGCTTCTGGATACGCAGTTTGACATCAATTGGAAGCCGGAGTACTACTTTTTTGCCATCCCGGCTGAGCATTTACAATTGAATAGTAACCTGGAACAAACAAGTGGCTGGCCGGGAGGAACGTTTAATCCTTTGTTATAAAACAACACTAGCAGCAAACATTCATTATGAGAAAGGCGATTGGCATCGCGGGGTGTCTCCTCTCAGCTACTTTAACAATCTATGCCCAGCAACAGGCTACCTTGTGGGACGAGTATGTGCTGGCTTACAAAACGGGTACATCCGCTACTTTGCCTGATTTTTCCTACGCCGGCTACCACTTTTCGGAGGAAGAGATTCCTGATGTCTCAAACCGCAAACACTTCGATGTGACCCGCTATGGCGCCGTCCCGGATGACGATCTACCTGATGAAGCGGGTATCCAGGCGGCAATAGACGCGGCCCAAGCTCATCCGGGCGGAGGAGTTGTGTTTTTTCCCCCGGGAAGGTTCTTGGTGTCTGCCGATACGGCCAGTCGCCGTCAACTTCATGTCAATTCAAGCAACATCGTGTTGAAAGGTAGCGGTAGCGGTCCGGGAGGAACAGAAATCTATCAGGCCAACATTTGGGTGGGGCGCCGGCTGTTCCTCTTCCAGCCCGCTAATAGCCGGTCCAAACGATTGACAACGGTGGTAAGCGATGCGGCCAGAGGAAGTTTTTGGGTGGATGTGGAAGATGGGAGCGGCCTCCGCCCCGGACAACACGTTGTGCTTAGACACCGCAGCGAAGCGTTTACAAGAAAATATTTCGGACAATTACCACTCAAACCAAAGTGGGATCGGTTGTTTGGTCCCCGGGGAGGGATGCAGATTCAGGAGATACACGTTATTGAGCAGGTGCAGGAAAACCGTATACGCTTCAAGAATCCCATCCAGTTTGATCTCACCTTGGTAGATGCGGCGCCATTCGAGCTGCATGCCTTCGAATCGATAGCCGAATGTGGTGTAGAAGATATCCTGTTTACCAGTAATTGGCGCAGCTACCCGGAAGATTTTGTGCACCACAAGGACGCCATTCACGACAGTGGTTATATGGCCCTGGGGATGGAAAATGTCCGGAATAGTTGGATACGGAATTGTGAATTCCGCGATTGGAACGATGCAATCCATATCCGGGCGGGCTTTGCCGTTACCGTGGAGGATGTCATCTTCAGCGGGAAAAAAGGTCACACGTCCGTCCATGCGCGCAGCGGCTACGGCGTGTTGATTAAAAACTGCCATTTCAACGGTGCGCACCACCATGGGCCAGGAATAGGGTACGGGGCGGTATCATCGGTTATCACACGTTGCACGCTCGGCGAGGATCAGAACATCGATATCCATTCGGGGCAACCTTATGCTAATCTGTTTGATGATATTGATGGCGGGATATTTGCCAACCTTGGCGGGCCGGAGCCCGGTTTTCCGCACCACGGAAAACAATTGGTGCTATGGAATTTTAAACACAGCTCATCGCGTGACCGGCACTATAACTTTTGGGATATGGAACGAAGGCGTAATTATACCATTGCTCGCCCGATTTTGGTGGGGTTTCAATCCAATAGGCAGGTCATCTTTGAAAACGAACAAATTAATCAATTGTTCGGCGAGGAGGTCCGCCCGCTATCCTTGTTTGAGGCCCAGTTAAAATTGCGGCTAAACCGTGAATAGTTCCGGAAGCCAAATGATCCACAATGAAAGGAATTATAATGCACCCAATCAGTTTGTTTATAGCCCTGTTTCTTCCATGCCTTTCGGTCGCGGATGCTATCATCAAGCCCAAAAAGCGGGCAACGCATGTCATTGCAATCAAAAAAGACACACTGGTGACCATTGTTGGGAAAACCTATGCATATACGGTAGATAGCGCTCCCGGTGAAGGACTTGTTTTAATCGCACCCAACGTCGATGTTCTTTTATCCCAGCTTGCATCCGCAGATGGTACCCGGCAACGATACCAAGTCACGAATCGTAGCGGAAGCCCTAAAAGCCAGGGTGAACTAGAGCCAGGCGACGTATTGGAGGTCTTGGACGATAGTGGAAAACTACGAAAAAAATTCTACATTAAATCCCACCCCGCGGCCCTCGGCGGTAAGCTTCACTTGGTACCGCAGCAAGTAACGGCGAATGCCTCGGTTGATTTAGTCTTATCTTTTACGGCAGGCCAGCGCAGCCCTGATGCGACGGTTTATTTTGACCTCCCCACAGGTATCCACCCGACCCCGGAGAATACTACCGTAAATGTAATTGGCCGCGGTGAGGTTCTCTTGGCGGAAATGGAACGGCAGCCCATCGGGCGGACCGGTACAAATTATAGCTACCAACATGTAGGGTCTGCGGTTATTGAAGACAAGGTAGGTGGTGGGCGTAGGTTGGTGCTGAGCGGATTGGATCTACGTCCGGCCAATGGTGACGACGTTGTCGTCACTATCCGAGATGTGAAATTTTCAACTCCCGGTAGATTCTGGATCCGGGCGGGTTACTCCATTACCGAACCGCAAAATCTCAACAGCCCCGGTATCGGTGCAGAAACGGCAGAATTGGTGGTTTCGAATACCATCTCCAACTTTGAGCGGGTCGTTGACCGGAAACGTACCTATGTGGAAACCCTTGATACCTATACATCAACGCGGTTCAAATGGAAAGCCACACGAGGCACATGTGTAAAACTGATGCAGTCGTTGGATAACGGTAAGACGTGGGAAGAAGCCAAAGCTAAAATCGACACAAAAAATGGTTCCGCCGGGATTTCAGGATTGACACCGGATACGTTATACACCTTCAGGCTGGTCGTGGAGAATGGTCCGCACGCAGGGCCTTCCAATAGCGTGCGATTCTTTTCGGGCAAAATGGACGTGAAACGGTTTGGCGCTTCGGGCAACGGTGTCAGCGATGACACAGAACACATCAACCTCGCGATCGATTCAATCAGCAGGCTGGGAGGCGGCACCCTGTTTTTCAGCGAAGGGATTTATCCCGTACGTACTGTACACCTGAAAAGCAACGTGTACCTGTATATAAGCGCCCAGGCGGTAATCAAGGCATTGAAAGGTACCGATGCGCCGGAAACAACGTGGTTCAGCGACCGGGCCTATCGTTCGGGATTATCCCCGACCGACACAGGTCCCTATGAAGAACCTGAAAATTGGTTAACCAAACAAGATGTGGGGCACACCTATTTCCGGAACACGCTATTTTTCGGGGAGCGGCTTGATAACATAAAGATCATCGGGAATGGGCGGATTACGGGCGATGGCAACCTGGTGACCAGCGACCGGGTGATGAATAATGCACCCGATAACCGGGCTGACAAAATGTTTACCTTTAAGCTTTGTACGAATATCGAAATCGGGGGACTACATACGCAAGATGACCTTTGGTACGATGAGGTCCTTGACGAACCTTATTATATTAACGAACGGAATGAAAAGCGAACCGATTTATCAAACATGCTGCATATCGATCGCGGCGGCCACTTTGTATTATTGGCCACCGGCACGGATAGTATCCACGTACATGACACCTATTTTGCAAAACATCATGCGGGGAATGCCCGTGACATCTATGATTTCATGGGGTGCAACGAGGTGACAGTAACTAACATTTATTCCAAAGTAAGTTCAGACGATATCGTGAAACTTGGCTCGGATTGCTCGTTAGGCTTTACCCGCAAAGCGAAAAATTACTGGGTACGGAATATTATCGGCGATACAAACTGCAACCTTTTCCAAATTGGATCGGAAACGGCCGATGACATTAGCGATGTTTATGTAGATAATATCTACGTGCTGGGAGCAAATAAGGCTGGGTTTTCCATCTCCACCAACGACGGCGGCCATGTGCGAAATATTTTCTTGAATAGCGGGCGTACCGGCCGCATCCACTCGCGCTCTAAGATGCTCCGGACTACAACACCGTTTTTCCTCTCAATATCTAACCGGGGACGCGTATTGGGTGCTGAAGTGACACGGCAGAAATTCATGGAAAATGGTGCTTTACGGGATGAGTTGTTGGTGACGAACGTGGATATCGGCGTGGTTGATAATATTGTTATTAATGGTGTGGATGTCACTGAATTATATGGCGGTAGCTCATACCGGGATAATGACATCCGTTGGAAGCCGTATGATGGCTCACAACGCAGGGCTGCGCCGATCATTGCGGGTTATCGACTACCTCGTGCTGGAGCTGTCGTTGAAGGGGCGTCTTTTCGTCTGCCTAACGGCCGGCACACAGGTTTTGTAACCAATGTGAAGTTCAGCGACGTACATATCCTAACCAAAGGAGGAAACCCGCTCTCCGATACCACGCAGCGGCCACCCGAGTTGGGTGTAGGCCAGTATAATGTATCCAACCTGCGTGTACAGCCTTCCTACGGTTTTTGGGCTCGGCACGTAAAAAACCTCGAATTGACCGATTGCACATTTAATTATGAAGAACAGGATGGTCGATATGCACTATTCCTGAAGAACGTACACGGAGCGAAGCTAACTGGTATTGAAACTGTAACCATGGGGGGCAACGACAGTCCGGTTGCAGCAATGGGATCGGTGGATATATCAATTTCTGACAGCCAGAATTATCAAAGAAACTGGGGGGAATCACCCCAGCCCCTTACCGTAACAGCATTAAGAGACCATGATGAATAACGTTATGCCTAAAATCAACCAATCTATGCTACGGCGCAGATTATTCGTCTTGCCCCTATTTGCGATACTATTTTATCATGGATGTGCTTTGGGAGATGGGGCAGCCTATCCTACTCCCGTCGTCGACTCGTTGCTTCGGCTATGGTATAAACAGCCGGCCGGAAATTGGAACGAAGCGCTCCCCGTTGGCAATGGTAGGCTCGGCGCCATGGTCTATGGTGGCACTCAGTTGGATGAATTGCAACTCAACGAAGCTTTCCTATGGTCAGGCGGTCCGCGGGAAACCAATAATCCGCGTGCGGCGGAAGTGCTTCCTGAGATCCGCCGGGCGCTATTCGAGGAAGACTACCTTCGTGGCGACACGTTGGCTAAGAAGATGTTGGGTCCGTATTCTGCGCGGTATCTCACCTTGGGGAGTATGTTGTTCGATCACGACCTGCAAAAGGGCGGTGTAACCAACTATCATCGGCAACTTGATCTGAATACGGCAGTTGCCCGAACGTCATTTGAGGTCGGGGAGACTATATTCACCCGGGAGGTTTTTAGCAGTTATCCCGACCAGTTGATTGTGATACGGTTTACCGCTTCCACCCCCAATGCCCTATCGTTTAATACACGGTTTAAGAACCCAATGCCACATCAGCTTACCAGTTTGACAGATGATCACTTGGTCATGAGCGGGAAGTGCCCCGAGTATGTTGCCCATCGGAGTTATGACAAACGTCAAATCGAGTATGCACAAAATCCGGATGGACAAGGGATCAACTACGAGGTGCATGTAAAAGCCATGGTCAATGGAGGTAGTGTGAGAACCGATACACTGGGGATGGAAGTGAAAGATGCCACGGAAGTGGTCTTGCTGGTTTCTGTGGGGACCAGTTACAACGGACCTTTCAACCACCCGGGAAAGGACGGCAAAGACCCGGCTGCGGAAGCTGAAAAACACCTCACCGCATCCAAAGGGAAATCGTATGACACATTGTTGAAAAGTCACATAACAGATTACAACACGCTGTTCAGCCGTGTACGGTTAAATTTAGGGGCCGATTCAGCGACGCTCCTGCCCACCGATACCCGGTTGGTGCAATATACCGCCGCTGGCGGATACCGCGACCCGCAACTCACCACTTTGCTGTTTCAATACGGCCGATACTTGATGATTGCCGGGTCCAGGTCGGGTGGGCCGGCGATGAATCTACAAGGGATATGGAATAATAAAATGCAACCGCCCTGGGGGTCTAATTATACAACCAACATCAACACCGAGATGAACTATTGGCCCGCTGAAGTGACCAATTTGTCGGAGTGTGCCGAACCTTTAATAGACTTCATTGGCCAGCTGGCCAAAAACGGGGCGAAAACCGCACGGATAAATTACGGCGCAAGAGGCTGGACGGCACATCACAATACGGATATATGGGCCGATACCTCCCCAGCGGGTGGAGCCGATTGGGGAGACCCCTCCGGGCAGCCGCGTTGGGCCATCTGGCCGATGGCCGGTGGATGGTTCTGCCGCCACCTGTGGGAGCACTATCAATATACGGGCAATCTAGACTTTCTGCGGGATAATGCCTATCCCCTCATGAAGGGTGCGGCAACCTTTATGCTCGATTGGCTCGTTAAGGATGGTCAGGGGAGGTGGGTGACTAACCCGTCGACGTCGCCCGAAAATTCATTCCGCGTAAATGGTAAACGTGTCGGTTCGGTAAGCATTGCTTCTACGATGGATCTAAGCATCATCCAAGACCTGTTTGATTTTACGATCCGTAGCGCCCGCATCCTGGATAGGGATAAGGCTTTTGCCGATTCGTTGCAGTCTGTATTGAAGGACCTCCATCCGCTTCAGGTTGGGCAGTATGGGCAATTGCAGGAATGGTACAAAGATTGGGACGACCCGGAGGATAAGCATCGCCATCTATCCCATCTTTACGGGCTGCATCCTGCCGGCTTCATCGCCACACGAACACGGCCACAGCTGGCAGCCGCAGCGAAACGTAGCCTGCTGATGCGGGGCGACGGCGGTACGGGGTGGTCGAAAGCATGGAAAGTTAATTGGTGGGCACGGCTCGAAGATGGAAACCATGCCTATGAAATGCTAAATAAACAACTGTTTTTAACCACCGAAACCGGCATTAGCGTAGATGAACATTCCGGCGGCTCTTACCTGAATTTACTGGACGCCCACCCCCCTTTTCAGATAGATGGGAATTTCGGCGTGACTGCGGGTATTGCCGAGATGTTGCTGCAAAGCCACGATGGCACAGTTTACCTCTTGCCTGCCTTGCCCGATGCATGGGCCGACGGAAATGTGAGTGGCCTTAAGGCACGGGGAGGCTTTGTGGTGGATATGGAGTGGAATGATGGAAAACTAGTTGGTGCCCGAGTATATAGTGACGTGGGAGGTACATGCCGCGTCCGTACCAAACAACCGGTAGACGGCATGGATGCAGTTTTCAAAGCGGCACTCAGCAAGCAAACGAATCCATTTCTTGTCGGGGCGCAACCTGTAAACGCGGTCATCAACCATGAGTCGCAACTACCCCAGCTCTCGCTTGAACCGGTGTGGGAATATGATATCCAATTAGAGGCAGGCAAAACCGTAACCTTAAAATTCTGACGATGAAGATAAAATGCATAGTAGGGAGCCTATTGTTCCTGACGCTATTAGCAAATACCGCTGCAATAGCGCAGTCAAACGAACTATCGAAGGATGAACGCATGAAATGGTGGCGGGAAGCCCGATTTGGCATGTTTATTCATTGGGGTGTATATTCCCAGTGGGGGGGCGTGTACCATGGGCACCGGCAGGCACGTGGTGGTGCCGAATGGATCATGAACCGGAGCAAAATTCCGATGCTCGAATATCAAGAGCGTGCAAAAAGCTTTAACCCAATCCACTACGACCCGGACTATTGGGTGCAGTTGGCCAAAGCCGCGGGCATGAAATACCTGATCATCACCGCCAAACACCATGACGGGTTTGCACTATTTGACACGAAAGCGAGCACCTGGGATATCGTGGATGCCACGGTGTATGGAAAGGATCTCCTGGCGCCGCTGGCCGAGGCCTGCAGGAAGCACGGTATCAAGCTCGGGTTTTACTATTCGCAGTCCCAAGACTGGAATAATCCCGGCGGCGCTACCGCCAGGAAGGTCATGGCAGAGGGATGGCCAAATCCCGATAGTGCCGCGATCGATGCCTACACCAAAGCCAACGGCGGGCATTGGGACCCGATGCAGCAAACCAAAACGTTTGACCAATATGTGAACGACGTGGGGCTACCGCAGGTGAAGGAGTTGCTGACAAACTACGGCGATATCGCAGTCCTGTGGTGGGATACACCGATGGGTATTACCGACGAACAGGCAATCAGTTACCAGCAATTGCTGACGTTGCAGCCCCATATCATTACCAACGATCGGTTGAAGCGCCCTAATTTTCCGGGCGATACCGGTACGCCCGAGCAAAAAATACCCGATCCTGACGAATTGGATGGTCGCGACTGGGAAACCTGTATGACCATGAACGGCTCATGGGGGTACAAGAGCTGGGATCATAATTGGAAGTCAGCACGGACCCTCATCCGCAACCTGATTGACATTGCCTCTAAAGGGGGAAACTATCTACTGAATATCGGACCAAAAGAAGATGGAACATTGCCGGCTGAAAGTGTGGAACGGTTGCAACAGATAGGCCAATGGATGGAGGTGAACGGAGAGTCGATTTACGGCACGCAAATAAGCCCCCTCCTGCCGATGGATTGGGGCCGGTGTACCTCAAAGAAAGACGATGACCAAACCATCCTCTACCTCCACGTATTCGATTGGCCGACCGACCAGCAGCTTACGTTGCCGGGGCTGACGAACCGGGTGCTCGCCGCCGAGCTACTGGGGAGCGATATTCCCATGCGTTATAAGCAAATGGGTGACGGGGTGCACCTTTTCACACCTGTGCAGGCACCTGACAGCGACGCCAGCGTGATCAAGCTCACGGTACGTGGTGAAGTTGCCAACCAACGGACGATTCCCCAAGGGAAGGAAATGAAAACAGGAGCCTTAGATACCGAGTAAAACGTACAGCATGTTAGTTAGAAAATTTGTAATCAGTTACTTTCTTATTGTAGCGATTTTATCAGCGTACGCGCAGGAGTCACGCCGCCTCACTACGGACTGGGAGTTTGTAAAGCACGATTTGGGAGGTGTATGGGAAGCCGTGAGACCCTTTAACCCGGGAAGCCCCGAATCGGTTCCCATCTGGAGTACGGTTATACTCCCTCATTGCTACAACGCGCTCGATGCGGTCGATCCTGATGTGAACTACTACCAAGGTCCGGCATGGTATCGAACACAACTAAGGCTGCACAACCCATATGAAAACGGCCGTGTTTTACTGCATTTTGAAGGGGCAGGCCAGAAAACCGAAGTTTACATCTATACTACCAAAGTTGGCGAACACGTTGGCGGTTATGACGAATGGACGGTCGATATTACAGCGGCGGTTGACGCGTTTAAAGCAACTTCGGTATATAAGGAGCAGTTTAAAGGAAAAATCCCAGTGAGCATCCGTACGGACAACTCACGCGATTTGGAACTTATACCTTCCGACATGTCCGATTTCAATGTTTATGGTGGTCTATACCGCCACGTCAATCTGGTCTACACACCACAGCTAGCTATCGACAAGGTATTCGCAGATGCCGCTGTTGACGAAGGGGGGCGCCGAGGTACTGTAAAAATCCGCACACGGTTCCGTAACCCCGATGGGTTGCGGCAAGCAACGGTGAACGTACGGCTATCGGACCACGGGGGGCAGGAGGTAGCATCGCTGCGGCAGTTGGTTGAACTTGGCAGCACAGATCAGGAAATCGGTGAGCTAACGGTAGCTATGCCAACCCTTTGGCACCCAGATAGCCCACAGTTATATGCGTTGACTGTCCAGGTAATAGCGGACAATATCAACTATACACATCAGCAAAAGATTGGCTTCCGATATTTTCAATTTGTTGATAAGGGGCCCTTTAAGTTGAATGGAAAGCGCTTGCTGCTCAGGGGAACCCACCGCCATGAAGACCATGCCGGTGTGGGTGCGGCGATGACCGACGAGCAGATACTGGAAGAGATGGTGATGATGAAAGCGATGGGCGTCAATTTTATCCGATTGGGGCACTACCAGCAATCGCGCATCGTTTTGAATGCCTGTGATAGCTTGGGTATCCTGGTTTGGGAGGAGATTCCCTGGTGCCGTGGCGGCTTAGGGGGCGATGCCTACCAGCGGCAAGCAAAGCGAATGCTCACCAACATGATCGAACAGCATTACAACCACCCATCCGTTATTATTTGGGGGGTAGGCAACGAGAACGATTGGCCGGGCGACTTTACGGTATTCGAACAGGAGGCAATACGCGAGTTTATGAACGAGTTGAATGACCTTTCGCACCGCCTAGACCCGAGTCGAAAGACGGCCATCCGGCGATGTGATTTCTGCAAGGATATCGTAGACGTCTATTCGCCATCGATATGGGCGGGCTGGTATCGCGGCATATATACCGACTACAAGCATGTTTCGCGTAAGGAGTTTGAACGGGTTCCTCATTTCCTGCACGTGGAATGGGGTGGTGATAGCCATGCGCGCCGCCACGCAGAAAATCCAGATAACGGCTTGGAAGCGATTGCCTCGGGGAACAGCGCCGACGAACGGCTCGGCGATGCTTCATTGTTCGGCGGTGCTGCCCGTGCATCAAAAGACGGTAATTGGAGTGAAAGCTATATCTGTAACCTCATTGACTGGCATCTGAAAGAACAGGAAACGATGCCATGGCTCACGGGAACGGCCTATTGGCCCTTCAAGGATTTCTCCACACCGCTTCGGCCCGACAACCCGGTACCTTACGTGAATCAAAAGGGAGTAGTGGAGCGCAACCTGGAAAAAAAGGAAGCCTACTATGTTTTCCAATCCTATTGGACCGAGAAGCCGATGGTCCGGATCTATGGACATACCTGGCCGATTCGATGGGGATTTGCAAACGAGCAGAAGCAGGTGAAAGTTTACTCCAACTGCGATGAGGCAGAATTGTTTCTGAATGGCGTGAGCCAAGGTGTACGGAAACGAAACAGCCAGGATTTCCCTGCCGCCGGACTGCGCTGGAACGTGAATTTCAATGAAGGGATCAATACCTTGACGGTATCTGCGTGGAAAGATGGCGTAAGGGTGCAAGACTCACTGGTACAACAGTACCAAACCGACGTTTGGGGAGAACCATCCAAGCTATTACTACAAACGGTGACGCGTGTCGATGAGACGGTTACCGTCTTAGCCGAATTGGTGGATAGCAACGGAGTGCGTTGCTTGGATGCCGACGACTACGTTCGTTTTTCATTGGCGGGGCCAGGGCATTTGCTGGATCACCTCGGCACATCCGATGGGTCCAATAAAGTTCAGCTGTACAACGGCCGGGCGATGATAACAGTGGCTACAGGCTCACAGCCCTGTGTGGTGGCGGTTGCCTGCGAGAATGTCCAACCCGCTTTTTTAACGATACCGTGATACGACCGAGTTAACTTCCGCCCGCAATGAAATCCTGGATTTTTTATAGATTTTATCTTCCCCAATGAATATCGCGAATATCGGAATTTGAATTGACCGTAAGGGTATTTTAACTAAGTTTGCTGGTAAAAACTTACCCATGTGGGGGAAATTCGTTAGTGCGCTTGCCTTTTTCTTGATTATCCTGCTTGCTGCCCACGGCAAAGCGGTTCAGCCGTCTGCGCTCATCCCGCACCATTACACTAGTCAAGAGGGGCTGATCTTTGATAACGTCAACAGCATCGCACAAGACCGTGCCGGTTTCATCTGGGTAGCCACCGAAGATGGGCTTAGTCGGTTCGACGGCAAAACATTTCGTAACATCAAGTACGACGTCCATTCCCCGCAGGGGCTAGCGGGAAACTATATCGCACAGCTTTACGCCGACACGCAGGGCAACCTGTGGGTCACCTCACGGAACGGTATCAGTAAATACGACGTATCCAGCGAGTCGTTTACCCACTTCGAAGTAGCATCAACCCGTGATAGTCGACTGAAGTCGGATGTGAGCTCGGTAAGCCGGTCGACCAACAACAATGAACTCTGGATTTCGTCAAACGGACGCGGCTTCTACCGGTTCGACACGGCCACTGGTGATTTCTTTCGGTATACTATCGAAAATTTGTCCGGGCTCAGCTCAAACATGGTTACCCGTGTGTACGACGATGGGGAGGGACACCTGTGGGTGGGTACGCAGGATAACGGGGTGCAGGTATTTGCCATGCGTAATGGTGCATTGGTGCTGGATAGCCACCTATCGATACTCCAACAGGAAAACCGGTATTGCCGTGTGCACCACATTTACGAAGATATAGCCAACCGGGTATGGGTGGCTACCGACAACGGGCTGCTGGTTTACGATCGGCATACGGCAAAACACCGTTGGTTCCAGCCGATCAGCTCAACCTGCCCAGCAATCGGTTTCTTTCGCTGGTAACCGATGGAAATGACCAGCTCTATGTGGGTATGGAAGACGGCGGTGTGTACCGCTTCCGTATGACTACCGACCCGGCACTTAACTTGGTGTCTATCCCGCTGATCGCAGATGCCAACTACAAAGTGGCACTGACCGAACGTTCGGTGCCGGCGCTATTCATAGACCACGACGGCAACGTATGGGTAGGCACATCAGGCGACGGCCTTTTTCTAACCGCCAAACCCAAGTACAACTTTGCCCAATTTGGCGCCGGGGCCTCCTGGCCTGCTAACTTCCCCAACATCCGGTATTATGGTTTAGCCGAAGATAGACAGGGGAACCTGTTCGTGGGTACAGACGGCCATGGCCTGTTTAAATTCGATGCCCAAAACCGATTGGTGAAACATTATACGGCATGTAGCCACGAAGGTTGCTTAACCGATAACGCCCTGCTGTATGCCTATCGCGACCGACGGAACCGGATCTGGTTCGGTACGTACAAAGGCGGCCTGCTGCAGTACCGGCCCAAAACAGACGACTTTCTTGCCTATCGCTTCGACGCCACTGTGGAAGGGTTTTCCGGCGGGAACGATGTCCGTGTAGTATTCGAAGACCACCGGGGGCAGCTGTGGATCGGTACGAACGGCGGTGGTCTCAACCGCCTTAATGAGAACACGGGCCGATTCACCCGCTACCTGCAAACCAATAGCAACATCCCCGCGAATGACATCCGGGCAGTGGCCGAAGACCACGACGGCAACCTCATTGTGGGTACGTATGGCGCAGGAATCACGTTCTTCGACCCGCAAAAGGAACAATTTGGACTACCGCGTCACGAAGCACTTTACGAGCAGTTGAAGAATGAAGTGATTTTTGCGTTGCATGTAACCGAAGAGAACCACCTTTGGATTGCTACCGAAAGCATGGGATTGCTGGTTTACGATCTGCACGCAAAGCATGTGGTTCGCCATGTCGACGAGCACAATGGCTTGGCGAGCAACACCGTCTTCAGTATCCAATTCGACAAGGCCGGCAATTGCTGGCTAAGCACCAACAAGGGGCTTTCTAAAATCATGCGGCAACAAAAGCTCGTGTTTAACTTCGGCCACTCATCGGGCATCCAATCGGGAATCTTCAACCCCAATTCGGCGCTTTTCAGTACGCGCCGCAACCAGCTCTTTTTCGGCGGTACGGGCGGGCTAACGTATTTTTCCCCGCCGACGGTAGTCCGCAAGGCCCCCGATAGCCCGGTAACACTTACAGGGATGGCGATTTTCGGCCAATCCGTGCAGGTTGGCGTACCACGGGACCAACCCATGCTCAGCCGGGCGCTGAATGAAACGAGCTCCATCACCTTGGGCCCTTGGCAAACGACGTTTACCATCTATTATTCATCGCTCGAATACGGGTATGCCGATGAATTGCAATTTGCCTATAAACTCACCGGACTCGATGCCGATTGGAACCGCGCCGGCCATCAGCGGTCAGCCACCTATCGCTATTTGTCGCCCGGAGAATATACCTTTGCCGTAGGTGTGGAAAGTGGTGGGATCGTGCGCCCCGACAGCATAAGGACCCTGCGCATTGTCGTGCTCCCACCATGGTACCGCACATGGTGGGCCTACCTGGGCTACTTAGCCATCGCCGCTGTTATCTATTTTTATTACCGGAAATACCGGCGCCAAAAAGCCGCACTGAAGTATGAACTGGCCATCGCGACGATTGAGCGTGAAAAGGAAAAGGAATGGAACGAGTTGAAAATCAATTTCTATACCCGGCTGTCGCACGAATTTCGATCGTCGCTCACGCTGATACTCAATCCGGTGAAAGACCTCTTGGGCAGCAACCCGCCACCGCAATTGGAGCCGTACGTAAGCACGCTCCATGCCAACACCACCCGGCTGCTCCGGCTGGCCGACCAGGCATTGGCCGTCCGGCAAGACGAACTGATCAGTGAAAATTTAGTGCTAAGCGAGTTTGACGTGGTGCAATTGATTCGCGACGTGATCGATTGCCTGACGAACCTAGCGGCAAAGAAAAAGATTGCCCTTTCCCTGCATGCCACAACCAACCGCCTTCCCGTTTGGTCCGATCGTGAAAAACTGGAGACCATTATTTTCAACCTCCTGTTCAATGCGGTTAAGTTTACCGATGAGGGTGGAGTGACCGCCACGGTTAAACTGGATGAGGAGGACCACTTAGAAATTACGGTCACCGATACGGGCTGTGGCGTAGCCGAAACAGTGGGCCTGCGCCTATTCGAGCAGTATTACCACTTATCGGCAGCGGATCCACAGCTGCCCAAAGGGTTTGGCGTGGGCCTGTGGCTGGTTAAGTCGCTGGTAGAGCTGCTGGGTGGAACGATTATTTATCAGAGCCGGCAGGGGCATGGCACGACATTTACTATACGGCTGCCGCCCAATCGGATAGACACCGATGCCGGAACGGATACCGCCACCAGCGCCCATATCTCCAATACGCTCGCCAGGACCATCCAACGTGCCGCCACCACATCGAAGATTTTGGTGGTTGAAGACGACCTTGAATTGGCGAAATACCTCAAATCGGAATTCGAAACCGAGTATACCGTGTGGTTGGCCGACAATGAAAGCGACGCGCTGGAAATCGTAGCAGACGAAATGCCCGATATCATCGTATGCGATATCATGCTGGCCGATGGTAATGGCCTCCATTTCTGCCAAACCGTAAGGCAGAACGCCAGTTGGAAACACATCCCCGTGTTGCTGATGACCGCCACGAAAGGTACCGAAATACAAATCGACGGAATCGAAAACGGCGCAGACGATATTCTCGTTAAACCATTTGATAAAGGGGTGTTGCAAGCCAAGGTGAAAGCCCTGTTGCAGCGGAACCAAAACCTCCGCGATTATTTCCTAAACCACGTGACCGATGCGGTGGGGTATCAGAAAATCGCGCCGGAGGATAAGGCGTTGCTCGATAAATGCATATCCATTATCGAGTCGCGGCTCACCGACGACGCTTTTAACGTGCAGGTACTGGCTGACGCATGCGGGATGACTTACGCGACGCTTTCTAACAGGGTGAAAGACATAAATCAGCAAACGCCGAATGCCCTCATCCGTACAGTGCGTTTACACAAAGCGGCGCAACTGTTGCTTACCACCGATGCGACCATCTATGAAGTGGCGTACCAAGTGGGTATCAAAGATCTCAAATACTTCCGTGAGCAGTTTGCCAAATTGTACCGGCTCAACCCCTCCGAATTTGTGAAGAAATACCGTAAGCCGTTTCACGAAACGCTGCATTCCAACTAGTTTTTGGCAATAATTAAAAATTATCCCCCTCTATTTTCGTTTTTACCCCTCACGCAATATGCTCGCGATAGTGGAGTTTTGTAGTGAATTGTAAACCAACCAAATTGTAATCATTATGGTTAAACATGTACAGCATGCATTTCGATGCAACAACAAAACCAACCGGCTGGCCTGCCTATTGCTTTCAGGCTGCTTGGTTGTGCCGGCCGTCACATCGGCTGGTGGATGGCTGACCGCGCCTTATGGAAGGTACGTTTCGGCAACATTGCAGACCACCGTATCGGGTGTAGTGCGAGATGTGGCAGGCAATCCGATGGCGGGCGTAACCGTCGCCTTGAAGCAGGCGGGAACCACCACCACAACGGACGATGCTGGCCGGTACCAGCTTACCGTAGCTGCCGAGGGGGATGTGATCGTCTTCAGCTTCGTGGGATTCTTCACCGAAGAAATCACCATCGACGGCACTGCTGCCAACACGCAGGCGACTCGTAATGTGGTGTTGGAAGAAGATGCCCAAGCCCTTGACGAAGTGGTGGTAGTGGG
Organism: Parapedobacter soli; assembly: GCF_025460835.1. GTDB lineage: Bacteria > Bacteroidota > Bacteroidia > Sphingobacteriales > Sphingobacteriaceae > Parapedobacter > Parapedobacter soli. Next base: position 29,584 of record NZ_JAMXAY010000021.1, on the reverse strand, counting down.
ATACGGCACCCAAAGCCGCGCCACGGTAACGGGCTCGGTATCCGAGGTGAAAGGTGCCGATCTGATCAAAAGTCCGCAACCCAACTTATCCAACTCGCTCGCCGGCAGGTTCTCCGGGCTGGTGGCGACAAACCGCGGCGGTGAACCGGGGTACGATGGCTCGCAGTTGCGCATCCGCGGCGTGTCTACCACCGGCAATACCGATGTACTCGTGGTGGTAGATGGTGTGCCGGGACAGGTGGGCGGACTGGAACGGCTAGACCCCAACGACATCGAAAGCGTGACCGTGCTCAAAGATGCGGCAGCGGCCGTTTACGGCAGCCGTGCGGCAAACGGCGTTATCCTCGTTACCACGCGCAAAGGGCTGTCGGGCAAGCCCACGGTTTCCTATTCCTTCAACCAAGGGTTTTCGTCGCCCACGCGCTTACCGTCAATGGCAGATGCTGCTACCTATGCGGCGATACGCAACGAGATCGACTATTACAGCAACCCAAATGGGGGCATGAACCAGTTTTACAGCGAAGCGGATATCCAGAAATTCAGGGATGGGTCTGACCCCGACCGTTTTCCCAATACCGACTGGCAACAGGAGGTACTCGCGAACACTGCACTGCAAAACCAGCACAGCCTCTCGGTGTCGGGCGGCTCCGATCGCACGCGGTATTTCGTATCGGCTGGCACGCTGATGCAAGATGGCCTGTTCAAAGAAGGTGTTACCAAATACAACCAATATAACTTCCGTTCCAACATCGATATGGACGTGACCGACCGCTTCAAGGCGGGGCTATCGTTGGCGGGAAGGGAAGAAAAACGCCGCTTCCCCACGGTGGGAGCGGGTGATATCTTCCGCAGCATTTACCGTGCCTACCCCACCATCCCGGCCCGCTATGCCAACGGTATGCCCAGCACAGGAATTGAAAACAACAACCCCGTGATGATGGTGACGGATGCCGGCGGCATAAACAACAACCCCAAACTGGTGTTTAACGGTATACTGCGGGCCTCCTATGAGCTGCCTTTTCTCGAAGGATTGATGTTGGACGGTTTCCTGGCCGTCGACAGATCACAGGAGTCGGGCAAGAACTTCATTACCCCGTACCTCGTGTACAGTCACGATGCCAATGCGGGAACATACGACCCAAGGACAGTAGGGGAGTCGCGTGCGCAGCTCCAGCATTTCCAGCAGAATACGGCGCTCGCCACGGCCAATATCAAGCTCAACTACGAGCAGTCGTTTGGTAGCCATAACGTCAAAGCCTTTGCCGCTTATGAGCAAAGTGAACGGACGCTCTCGCGCATCGAGGCCGGTAGGCGCAATTTCCCCTCGCCGCTCACGCCGGAGCTCTCTCAGGGGGGCACCGCGCTCGAAGACCGCACCAACGCGGGGCTTAGCTGGCGCGAAAGCCGCGTGAGCTTCATCAGCCGGGCCAACTACGATTACAAACAACGGTATCTGCTCGAAGTGCAGCTGCGCGTGGATGGCTCATCCATCTTCCCCGAAAACGGCCGTTTCGGCTATTTCCCCGGTGTTTCCGCCGGCTGGCGCCTTTCGGATGAAGAGTGGTTCAATGCAGGGTTTATCAACGATTTGAAGATCAGGGCCTCGTATGGCGAACTCGGTGGCGATAACGTGGGCGCCAACCAATTCATCAACAACTACCTCTTCAACAATACGTATACCATCGGCAACAATATCTATGCCGGCATAGACCTGGCCAAGCTGGCCAACCCCAGCATCACATGGGAAGTTTCGAAAAAAACCGACGTAGGCTTCAACGCCCGGCTGTTCGATAGATTTGACCTGGAGTTCATCTATTTCAACGAAAACCGATCGGATATCCTGTTGCCGCGCAATGCATCCATACCGGGGGTAACGGGTATTGTAAACCCGCACGGTAGCGATCCGCTGGTGCCCTCAGAAAATATCGGTAAGGTAGACAACCGTGGTGTTGAAGCCACGCTGGGCTACCAACACCGTGGAGAAATCAATTACGGTATATCCGGTAACATCACGCTGGTGAAGAGCAATGTGGTCTTCCGCGATGAGGCACCCGGTATTCCAGAACACCAGCGCGAAACGGGCAGCCCCCTCAATACATACTTGCTGTACCGCACCATCGGTATCTTCCGCACGGCAGAAGACCTCAACAACTACCCGCATGTGCCGGGAGCGGGGCTGGGCGACTTGATTTTTGAAGACTATGACCAGAACGGCGAAATTACCGCCGACGATATGGTGCGCACTGATTTGGGCAACATCCCGCAACTCACGTTTGGGCTCACCTTCAACGCCAGTTACCGTAACTTCGACATCTCGGCCGTGCTGGCTGGCCAGGGCAAGTCAAGGCAATACATCCTCTCCGAAGCGGGCACGATAGGTAATTACTTCAATACGTGGGCCGAAAACCGGTGGAGTCCCAACAACCCCGAGGGCACGTACCCGAAGGTTAACGAGCGGGCGTCCTCTGCTATCAGTGGCGGGTTGTACCGCAACGACTTCTGGCTGTTCAACACGGCATTTGTGCGGTTGAAAAATATCGAACTGGGCTATACACTACCCGAAAGCATCGTTCAGCGTGTTGGTCTTGGCCGGGTACGGGTGTATGGCAGCGGTTTTAACGTGTTTACCGTAACCGGACTGAAAGACTTCGACCCCGAGGGGTCGAGCGAAAGCGGACAGTTTTACCCCCAGCAACGAATTTTCAACTTAGGAATCAACGTGAGCTTCTAGTAGAGGCTCCTTTTGACAGCTATTAAATTACCATAGCAATGAACGCATTGAAAAGATTATATCTGATGATGGGCATCACGGGCATCGCTGCCCTCACCGCCTGCAATAATGACTTTCTCGACGTGGTACCCACGGACCGGGTATCAGATGCCGCTATCTTGTCCGATTCGGTATTGTTTGAGGCTTTCGTGGTCAATCGATACATGGGTGTGCGGCTTACCGATAAGGAAGCAGAAGGCACGCCACCGGGATTCGGCCGCGGGTTTGAATATGCCCTGTGGTCGTCGCTTACCGACGAATCGGTGTACAACAACGACGACAACACCTGGCTTATCCAGCGGGGACAGCTCTCACCAGAAAATACGGGTATCGCGGGGACCTTTTGGAAAAGGAGTTACCGAAGCATCCGCGAGTGCAATTATGCACTGGCCAACATTGGTCAGGTACCTATGAGCGAGGTACGCAAAAACAGGCTCATCGCCGAACTGAAATTTATCCGTGCTTTTCGCTACCACGACCTTATCCGCAATTATGGCGGCGTGCCGCTGCTGGGCGATAAGGTATACCAACTGAATGACGACTTGACCGATCCGGCACTTTTCGAACGGCAAGACCTGCAGGCCTGTATTTCTTATGCCATGGCCCAGCTGGATGAAGCTGCTGCCGGACTACCGGCGGAAAATGGTTCGTCGTGGCAGCTGGGGCGTGCTACCGCTGGCGCTGCCCTGGCGCTGAAATCGCGCCTTGCGTTATATGCCGCCAGTCCGCTCTACGCTACCGGTAGTTGGGAAGATGCCGTGGATGCGGCCGTGGCCGTCATTGGACGCAATAAGTACAGCATTTCGCAAAACGGGTACCGCGAGCTCTTCCGTACGGCGTCTACCGACAACGAGATCATCTTTGCAAGGTACTACTCCGTTGGTGCACGCCACGTACCCATGGAGATTGCCAACGGCCCCAACGGCCATGGTGGGTGGGGTGGCAATGTGCCGCTGCAGAACCTCGTGGATGCGTACCGGATGGCCAATGGCAAAGCCATCGACGACGAAGATTCGGGTTACGACCCGCAAAACCCCTATGAGAGCCGCGATCCACGCTTCTATGCAACCATCCTATACAATGGCGCCCAGTACCGCGGCCGTGCCATCGAAACATTCGTGCCCGGTGGCCGCGATAGCCGCGAGGGTGCCGACAACTGGAATACCAGCCGTACCGGCTACTACCTTCACAAGTTCATAGACGAGGAAATGCCCATCAACAATCCGTGGAATATCGCTGGCCTGCAACCGTGGATCTATTTCCGGTATGCCGAAATCCTACTCAACTTTGCAGAAGCGGCAAACGAGGCCGCAGGGCCCGATGCCGTGCCGGCAGGCGCACCGTTCAGTGCGCGTGAAGCGCTCAACCAAATCCGCGCCCGGGCGGGTGTGGAAATGCCTGCGATACCGCAAGGGTTAAGTGCCGATGCGTTCCGCGAGCTGGTCCGTTACGAACGCCGCATCGAATTGGCATTCGAAGAACACCGGTTCTATGACGTGCGGCGGTGGCTTATCGCCGAAGACACGGAAAACGTACCTGCCTACGGCATTGAAATCACACGTAGTGGCAATGCCTTCAGCTACGAGCGTAAGGTGGCGCTAGACGGCCGCCAGTTCCTGCCACGGCACTATTGGCTGCCCATCCCGCGTGAGGAAATCCTCGCCTCGAACGGCCAACTGCAACAGAACCCCGATTATTGATGTTAAATTTGTATCGAACCATAGCAAAAGCGAGGAAGTAACCATGAGATTGACGATCTGTTTTTTTGTGGCCTGTATTACGATGGGGCTTAGGCCTGCCCATGTATATGGACAACCCGGATTCGGCCAGGCCGAGAAGATAAACGATGGCTGGGCGTTCAAGCTGGGCGACGTGCCTGAAGGCGAACAACCCGGCGAACCCGACCGTTCATGGGAGCGATTGGACCTGCCGCACGACTGGTCGGTCAAACAACCGCTCAGCCCCACGCTGGCCAGCGCCACCGGCTACCTGCCGGGTGGCATCGGTTGGTACCGCAAAACGCTCAGCGTGCCAAGCGACTATCGCGGACAGCAGCTGTACGTCTACTTTGAAGGGGTATACAACCACAGCGAAGTGTTCGTCAACGGCCAGTCGCTTGGCAAACGCCCAAACGGCTACATTTCGTTTATGTACGACCTCACGCCGCACGTCCGGTATGGCGAAGAAAACGTATTGACGGTACGGGTAGACCACAGCCAGGATGCCGATTCACGCTGGTACACGGGCTCCGGTATTTACCGCGATGTATGGTTGGTACGGGCGGCGCCCGTGCATCTCGAACAGTGGGGCGTATATGCGTATCCTACGGTAGACCGAAATAAAGGCACGTTGCATGTGCAGGTGGCCGTGGCTAACCAATCCACTTCGCCAGCTGACGTATCCATCGTCTCCGAACTGAAAGACCCGGCGGGTGCCACGGTAGCCAAAAAGACCACCAAAGCATCTATTGCATCCGCCGGCCGCCAGGAAGTCCAATTGACGCTGGATGTGAAAAACCCGGTGTTGTGGCGGTTGGACGATCCCGTTCAGTATACGTTGGAGACGGTCGTGCTGCGGGGGGGGGAACCGATCGACCAGTCGGTGGTTAAAACCGGATTCCGCACGTTTACCTTCGATCCCGATAAGGGCTTTGCCCTCAATGGCGAATGGATGAAGGTAAAAGGCGTATGCCTGCACCACGATGCGGGCGTGTTGGGGGCAGCGGTGTATCCCGAAGTTTGGCGCCGCCGGTTGTTGACGCTGAAGGAGGTCGGTGTGAATGCCATCCGCACCAGCCACAACCCCCAAGCTTCCTCGCTTTACGAACTGTGCGACGAGCTGGGGCTGTTGGTGATGAACGAAGCGTTCGACGAGTGGGAGTTCCCTAAGCGGAAGTGGTTAGAGGGGTGGAACGTAGGTACACCCGGGTTTCAAGGGGCTTACAGCTTTTTCGAAGAATGGGGTGAGCAGGACTTGGCCGATATGGTAAAACGCGACCGCAACCACCTCTCCATCTTTGCGTGGAGCATCGGCAACGAGGTGGACTACCCCAATGACCCGTATTCGCACCCGGTATTGGATGGCGATGAAAAAGACGGCGGCTTTACGCAGGCCACATTCGGTGGGTTCAAACCCGATGCCCCAGATGCCATGCGCCTCGGCGATATCGCGAAGCGTTTGGCCGTGGTGGTGAAAAAATACGACACCAGCCGCCCCGTTACCGCAGGCTTGGCGGGCGTGGCGATGTCGAACGAAACGGCCTATCCCGCTGCACTCGATATTGCTGGCTACAACTATACCGAGAGCCGGTACCATGAAGACCACGAGCGTTACCCCGACCGCGTGATATACGGCAGCGAAAACCGCCACGACCTGGCCGCCTGGAAGGCGGTGCGCGATAACGAACACATCTTCGGCCAGTTCCTTTGGACAGGTATCGACTACCTTGGCGAATCGGGCCGCTGGCCATCACGTGGTTTCTATTCCGGATTGCTTGACTTCGGTGGCTTCATCAAGCCACGTGGCTACTATCGCCAGTCGCTCTGGGCCGATAAGCCGATGGTTTACATCGGGACCTACCCTATCCACAATCCATGGCAGCGGCGTGTGTCGGTGGATGCGTGGCCCGTTTGGAATTATGCCGACGGTGATACCATTCGCGTGGTCAGCTATACCAATTGCGCCGATGTGAACCTCCTGCTCAACGGCGAGCCCGTTGCCGCCGAAAAGCGATTCGATGACGAAACCGGCGTTTATTATTGGGATATCCCTTACCGGGCGGGCCGATTAGAAGCGGTAGGGACCCACAACGGCGAAGAAGCCGCTCGGCACACTATCCAAACGTCGCAGCGGCCCCATAAGCTGGTCGCTTCGGTAGACCGGGCGCAACTCGGGCGTAGCCACGAGCTTGCCCACGTAACCATCGAAATCGTGGATGAAGATGGGCTACCGGTTACCCTTGCCGACGATAACATTTCGGTACAGGTCGATGGCCCCGCTGAATTGCTGGGACTCGAAGGCAGCAACAACTCCGACATGAGTGACTACACAGACGATACGCACCGGGCGTACCGAGGCAGGTTATTGGCCTACATGTTGTCAACGGGCGAGCCGGGTACTGTGACGGTAACATGCACCAGCCCTTGGTTGGAACCAGTTACGGTGTCGTTGCGGGTAGACTGAATTGGAGCACGTTGAAAAAGCGGTGGCAATATCAACGGCGCAGCACTACCGCTTTTTCAACGTGTGTTTCTTGCTGAACACCTTTCCGTATTTCCGTTTGTACTCGGAAGGCTTCATGCCAAATAGCTTCGAAAATTGGTCGCGGAAGTATTTGATATCATTGAACCCGGCTGAAAAAGCAGCCTCATTGATGTTCTGGTTGGTGGTAATGAGCAGCTGTGCCACCTTACGGAGACGTATAAACCGAATGAATTCATTGGCCGACTTGCCGGATATAGATTTGATCCGCTTGTATAAGTTGGAGTGGCTCATCCCGATTTCGTCTGCCAGCGTTTTGACATTGAAATCAGGGTTATCAAGTTGTGCCTCGACGATTCCGATGCATCGCCTAAGGAAATCACTATAGGCCGTGGGGATTTTGTGATCGTTGCTTTGAAAGGTAATCTCGTTGTAAAAATACGTTTGCAGTTGGTCCCGACCCCTAAGTATATTGGATACCCTGGCAATCAGCAGTTCCTTATCGAACGGCTTGGTGATGTAGTCGTCGGCACCGCCTTCTATCCCTTTGAGTTTTACCTCAGCGGATGAACTGGCCGTAAGTAGGATAACCGGAATATGGCTATATAACGGATCCCTTTTCATCTGCGAGCACAGGTCGATGCCTGACATCCCTTTCATCACCACGTCACTGATGACAATTTCGGGTTCATACGACTTGACAAATTCCAACGCAGCGGACCCGTTGTCAACATCGTACACGGTATAATCATTTTCAAAGATTTGCCGGATGTAAGCTCGGATTTGGTCATTGTCATCGACCACCAGCATCACCGGGCCATCCGACACCATGTCAGAGACATGAGTGAGTTCCCGATGGACCACCTCGGCTCCAACGGCATCTTCTTCTGGAGCATCGGGCAATAGCTCGTCCAGAAAGGCCGAATGTTCGCCTACATCTTCAAATACCAAGCGACCTTCGTATTGTTCTTTTCCGGTGGGTAGCCGAAGACTAAAACAAGTCCCTTTGCCTAACGTGCTTGTATACGAAATGGAACCATTGTGAGCCTCAATAAACTGCTTGGTAAGGAATAAGCCGATTCCAAATCCTTCAATACCATGGCCATTACCCTCGTAGTCGCGGTAAAACCGGTTGAACAGTGCATCCCCCACATGGGCAGGGATGCCACAACCGGTATCCGAAACCACAATTTCAACTTCTTCATTTGCCTTAGAAAGCATCATCGTCACGCTACCATGGTCAGGTGTGAATTTAATAGCGTTGCCAATGAGGTTAAACAAACAGATTTCCAATTTTTCCCGGTCGCCGAGCACCTCCAACCCCTCCATACCGCAGATAAACCGATAGGATATGTCACGCGATGCGGCATGCTGCTTAAAGCAGAAGAATACCTCATTGCATAACGTTACTAGGTCCAACTTGACAAGCCGAAGTTCATCTACTCCGCTGTCCGCTTTCCGGAAGAGCAGAAGTTTGTCGACCAAACTGAGCAACCGTCGCGAGTTGCGGTACACATTGGTAAGCTCTTCTGGATCAAATACCTTGTTTTCGCTATAGAGCATGTCCTTGATGGGGTTGACAATCAAGGTTATCGGTGTACGGAACTCATGGGAGATGTGGGTGAAGAATGCTAGTTTTTTTTCATTAAGCCGGCGTTCGTTCTCTACGTCCTTACGCGCCAGCGCTACTTCATATTTCAATTTTGTTTGCCACCTGTCGTAAACGATATAGAGGTAAATGATACCTAAACCAGCCATTACATACATGCAGTATGCCCACATGGTACGCCACCAAGGGGGTAATATCTCAATGGCGATGGTCCGTTCGGCCCCACTCCATGTACCATTGGTATTGGTTGATTTGATGCGGAGCGTGTACGTGCCTTCGGCCAGCCGGGAGTAGTGGGCAGTTCGCTGCCCGTCTACGTAATTCCAGTCGCTATCCCAGCCTTCCAAGAAATATGCGTATTTGATTTTATCGGGAAATGCATATTCTAATGCGGCGAAACCGAATGTGAGGACCGCCTGCTGGTAGGGAAGGACGAGACGGGTCATTGTTAATAAATTGTCAGTCCGATCCAGATAGCTATTGAACGGCCGGTTGTTAATCCGTAAATCTGTCAATACAACCGGTGGTGCAGCGGCTTCGAAGCGCACACTATCGGGGTGGAATATGTTGAACCCCCGGATACCGCCAAACAAGAATTCTCCTGATTTCATTTCAAGAGCAGCATTATAGCTGAATTGGTTGCTCTGCAGTCCATCCGATTCATAAAAGTTTTGGAATGTCCGGTCTGTGGGATTGAATTTCGATAATCCGTTATACGTCGAAATCCAGAAACTGCCATTGTCGTCCTCCAGGATGTTGAGCACGACGTTGCTGGGTAGGCCGTTTTCTTCGGTGTAACGCTTATAAGTTCCGCTTAGCTTATCAAAAGCAAGTAACCCGCCGCCTTCGGTACCTACCCATAGTAAATTGCCGGCTCCATCATGGATACAGCGTACCGGATGGCCTATATCGAAATGTTGCGTTGACCGCGTGAACATGTCTGCCCTGATCAGCGCATAATAATTGCCAAACCAGAATACGTCGTCATCTTCTTCAAAGATACTTAATGCGTCGGTCACATTAATCGCAAAGGGTTCAAAGCGGTCGGTTTCCCGGTTTAGTAAATATATGCCGCCGCCAGCGAGGGTTGTCGCCCAAATGCGGTTCAGTTTATCTTCGTGGAGTTTCCAAACGTAGCGGTGGTTGGTCAAATCAGCTGCTGTACAGGTATAGCTAATAAATGATCGGGTTTGTTGATCCCAACGGTTTATTCCGCCGCCATAGGTGGCTGCCCAAAGGCCGTTATCGCTGTCGCTCAGTACGCTGGTCACATAATTGCTGCTCAACGCACCCCGGTGCTCGTTTTGTTTGAAATATTCGTATCGGTCTGCTTCTCTGTCCCACCTCATCAGTCCACCCCCATCGGTTCCAATCCACAGCGTATGGGCATCGCCTTCAGCAAAAGAGAGCACAAAATTATTCGCGCTGATAACACCTTCCGGGGTGGGGTGTTTTACCAGTTCGAAATTGCCCTTATTGCGGTCGATTATGTTTATTCCGCCCCGCAATGTGCCAATCCACTGGCGCAACTGGGCATCTTCATACACTGCAAATACGGCTTTACTCGTCAACACACCGCCTTCGTCGCTCCCTGTCAGGTATTCGAATTCGCCCGACTGCGTATTCATCACGGCAATGCCACCGCCGTCAGTACATATCCAGAGCCTACCGTCTTTTCCTTCGTAAAGTGCAGAAACCAGGTTGCTGGGTAAACCCGACTGCAGGTTGTAGTGTATGTACTTTTTTGCTTGTGGTTGGTACCGGAACAGGCCGTACTCGTTGCCTACCCAGAGGCGGCCGCCGACGATTTCCATGCACGTGGCCGTGCGGACTTCATCAGTGACCAGCCGCATGGCGTTTTCCTTCTTATCATAATAGCAAAGGCCGGTATTCTGTATCATTACCCATAGTCCATTATCCGGGTCGAGATGTAGTGTTTGTGCATTGTAATTTGTTTTCTGCGTCCCCTCCATAAGCAACACAATGGGCTCGGCAATCGGGATCCCTGCTTCGGAAAGACGGATGTTGAATACACCGCCCCGCTCGCCAGCTGCAAACAGTCGCTGGTCGTCGTCCAGGGCAAATCCGGTGATGGCAAACGCGATAGGTGCGTATTCTCCGTTTTCGGTTACAAGATGTAATTGCTGGAACGTCTCGGCGCCTTGGCGGAGTACCGCTGCACCTCCCTTGGTAGCTACCCATATATGGCCAGAAGCATCTTCGATGATATCGATGATGCGATTGTCCGGCAATGTAGCCGCATTTTCCGGCTGGTTTTTATAGATCTTAAATTGATAGCCGTCATAGCGGTTCAAACCATCGTAGGTGCCGAACCACATAAAGCCGTGCCGGTCCTGGAATATCTTCGTTACATAGTTGTTTGATAACCCTTGCTCAATACCCAGGTAGCTAACGTGGTTTTTTATTGTTGCATACACATTTATATGAACAAACACGGAAGCAGCTATGATAACTACGATAAAGGGATATAAACGTATCATTCAACGCGAAGTTAGTCCAGTAATCAGCAAGTAAATGTCCGCAAACTAATTTTGTTATACAAGCCAAAAACCGGTAGAACGGAGCTAAACGCTATTGTAGGCTGGTTTACCCCCCTCTTTTGACGAGTTTCACCCCTTATCAAACCATATTGTTCGTTGATATTTGCCGAATGATGAATTCGAGCATTTGTTCGAATACCGGTAACTGAATAGTAAACCAAATCTCAATTTATGAAGAAATTAAAACGTATTGGTATGTTGGTGGCTTTGTGGGTGTGCGCCATTGCCGTGTTGCCCGCCCACGGACAGGCACCTGTATCGGGAAAGGTAACGGATGCCCAAGGGACGCCCTTACCCGGGGTAAGCGTGCTGGTGCAAGGTGCCGCCGACGGGGTAACCACCGACACCGAAGGGGCATACCGGCTGAACGACCTATCGCCCGATGCCACACTCGTATTCCGGTTCATCGGGTATACCACGCAACAGCAACCGGTAAACGGGCGCACCACGATTAACATACGGTTGGAAGTAGATGAAGCCACCCTCGATGAGGTGGTGGTGATCGGCTACGGTACGCAGAAAAAGGCTACGCTGACCGGAGCGGTCTCCACGATGGAGGGCGAACAGTTGGTGCAGTCGCCCACCGCCAACATCAGTAACTCGTTGGTGGGCCGTCTACCCGGTTTGGTTGCCTTGCAGCCCAGTGGCGAACCCGGATACGACCAGTCAAGGCTGAAGATCCGGGGTATTGGCACATTGAACGAAGGGGCCGAATCCGATCCGCTGGTATTGGTGGATGGTGTTCCGCGGAATTTCAATGAAATTGACCCCCATGAAATCGAAAACATCAGTATCCTGAAAGACGCTTCCGCCACGGCCGTATTCGGGGTGCGGGGAGCCAACGGGGTTATCCTGATTACCACCAAGTCGGGTAAATCGGGTAAGCCCCAGATCAGCTATACGGCCAACGTGGGATTGCAGGCACCGAACAGCCTTCCGGAGATGCTCAACAGCTACGAATATGCCATACTGCATAACGAGGCCGAAGAGAATATGGGGCGCCAGCAACTGTTTTTTTCGCCGGCCGACATCGAAGCGTACCGTACCGGTTCCGACCCGATATTCAGGCCGAGTACCGATTGGTATGACATGATTATCCGTGATGTATCCACCCAGCAGCAGCACAACTTCAACATCAACGGCGGGGCGCAACATACGCGCTATTTTGTCTCCGCGGGGTATTTCTCTCAAAACGGCGCGTATGACGTAAACGAAGCGCAACGCGAATTCTCGGCCAATCCCAAGTATCAGCGCTACAACTTCCGGTCGAATTTCGACATGGATTTCAACGATAACTTCTCGGCAACACTCAAACTGGCCGGGCAAGTGGCAGATATGAATTACCCCGGTCAGGGTGCAGGCGAAATTTTCTTCCGCATGCTGCGGGCGAACCCGTTGATGAACCCCGGTATTGTAGACGGGCGCATCATCGATAACGTGGAAGGATTGCCGGCCAATATCAACAACCCGTTAAGCTTCATTACGTCCAGCGGCTTCCAACGGAACTTCAACAGTACGCTCAACGCTAACATCGGGCTGAGCCACAAGCTGGGCTTCATTACCGAAGGCCTTTCGGCCCGGGGAATGCTGGCGTATGACCACTATTACCAGCACTGGGTGCGGCGCAACAAGTGGACCGCTACCTACAACATTGTGCGCAATCCAAACAACCCGGACGAACCTGTATTCATCCGGAACGGGGAGGATACGCCGTTTTCATTCAGTGAAGGCTACGGGCGCAACCGGAAGATATACACCGAACTCGCGCTGGATTATGCCCGCTCCTTTGGTGACCACCGCGTTACCGGCCTGTTGTTATATATGCAGGAAAAAGCACACAACCCTTCGTACGCCTATGCCGTTCCGATGGGCTACGTCGGCACGGTGGCCCGCGCCACCTACGGGTATGCGGGGCGGTATCTCACCGAGTTCAATATGGGGTATAACGGCTCCGAGAACTTCCCCGAAAACAAACGATACGGCTTTTTCCCCTCGTTTTCATTGGGCTGGGTAGTTACCGAAGAACCTTTCATGCCGAAGGATGGGCTGATCAGCTTCCTCAAAATACGCGGGTCATACGGTGAGGTGGGCAACGACAAAATCGGTGGTGAGCGCTTCCTATATTTACCGGACGTGTTTAACTACGCCGGGGGCTACCATTTCGGCGATGCCAATGCCGGCAATGTGCAATGGTATGGAGGTTCACAGGAAGGGAAAGTAGGCAACCCGAACGTAACGTGGGAACGCGCCCGGAAAAGCAACATTGGATTGGAGTTGAACCTGGCCGACGACATGATCGGCATTGTGGGCGACGTGTTCCATGAACGGCGCGACAACATCCTGTCTTACCTGGGCACGGTGCCCGATCTGGTACAGGCACCGCTACCCCCGGCCAACATCAGCTCGGTGGAAAACCGCGGGTTTGAGGTGGAGGTTAATTTCCGGCACCATATCAATGCCTTCAACTACTGGGTGAAAGCCAATTACACCTATGCGAAAAACGAAATCCTGTTTATGGACGAACCCGAGCGGCCATTCGAATACATGCGCGAAACCGGCCGGCCGGTCGGCCAGTTTTTCGGCCTCACCAGCGATGGCATTTACAATACCACCGAGGAAATCGAAAACAGCGGCATCACCTCTTGGGCCTGGGGAACCCCCCAGCCGGGCGATATCCGCTACATAGACCGGAATGGTGACGGCGCGCTCGACGACTATGACCGCGGGCCGATTGGATTTTCTACATTCCCGCAAGGCGTATACGGCGTTGCCCTTGGGTTTGATTACAAAGGGTTTGATTTCTCGGTGCTGTTCCAGGGTACCGATAAGGCATCGTTTTACCTAAATGAAATGGCGGCGTGGCCGTTTGATACGGATTGGGGCAGTGCGCAGAAAACACACCTGGAGCGGTGGACCCCCGAGCGTTATGCAAATGGCGAAACCATTACCTTCCCCCGGGTGGAGCTGTCGCCCACGCCGGGTAAGCATAATTATACCCAATCGGATTTCTGGCTGGAAGACGGCCGTTACTTGCGGGTGAAGAACGCCGAACTTGCGTACCGCTTTAGCGGCCCTTTCCTTGCCCAGATGGGTGTAAGCCATGTACGCGTGTTTGCCAATGGCAACAATCTACTCACCTGGAGCAGCGTGCGGCACTTCGATCCGGAATCGCCCAGTGGCCGCGGCCAATTCTACCCGCAGATGCGGGTGTATAACTTTGGGATAAACGTACAATTCTAACCGCAATACGTAAACAAATGAAGAAATTAGACAAGTTTTGGAAGTATATAGCAGCTGGGGTACTGGGCTGTTGCGTGGCGGTGCTTGCTTCATGCAATAAGGATTTTCTCGAAAAGCCCGACAGCAGCGATGTGACCATCGATACCATCTTTTCTGCCAAAATAAAGGCCGAAACGTTTCTCTGGGAAACCTACGGCACGTCAGTACCTGCCGGTTTCCCCAAAGACTGGGGGCGCTGGGAAGGGGTCAAAGACGCCTCCATGGTGATGGCGGCGAGCGATGAAGGCGACGTCTACGACGATTGGCCGGGATCGAATACGTTCAATACCGGTGTGTGGGGGCCGCAATCCAATCCGGAGGACGGCTTCGGCCACCATTACAAAGGTATCCGCAATGCAAACATCTTTATCGCCAACATTGACCGGGTGCCCGACATGTCTGAGCAGGAGCGTACACAGATGCGGGCTGAGGCAATCTTTTTGAGGGCCTTGCAGCATGCCGAACTGTTGAAACGCTATGGAGGTATTCCCATTGTGGACCATGTGTTGCAGGCCGACGGCGATGTCAAATTACCACGCAATACCTATGCCGAGTGTGTTGATTTCATTGTGCAGAGTTGCGATGAAGCTGCGGCAGTATTGCCCGACGGCTATCCGTCGGCGTTCCTCGGACGGGCCACCAAAGGTGCCGCATTGGCACTCAAATCGCGTGTGCTGCTGTTTGCGGCTAGTCCGCTTGCGAACAGCGCAAGTCCCTACAACGCGCAAGAGCGTGAATATACCGGCTATGTAGACTACAATCCCGAACGGTGGCGCGCGGCAGCGGATGCCGCCAAAGCGGTGTTGGATTGGGCTTCCGGTGCAGGCAATATCCGGCTTATCGTAAACCCCGCTGACCCGGGGGCCGCATACGAAACAGCCGTGACCCTGCCTGACAATGCCGAGGTGATCCTTGCCAATAAATCAGACAACTGGTGGGGGGCCTGGTGGCCCATGATGTTTCAGTTTGTGATGCCCCGTGGCATCTATGCGGGTTGGTATGGCCACGGCGTTACCCTGCAGCATGCCCAAAAATATTATACGGTAGCCGGTCAGGACCAAGTGTGGCCCGACGAGGGGCCCTATAGTGAGTTTTTGGGGAAAATGGGCGAATTGGAGCCCCGGTTCCAGCGGTCGGTGTTTTATTCCGGATCGCGTTGGAACGATGAATACGGAGTGCGGCATTTCTACCGCCGCAACAATGGCTCGTGGACCGAGCATGCGCCCGTGAACGGGGTAGGTTATATGAAGAAGTTCCTGTCGCGCTTGAACTGGGATGGCGGGCAACTCAATTGGATTGTCTTCCGCTTGGCGGAGTTCTACCTGAACTATGCCGAGGCGCTTAACGAGATCAACCCCATGGACGGCGCAAGCTATGCGGCGGTGAACGAAATCCGCCGCCGTGCGGGTATCCCCGAACTCTCAGCTGCAGACGCACGCTACGATACACAGGAAGAACTCCGCGAGGCAATCCGGAGGGAACGTGCCATCGAGCTGGCATTTGAAGAACACCGGTATTGGGATGTAAGGCGGTGGCTTATTGCCGATCAAGAAGGGGTGATGCGGGGAAGCATGTGGGGCCTCAATCTATATGAGCAGGCAAACGGCGATATCATATACCGCAAGGAAGTGTTCGAGAACCGCGTGTGGGACAACCGGATGTACCGTTATCCCATACCGCAAAGTGAATTCGACAAGGGCTATATTTCTCAGACACCGGGATGGTGATACCCAACCCAAATCGTAATATTATGATGAACAAGTATATCAGTATTTTTTTGATAATCGGAATTTGGTGCCCCGTGGCTTTGATGGCACAGGAACAGGCCTCCGGGCGGGTAACCGATTCATATGGATACGGGCTGTCTTTTGTGACCATCGAAAATAGAGACGGTGTTTCGCAGGGACAGACCGATGAAAATGGCGCATTTGCGATTGTACTGGCAGACACCGCGACCTTGATGTTCAGCTTGCAAGGGTATGGAACGATTGTACAACTCGTACGTCCCGGGCAGCAGGATTTGGCACTCGTGATGGCCCCCGACAGCCGTACCGCTTTGGTGGATGTGGCATTTGGCCAGCAACCGCAGCACGCGGTCACCGCCTCCATGGCTACGGTGGGCACTGACGTATTACGCACTACGCCGGTGCCAACATTGAGCAACACGCTGTTCGGCCGGCTGCCCGGCCTGACGGTGATGCAAGGAAGTGGCGAACCGGGATACGACGCCCCGCAGCTATTTATCCGCGGTATCGGTACGTATCAGGATAACAGCTTCCTCGTTTTCGTGGATGGACTTGAAACGCCGTTCGACCAGCTTTCGGTCGATGAAATTGAGACGATATCCGTACTGAAAGATGCCGCAGCGTTGTCGCAATTCGGTATCCGCGGAGCCAATGGTGCCCTCTGGGTAACCACCAGGCGTGGGCAAGCGGGCAAGACACGCATCACGCTCAACGCACGCAACGGATGGCAGCAGCCCACGGAGCTTCCCCAATTTGTAAACGCGTACGACTATGCGCGTTTGTACAACGAAGCCCTCAATAACGATGGATTGGAGCCCCGGTACAGCGCAGAAGCACTGGAAGCCTACCGTACCGGTAGCGATCCTTACTTATACCCCGACGTGAATTGGTACGATGAGGTGCTCCGTAAATACGCGCCCCAGCGCGACATGAGCCTGACCTTTTCCGGGGGCGGGCAGACCGCGCGCTACTTCATCCTATTGGGGTACAACCGAAACGAAGGGCTGTACGCCAATACCGATCGCGATCGCGTGGAAAACGCAAATGCCGACTTCCAGCGGTACAACTTCCGTGCGAATGTGGACATGCAGCTGAGTAAATACGTCTCTGCGGCAATGGATTTGGGTGGCCGTATCGAAGACCGCCATTTCCCCAATTTCAACGGGCCGGAACTGTGGAATAACATGGCGCGGTTTCCGGCCAATGCCTATCCGGTACGCAATCCCAATGGTACGTGGGGCGGCAATGCGCTGTATTTCGATAACCCCGTGGCATCCGTGTTGGATAGGGGGCTGAACTCCAGCACCGATCGCAACCTCATGGCTACACTGCGGCTTACCGAACACCTCGATTTTATTACCAAAGGCCTCAGCCTCCGTCAAACGGTCGCATTCAACAATTGGCACCGCGGCAACTATAATAAGACGCGCAATATTGCTGTGTACGAATTGAGTGCCCAACCGGATGCCGACGGTCAGCAGGAATATGCATACCGGCAGCATGGTACCCGTACCGATTTGGCCATAGACCAGAGCGGCAACGACCAGTGGAACCGGACCAACCTCCAGTTCTCTGTAAACTACGACCGGGATTTCGGAGCCAACGGCATTTCGGCCCAGCTGATGTATTATCAGGACGTATATGCCGTAAGTGGCAACAACGTGCCCTACGCCAACCAGAGTGTGATGGGGCGTTTCCATTACGGCTACGCCGACAGGTATTTTGCCGAACTCGGGTTTTCTTACAGCGGGTCAGAGCGCTTCCCTGCGGGCAACCGTTTCGGGTTTTTCCCGGCCCTGTCGGGCGCATGGGTAGTCAGCAACGAAAATTTCCTCAAAGAAAGCACCACTTTTTCCTACCTCAAGGCCAGGGCCTCGGTAGGGCTGTTGGGCAACGACCGGTTGGTTGGTCCGCGGTTTGCTTACCAGCAGGACTTTTACTATTCGGGCAGCTATTTTTTCGGGCCGGGCAACAACGGTTTCGGCACCATCGTGGAAGGTGTGCCGGGCAACCCCTATATTTCGTGGGAGAAGTCGTTACAGTATAACCTAGGCGTGGAAGCGACCCTGTATAACCGGTTTGATATAGGGATCGATGCGTATTACGAGAACCGCTGGGACATCTTAGCGACCGACGATGGCACGGTACCTTCTTATATAGGGCTGGGCTCCGCGTACCGCAATATGGGCGAAGTGAACAACTGGGGATTTGAGGCGACCGCCAACTACCGGAATACCATTGGTAACCTGGCTTATAAGCTTGGCGGCAGCATCTTCTACAGCCACAACGAGATCGCAGCGATGAATGAGGTGGTACGGGCGGAACCGTACCTGTACCGTACTGGCCATCCGGTGGGGCAGCCTTTCGGGTTACAAGCCGATGGGTTTTGGGGCGTAGACGATTTTGACGGCAATGGCTCGTTATTGCCGGGCCTACCGGTCTCTACTTTTGCGCCCGTGCAGCCCGGCGATATCCGCTACGTAGACCAGAATGCCGATGGGCTAATCGACGAAAATGACTACGTGGCCATTGGCGAGGCCTTCCAACCTGCGCTCACCTATACGTTCAACGTGAGTGGGGCATTCAAAGGGTTGGATTTCCATGTGTTTTTCCACGGCACGGGTCAGCGGAGCCTGTTCCTCGACGGCACCTATTTCTGGGCACTCCAGAATGACAATAACATCCCGGCAATGGCACTGAACCGATGGACGCCGCAAACGGCTGGCCAAGCTGATTATCCACGGCTGAGTACGTTGCCGAATGACAACAACTACCAGCATTCGTCGTTTTGGATGCGGTCGGGCGCGATGCTGCGGTTACGCAACGTGGAACTGGGCTATACATTACCAGACGGCTGGCAGCAGAAGCTGCGCCTCAACAACCTGCGTGTTTACGTGAGCGGAATCAATCTCGCCACATGGAGCGGGGTTGACGGTACGGACCCCGAGAGCATCGGCGGATACCCGCCGTTGAAATCCTATAATGTCGGACTAACGGCCCAGTTTTAAACCCATTGTTTACTACGATGACCATGAAGAAAATATTGATAGGGCTTGTGGCAGCGTTGCTGCTGACCGCTTGCGAAAAGAACTTCCTTGACCGGAGGCTGGATACCAACTACACGGTAGACCAAGTATTCAATTCAGCCGGTACGATGCGCGATTTCGGGCTTGGTATTTATACTTATCTGCCGGCCGGCTTTGATCGGATTGATGGTGCGTTGCTCGCTTCCGCCTCGGACGAAGCAGTACATGCGTGGCCGGGATCGGCCGTGCACCGGCTGGTGAATGGCAGTTGGAGCGCATTTAGTAATCCCGACGATCAATGGGCCGCAAACTATGCCGGAATCCGCAAAGCGACATTGTTTTTAGATCGCTCGACTGACTACCGCCAGATCGTTTACCGCGATACCATAACCGAAAGCGGCAAAAACGCATATGTAAATGATGTGAACGATATCGGCTGGCTGCGTGCCGAGGCGGTAGTACTGCGCGCTTATTTCTATTTCGAACTGATTAAACGCTACGGCGGCGTGCCCATCATCCAGGAAGTGCTCGACGCCGACGCACCCCCCATGCTGCCCCGGAATTCGTACGACGAATGCGTGGCGTTTATCGTTTCGGAGATCGATGATGCCTTGCCAGCACTGCGCGATTCGTGGCGCGGGTTCCAGTCCGACCGTTTCCTGGGGCGCATTACCCAAGGCGCCGCCATGGCGCTCAAAGCGCGGGTCTTGCTGTATGCGGCCAGCCCATTGAACAACCCGGCCGGCGATGAGACGAAATGGCTTGCCGCTGCGCAGGCTGCCCATGAGGTGATTGCACTCAATCGTTATTCCCTTGCCGACAATTACCGCGACCTATTCAGAGCGGTAGACAATGGGGAATTTATCTTGGAGCGCCGTTATGGCGCTTCCAACAACCTGGAGCGGTCCAGTTACCCGGTGGGCTTCGAAGGTGCGCGCGGTGGTACGAACCCGTCGCAAAACCTCGTGGATGCGTATGAGACGATCAATGGGCTGCCTATTGACGAAGACCCGGAGTACGATCCGCAGCAGCCCTACGGGAACCGGGATCCCCGTTTGCAGATGAGTATCATTGTCAACAATTCGTCGTATAAAGGACGAACTGTAGAATTTTGGGATGGCGGACTGGACGGGCCGGGAAAACCGCGCGCAACAGAAACCGGCTATTACCTCAAGAAGTTTGTGGATGAGGGCCTCGATCTGCTGCAGAATCGGACCAGCACGCACAATTGGATCTATTTCCGGTATGCGGAAATTCTGCTGAACTATGCCGAAGCCATGAACGAGGCCTACGGCCCCGATGCTGTGCCGGCTGGATTTACCCTGTCTGCCCGAGAGGCGCTAAATACGGTACGGCAACGCGCCGGCGTGGATATGCCGCCTGTGACCGATGCCGATCAAGCGGCTTTCCGGAATCGCGTACGCAACGAGCGTCGGGTGGAACTGGCCTTCGAAGAACACCGCTTTTGGGATGTGCGGCGCTGGCAAATTGCTGAACAGGCATTGGGGCAGCCGATTCGCGGTGTAACCATTACGCGGGCAAGCGACGGTGCCTTGACGTATACCTACCCAGCACAAGCTGTGCAAAGCCGGGTGTTCGAAAACAAGATGTACCGCTACCCCATACCACGGGCCGAAGTGGAGAAATCCAATGGCGTGCTTACACAAAACGAGGGGTGGTAACTTGCATAGTAGAAAAATAAAGAAACGCACGATGATGAAGCGACTCGTATATGTATTGATAGCCTGCTCCCTGATGGGCCAGTGGGCGTATGCTGACACGTACTATGTGGACGCACGTGATGGCGATGACCGGGCCTCAGGCTTGGATTCCACCGCCGCATGGCGGAGCCTCGACCGCGTGAACCAAGCTACATTCCAACCCGGTGACACCCTGCTGTTCCGCGCGGGCCGTATTTACGAGGGTCAGCTCAAACCCCAAGGTTCTGGCTCGGAAGCACAGCCCATCGTGGTAGCCAGTTTCGGCGACGGGTACAAGCCCCGATTGCAGGCACATGGGCGTTTCCTTGCTACCGTACACCTCTATAACGTATCGGGGTGGGAGCTTTCGGGCCTCGACATCTCCAACTACGGTCCGGAGCGCGAGGCTGGCAGGGCGGGGGTGATTGTCGAAATCCAGGATTTTGGCGTGGCAAAGGCCATACGGCTCCACGAGTTGGATATCCACGACGTGAATGGCAGCTTGGTGAAGAAAGAAGGTGGCGGCGCAGGTATCATCGTTAAAAACGGTGGCCGCGAAACCCCCTCGTGGTACGAAGGGCTCACCATTGAACATTGCACCGTAAAACGCACCCACCGCAACGGCATACTCATCAACGGCTATTGGAGCCGCGACAATTGGCACCCCAGCCGCGCTGTCGTTATCCGCCATAATTTGCTGGAAGGCGTGCCGGGCGACGGCATCGTACCCATTGGGTGCGATTCGGCACTGATTGAATGGAACGTGATGCGCGACTGCCCCCGCCTACTGCCCGATAGCGAGGCGGCCGCGGGGATATGGCCGTGGAGCTGCGACAATACCATCATCCAGTTCAACGAGGTAAGTGACCACAAAGCACCGTGGGATGCGCAAGGGTTCGATTCCGACTGGAACTGCCGCAATACGCTCATCCAGTACAATTACAGCCACGACAACGAAGGCGGGTTCTTATTGGTATGCAATGACGGCAATGCGAGCGGGCGGTCGAGCGTGGGCAACACGGGCACCGTCGTGCGCTACAACGTCAGCGTGAACGATGGCGGCCGCATAACGGGGAAGCACGCGGGTTTTTCACCGGTGATACACCTGCCGGGACCCGTCTCCAACACGAAAATATACAACAATGTATTGCTCGTGTCAGCCCACCGGCACCCCGATGCCGACAGCACGTTGGTTGCCTTCGATAATTGGCACGGTTACCCCGACAGTACGCTCATTGCCAATAATATTTTCTACGCGCTGTCGCCAGTGGACTACGAGGACGCGAAAGCCACCCGTATTTTTTATAGCCACAACCTGTACTACGGTGAGCATATCGACCGGCCCGGCGACCCGGCCGCCGTATTGGACGACCCGCTGTTCGTTACGCTGGAAAACCTGGGGCACCCAGGTATGGATGCGCTCAAAGGATTGTTGCTGAAAAGCGGTTCGCCAGCCAAAGGGAAAGGCAGGCCGTTAGTGGATTCGGTGGTGAGCGATTTCTATGGCCAGCCCGTGTTGCCCGGCCAGTCGCCCGATATCGGGGTGGCCAATAACCTGAGTCGTAACGCCTTTGCGCCTGGCCAGCTGTGGCACGACGATCGAGGCGAACATATCAATGCCCATGGCGGTAGTATCGTGTACCACGACGGTGTATACTATTGGTATGGGGAGAAACGTGGCGGCCGGCAATCGCAGGGCGTAAACGTATATACTTCTACCGACCTCTACCACTGGCGTTATGAAGCTTTGGCCCTATCGCCCGTCGAGGACCCCAACAGCGACATCACCTGGGGCTGCATCATGGAGCGGCCCAAGGTAATCTACAACGAGCGAACAAAGCAGTTTGTGATGTGGTTCCACCTCGAACTTCGTGGGCAGGGATACGCTGCGGCCCGAGCCGCCGTGGCGGTGAGCGATTCGCCTACGGGGCCGTTCCGTTTCATGGACAGCTTCCGGCCGAATGGCAACATGTCACGCGATATGGGGTTGTTTGTGGACGACGATGGCAGTGCATACCACATCTACGCTTCTGACGACAATTTCGATCTGCGTATTTCCCGACTAACCGACGACTACCTCCAGCCGACCACGCAAGACAGCCTGCTCTTCCGTGAGCATCGTGAAGCACCGGCCCTATTTAAATACCGGGGTAAATACTACCTCTTCACCAGTGCCTGCACCGGTTGGCGGCCCAACAGGGCCCGGCTGTATGTGGCCGATAACCTCTTCGGGCCATGGACATCGCTGGGCGACCCGATGCGTGGACCCGAATCGGAAATTACCTTCGACGCGCAATCCACATTCGTGCTGCCCGTTCCGGGGAAAAAGGATACGTTTATTTTCATGGCCGACCGCTGGAAGCCAGGCGATCTCAAAGATAGTCGCTATATTTGGCTGCCCGTCCGACTCGACGAAGACGTCCCTTACGTGCAGTGGGAGGATGTGTGGAGTCTTGATGATTTATGATAATTGCTGATTGCTTATGAAGAAATTATTGGTGGTTGGTACGTGGATGGCATGCACCTTAGTGTGGGGCTTTGCACAACCCCGCGAGCTGAAGCTACGAACGGATGTGCCGCTCGACTCCATCCGCTTGAACGACCCCTTTATCCTGGCGGATAGTCAGACGTCTACATATTACATGACCGGTACGGGTGGACTGCTTTGGAAAAGCACCGATTTGGAAAAATGGACGGGCCCTTTCCGGGTGATCCAACACGATCCCCAATCATGGATGGGGCCGCAGCCGATGGTGTGGGCGGCCGAACTGCATGCCTACAACGGCAAATACTACAACTTCGCCACGTTTACCAACCGGGAGGTGAACATCGACACCGTAAAAGGGAACGTCATCGAACGGCGGGCCTCCCATGTATTGGTGAGTGATCGCCCCGACGGCCCTTACAAGCCGATGGCGGATACAACGTACTTACCGGCCGACATGCCCACACTCGACGGCACGTTTTGGGTGGACAAAGATGGCAAACCATATATGATATATTGCCACGAATGGCTGCAGAATTGGAACGGCACGATGGAAAAGATCGAACTGAAACCCGACTTGAGCGGTTCGGTGGGTGAAGGTGAAATCCTGTTCCGGGCAAGTGATTCGCCGTGGAGCAAGGAACGTGATGCGGAGGGCAACATCGTACCCAACAAAGTGACCGATGGACCCTTCTTGTTCCGTACCCAGACGGGCAAATTGGGTATGCTATGGACCAGTTGGGTGTTTGATGTGTACACCCAGGGCGTGGCTTACTCACAAAGCGGTACCTTGGATGGTCCATGGATACAGGAAAAAGATCCGATTACCCCACCCAACCATGGCCATGGCATGTTATTCCGTACATTTGACGGCAAGCTCCTCATGGCCGTGCACAGCCACCGTGCCGATGAAAATGGACGGTATATCCGGATTCCCAGGTTGTTTGAAGTGGATGATTCAGGGGATAAGTTGGTAGTATTGGAGTTATAGGTTGCATGACGGAGCGACTTTATCTAAGTTTGCCAAGCATTAAAACGAATTTTATATACCAAATGGATAAATTGATCAATACTTGGAGTGCCTACGCGCTGGTAGTCGCCGGCGCCTTCTGGAGCTGCACCGACCATACACGCAACTGTAATCCGGCAGCCACGTACCAATACGAGGCCATGACCGACTCGCTGGCGGCGGGGCTGAAGTGGCCGGAAGATCTCGATATCCGAGTATTTGCAGACGCCGGTTTGGTGCCGAGCCCGGCATGCATGGCCGTTTCCGCACTGGGTGATGTGTACGTGGGTGTTGACAAGATGGGTTCCCTCGGTAAGGACATGGGCTACGGCGCTATCGTCAAATTGATCGATTGCAACGGCGACGGTATCCTCGATACACACACCGAGTTTGCCAAGGTGGATAACCCCCGCGGCATCCTCGCTATGGGCAATAAGGTATATGTGCTGCATACGCGTTTTTCGCCCGAAACGGAAAAGGCCGAGAACATGGATCTGATTGTTTTTGAAGACAACGACAACGACGGGGTGGCGGATAGCACTGCGCAAGTACTGATCACCGACCTGAGTAACCCCACCTACCTTGCCGAGCGGGGTACCGACCACGCCACCAACGGCATCCAGCTGGGCATCGATGGCTGGATTTACATCGCCGTGGGCGACTTTGGTTTCCATAATGCGACCGATCGTGACGGTACCCGGCTGACCATGCTCGGTGGCGGTATCCTTCGCGTGCGGCCCGACGGCACCGAGATGGAAGTCTATACACATGGTCTGCGCAACATCTACGATGTGGCCATCGACCCGCTGATGAACATGTTCACCCGTGATAATACCAACGACGGCGGGGGCTGGAACATCCGGTTCTCCCACCAGCTGCAATCGGGCGAATATGGGTACCCGTTGCTGTTTAAACACTATACGGAAGAGATCATTCCAGCGCTGGTGGATGTGGGTGGTGGCTCGGGAACGGGCTCGCTGTACCTGAACGATCACCGTTGGCCCGAGGCTTACAACAATACACCACTGATGGCTGATTGGGGTAGGAGCTACCTCTATAAACATCCAGTTACGGCTGATGGTCCTACATTCACCCAGGCCGAGGAGCCGTTCATCCAGTTGCCGCAGATTACCGATGTGGATATCGACGGGTCGGGGATTATGTACCTATCCGCTTGGGACGGCGCCGGATATTCGGGCAGCCCGGATATCGGCTATGTGGTCCGCGTGGTGCCCAACGGGTGGGAATATCAGCCGTTTGCCGACGTGACCCAGTTATCGGACCGCAAACTCATCGCCCTGCTTGAATCGCCCGATGCCAAAGTACGCCAGGCAGCACAGTTCGAATTGCTCAGCCGGAATCCCGGCGACCGGACAACCTCCTCTATATGGAGATTGGTGGAAAAGGAATCGCTGGACAAACCGCAGCGGGTGGCCGCCTTATACACCTACGCACAGCTGACCGGCAGGGCAGGCATCGACCGACTGGTGGAGGCTACGCAGGATACCGCCCTGCAGGAATTTGCCCTGCGCGCCCTGGCCGACCGTAAAGGGCTGGCTGATGCAGTGCCTGCCGAACCCTTCCTCGCCGCGCTGCAATCGGATAACCCACGGGTAAAGGCCGCAGCCATCATCGGCGTAGGACGATTGGGTATCCGAAAAGCCATCGGCCAGTTGCTCAATACCGGGGTACCGGCCTCTTTCAGAGCACCGGCACTGGGAACCGAAGGCCCGCACGCCACCCCTAACGCAGAAATCATCATCCCCCACCTTACGGTACGGACACTTGTCGCGCTGGATGCCGTGGCGGAATGCATCGACGCGCTGGGCACCGAACAGACCGATATGGCGTTATGGACCATGCGCTACTTCCATGACGACCGTGTGGTGGATGCGTTGATTGGGGCTTATGACCATACCGATGACACCGCCTATCGCGAAAAAATAATCAACACCTTGGCGCGCATCTATCACCGCGAGCCGGCATACGATACCTCCTGGTGGTGGGGCACACGACCCGATACACACGGCCCGTACTATAAGACGGAAGATTGGACATCGACCCCAGCGATACGTGGTTTCCTGATCGCACAGTGGGAAGTGGCCAGCAAGGCAGATAGGGCTTCCTTCGCCGCCCTCAATACCAAGTACCGTCTCGGTATCGACCAGTTCGGCACGGTCGACCTGGAAAAAGCACGTGAAGAAGCGGCGTTGGTCGATTTGGAAGCGATCAAGAACAAGAAGGGACAGGTGGGCGAGTCGTCGATTGAAGACGTTCTGCTTGCGTTGCAGCGTATCAAAGGTGATCCGGAGGCTGGGGCAGCGTTGTTCGTGCAGCAGGGCTGTGTGGCCTGCCACACCGTGGATGCCAGCGAGCCACAAAAAGGCCCGTTCATGGGGCAGGTCGGCTCCATCATGAACCGTGAGAAAATTGCCGAATCGATACTCAAACCAAATGCATCCATCTCACAGGGTTTTGCAACGGTACAGATTGAGCTCAATAATGGCCAAATGTATGTGGGCTTTGTCACGGCGGAGTCGGCCGAGAAGCTCACCATCCGCAACGTAGCCGGGGTAGCCACTGAGATCAAGACGGCAGATATCAAGGACCGGCGTGAACTGGATATGTCCATGATGCCTGAAGGCTTAGCGAATGCACTGAGCTACGAAGAGCTGGCCTCGTTGGTGGCGTATTTGGAGCAACAGAAATAAGGGGGTTATTTTACACCTTGCTTGGTGTTCACCGGAAATGGCATATCTTTGCTTGCGGAGGCACTGTTGAATGAAAGAAGATATACTTATCCAGATTGCAAACCAGATCAGGGAGCGGAGGAAGAGCAAGGGAATTACGGTACAGGAACTCGCTGAGCGCGCATCCGTAAGCAAAGGGTTGATTTCCCAGATTGAAAATAGCCGTGCCGTCCCGTCTTTGATTGTGCTGATAGCGATTATCAAAGCCCTGGATGTCGACCTGAATGTCTTCTTCAAAGAAATCGATACCGCAGAGTCGGCAAAGACCATTCTTGTAAAGCGGCGGGATGAATACTACTATTTCGAAAAAGAACAGGCCATGGGTTTCCGCTACCATCGGATATTCACCCGGAATATCGAGAAGTCCACAGTGGATATCGTCCTGCTTGAACTGGAGCCGAACGCCAAGCGGCCCATGGTGGAAACTGAGGCATTTGAATACAAATACATGTTATCAGGCGAGGTTGAGTACCAGTTTGAACACGAAAATATCCGGTTAAATGCCGGGGACTCCATGTTATTTGACGGGCGCATACCACATACACCCAAGAATATCGGAGCCTACAATGCTGTGATGTTGGTTATTTACTTCTTTGAGAATTAACTAAAAACAGCCGCCTCGCGCACCTAACCTTTCCATCTCTTTTCTGCGTTTAAATACCTGAACCGGAGTTGCCCACCGGTTTAATGATTTTTTAATTTTCTAGGTTTATTCCGTTAATAAACATTGTTTAGTATTGCTTAACTTTTCTAGGCAAGCAATTCGTGCTTTGAGAGTTAAGGAAAGCGTATTGATACTAAAATAAATATATATGGATAGTTTGTCGACTGAAGTATGGAACCGATAACCCTTAGTATTATGGACTTATTCCGCAAATCCTTTTGGAAAGTAATTTTCAGCATTCTTTTACTCCCGGCGGCCTTGATGGAGACTGATGCACAGGAGGTAGTCCAAGTGGACAGTGTGTTGTGGCCCGTACGGAATGGGGTAGAAAATCTTTTGCAAGGCAGTACAGCCGGTCTTCGTGTGAAAAGCTGGTCGGGCGAGGCCGGCACCCAGTCGGTCATCAACCTCCGCGGACTGAGTATGGATCCGACGGATGATTCCACCATGCCGATGATCATGATCGATGGCGTGCCGATTATTGGCAGCCCTTCCGGTGTGACGGCGATTAACCCGTTGAGTTATTATGCCCCCGAACAGATTGAACGTATCGAGATCATCAAAGCGGTGGACCAGTTGGCCGCTTATGGTGTACTGGCGGCAAACGGGGCGATTAACATCGTATTGAAGGAGGGGCGTACCGGGCCGTTGCATGTCAGTGCATCGGCGTTTGCCGGCACCAATTATTTGAACGACTTCAACTACCGCAAAGATGCCTTCTACAACTTCAATACCACGGCCCGGCGGGAGGTATACGGCCGGGAGATTACCCACAGCCAGCGGGCAATCATAGACGGGGGCGGCGATTTCGGGTCGTATTTGTTCGGGTTTACGAACGAGCAGGATAACGGAGCGGTGGCCGCAACCAAATTTACCCAACAATCGTTGTTTTTAAACGCAACCTATAACATCTCCCCACAGTTTACGGCGCAATTCTACAGCAATCTAACCCTCGCCAATCGGAAAGGCCGCTATGCCGGCGAATACGAGCGTGGGCTGCCACGCCCAGTGGTGCCTGATGAAACATTCTTCATGGATGACAATAAGAACACGGCACAGCTTTCATCGCTGCGGCTCAGCTATCAATTGGCTCCGAAGTGGTCCGTTACCTCCTTGGCGGGTATATCATACGAGGGTGCTAAGCGCGATTTTTTCATCCCGTCTGATGTGTTGGACGGATCTGTCCGCGCCGCCAGCGCCGCCGTAAAGCGACAGTTGATTTCCATCAACACCACGGTGAATTACAGCCACCGTTTTTCCGACCGGACGGACCTGACGATGACACTGGGTAATGAGGTCCGGACCACGGATAACCGCATTACCTCCGTCGACGGAAATAAGAATTTGGAATACGGTGGGTCCAATTTCGTCAAAGTGGTAACCGGTTACAACGCCAGCCAGACCGATGCCTGGTCGGGCCACGACCGGGATAACCTGTTGTCTTTCTTCGGCCTCTGGAAACTGGATTTCAACGACGACCTGAATGTGAACCTGACCCTCCGTGCTGATGGGAGCTCTTTGTATGATCAAAAATGGGGGCTGTATCCGGCCGGGGGCGTAAGTTATAGCTTCAAAAATACGTTAGAACTTCCACTCACCGTTAGTGCGGCGATGGGCAAAACGGGAATGTTGGCCCGGCCGGAAGTATACCGCGGCGAGCTAACCGCATTTGGCGACTATTTCAGCGGCAATGAGCTGGGTATCGGCAAGTTGTACGAAGCATTTGAGCATGCCAAAAGCATCCAGGGATTTCGCTTTTAAGAATTTTGGGGATTGGATTTGCAGG